>JAAYFI010000088.1 GCA_012728315.1 Gammaproteobacteria bacterium
CCTATATACACAGAATAGGTAGAACTGGAAGAGCCGGAGAAAAGGGAAAAGCATATACTTTTGTAACTCCTAACAATGAAGAAGACCTATCATCTATAGAAAAGAAAATACAAACAACCTTAAAAAGTAAAGATATGGTAAAGAAAAAAGGTCAAGGGGGATCCAGAAACTCTAAATCCAAATCCAAGTCTGATTTTAAATCAAAGGGAAAATGGGATAAGAAATCTTCCTCAAAAGGCAAATCAAAATCTAACACCAAATCAAGAGGAAGAAAAGGACAGGGTAGATAGGGATGATAAATTTAGAGCCTATTAAAAAAATGAATGCAGGAGAGAGATATAAATACATGTTGATTCTTTTAAAGGGACAGCTTTCAAGTGAAAAAGACCCACTTGCAAATATCTCCAATGCTGCAGCCTTAATATTTAATATAGTAGAAAATTTAAATTGGGCCGGATTTTATATATTAAGGGAGGGTGAATTAGTTCTGGGACCCTTTCAAGGATTACCGGCATGTAATAGAATAAAGATAGGTAAGGGAGTATGCGGGACAGCCTTAGAAACAAGAGAAATTCAGCTTGTAAAAGATGTAGAACTTTTCCCAGGACATATAGCCTGCGATAATGCTTCAAAGTCTGAACTAGTATTACCTATAATAAAAGACAATAAAGCTTACGGAGTATTAGACCTAGACAGCCCTTTAAAAGGAAGATTTACAGAAGAAGATAAGGAATACTTTATAAAATTTATGGATATTTTAAATGAATATATAGATTGGGAGAAAGCATAAAAGAGAGGCCTAGGCCTCTCTTTTTATCACTTAATTATCTTTTAGTGGTTGTATGTGTGCATTGTAGTATACAAATGGAATCATTATTCCTCCTGCTAATATGTTTCCTATAGTTACAGGAATTATATTTAGAGTGAATATATCAATCCAGCTAGGACCAATACCTACAAACTTAGCAAGGGGAAGAAAAAACATATTTGCTACACTATGTTCAAATCCTACTAGGACAAAAAGCATAACAGGAAACCATATACCTAGGATTTTAGATCCTACATCTTGAGCAGAATAAGATAGCCACATGCCAAGAACTACAAGGATATTACACAGCAATCCTCTGATAACTGCGCTTGTAAAATCAAGGCTTAATTTACCTCCAGCTACTTTAAGAACCAATTCTTCTGTGGCTCCTGTAATCATACCTGATTTATAAATTGCAAAAGCTAAAGCTATGGAACCTATTAGATTTCCTAAATAAACTAAGATCCAAGTCCTCATCATTTCTGGAAAATTTATTCTCTTATCTAAAACCGCCATTGTCATTAAAGTATCTCCTGTAAATAATTCACTACCAGTAAAAACTACCAGCATAAGGCCAACAGGGAAAACTGCAGCCCCAAAAAATTTCATAAGTCCAACATCTATATTACCCATAGTTTGTCCAATGAAGATGTATCCAAAAGCACCCATACCCACATATATTCCAGCCATAATTGCAAGAAGTATTGTATTTGGAGTAGTAAGTCTGGCCTTTACTTCAGAAGTATTTATTATATATTTTGATGTTTCTAC
>JAAYFI010000132.1 GCA_012728315.1 Gammaproteobacteria bacterium
ATAACACATTGACCAGCGGATTGATGTAATACCCCAGACTGGCCTCAACCATACGATCGTGATGTACCGCCCACACATAAATCAGCCAATTGCTCGCAATCAAAGCCCCAGAAGCCGCTAAGAGGATAAAACGCTTGGGGTGAGCGCACAGCTCTTGCCACCAACCACGGTGGCGCCATAGCAATAATAAGCCCGCACTAAACAGCGCTGACCAAAGAATACGATGCACGATCACTTCATCGGCCGGGGTGCCATCGAGGCTTTTAAAGTACAGCGGAAACATGCCCCAGACGCTATAAGCCAGCAAGCCCAGCAGATAGCCACGGCGGGGATTAGGAGTAAAAGTCATATTGCTTAGCCAGCTAACTAAAAAGTTGGAGTATTCTAGTGCGCAGGCACTACCAGTGTCTTGCCTGCCGTTAAAAAAGCTTTAAAAAAGGCTCGTCCAAAGCCGCGCGTTGCTCACGCAAAATCAAAATCTGCTCACCCCAATAGCGCTCAGTGCCAAACCATGGAAAACTTTGCGGAAACGCCGGGTCATCCCAACGCTGCGCCAGCCATGCGCTGTAATGCAGCAAACGTAAAGCGCGTAAACCTTCAATCAGCGGCAATTCGCGAGCAGAAAAATCATAGAACTCTTGGTAGCCATCCACCAGCTCTGACAATTGCGATAAGCGCTCTTGATAATCACCAGCCAACATCATCCACAAATCTTGAATCGCAGGGCCCATGCGGCAATCGTCTAAATCGACGATAAAAAAGCTTTCATCACGGCACAATAAATTACCGGGATGACAGTCACCATGCACGCGAATCGCTTGATACGGGTGCTCAGCAAATAAAGCATCCACCTTAAGCAGCAAATCGCGCACCACGGATTCCCAAGCAGGACGTAAGTTTTTCGGGACGTGCGCGCCGCTGCACAAGCGCTGAAAAGATTCATGGCCATAACTGGCGACAGTCAACTCTGGGCGCTGGCTAAAATTTTTACTGGCGCCCACTGCATGTAAGCGGCCCAGTAACTGACCTAAACGGTACAGCTGATCCAGATTGCCCGGCTCGGGCGCACGACCACCGCGGCGTTCAAATAACGCAAAGCGAAAACCGGCATGCTCAAATAGACTCTGACCCTGATGCTGCATCGGTGCGACCAAGGGCACATCGCATTGGGCCAACTCAAAAGAAAAGGCATGCTCTTCCAGAATCTGCTCATCACTCCAACGCTCAGGACGATAAAACTTCGCAATCAACGGCGTTTTATCTTCAATCCCAACTTGATAGACACGATTTTCATAGCTATTAAGCGCCAACACCCGCGCATCACTTAAAAAACCAAGGCTTTCAACGGCATCGAGCACTAAATCAGGTGTCAGTGCAGCAAACGGATGAGCAGACATAACGAGCTCCTTAACAAGAGCCGGAAGTGTAACAGCCTCAAGAGTAAAGATTATAGGGCTGCCCTAGGTTGGTTTGCATTGAGAGGCGATAAGGCCAGCGAGAACCACCTCTAGGCTTCCAGCACTGTACTTTTAGCGCTATGCTCAGCCGCATCTAATCCCTTTATATACAAGCCGCTCAGCGTCTTCTTCAGCTGAGTAGAGAACGGCTTGTTCTATTGTTTCGCTGCACATGGAATCTCATTAATGAGCCAGAAAGTTACCCTGCAACAACTTGAGTCCTTTTTATGGGAAGCTGCGGATATTTTGCGCGGCAACATGGATGCCTCTGAATTTAAAGATTACATCTTCGGCATGATGTTCTTAAAGCGTCTATCCGATGCCTTTGATGAAGCCAAAGAAGCTGTGGTCGCCTATTACATCGGCACCGGTAAAACCGAGGCGCAAGCGCTGGCACTGGCCGATGATGAAGACGAATACGACACCACCTTTTATATCCCGCCGATTGCGCGCTGGGAGGCGATTAAAGACCTCAAGCACGACATCGGCGCAGAGCTGAATAAGGCGATGGAAGCCATCGAAGAGCACAACACTTCGCTGGAAGGTGTGCTGGTATCCATCGACTTCAACATTAAAAACAAACTCTCCGATAAAAAACTGCGCGACCTGCTAAGCCATTTCAGCCGCTACCGCTTGCGCAACCAAGACTTTGAACGCCCCGATTTATTAGGCACCGCCTACGAATACCTGATTAAAATGTTTGCCGACAGCGCAGGCAAAAAAGGCGGCGAATTTTATACACCATCGGAAGTGGTGCAACTGCTGGTAAAACTGCTCAAACCCCAAGCGGGTATGCGTATTTACGACCCCACCGTGGGTTCGGGCGGTATGCTGATTCAAACGCGCAACTACCTCGCCGCCCAAGGCGAAAACGCCGCCAACCTGTCGTTATATGGCCAAGAAATGAACCTTAACACTTGGGCCATTTGCAAAATGAACATGTTTTTGCACGGCGTACACAACGCCGACATCCGCAAAGGCGACACCCTTGGCAGCCCGCAACACACCGAAGGCGGCACACTAATGACCTTCGACCGCGTTATCGCCAACCCGCCTTTTAGCCTAAAAAAATGGGGCAAAGACGAAGCCGATAACGACCCCTTTGGCCGCTTCCCCTATGGCACACCACCCAAAGACGCAGGCGACCTTGCCTTTGTGCAACACATGATTGCCAGCCTCAATAGCGAAGGCATGATGGGCGTGGTCATGCCGCACGGCGTGCTATTCCGTGGTGCCAGCGAAAAAACCATCCGCCAAGGCATTCTGGAAGACGACCTAATGGAAGCCGTTATCGGCCTGCCTTCTGGCTTGTTTTATGGCACCGGCATTCCCGCGTGTTTATTGATTATCAACAAAAACAAACCCGCCGAACGCAAAGGCAAAGTGCTGTTTATTAATGGCGAACTGGACTACCAAGAAGGCAAAAACCAAAATAGCCTGCGCCCGCAAGATATTGAGAAAATCGTACAGACCTTTGAGGACTTTGCTGAAGTCCGCCGCTACTCAAAAGTCTTCACCTTGGCCGAGATTGCTGAGAACGACTACAACCTCAACATCCGCCGCTACGCCGACACCAGCCCACCACCCGAAATATTTGACGTGCGCGCCATCCTCCACGGCGGCATTCCTGTACGCGAAGTAGAAGACGACTACATTCGCCAAGAAATACTTGGCGATTTTGACGTAAGCAGCGTGTTTGTTCCTCGCCCTAGTTCTGAAAATGAGACGGACTATTACTTGTTCAAATCCGAAATAGAAACCAAAGAACACATCCGCCAATCCGTACCCACCGATACCCCCGCCAGCGTCATCACCCAACTGGAACACTGGTGGGATAAATACCGCGTATCACTCAATGAACTGGATGCCGAAGTGGCTGAAGCAGAAAAAATAATGCGCGGTTATTTAAAGGAGTTAGGGTATGAATAAATTCAAAGTACAGGAGCCGTCTAATGATTAAAAGACTTCCTGATAGTTGGGCAACAGTTACTTTAGGTGAGCTTTGTGAAGGTATTCGTGGTGTCACGTATAAGCCGTGTGATCTTGCAAATGAATCAACTAGCACAACGGTTACTTTGCTGAGGTCAAACAATATTCAACATGGTGCTTTAATCCATAAAGATGTCCAGTATGTTGTTCAAGAAAAAGTTAACCCAAAACAGCTTGCAGAAGTTGGAGATATTGCCGTTTGTATGTCGAACGGCAGTAAAAACTTGGTAGGTAAATCTGCGACGTTTAACCATATACCAACAGGAACCAAATACACAGTAGGCTCCTTTTGTAGTATTTTTAGACCGCTAAAAAACATCAGTTCTGATTTTGTAGGACATCTTTTCTCTTCTGATCAATTTCAAAAACAAGTTGATTTCTCTCTAGCTGGTAGTGCAATTAACAATCTAAAAAATAGTGATTTACTTGAGTATAAGTTCTTAAAGCCGCCGTTCCCTGAACAACAAAAAATCGCCACCATCCTAACCTCCGTCGATACCGTCATCGAAAAAACACGCGCCCAAATCGACAAACTCAAACACCTAAAAACTGGCATGATGCAACAACTCCTCACCCAAGGCATCGGCCACACCGAATACAAAGACTCCCCCGTAGGGCGGATACCAAAGGCGTGGGGACATGCGCGACTTGAAGATGTTGCCGTTATTCAAACAGGTGTAGCAAAGAATAGTAAAGTTACAGGTGATCTTATTGAAGTTCCCTACCTTCGAGTAGCGAATGTACAAGATGGTTACCTTGATTTAACCGAAATAAAAACACTACAGCTAGATAGAGCTCGTCTTGAGCGATTTATGCTGCGTGATAATGATATTTTAGTTAATGAAGGTGGCGACTTTGACAAACTTGGCAGAGGCTTTATTTGGAAAAATCAAATTTCTCCATGCGTACATCAAAACCACGTATTTGTTGTAAGAACCAACCAAGAAAAATTACTACCTATGTTTTTTAATTATTTATCAGGTAGCCAGTACGGCAAGCAATACTATCTTGGCTGTGCTAAGCAAACCACAAATTTAGCAAGCCTAAATTCAAGCCAGCTAAAACAATTTCCTGTATTGCTTCCAACACTTAAAGAGCAGGTTCAGATCTGTGAGGCTCTAAATTCTGTAGATATGAAAATTAAAAATGTTGAACAAAAGCTCAGCTCTATCACAGAAATAAAAAAAGCTTTAATGCAAGATTTGCTCTCTGGCAAAGTCCGTGTTACCACTTCAAATAAAACCGAAAATACAAAGCCTTTACCTTACAGTTAGCTGGATGCTTGGCAGTGTTTTTGCGTTTTAGGGGTGTTAAAAAGTCGAAACAACTATCCAATACTACCCGCAAATATCCAATTAACCGTATAGAAAACTTAAAGCCTTCGAAAACAAGACTTACTTGGTTAGCGCTCTTACGCCATTGTTGGCAATGCCATATATGAAACAAGTTCTTTCTGTTTCGTTTATTTCGTTTGTGCTATGCTTTTGGCATCAATTAATTCATTAAGGGCAGAATCAAAATGAATGCACATAATGTTGTTCACATGCCGAACGCGCAAGAAGTGGAACAAGCCAAAATATCCAGTCGCGCCTTATCAAAATACGCAGACGCTGATCGAGTGCAGCTTTCTTTGCGTGGCTCTAACGGTGAAACAGATGACATGGTGTTATCAGGAGCTGTATTACAATTATTGCTCGATGTGTTGGCTGAAATGTCGAAGGGAAATGCCGTTAGCTTAATCCCGCACCACCAAGAAGTAAGCACGCAAGAAGCCGCCAATTTACTTAATGTAAGCCGTCCGTTTTTGGTTGGTTTGCTTGAAAGCGGAAAAATACCGTTTCGCAAGGTAGGCACTCACCGCCGAGTGCTATTAACCGATATTCAATCGTATAAACAAGGTATCGCAAAAGACAGAAGCGAAGCGCTGGATGAACTGGCAGCACTTTCCCAAGAAGAAGGCATGGGGTATTAGCGTATGAGCAAGTTTACCGTTGTATACGATGCCTGCGTGCTTTATCCAGCACCTTTGCGCGATATGCTAATGCGACTAGCTCTTACTGATTTATTTAAAGCACATTGGACGGATCAAATTCATGGCGAGTGGATTACAGCCTTGTTGCGAAGTGGCAAATACACCAGAGAAAAACTTGAGAAAGTAAAAGAGCTAATGGATAAGCACGTTATGGATGCAAAAGTAACCCATTATGAGGGCTTAATTGAAAGCCTTGAATTACCCGATAAAGACGATCGTCATGTATTAGCTGCAGCAATAAAATGCGGCGCGGACGCGATTGTTACGTTCAATCTTAAGGATTTTCCTGAACAAGCGCTTAAGCCTTATGGTATTGATGTCCTTCATCCCGATGACTTTATTTATTACCAAATAGATCTTGCGCCTTCACGCTGTTGTGCTGTGCTGCAACGCCAAAGAACAGCATTAAAAAACCCTGAAATAGAAGTTGACCAGTTTTTAGCTATTCTGCAAAAGCAGCAACTACCAAAAACCATTTCCAAGTTAAAAGAATTTAGAGAGTTTTTATAGTCAGACCTTGGCATACCAAACCCCACGCCCTTTCCCTTTGCGCTCTAATAGCCCTAACTCAACAAGCTGGGCAAAGCGATTTTTTATCGTGGGGCGGGCAATGGTGGTAATAAAGGCTTCGGTTTCCAAACAGTACGCAAGCTAAAGCATCGCCTTTATGTTTCTATCCAAAATTTTCTGCACATACGTCAGCGTCGTTTTCCGTATCGCCTCAGGAAAATACTGCTGGCAGAGATTGGAGAACTGGCTGGCAATCGTGGCGTAGCGTTCCCCAGTGCCAACGTTCATTCCAGCCCTCATAAAATACCTGCACTCGGTTAACCATTAGCCTTCTCCTTTTTCTGGTTCGGATTTAGCTGTGGGCGTGGGCAGAGTGCTAAACAAGTTTCTGTCCCATAAACCAGCGCGTGAGTTGTTGGGGGCGTGTGCAACGTTTGAGCTGCTTTTAGTCGTCGAGGCGGGTTTGTATGCAGTTGGTTTTGTTTTGGAACGTGCGCGCTGACGCTTGGGCTGGGCGGCTTTGTCTAGTTCGGCAATGGTTAAACTTGGCTGGTTGAACAAGTCTTGTAATTCTGTTTGCAGCCCTAGCGCAAACACCACGGACATAAAGGTTTCTAAGGTGGTGTTTTTGCCATTTTCTAAGTTAGAAATGGTCGGCACAGATACGCCAAGCTTCTTGGCCAACGCTGCTTGCGTAAGGTTTTGCTGCAAGCGTTGTTTCTGTAAACGCTTACCCAGCTCGGCCACCACTTCATGGGGGCGCATAAGGTTAATAAATTGCATGGCAGCATAACCCTTACTGACTCAACATAAGATATATTTTATATTAACTGTTATTTATGTCTATAGTGATAAATATATTTTATTTTTTATCGTCGGGTGGACAATGGTAGTTGTCGCTCAAGAACCTTGCTTTGCCTTCAAAATGATTCTATTAGAAGGGCTTAACGAGCTATCCATGACTGGCAAAACAGATTAACAAGCAAGCACTGATGCGTTTGCCAATACATGCTGGTTTTGTGACGAGTGAATCCGAGGCATCTACAGTTAATGCTGCAATAACCGAACAAGTAATAAGTTTGCTACACGTGTTAAATAATGGCGAGGCAAGCACTAAAATGCTGTTGCAGGCTATGGGCTTAAAGCATCGCCCAAGTTGTTTAAAGAATTATTTGCAGTCCGCATTACAGCAAAACTTAATCGAGATGACTCTACCTGATTCACCGCGCAGCCCAACCCAAAAATACCACCCCACCGCGCTGGGTCGGCACGTATGAGCTTGTAAAGAATAGCGTTGGTTTCTTGGTGTTTGTTGGTTATATTTATTACAGATTAATCAAGAGGGCTAAGCTAATGACTCAAGCAACGACCATTACCGTTCGTCTTAAAGGACAGTTGAGTGAATTTGTTGCAGCCAACATCGGCGAGCAAGGCAGCTATGACAACGTCAGTGAATACATTCGTGACGTTTCGAGGTCCTTTGGCGCAAATCACCCGGCAGGCACTGAGCTTTATCAAGGCTCAATATTTAAAAGAAAGGGTTGTTAAGCACCCAGATCGTGCAGAAGCCGAACGGTTTTGGAACGTCCCTTATCCGGCCATTGAAGAAGCTGTGGTGAATGCGGTTTATCACCGTTCGTATGAAATACGCGAACCTATCGAAATACGTATTGATGCGCATGAGTTGATGGTCTTAAGCTTCCCCGGCCCTGACCGTTCGATTAAATTGTAAGATTTACAACAGGGGCGCGCTGTCAGTCGTCGTTACCGTAACCGTCGAATTGGTGAGTTTTTAAAAGAGTTGGATTTAACCGAAGGCCGCTCGACGGGTTTACCGAAGATTTTGCGTGTTATGCAACCTAATGGCTCGCCCGCACCTGTGTTTGAAACAGATGAAGAGCGCAGCTACTTTTTGATTCGTTTGCCGATACATGCTGGATTTGTAGAAGAATCTCAGGCGACCCATCAAGTAACCCATCAAGTAACCCATCAAGTATCTGAACAAGTAAAAGCTCTGCTGCTGAAATGCACCGGTGAAATGAATCGGGCGGAGTTAATGTTAGCGTTAGCGTTAAAAGACAGGGTTAATTTTAGAGATATATATTTGCAACCTGCACTAGAGCAGGGCTTGCTTGAAATGACCCAGCCCGATTCGCCGCGCAGCCCAACGCAGAAGTACCGCCTCACCGCGTTTGGCAAACACTTATTAGCGTCACAGCAGCCACACTCAACGGATTAACAAGCGAGCCGCATGATGTTTCAGGATGAAGAGTTAAAAGTAGAGCAACCCGCCATCACCCAGCTGATTAAGTTAGGTTGGACCTACGTGCCAGGCACACATCTTGCACCGGTTGCCGCTGGCAAGGATGCGCAGTCCAGCGCAGAGCGTGCGTACTACCGTGATGTGGTGTTGGTGCAGCGTCTTGAGTCGGCGTTGCGTAAGCTTAATCCATGGATCAGCAGTGAAAACCTTGGCAAAGTCATGCGCGAGCTGACGCACCCCAACCATGCTGCGCTGATGGAGTACAACCATTCCATTTACGAGATGTTGGTCAACTACCTGTCGGTCGAGCAGGACTTAGGTAAGGGACGCAAAGGGCAAACGGTCAAGATTATCGACTTTGATAACCCAGCCAATAATGAATACCTGTGTACCAATCAGTTCAAAATTGAAGGCGCTCACCAAAACGTCATTCCCGATATTGTTTGCTTTGTGAATGGCCTGCCGCTGGCGGTGATTGAGTGCAAGTCACCTTATGTTGCTGATGCCATTAGCGAGGGTATTAACCAATTGCGCCGTTATGCCAATCTGCGTGAACCGACCAGCGAGGAAGGTGCACAAAAGCTATTTTGGTATAACCAACTGATGGTCAGTACCTGCCGCGATCAAGCGAGGGTCGGTAC
>JAAYFI010000084.1 GCA_012728315.1 Gammaproteobacteria bacterium
CATACGAATGAAGTGGCTTAAGGAATCACAGCTAACACAATCTACACCGTAGCCAGAAAACCGCTTAAGCAGATCTTCTGGCGGCGTTATCAACACAACAGTATTCTTAACGTACTGTTGTGTTGCCAAACAGTGGTCAACCAGCATGCGCTCAGCGCCATAAAAGCCACTACTGTGGATCACATGGGTAATGGCAATGTCAGCCGCTTTCATTGCTTAATCCAATACCATAGCCAAGCAATGGTGCCAGGTTTATGGGGGTTATGCTGTTCTTCAATCTCGGCATCAATGACCAGCAAAACAGGTAAACCTAAATGCTCAGGGATTTGTCCTGGTAGCTTGAAGCTGTGGTCAAAAAACTCTTTGACGTAACCCAGAGAAATTGCCAATAGCAGTGCGGTGAGAATTCCAAGAGGAATAATAACCATAGGCCTTGGAAATGATGCTTCTGCAGGCTCATAAGGCTTGCTGAGTATCCTAGCATTTGACAGCGCACCATCGATGATGTTTTGCCCCAAGCTTTCCTCGTAGCGCTGTGTATAAGCGAAAAAGGCTTTATGTAGAGCATCAATTTCAGTATCAAACTGTCTTAATTTGCTTTGGATTTCTTGCAAAGCCTTGACTCGTGCCTTGTACTCTTCGATTCTTGCTGTCTTTTGTGCAATGGTAGATTTAATAATATCCAGTTCTTTTGAGCGCTCGGTGATTCGATTACTCACCAGTGCTAGGAACTGTTGATGGGTTACCCCCAGCTGTTTGCGCTGCTCTTTGATGGGTAGACTGTTGCTAGTAAAAGCTAGCGATGCATTATTAAAACGACCGATTTGTTCTGCAAGTTTTTCCCCGATATCTTTTATTTCCCTGTCTTCATAGGCGATATTTCCGATTGTTTGCTTGAAGGTAAAGGGAAAAGTGAAGTTCGCGTTTGCTGATTTTTTAGCTAAAGACAGCTTTTCTGTCAGGTAGCTTAGCCACTGCTGACTTTCGAGAAGACGATCATAATAAATGTTGAGCGATTGCTCTTCAGTATTGATTGCATTTAATCGGAAAGTAATTTCTTCTGCCGGGTCTGACGCGTTAGCCGCTTCTAAAATAGCGAGACGGCTGTTCTCCAGCTCATCAATACGATCCTTATAATGCAATTTTTTTTGCTCATAAAATACTTGTGGTAATTCATTCGACTGTAAATTTTGACGATTTTTCAGATAGTTTTGTAAGAGACGATCTACAAAAATTGTTCCCTGAGCAGGATCCGCTGCTGAATAGGTAATCAGTATGATATTTGAACCTGGTAAAGTTTCAATTTTTAAGTCTTTTAAAACTTGTTGTAGTAGTTCATCAAGACTGGTGTCTCTGATCGGATCTATATCTAGACCAATAACCTCTTTTATTGGATTGATAATGTGGTTTTTTAAAGGTGAAGTTATAAAGTTCTTAATTGGTTTTATAACTATTTTTTTAATTAATGATTCTGACTGTTCGAAAGAGCCTTCACTGATAAGTTCAATCAGGGTTTCGCGGGTTAAGCTTGATGATCGTAAAATATTGCTTTCGGTTTCCATATCAGCTAATGATGTAGGAATAAACTTATCTGTCTCAGTGCTTAACGAGCTTGTTGAGTCTGTCTGAGATAATTTTTTTGATTGAACTATAACTTCAGCCGTGATATCAAAGCTTTGTTTTAAGGCAATAGTTAAAAGTAATGTGAATGCGATAAATACTAAGAAAAATCGTTTAATTAATCGACTGTTCGAAAAAAATATAAGCATAAATTCATGTAAATAATTTTCCATATTTTATTCTCTATTGATTAATTCTTAGTTGCTATTTTTCGTATCAACACGATATGAAAATCCAAAGCCCATTCCTTGGTATAGTATGACGTCAGCAATTTGTCGGCTAATTTGTCCAGCTTTAGATAAGCGCGTTTGTGGGATGTAGAGCAAATCATCGGGCTGTAGATAGGCCATCTGTAAAGCTTCTCTGTTGACAGCTTTCTTTATGTCATATAAGTGCATGGTGGCTTCATTGCCATTTCTGCGCATAATTACTGCTGATTCCAATCGTGCGTTAGAGCTGGCACCCTGAGCGAGAGTTATAGCTTCCAGTACAGACACAGGACGGGTGATTGGGTATGCGCCTGGTTGCTGCACTTCACCTAAGATATATACTTGATTGGGGCCTGTAGATTTAAGTAGTACATCGGCTCTGATTTGTCCAAGTTCCGTTGCGTAGCGTTTATTAACTTCATTACGAAGTTCGTCAATGGTGAGTCCTTGCAAGGATAATGTACCGATCAAAGGAAAGCTGGCTCGACCATCTGCTCCGACTAAAATCTCGCGACTCAACCCCGTTGCCGGATGATTTAGTGTCATGCGTAAGTTTTCAAGTTGTGCCATTGGGCGTGGGACATCAACAATGATCTCAGGTGTTTTGATTATTTTACTGTACTGTTCAACAACAACTTTTTGTGCTTGCGTAATGTTGAGGCCTGCTAGCTTTATAGCGCCCACATACGGCATTTCTATGCTTCCGTCAGGTAGCACTAGTCGAGTTCCGCTTAATTCATTGGCTGTTAAAAAAGTAAGCTCAACTTGATCGCCAGGTTGAATTCGATAGGCTTCTTTAGAAGTTGTACCGATATGAAAGATGACGTCTAACACGTCCAAAGGTCGTAGGACTTGTTTGATCGGTAAAATTTCCATTCGTTGCTGGTGTTCTTGATCCGCCGTTTTGATACTGATCGGAATATTAATAGGCTTTTCGGAGCGCTCTTTGCTTGCACAACCTACTAATATAGATATGCTCAATAGCATTATTATTGAATTTTTTCTCATTTTAACAACCTATTTATAATTTCTTGTAAATCCAATTCGGAGTGTAGTATTTTCTATTGTTGAAAATACATCCAATAATATTTGCACCTGCTTGACTGAGTCTTTTTTGTGCTGCTTGCGCGACTTCCCAGCGAGTTTCTTCAGCTTGTACAACCAATATAACTGCATCTGTTTTTGCTGCTATTTCAATAGTGTTGTTGTTGCTATATATTGAGTCGCCATCTATTATTATATATCTAAATTCTTTTGAGAGTTTTTTTAATATTGTGTTAAGCTCTTTGTGGATAATGTCTTGTGTGTTTTCTTTTTTAAATCCAATAGGCATGAAGTAAAAGTTAAAATTTTCAACTTTATAATAGTTTTTCTCAAAACTTGTAGTGGCTTCTATATTTGTTTTTATATCGACTAATCCTGGGTCGTCGGCTTTTCCGAGTAACTCTGTTAAGCTATTTTTGCTTAAGCTAACGTCTATAATTAAAGTTCGATCATTTGTGGTTTTTGATAGTTCATCTGCAAGAATTAAAGCGCTTGAGGTTACGCCTGACTTCGCATTTGCAGAAGTAATTAGAAAAGATTGGCTGTCTATATCTCTTATGATACTAGATAGATTGCTTTCGCTTGGTTTTTTAATAGCAAGAACTTGTGCTTGTGTGTTTTTCATTTAACTTGCTCCATGACCACTAATAACACTGAAAGGTGTTTTTATTAAAATCTTCAAATCTTGCCAAGGACTTTGAGTAGAGATATAGAGTAAATCAAGCGCTACACGATCATCAAAATCAATATTGCTACGTCCTGATATTTGCCATAGGCCAGTAATACCAGGATATATACTCAATCTGCTAAGATGGCTTTTACTATATTTTTTAGCATCGAATGAAGTAGGGCGAGGACCGACCAATCTCATATCACCTAATATTACGTTAATCAGGTTTGGTAGTTCGTCCAAACTACTGCGTCGCAAAAAAGATCCTACTTTAGTAATTCTAGGGTCGTTGTCTATTTTGAAATCAATAGAATCAGCGCCATGCTTATTCAGGTGGCGCAGTGATTCCTTTAGCTCTTCTGCATTGCTAACCATCGTTCTAAACTTGAACATGCCAAAACGTCTGCCACGAAAACCAGTTCTTTGTTGAATGAAAAAAATTGGGCCAGTGCTGGTGGTTTTGATTAGAACTGCAATGATTATAAAGATAGGGCTAATAGCTAACAGCAAGAAGCTTGCTAGAAGTGCCGATGACATCCGCTTAGTCTTAGAAATTGACCAGGGTCTACCAGGCTCTTTACCTGTAAGCCAGCCTATTTCTTGAATATGAATGGCCGCTGCAATTCGCTCTCTAAATTCAGTATTGCGACGATCAGCATACTCTGCGACTTTCTTTTGAGATCGACTGGTTTTTTCAGTGCTATGTTCCGCATGTGCAGGCATTGTTTTGTTCCTGTTTATAGATAGTAGGACTTAAACCACTTGGTGTAGTGTTGGAGGCCTTCCTCAATTGATACTAGTGGTTTAAAGTTGATCAGTGTTTCAAGCTGTTTGGTTTCTGCGCTTGTTGCAAGAACATCACCGGGCTGCAGTGGTAATAGCTCTAATACCGCTTTTTTCCCCATAAGCTGCTCGATAAGAGCAATATAGCTTAATAACTCAATAGGCTGGCTGCCGCCGATATTAAGAATTCTCCAAGGGGCCGAGCTTGTCGATGGTACTGGTTTTTTTGCATCCCACTCTGGATTTGGTTGTGGAGCGCACTTTAGTAAACGGGTTATTGATTCAACAATGTCATCAATATAAGTAAAGTCACGCTGATGGTTACCATGGTTAAATAGTCTTAATTTTTTACCTGACTGTATCGCGTCTGTGAAAAGAAAAGGCGACATATCTGGCCGACCCCACGGGCCGTACACGGTAAAAAACCTTAAGCCAGTACTGGGAATTTGATAAAGATGACTATAGCTATGAGCCATTAACTCGTTGGCTTTTTTAGTTGCAGCATACAAAGAAAGAGGGTGATTGACATCATCATTAATATCGTAAGGTGTGTTTTGGTTAGCACCATAAACAGAACTCGATGATGCATAAATAAGGTGTTTAACAGGGTGTGTGCGACAGGCTTCTAAAATATTTAAAAAACCTTTTAGATTACTCTCACGATAGGCATCAGGATTTTCTATTGAATAACGTACACCTGCCTGTGCTGCAAGATGAAGAACATAATCAGGGCGAAAATTATTGAAAATTTCTATAAGTTGTTCTTTGTCACCGATATCTTTTGAATGGAGTTTGAAAGCACCTGCGTTTGTCGTGATCCAGTCAATACGGTCTTTTTTTAGTTGGACAGAATAGTAGTTGTTGAAATTATCTATTCCAACAATCTCATGTCCGAGCAACAATAATCTATGTGCGCAATGCGCGCCTATGAAGCCGGCTACACCCGTTATTAGAATTTTCATAAAACCCCAGGCCAATTGATATCTTGATTTGTCCAGCACTTATCTTTTTATGAAATTTATTGGCTGATAGAATGTCAATAAATTGTCGTTCTTTTTGAGTGGTGGGCTTATTTTTGACACTGATTGCATTATGCCATTGCTTTGATGATTATCACAATGCTTGAAAATGCAACATGTAGTTGCATATTTGTACTCTTAGCTACGATGTAAAGAATTGTTCTCGGTACGCCAATAGTCTCAGGTAAGATAGCTGCAAACATATTTTAGGAGTATGCAGTGGATTTTTTACTTGAGTACGCAGGTTTTTTGGCGCGAGCAGTGACGGTTTTAGTGGTTTTTGTTGTTATTTTGGCGATGATGACAGCGCTACGTTCACGAGGCCGCACCCGTGCTGGTGAATTACTGGTGACCAGCTTGAATGATTTCTATAGTGAATTAAAAGACACTATTGAACTGAATGTGCTGGATAAAACACAGTTAAAAGCACGACGCAAAGCGCTTAGCGCGCAAGAAAAACAAGATAAAAAAGCAGGTGTACGTAAAAACCGAGTGTTCGTATTGGATTTTGATGGTGACATCAAAGCCTCTGCAGTCGATAGTTTGCGCCATGAGATCAGCGCACTTTTAGCAGTCGCAGAGCCAACGGATGAAGTGGTTTTACGGCTAGAAAGTGGCGGCGGTATGGTGCACAGCTATGGTTTGGCTGCATCGCAATTAGCTCGCATCCGCGACGCCAAAATCCCGTTAACCGTCTGTGTCGATAAAGTGGCAGCGAGTGGCGGTTATATGATGGCTTGTATTGGCGATAAGATTTTAAGTGCGCCATTTGCGCTTTTGGGATCTATTGGTGTGGTCGCGCAGCTGCCAAATATTCACCGACTGTTAAAGAAAAATAATATTGATGTGGAGGTCTTGACAGCTGGGGAGTACAAACGCACTTTGACTGTGCTGGGCGAAAATACTGAGCAGGGCCGTGAGAAGTTTTTACAAGACTTACAAACCACACATGATTTGTTTAAACAATTTGTTGTGCAGTATCGCCCGCAATTGGATATTGATGCTATAGCCACCGGCGAGGTCTGGCTGGGTACTGATGCGCTGGCACAGCAATTAATTGATCAGTTGCAGACCAGTGATGAGTATTTATCCAAGCGCGCTGTTGAAGCAGAGGTGTATGCGTTACAGTTTGTGCAAAAGAAAAGCTTGCAAGAGCGTGTCGGTTTAAGTGCTGGCGCAGCCTTTGAGCATATTGCTGATAAGGGATGGGAGCGCCTACAGCGCCGCTTTGTTGGCTAAGAGCATATAAAAATAAACCGCAGAGGATATTTCATGAGTACATACCAAGCATTATGGGTGACCGAAACGCCGCAATTCCAGCAACGTGTGATTGAACGCTCATTGGCTGATTTACCGGACGGTGAGGTGCTGATTCGTGTGCATTATTCATCCTTAAACTATAAAGATGCGTTATCTGCCACCGGCAATCGCGGTGTTACCCGCACCTTTCCACATACACCAGGTATTGATGCAGCAGGTGTGGTTGAGCATTCAAAGGTTGCAGAGTTTACGGCAGGCGATGAGGTAATTGTCACTGGTTATGATTTAGGTATGAATACCTATGGTGGCATGGCGCAATACATTCGTGTGCCAGCAGCTTGGGTGATTAAGCGGCCGGCCGGTTTGTCACTGCGTGAGTCGATGATTTTAGGTACTGCCGGTTTAACTGCAGCCTTATGCGTTGATAAATTATTACGTGCCGGCTTAACAGTAGATGCAGGGCCTGTGTTGGTCACTGGTGCCACCGGCGGCGTTGGCTCAATAGCTATAGTGTTACTGAAACAGTTAGGGTTTGATGTTACGGCTGTTACAGGAAAGACAGAGCAAACAGAGTTTTTACTTCAATTAGGTGCCAAGCAGGTGATTGATCGTGAAGCGTTAACTGTCGGTACTGACAAAGCACTGCTAAAACCGCAGTGGGCCGGTGTGGTTGACACTGTTGGTGGCGATATCTTGTTTAATGCTGTTAAATCCTTGCAGTATGGCGCTAGTGCAGCGTGTTGTGGCTTGACCGCTGGAATTGATTTTAAAGCCAGTGTTTTGCCGTTTATTTTGCGTGGGGTCAATTTGCTTGGTGTCGATTCAGTTGAATTGCCCTTGGTAAACAAGGCGTCGATGTGGGATAAGCTCTCTTTGCAATGGAAGATGGATCTAGACAATTTAGTCAAAGAAATCAGCTTAAAAGATGTGCCCAACGCCATTGCTACGATGTTGGCCAGCCAACAAACAGGGCGTACGTTAGTGCGGATTGATTAATGCCTTGTTTCGAAAGATAAAAAACGGCCGTGCAAGTCAATTGCAACGGCCGTTTTTAGTGTGGCTCAGTTATTTCGTGTAGCGCTTTAAGATTAAAGTGGCGTTAGTGCCACCAAAACCAAAGCTGTTACTCATCACGGTATTTAGGGTGACATTTTCACGGGTTTTTTCAACAATGGGCAGGTCTTTTGCTTCTTCGTCAAGCTCATCAATATTGATTGAGCCAGCAATAAAGTCGCCTTCCATCATTAGCAGGGAGTAAATGGCTTCCTGTACACCAGCAGCACCGAGTGAGTGACCAGACAGACTTTTGGTTGAGCTGATAGGTGGTGCATTATCGCCAAAAACTTCACGCACAGCGCGAATTTCAGCTACATCACCTACTGGGGTTGAGGTGCCGTGAGTATTGAGGTAGTCAATTGGCGTATCAACCGTTGCCAGCGCTTGCTGCATGCAGCGTACTGCGCCTTCACCGCTTGGTGCGACCATGTCGTAACCATCAGAAGTTGCACCATAACCAACAATTTCAGCATAAATTTTTGCACCGCGTTTTAGTGCATGTTCCAACTCTTCAACCACCACCATGCCGCCACCGCCAGCAATAACAAAACCATCACGTTTGCTGTCATAGGCGCGCGATGCTTTCTCTGGGGTATCGTTGTATTGTGTCGATAGAGCGCCCATCGCATCAAACAGGCAACTTTGGCTCCAGTGTTCTTCTTCGCCGCCACCCGCGAAAACAATGTCTTGTTTGCCCAGTTGGATTTGTTCAAGTGCTTGGCCAATACAGTGGGCGCTGGTTGCGCAAGCAGAAGAAACTGAATAGTTAACGCCTTTAATTTTAAAAGGTGTGGCTAAGCATGCCGAGACAGTGCTACCCATAGTGCGGGTTACGCGATATGGGCCAATGCGCTTGACGCCTTTTTCACGCAAGGTATCAATGGCTTCCATTTGGTTTAAGGGGGATGCGCCGCCAGAGCCAGCGATTAAGCCGGTACG
>JAAYFI010000114.1 GCA_012728315.1 Gammaproteobacteria bacterium
AGCCATCATGCACTTCTCACCGTCGGAGAGTTGCTCTACACGCATGCGCTCGCCATCCTTTTCCACAATCATGGCTAAAGGATTACGTTGGATACGCATTTTTTTAAACTGCGGCATAAAGCTTTCCAGCGCAGAGCGTACCGCCTGTAACTGACTATCAATCGGGCTTTGGTCAGTGTCAGCAAACTCACGAAAACGCTCATTCTCTAAGTCTTCACGGTTCCTAAACCACTCAAAGAAACGACGGAAATTAGCTGCACTGGTTAATGCATCATCATAGGCTTCTAGTAAAGCAAACTCATGTTTTTGACGAATACGTACAGGTATATCCAGAACAGTACGATTAACAGGATAGTAGGCAAATACAGGTATGGAGCATTGTTCATTATGGCTTGAGATCTGTTCTTGCAACGCCAAGGCATAACTTGAAACAAACTTGAGATCACTCGGTTCAACCTGCCTGACATGGCCTTTACGGGTTTTACTCAGCGCCCAACTATCACCGTTTGTAGTGGTAATACGAATCTGCGCATCGTTAGCTTGGTTATTGATATCTTCTTCAGATATCGCACGCCCCGAAGTACCGGCATGACGGATGCGTGCCACTACCCAGCTCAGCATCAGAGCGACGGCATCCACCACCGTTGATTTACCCGCGCCATTCACACCAGCAATTAGCGTCACCTGCCCTTCAGCTAAAGGCAGATGTATAGCTTCCATACCTCGAAAGTTTTTTAGTTCAATGGACGCGAGTTTCATAGGGTTTCCTAACCAGCTAGATGGTCTGTAAATTAGCATAACTGACGGCTAGAGTCTTTGCTTTGCCTGTACAAACCAGTAAGTGACTGAGTCGGGACTGATGATTGCTCGGTTAGCAGAAACCAAGCTACATCATGAGCAGATAAGAGATGGGTTTATTCTCCTGCCTAAAAGCATCGATTCCCCATCTCGTTAAAGGCTCTAAAACCGACTGGTCCGGACAATCCATTCGCTATTCCGATCGCCGCCATCATTGGTGTGCCGTTGTATATTCGTGCCGAAGCCGTCATACCACTGGCAGCGGCTCTGATGACCAAAGGCGTAGGCGCCGGAACGGTACTAGCACTGATCATCGGCAGTGCTGGAGCCAGCCTGACGGAACTCATTCTTTTGCGCTCATTGTTCACACTAAAGCTTTTAGCGGCGTTTGTAGCAGTCATCTTTGCCATGGCAATGATTGCAGGTTATGCCACCTATCTGTTTTTCTGATCGATACGGAGATGATTAACTCCTTAAACTTCCCCGGATATCAGTTAGTGGATTCTGAAGACAAAATAGCAACATATATTCTTCTGCTGAGGCAACTACACCAATAGTCTGCAAGCAGGTACCCGACTGAACAGTTGGCACTTTTATGATTGACACTTAACTTGTCACATGCAATTATTTTAATATGTTAAATTCTTAATGTGTTGCACCGGCGGGGTATTTCAGTGGATTTGATTCAGTTCTTAAAATGCCTTTCAGACCTTAATAGGCTCACCTGCCTTTGCTTGATCCAAAGAGCGGGGGAGGCGTGTGTGTGTGAGATCCAGGTTGCACTAAATCAAGAGCAACCAAAGGTGTCGCAATATTTAGCGCAATTACGCAAGTGTGGAATTTTGCAAAGTGAGCGACGCGGAAAGTGGGTGTATTACCGCTTTTCTGCTGACTTGCCGAATTGGGCACTCAAGGTCATCACTTGCTCAATTGAAAATAATCCAGCGCTATTTGCCGATGCAATAGCTCTGTTTGACAGTATTCATAGCCGCAATGCTTGCGATAACGAGAGCAATAACAATGCAGACAAATAATCAGTTAGAAAACCTTATTACTGAGCAGATTAGCGTGCCTCACCAGGAATATTTTTCTAGCCTAGACTCTAGGCATCCACCGCGTATTTTGCTGTTATACGGCTCATTGCGCCAGCGTTCATTCAGTCGTTTGGTTGTTGAAGAAAGCGCAAGATTGCTCAAACACATGGGCGCCGAGGTGCGTATTTTTAATCCTGAAGGTTTACCGCAGCCTGACACTGCAGATGAATCGCATCCGAAGGTGCAAGAATTACGTGATTTAATGGTGTGGTCGGAAGGTCAAGTCTGGTGTTCGCCTGAACGACATGGCGCGATGACAGGTATTTTCAAGAGTCAAATCGACTGGATACCACTCAGCCTCGGTGCTGTGCGCCCCACACAAGGGAAAACCTTAGCTGTAATGCAGGTCTGTGGCGGTTCTCAATCTTTTAATGTGGTTAATCAGCTCCGGGTATTGGGTCGCTGGATGCGGATGTTCACCATCCCAAACCAATCATCGGTTGCCAAAGCCTATCTAGAGTTCGATGAAAATAACCGTATGAAACCCTCGTCTTACTACAACCGAATTGTTGATGTAATGGAGGAGCTGGTGAAATTCACTTTACTACTTCGCAACAATACACCTTACCTGACCGATCGTTATTCAGAGCGTGTCGAAAGTGCAGATGAACTCAGTCAACGCGTCAATCAACGCTCGATTTAAGGATATTATGATGACAACAGTTAAATCAGAAAATGCACCAAGCACCTCTGAGGGCATGGGGTTATTTGAGCGCTACCTTACTCTTTGGGTAGCTTTGGCTATTCTTGCTGGCGTTTTGCTAGGACAGTTTGCGCCAGTGATTCCACAAACCTTATCGCGCTTTGAATATGCACAAGTGTCAATACCGGTGGCTGTACTGATTTGGGCAATGATTTTCCCGATGATGTTACAAATCGACTTTAGCTCTATTAAAAGCGTCGGAAAGCAACCTAAAGGACTGGTGATTACCACTACTGTAAACTGGCTGATCAAACCTTTTACTATGTTTGCAATAGCCTGGTTTTTCTTCATGGTGGTTTTTGAACCATTGCTACCTGCTGCCATAGCCAGCGAATACTTAGCCGGTGCCATCTTATTAGGTGCCGCACCTTGCACGGCCATGGTATTTGTGTGGAGCTATCTAACCCGAGGTGATGCCGCTTATACCTTGGTGCAGGTCGCCGTGAATGACTTGATTATGCTGGTTGCCTTTGCCCCTATCGTGGTTTTACTGCTTGGCATCTCTAACATTCAGGTGCCTTGGGACACAGTATTGTTGTCGGTGCTGCTGTATATCGTTATACCCCTAGCAGCCGGTTATTGGGTGCGAAATAGGGTTATTAAACACCGAGGTTTGGCGTGGTTTAACGATGTGTTTCTGAAGCGTGTTTCTTCGATTACACCTGTTGGATTGATCATAACCTTGGTGCTGTTATTTGCGTTTCAAGGCGATGTCATTATTGCTAATCCACTGCATATTGTACTGATTGCTATCCCACTTATTATCCAAACAGTATTGGTATTTGCTATTGCTTACGGCTGGGCTAAAGCGTGGCGTATTCCTCATAATGTGGCCGCCCCGGCTGGAATGATTGCGGCCAGTAACTTTTTTGAGTTAGCGGTGGCGGTTGCCATTGCTCTGTTCGGACTGCAATCAGGTGCTGCATTAGCCACCGTCGTCGGCGTGTTAGTTGAGGTTCCTTTAATGCTTGCGCTGGTGCGTTTTGCGAATAAAACGCGTCATCATTTTCCGGCTGTTGCCGTAACTGATCAACCTTCTTAAAGGACATATTATGCTGGTTATTTATCATAATCCCGAATGCGGCACTTCACGCAATGTACTTAAAATTATCCAGGACGCTGGCTACTCACCGATAGTGATTGAGTACCTAAAAGATGGTTGGACACGTGCGCAGCTGCTTGGGTTATTTGCTGCCGCCAACTTAACCCCCCAACAGGCCTTGCGGACCACTAAATCGCCTGCCGCCGAGCTGGGTTTGCTGGCCGATAATGTTTCTGATCAAGCAATTCTTGAGGCGATGATAAAGCATCCAATATTGGTCAATCGCCCGATTGTTTGCAGCCCCAAAGGGGTTAGATTGTGTCGGCCCAGTGAAGTAGTACTCGACTTACTAGATAGCTGGCCAAAAGGTCCTTACTACAAAGAAGATAGCGAGCAAATACTCAACGCAGACGGCACACGCACAAGCTCAGTCCAATAGTTTAAGGCTCAATCAGATGAACATACTTATTTTTTTAGGAAGCGTTCGACAAAGCACGCCGCCGGCCCCAGTCCGTCTTGGTGAACGTGTTGCTTTATCGTGCAAGCAACATATTGAGCGTCAGTTTTCAGCGCTTCAAGTTGAAGTAATTGACCCTCTTGATTTTGAGTTAGGACCTATCTTCAAGCCGCATTTTTCCTACACAAACACAGACGTTCCATTATCACTGCAAATATTGGCTGAGAAAATTGAGAAGGCAGATGGTTATGTGATGGTCAGTCCTGAGTACAACCACTCAATGAGCCCTGCGTTAGCCAACTTATTGAACCACTTTGGTAGCTCATTATTTTCTTATAAGCCTTCAATGATTGTGACCTACTCCGCAGGTCAATGGGGCGGAGCAAGAGCCGCTGTTAATATGCGCACTTTTTTATCAGAGCTTGGCTGTCTTCCTGTTTCAGCAATGATCCATATTCCTAAGGCGCAAGAAGTGCTAAACGAAAATGGAGATTTTAGCAATGAAGTCAACCCGGAAAAATGGGTAGGCTATTACCAGAGAGCATTTAGCCAGTTGCACTGGTGGGCAATGGCCGCCAAGCGCCACCATGCTAGTAAAGAGGGTGAGCAACGTCCGGTAGCCTTCAAACGAAATCCTGCGCAACGAAATGCGCCCTGAAATGACGCCTCATTGCGTTTTGAGTGCTTGGGATAGGCATGAACAAGAGCTGCGGATTTTTTTATTAAAAAAAATAGCAGCCCCCTATGAGATTGATGATTTACTTCAGGAGTTGTTTTTAAAACTCATTACTCAAGGTCAGTCATTCTATGGGGTTAAAAATCCAAGGGCGTGGTTATTTAGAGTTATGCGAAATTCTCTTACTGATCGTTATCGCACTGCAAAAACGTTTATTGATTTCGATCCCGAGATAGCACAAGTGATTGATGAAAAGCCACCAATCCTTGAGTTAGAGGCGTGCATACTGCGTAACCTTGAAAATCTGTCAGATAAGGACCGTAGTGTAATCGAGCAGTGTGACTTACAGGGCTTGCGCCAAGAGATGTATGCAGAGACACAGGGTTTAACGCTTAGTGCAGTTAAGTCACGCTTACTGCGAGCTCGGCAGCGCCTTAGAGTAGAAATAGTGAATAACTGTCAGGTTAGATTTGATGAAAATGGACACGTTTGCTGTCACGTACCCCGGTAAAGTGTTTTTCTTTGCATCCTTTGGTGAACTCATTCGTCTACATATATGAGAGTGGTTTATCCAGTGATCTTTTTAGGAGTATGCATTAAATGATTAAGCAATTACGTGGGCTCTACGACAGCAATTCGCGTGAGGCCAACCTGCTGCTTTTTATGGTGGCAACTTTTCTTCTTATCTACTTTATTCCTGCCGGCACAGCGCGTTTTGATAATGCTGTTTTGGAAGGGGTACGTTTAACTCATTGGTATGCTCAAGAGCATGTAATTCTGTGTTTACTGCCAGCGTTTCTAATTGCAGGTGCCATGTCGGCATACATTAGCCAAGATACAGTTATGCGTTATTTAGGACCTGAAGCCTCAAAACCCGTGGCTTTTAGTGTTGCATCCGTATCGGGAGCTTTGCTGGCAGTTTGTTCTTGTACCGTTTTGCCTTTGTTTGGTGGTATCTACAAGCGCGGTGCGGGCTTAGGTGCAGCAATAGCTTTTCTCTATTCAGGGCCAGCTATCAATATAATGGCGGTTGTCATTACAGCTAAAGTGCTGGGTGCGGAAATGGGTATTGCACGTGCTGTGGGTGCCATCCTATTTGCTCTGGTGATAGGCATAATTATGCATCTCATTTATCGCAAGGAAGAGGCACAGCGATCAGTAAAAAACAGTCGCGGCTTTGGTGGTGACAAAACTGAAAAACCGATGAGTTCAATTGTGCCTTTCTTTGTATTAATGGTTGGCGTCTTGGTTTTTGCTAACTGGGCAGCGGCTGATAGCCCCGTTTGGATGCAGATTTATGCATGGAAATGGCAGACCACAGCCGTGCTTTCAGCGGCTTTTGCTGGGTTGTTAATCTGGCGTTGGCAATGGCCGCCACCCTCAAGGCCAATTTCACGCAACCAACGCGCCAGCTCTGAACGTCCTTTATTGGCGTTCAACCTTGCCAACTCGGCATCAGTTACACGGATTTTTATCGACTTCATTCGTTTTTCTGTCGTCATAACTCAGCGCCCTCCCAGAATTTTTAATATTGAGTGTCTTCTGGCTCGTAATTTAAGTAGCACCGAGCTTAGGAATCAGGCGCATATAAATAATTGAAGCGACTAATTCAACAAGTGTTTGCGTCACAATAATGGCTGGCAGCACTGGAATTGCACCCGGCACTGCAAGCGCTAGCGGTAAGACCACTAAAGAGTTTCGCGTAGCAGAGCTGAACGCTACAGCACGGGCAGCCGAAACCTCCAGTTTGACTACACGAGCAACTACCCAGCCAATAAAAGGAGCGGTCACAGCAAAAACCACATAGAAAGGAACAACAAGCAAGGCGACCTCAATCGCAGCTCCTAACTGCGGTACCACTGCAGTTACCACAATGAATAACACCAGCGCTGTTGCAGGCACTGGCAACAAACCTAGCCCAACCTCTACACGCGAGCCTAACTTGCTTCGTGCTGCCCACAACTGCACCAACACAGCTAAGAACAAAGGCACAACAATCAGCCACACAAAGGCATCAACAAACGGCTCGAACTGAACCAAATCCGCCACTGAATCACCAAAAAACACACGCAGATAAACTGGTAACAACAACATTTGAATGACTAATAGTGCAGGAGTCGATGCCAATAACAGACGTGAGTCAGCCTTACCAATGTGCGAAAACGTCACCACATAATCAATGCAAGGAGTCAATAAAACCAAGAGGAAACCCAGCTTCACCATTAAATTGGTAGTTGGCAAAAACTGCACCAAAAGCGCTACTAGTAATGGAATTATCAAAAAATTAGAGATTATCAACGCCGCCAAAAACCGAATTCGTGTGAAGGCACGCCCCAAATCAGCTAACGGCACCTGTAAGAAAGTAACGAACAACATCAAACCTAGTGATGGGGTAATCCAACTTTCCAAAACATCAGTACCAGCAACTAAAAATGCAATACCTACTGCACTAATCACTGCGAAAAAATAGATAAAAATCTGATAGTGCTCTAACCTATCTCGCAAAAATAAATACAAAAAACTGTTCCTTTTAAAAACAAAACGTAGCTACACACATTCAAAGCCACGTGCTTTTACTTGTAAAAGCACGTGGTACTGGGGGGGTAAAGGGGGGGCTGTAAGCCACCTCTTTCAAGGTCACAAAACACCTGAAAGGGGTCTTTGTGTATCCTTGCTTAAAACATAACATACAGAATACCCCCGACCCATTTCTTCTGTAAACTACGCACTCCGTTTGTTTCCGCACCACTTTTCGCTACGCTCCAAAGTGCCACGGCTAACTTGATATTCTTAGACCGTAGAGCTTGAGCTAGAGGTACCAAAAAGCAGAGACCGCAGATCACCTTTTTTATAAAGCCGACCTAAACAGTTATTTATACTGGCACTAGTGGTCGTTATTTCAGCTCTTCTCGTACCAACAGCCCCTGAGCTACCTTTTGCCCTAGGCATTGCAGGCTTAATGCTTATAGCAGCCTTGCGTGAACAGGACCGTGAATGGTCAGCACAAAGCTGGGATTTTGCTAAACAAATTTTACCTTTACTTTTAGGCGGGGTATTTATTGCTGGTTTCGCACTGGGTCGCCCTGGCCATGAAGGGATTATTCCTTCTGAGTGGGTCTCCATGGTTGTCGGTGGGAATACATTATCTTCAACAATAACTGCATCAGTATTGGGCGCGTTAATGTACTTTTCCACACTCACAGAAGTCCCTATCGTTGATGCGCTAATGGGTGCAGGAATGGGCAAAGGGCCAGCATTGGCTTTGTTATTAGCTGGACCCGCGCTGTCGTTACCTAGCATGCTGGTAATTCGAACCATATTAGGTACCGAAAAAACGCTGGTTTATTGTGCTCTGGTGGTGGTAATGGCCACCACAACTGGGTTTGTTTATGGCAACTGGTGGTAATTTCACCTGATGCACTTATGTCAAAAATGAGGAATTAATAATGAAGTTTACTATCTATGGTAGCGGCTGTGCCAAATGCAAACAGTTAACAGCAAATGCGGAAGAGGCTGCAAGTGCGAAAGGGATTAAATACGAAATCGAGAAAATTACCGACACTAACGCCATCATTGATGCTGGTATTATGCGCACACCCGCACTGGCGATTGATGGTGAGATTGTTATTGAAGGCAAGGTAGCTAATGCGGATGAGATTCAGCATTTGCTTCCCTAGACGTCTTCAATTTGATCCGGCGCAACGGAATGCACTTTAAAGTGACTTGAGTCGCAAGACTCAGCCTATGTAATACTTTAACAGCTACTGCTCAGTGTTTTGGCGCTGAGCAGTTTACACTCAGTAATGATCATTTTAACGCAGAGCGTCCAAAGGTAGCTGATGAAATCAGAAACGGGCGGCATTTGGGCTTGAAGTTCAGCGGCGCAAAAATCCAGCCTAAGGGAATATTAAAGTCCATTCAAAAGTAACGAGCTTGAAATAAGATTGATTTCAAGAGGTCCCTGCTGTCGTACATAACAACTTATTGTCAGCCGCTTTGTAATTTATTTTTCAATACTTTAAGCAATCCTGGAGCAGATTCCCTGACGAAGGCTATCCACTTCTCAAACCACTAACCCCTCCGAATTCCCCCTCAACCACTCCCTGCACACCTGATAATCCTGCATCACCCGCATCACCTCACGCCAAAACTCCGGTGAGTGGTCGTGATGTATCAAGTGACAAAGTTCATGGATAACAACGTAATCCACCATGCGGTTCGGGGCGAGCATGATGCGCCAGTTAAACTCCAG
>JAAYFI010000028.1 GCA_012728315.1 Gammaproteobacteria bacterium
GATAACCGCAGCATGCTCGCCGGCTTGGCCATTGAGTTGCTGCCAGCGCAGCGCTGTGAGTTGCGCTTTTAAACGATGCTCTTCGGCTTTGTATTCTTGATATTTTTCTGCGGCACTGGCTTGGCGTTGTAAGCGTTCAATCTGCCGCCCTAATTCTTCGCGCAAATCCAGCAAGCGTTCTAGATTTTCCTGAGTACGACGAATGCGGTTTTCGGTTTCACGTCGACGCTCTTTATATTTGGAAATCCCAGCGGCTTCTTCAATAAAGATTCGCAAATCATCAGGGCGCGCCTCCACCAAACGAGAAATCATGCCTTGTTCAATAATGGCGTAACTGCGCGGGCCTAAACCGGTGCCGAGGAAAATATCAGTGATATCACGGCGACGGCATTTCACCCCATTCAGGAAATAGGTACTTTGTGCTTCACGCGTAACGCGGCGGCGAATGGAGATTTCTGCATAACTGGCGTATTCGCCCTGCAAGGTACCGTCGCTGTTATCAAATACCAACTCAATGCTGGCTTGCGCAACCGGTTTGCGTGTATTGGAGCCGTTAAAAATCACATCGGTCATCGATTCGCCGCGTAAATTTTTCGCCGAACTTTCGCCCAACACCCAACGCACCGCATCAATAATATTGGACTTACCGCAGCCATTAGGCCCCACCACGGCCGTCATGTTGCTGGGAAAACTGGCCGTGGTCGGGTCAACAAAAGATTTAAAACCGGCTAAGCGAATGCACTTTAGACGCATAAATCAACGCTCTCTCGATAAAGCCGACAATACGAGCTGGCAATTTTTTTGCGCATAAGACTCCACAAGCCGGCGCACCTCAGCGTCTAGACGCCCCTGTATAGCCACTAAGAGCTGATCAAAAATACGAGTAAAGTGCGCCATCTCAGCGCGCCGTTGCTGAAAGGCCACATAATAAGTGCGGCTGACTGCCGGCACAATATTAGCTAAAGCTTGCTGCAAATAGGGGTTATTAACCACGGGCATGGCAACATCAATCACCGCAAAACAGTGCTGAATAAATTTCTCAACATCGTTATTTTGCACACTTTTTTGCATGGCCCGCCGTAACTCGACAAAAGGTAACAACTGCCCTTGGGTCTGCCAACGTTGCGCCAAGAGTGTGCCGAGCAATATATATAATTCGGTGCTTAAGTCATACAGATCTTGCACATTTTGCGCAGTTAGGACGCGAACCTGAGCACCCCGTCGCGGATAGATATCGACTAAGTAGCGCCGCTGTAATAATAGTAGCGCTTCACGCACGGAGCTGCGACTGACGCGGTACTCCTCAGCAATGGCCATCTCGCGCAATGCAAAACCGCCTAACAGTTCGCCACAGATAATGCGCTGCGCCAAGGCATCAGCAATACTTTTCGCGACTCCGCTGGCATCTTGTTGCAACATAAACAGCTCATGATCGGGGTTAAAATTCCGTGCAGTGTAACAAATAAACTCCGCTGCAGTGCTCAAGCAAGAGCAGAGTTTGCTGTGTCTATCATGCGGGGTTCTTGGGATTGTCCATCGACAGCACCCTTCCAGGTGCAACTCCAGCGCAGCGCTTGGATCACGCCAAGGGGCATATTAAGGAACGAATGATACTTGAGCCGTAGCGCAGCTACTCAACTAGCCTTCCAATAAGCCACTAAACTCTGCCAACTCGCGCATTTGCGCCAGCTTATAGCGCAGCGTGCGCGGGCTAATGCCAAGCCGTTGTGCAGTACGCTCACGACGACCTTGCTCAGCCTGTAAGGCTTGGGCAATCAAGCGAAACTCATGACGACGCACATCATCTTCCAATTCCGCACTGGGCGCAGCAGTCCGTTGATCAGCATCCTGCACAGCCGATCCAAGTACATCAGTGTCTGGCATTGTTGCCGATGCAGGCTCGGCGGCCTTTATAGATACAGCGGCCACCTGCTCCCCGCTAACAGCCGCAGGTGCAAGCGAGCGCCCAAACTGAGCAAAACCATAGAGCCCTAAATCATCCGCCGCGAGCAACTCACCCGTTTGCAAAATCAACGCTCGCTGCACCACATTATCCAGCTCACGCACATTCCCAGGCCATGCATAATCAAGCAAAGCTTGCTGCGCACAGTTAGAAAAACGCACACCTTTGCGCCCTAATTTAGCCGCATGCACCACCAATAAACGTTGCGCCAGCGGCACAATATCCGCCACTCGCTCACGCAAAGGCAACCAAGCTAAAGGAAACACCGCGATGCGATAAAACAAATCCTCACGAAACTCACCGGCGGCAACCGCTTCAAGCAAATCTCGATTACTGGTGGCAATGACTCGCACATCCAGCGTAAGCAACTGGCGCCCACCCACACGCTCCACCTCGCGCTCCTGCAGTACACGCAATAACTTCGCCTGCAGAGCAAGGGGGATTTCGGATATTTCATCGAGCAATAAAGTGCCACCATTGGCCTGCTCAAACTTACCGGGACGCGCAGTTATCGCCCCAGTAAAAGCGCCCTTCTCGTGACCAAACAAAGTGGCTTCCAGCATGTTTTCAGGAATCGCCGCACAGTTAATCGCCACAAAAGGTTTGTGCCTGCGCGGGGACTGTTGATGGATATAACGCGCCAGCACCTCTTTACCGGTTCCCGACTCCCCGGTCAGTAATACCGTAGAATCACTTTGCGCCACTCGCGCTGCCAATGCTAATAACTGCTGGCTTGCGGCATCCTCGGCCACCGGCTGATCATCCACCGGCAGCAAACCTACCGCATAACGCTGCAAAACACCTTGTAAAGCCTGCGCAGTAAAGGGTTTTAATAAATAATCTACGGCGCCTTCACGCATGGCTTGCACGGCACCTTGCACATCACCGTAAGCCGTCATTAACACCACTGGCATACTTGGCACGCGCGCATTGACTTCGCGCAGCAAATCTTGACCATCCATACCCGGCATATTGATATCACTGAGCATCAGACTAAAGACCTGCTCATCAAGGGCGCGCAAAGCCTGTTGCGCATCAGCCACCGCCACACAGCTATAACCACTCAAAGCGAGGCTGTCTTCCAGCGCCTCACGCAGGGCACGATCATCTTCAACCAATAAAACTCGCACTGTCATAGACAACCTCCTTGCGCGGCACACATGGGATTGACGTCCAGCTCTGCAGCCGCACTAAAGTCCGCCAATAATGGCAACTCCACCAGCGCTTGAGTGCCGCGGCCGACTTTCGAACGCAAGACAAAGCGTCCCTGATGCGCCTGCACAACCGCACGCACCACCATTAACCCTAAACCGGTGCCACTACTTTTACGGGTAAAAAATGCCTCTTGCACCTGCTCTAACAGTGCGCTATCCATGCCCTCACCATTATCGGTTACCACTAGGCGCAAGACTGTGTCACGTACATAGGCATGCACTTTAATGGCGACAGGCTGGGTAGCGGATTGCGCGCTGTTGTGCAGTAAATTAAGCAAAGCACCGAGCAATACATCTTGATTGCACAGCACGCCCTGCTGATGCGCGGCCACCACATCGCACTGCCAACGGACGTGATGCTCACGCAGATGCGGCTCAGCAGCCTCTTGTAACGCTTTCCAGATTTGCGCAATACTGCTGCGCTGCTCACGCGGCAAAGGCCCTCGGGCAAATAACAACATATCACGCACTTGCCGCTCTAACTCATGTAGACGCTCCTGCAAGCGCCCAGCAAAACGCTGCTGCAGCTCTGGCTGCAACTGATTGTCAGTTAAATGACCAGCGTACAACAACGCCGCTGATAACGGCGTACGGATCTGGTGCGCTAAAGCTGCGGTCATTTTCCCCAGTGCAGATAAACGCTCATGTTGCGCCAACTCTGCTTGCAAGCGCCGCGTGTCAGTCAGATCGGTCAGTAGAATCAGTTGCCCCGGCTCATCGGGCAACGCTTGCAAGGCAATGGATACGCGACGGCCATTGTATAAAGAGACTTCATGGCCATCATCGGCACGCGGAACAAAACACTGCGCAATTACCTCGCGCCACAACACGCCCACTAAAGGCACCCCCAGCAAGGCTTTCGCTGCCGGATTGGCCTCTTTAATTAAACCCTGCCCATCGACAATCACTACAGCACCAGGCAAGACATCTAAAATCTGCTGCAAACGTTGGGCTAAACGTTCTTTTTCTGCCAACTCCTGTAAGCGCTGCTGACTGACCTGCGCCAACTCATCTTGCACTTGTGCATAACGCACCTGCATCGATTGCAAAGAGCCTGCAAACTGCTCGCTTAAGCGGGTAAACTGCTCAAGCTGTGTTTGCAACTCGGCAATCGCCGGTGCTTGCTCAGCAACAGAATCTTGTAAGCTCAGCGGTGTGGTTAACGGGGCGCTCATAGCAGCTACTCAACTCAAAACGTCAAAAATCAGTCATAACGACAGGTCTAAGACTCGTTCTGCAAAAAGCATGCCGTTATTCATACACGCAAGTACGATTCCCCTCTTCCAACCTGATTGAGCAAAGGCATAGCCATGACAAAGATTGAGCACGCACATTTAAACTGGGACGAACACGGCCAGCCCCTGTCGAGTCAATTTGATGATGTGTACTTCTCCAAAGCGTCTGGCCTTGCCGAATCGCAATACGTATTTATTCAGCACAATCAACTGGCCGAACGTTTTGCCGCCTTAGCCGATGGCGAAACCTTTGTCATTGGCGAAACAGGTTTTGGTACGGGGCTCAACTTCCTCTGCGCTTGGCAGTGTTTTTTAGAGCACGCACCAGCCACGGCACGCTTACAGTTTATTAGCGTAGAAAAGTACCCATTAAATAAAAACGACTTAAGCCAAGCCCTGACTTTATGGCCACAACTCAGCGAACTGCGCGAGCAACTACTGCAACACTACTTAGCCATCCATAACGGTTTTCAACACATACAGCTAGACAACGGACGCGTCACCCTTACTTTATTAATTGGTGATGCACTGGAGATGCTGCAGCAATTGGACGGCAACATTAATGCATGGTTTCTGGATGGTTTTGCCCCTTCAAAAAACCCTGAAATGTGGAACGAGCACGTCTTTGCGCAGCTCGCGCGACTGGCCACAACACAGACAACGCTAGCCACCTTTACCAGCGCAGGCTTTGTCCGACGCGGCTTAATCGCCGCCGGCTTTGCCATGCAACGTGTCCCAGGTTTTGCCCATAAACGTGAAATGCTCGCGGGTCAATTTCAGCCTACAGATGATGTCAGCCGTACAGCTGTAGAGGCTGCACCTTGGTTTGCCAGACCCGAACCCCACGCATTAGCACATCAGCAACGCCATGCCATTGTGATCGGCGCAGGACTGGCCGGTTGCGCCAGCGCTGCCAGTCTTGCCGCACGCGGGTGGCGCGTTACCTTAATCGAGCAACATGACAAGGTTGCTGAAGAGGCCTCCGGTAATGCGCAAGGCATTTTGTATTTAAAACTGTCTGCGCACCAAACAGCTTTATCGCGCTTTATTCTGTCTGGCTTTGGTTACACACGCCGTCTACTGCAAACACTCAGCGCTCCACAGAGCACTAAAAACCCACTGAGCCCTAGCGACTGGGCCATGTGCGGCATTTTACAACTGGGCTTTAACGACAAAGAGCAAAGACGCCTCGACACTCTGGCAGGCGCGTTTCCAGAGTCATTACTGCGCCCTGTTACAGCGCAGCAAGCCAGCGAACTGGCTGGTGTGCCCCTAAATAACAGTGGTTTGTTTTATCCAGAAGCGGGCTGGATTAACCCGCCAGCACTGTGTCACAGTCTCAGCCAGCACCCTTTAATCAGCGTTCAAACCACACAACAGGCCATTTCCCTAACCCAGCAAGCGCAGCAATGGCAAGTCCATACAGCGCAAGGACTGTTGACTGAGGCACCCGTGGTAGTCTTATGTAACGCTGCCAATGTGACGCAGTTTCGCCAAACTCAACACCTACCACTGAGCCGTGTACGTGGGCAAACCACCCAATTACCCGCCACAGCGGCGAGTCAATCCATCCGCTGTGTAGTGTGTGCCAACGGCTATATTGCCCCCGCACGGCACAACGCGCACACCATTGGCGCCAGTTTTAATTTTGCTGAAGACAGCCCAACAGCCACCCTGGCCGAACACCAGAGTAATTTAACCTTACTGCATCATTTAGCGCCGGCCCTGCAACAGTTGTGCGCAACCGACACAATCGATATGACCGAGCTGAAAGGGCACGCAGCCTTTCGCTGCACCAGTATCGACTACCTCCCTGTAGTCGGCCCTGTTGCTCAGCACGATGATTTTATGCAGACCTACAGCGACCTGAGAAAAGATGCACGCTTACCACTCAAGCAACCCTGCCCCTGGCATCGCGGTTTATACGTCAACACTGCGCACGGCTCGCGCGGCTTAATCAGTGCCCCCTTGGCAGCCGAGTTGCTGGCCGCATGGATCTGTCATGAACCGCTGCCTGTGCCGCTTGAGCTGGCGCAACAATGCCATCCAAACCGTTTTGCGCTGCGCACTTTAATCCGTAATCAGGCTTGAAAAGCGATGAAGCCGCACAGTTGCGCAGACAAAATCATGGTTTTCTGCTAAAATCGCGGTTTCTATTGTTTACTTCTGCGTGATTTGCGCTTAGAGGATTGCATGACCGTTTCTATTAAGACTCCTGACGACATCGCAAAAATGCGCATCGCAGGCCGCTTGGCTGCTGAAGTGCTCGAGATGATTGAGGAGCACGTTCAAGTTGGCGTGACCACTGATGAGCTCAATACGATCTGTCACGACTATATCGTTAATGTACAAAAAGCCATTCCAGCGCCACTTAATTACAACGGCTTTCCTAAATCAATTTGCACCTCGATTAACCATGTGGTGTGCCACGGTATTCCGAACGACAAACCGCTTAAAGATGGCGACATCATCAATATTGATATTACCGTGATTAAAGACGGCTACTTCGGCGATACCAGCAAAATGTTTTTAGTTGGCAAAACCTCCGAGTGGGCCCAACGCTTATGCCGCGTCACCCAAGAGTGCCTCTATAAAGGCATTGAAATTGTTCGCCCCGGCACCCGTCTTGGTGATATTGGCGCAGTGATTCAGCAACACGCTGAAAGCAATGGCTACTCTGTAGTACGCGAGTACTGTGGTCACGGTATTGGCAAGGTATTCCATGAAGAGCCACAGATTCTTCACTACGGCAAAGCTGGCACGGGTTTAGAGCTCAAAGAAGGTATGACTTTTACCATTGAGCCGATGATCAACCTCGGCAAAAAAGAAACACGCTTGCTCGGTGACGGCTGGACCGCCATCACTAAAGACCGCAAGCTAACCGCGCAGTGGGAGCATACGTTAGTGGTTACCGCTGATGGCTATGAAATTTTCACCCTGCGTAATGATGAAACTTTCCCTGCGAAGTCCTCTTAGCCGGTGAGTGCCAGTGAGGTGCCTATTAAAATAGGCACCTACAGCAAAAAAGCCTGCTACAAAGTCGTGTAATTCAAGCATAATCAAGCCATCGCCCGTCCCTATTAGGCTGTCAATCAATTGCTCATTCTGCGAGGTGCTGAACATGTTAGACATGGATCTTGAACTGTTTAACCCAGAAGAGTTCCAGCGCAATCTGGATGAGCAGGTGCAGCCCATTAGCGTATTTCGCAACGCCATCGAGCATGCACGCATGGTGCTTGATCAACGCTTTCTTGATCAACACGATATTCAAGAAGTGATCCAAGCCCGCGCTTGGTTTATTGATCAATTACTGATTCATGCGTGGCCTGCACAAAGCTGCAGTGAAGGCGATTGTAAAGTTGCCTTGGTGGCTGTGGGCGGTTATGGCCGTGCAGAATTACACCCCTACTCAGATATTGATTTACTGATTCTCTTAGAAAACGAGCACAATCAACATCTACACGAGCGTATTACCAGCTTTTTAACCCTGCTATGGGATATTGGCCTGGAAGTCGGCCATAGCGTGCGCACCATACAAGAATGTGTCGAAGAAGCGCGTAATGATTTAACCATTATGACCAACCTGCTAGAAAGCCGATTGGTCACCGGCGAACAACAACTGCTGGATGCCATGCGCGAGCAGACGGGTCCGCAGCATATGTGGCCCAGCCAAGAGTTCTTCCTCGGTAAGCGTGCTGAGCAGCGTGAGCGTCACAATAAATATAACGATACCGAATACAACCTTGAGCCCAATGTGAAAGGCTCACCCGGCGGTTTACGCGATGTGCAAACAATTATGTGGGTGGCGCGCCGGCGCTTTGGCATGCGCACATTAAGCAGTTTAGAAGCGCCTGGATTTTTAACTGAAGGGGAATTTCGCCTCCTCGATCAAGCACGCTCTTTTTTATGGCAAGTGCGTTATGCATTACATATGCTGGCGGGGCGCAATGAAGACCGCTTACTGCTCGATTACCAGCATAAAGTCGCGCATATGTTTGGCTACACTGATGACGATAGCAAACAAGCCATTGAGCAATTTATGCAGAAATACTACCGAGTGATTATGGGTATTTCGCAGCTGTCGGATCTCATTAACCAATATTTTGAAGAAACCATCTTACGCAGCGAGAGCACTGAACTACCAACCCCCATTAATGAGCGCTTTCGTATTCGTGGTGGCTATCTGGAAGCCTGTAACCCTTATGTATTTAGCGATACACCGTCAGCCATTATGGAAGTCTTTGTGTTGCTGGCACAGCATCCAGAAATCAAAGGTGTCCGCTCACAAACCATTCGCTTGCTACGCGACCATCGGCATTTAATTGATGATGATTTTCGTCATGACGAACGCAATATCAACTTTTTCTTAGCACTATTCAGCTGCAAAGAAGGCGTGCATATGAATCTGCGACGCATGAACCGCTACGGTATTCTAGGTCGCTACTTACCCGCCTTCGGTCATATTGTCGGGCAAATGCAGCATGATTTATTTCATATTTATACCGTTGATGCGCACACCCTTAATCTCATTAAACACCTGCGCAAATTACGCCACCCTGATTTTGCCGAAAAGTTTTCTCTAGCCAGCGCCATTATTGGTCGCCTGCCTAAGCCTGAACTGATCTATCTTGCCGGTTTATTTCATGATATTGGCAAAGGTCGCGGTGGCAATCACTCCTTATTGGGTGCTGATATTGCAGAAGAGTTTTGCATACTGCATAAGCTACCTAAGGCCGATACCAGCTTAATCAAGTGGCTGGTGCGCAGCCATTTAGTGATGTCGGTTACCGCCCAACGCAAAGATATTTCAGACCCAGAAGAAATCAATAACTTTGCTATGTTAGTCGGCGATCAAACACGACTTGACTACTTATATGTACTCACGGTGGCTGATATCAATGCCACCAACCCCACGCTCTGGAACTCTTGGCGAGCCCAGTTATTACGTCAACTCTACAGTGAAACGCGGCGCGCTCTGCGGCGTGGTTTAGAAAACCCACTGGAGCGTGAAGAGCAAATCAGCACACGCCAAGCCACAGCTTTAAGCTTATTGATCGAAGAAGGTGCCGATCCAGAAGCGGTCGAGCAACTCTGGAGTCAGCTGGGCGATGATTATTTCTTACGCCATAGTGCCGGCGATATTGCCTGGCATAGCGAAGCGATTTTACAACACGGTAACAGCTCAGAGCCCTTGGTCTTGGTGCGGGAAACCACGCAGCGCGAATTTGATGGCGCAACACAGATTTTTGTTTACGGCGTGCACCGCCATGATTTTTTCGCAGTGACCGTCGCCACACTGGATCAACTGAACTTAAGCACCCTTGATGCTCGAATTATGACCTCCACAGGCCAATTTGGTATTGAGACCTATATTGTCTTGGACGCTGATGGCGACCGCATTGGCCATGACTCAGAGCGCATCAAAAAAATACGCACCGGCTTAACTGCAGCGTTACGTAATCCTGCTGACTATCCAGCAATTATTCAACGTCGAGTGCCACGCCAACTTAAGCACTTTTCCTTTACACCACAAATTACCATTCATAACGATGCGCAACGCCCCTACACTGTAGTTGAGGTGGTTGCGCCAGATCGCCCCGGTTTACTGGCACGCATCGCCGGTATTTTCCTTGAGTTTAATTTGGCCCTGGTGAAAGCAAAAATCATCACCTTAGGCGAGCGTGTTGAAGATGTTTTTTTTATCACTGATGCGCAAGGCTTGCCCTTATCTGATCCTGAGTTGTGCCATGCTCTACAAGAAAGCATGATTGCACAATTATCGACTGGGGCCAGTGGCACAGTCACTCATTTATCAAATATGTATTAGTAAGGAATCACATGGATAATCCACTTAACGTCATGACGTCTTTAATCACCCTAGGCATGTTTTGTTTAGCCTTTGGTTACAGCTGGCGTGAACGTTCTTGGGGCATAGCCTTGTTGATGTTTGGTATGCTGTGCATGTTCGGCTCCATTGTGTATCGCGTCAGCTTAGCCATTTCTTAAACGCCATTACGGAGGTTCTATGAGCGCTTTAACTTTATATGGCATTAAAGCCTGTGACACTATGAAAAAAGCCCGCTCTTGGCTGGATGAGCATGATCACACCTATACCTTTCATGATTATAAAAGCGCAGGAATTGATCAGGCACATTTGCAACGATGGTGCGATGAACATGGCTGGGAAAAAGTCCTCAACCGCGCAGGCACAACGTTTCGCAAGCTTGACGATGCGAGCAAGGCGGATCTTGATCAAGCTAAAGCCATTGACTTAATGCTGGCGCAACCTTCGATGATTAAGCGCCCGGTTTTGGATTTAGGTGAACGCACCCTGATTGGCTTCAAGCCTGAGCTGTATCAAAACGCCTTTAACACCTAGTTAGCATACTCAGAGAAGCTCTAAAGCGCTTCTCACACAAGGACTCATCATGTCGCAATCCGTATTTAGCATCGCCTTTGGTGTCGGCACTCGCAACCGCGAAGGTCAGTGGTTAGAAGTGTTATTCCCGCGTCCTCTTTTACATCCGAGTGCGGTTTTTATTGAGCGCATTAAAGCAATTTTAGGCTACAGCGGCGGCAACCAAATCATTGACTTTAACTTTGCAAAGGCCTCAGATTTAGCCAGCGCTCTTAAATATATTGCACCTGAACAAAGCGCCCTCTTAGTGCGCCTCGCTGAAAGCCACAAACCTACTGTGGCCTGTGTTTTAGAACAGGATTCACAACCGGCCTCTGTGCCCGAAGCTTATCTTAAGCTACAACTGATCTCCCATCGTTTATGTAAACCTCATCAGATTAACCTCACTGATCTATTTAAAGTCCTCCCTAATGTGGCGTGGACCAATCGCGGTGCGATTGATATCAATGAAGTGGCTGAGCTGCAACTCGAAGAGCGCATCAAAGGCCGGATGCTTGAGGTCTTTTCAGTCGATAAGCTACCTAAACTAACCGACTATGTGGTGCCCAAAGGCATTCATATTGCCGATGCAGCGCGGGTGCGCTTAGGTGCCTATGTTGGCGAAGGCACAGTGGTACTGCATGAAGGCTCAATCAACTTTAATGCGGGCACCCAAGGCCGCTGCACCGTTGACGGCTGTATTGCCTCCGGCGTTTTGATCGGCGCAGACTCAACCCTACAGGGCGGTTGCTCAATGGCCAATACAGCGAACCAGCCATTAATCAGTTTAGGTAACCACTGCGTGATAAATAGCCACGCAGGTGTCGGTATCTCACTCGGCAATCGCAATACTGTTGAGGCGGGTTTATGGTTGAGTAGCGATACGCAAGTTACAGTTCTAGATGATGCTAAACAGGTCGTCAAAACCGTTTTAGCCAGCGAACTGGCCTTGCAAGATGATCTATCTTTTTACCGCAATCCAGAAACTGGCGCGGTAGAATGCTCGCCAAACCACTCGAAATAAACCGTCTGGAAATGAGCAGCACAAGGGTTGCTGCTCACACATAACATCATCGGCATTTTAATCATCTTAATTGCTTCCATGCAGTGGATATTTACGCAATGTTTCTGCCCTCCCCTTGGCGTCAGTTTTTCCCTGGTATTCTTGCCTTGCAAGAGCAACAACACATATGGCTCGACAGCGCAGCCACCACGCAAAAGCCGCAAGTGATGCTTGACGCATTAACTCAGCACTACCAGCAAGGTGTCGCCAATGTACACCGTGCCCAACATCAACCCGGTGAGCGTGCAACCCGTTCGTTTGAAGCCGCACGCAGCAGTATTGCCCAGTGGTTACATGCTGCCGAGCAGGATGTGGTTATTTTCACCAAAGGCACCACGGAAGGCATTAACCTGCTCAGCCAAGCTTTAGCGCATCACTTTCAAGCCAAAGACGAAATTCTGATTAGCGCCTACGAACACCACGCCAATCTATTGCCTTGGCAGCAACTGGCCTTAACTCACAACTTAACTTTGACCGTGCTACCCATGAATGCTGACGGCCATTTGGACATTGATTACGCCATCACTCAGCTGTCTGCAAAAAGCCGGCTGCTCGCTGTCAGCGCCTTATCCAACGTGGTCGGTCATACACAGTCGCTGCAAAGATTACTCCGTGCGGCACGGGACATGGGCATATGGACTGTAGTAGACGGTGCGCAAGCAGCAGTGCATCAGCGCCCTGATGTACAGCAACTGGGCTGCGATTTTTATGTCTGCTCGGCACATAAAATATATGGCCCCGATGGTGTCGGACTATTATATGCGCGCGAACACGCCGCGAACGCATTACGTCACTGGCAATTCGGTGGGGAAATGGTGCAGCGCTGCGATTATCAACACGCTGAGTTTTTACCTGCACCGCTAGGTTTTGAACCCGGCACCCCCAACATTGCCAATATTATTGCTTTTGCCGCCACCTTAAACTGGTTGCAAAGCCTAGACAGTCAAGCTATCGCTGCACATGAAGCGGCTTTGCATCAACAATTACTTACAGGGCTAGAATCCCGCGGAATGCAAATTATTGGCTCGCCCAATTGCGCACTGGTGAGCTTTAATGCGCCACAAGTGCATCACGCTGACTTAGCTCTACTGCTGGGTGAGCAAGGTATAGCCGTGCGTGCAGGACATCACTGTGCCATGCCATTACTGCAGCATTTAGGCCTAAGCGGCGCAGTTCGAGCCTCACTGGCTATGTACAATTCTGGAGACGATATCCAGCGTTTCTTTAACGCACTGGATCGCGCCTTGGAGATTTTGCAATGACTCTATTCAGTGCAGCAGCGCAGCAAGCCCTAGCTGATTTTCAAAGCTGTGACCAATGGGAGCAGCGTGCACGTTTATTATTGCAATGGGGTACACAGCTGGAAGAGTTACCAAAAGCCCTGCAAACCCCAGACAATCTCGTGCATGGCTGTGAAACTCGAGTCTGGCTGGTGCTGGACAGCCAATCTGAACCTGCGCGTTTTCAACTGGCCAGTGAAGCACGCTTATTACGCGGATTACTGGCTGTACTCTTGGCACGTATTGATGGCTTAGATGCCCAGCAAATCGCAGCAATTGATATTGCCGACTGGTTTCAGCAGCTGGGCTTAAGTCGACAACTGTCACCCTCGCGCAGCAATGGTCTTAATGCTGTGCTGCAAAGAATGCAGCTCCTGCTGAAGCACAATCCAGCCAACAACAACCAACAGATGTAACCAAGATAAGCGGTGCGATCAGCGTACAAGTACTACTGATCGTGCTGCACGCATCTGTGACTTTGCCCCTAGCGCGCAACCTATCCAACTGTACAGTGGATTGATTCGTTGCGCATTGGCGGGCTCAGTTAGACAGGCTGAGCAACAAACTTCGGCAGCTCAGCCAGCTGCACGGTCACTTCTTTACGCGGCGCAATAATTAAAGCTTCACCATCCACCACAATCTCGTCACGCTGATTAACCACACGAGTGGCAATGCGCACACGAAACTTGGGCAGCTTTTCGAGAATTTCCAATTGCACAGTCAAAGTGTCACCCAGTTTAACGGGCAGCTTAAACTCCATTTGCTGACCTAAATAAATCGTCCCAGGTCCCGGCAGTTCACAGGCCACTGCAGCACTGATTAAGGCTCCACTAAACATGCCATGAGCAATGCGCTCTTTAAACATAGTGCCTGCAGCATAGTCGGCATCCAAATGCACAGGATTGCGATCACCCGACATGCTAGCAAACATCATAATGTCATACTCTGTAACCTGCTTGCTAAATGTAGCGCTTTGACCGACTTCTAAACTGTCATAAGGAATGCTGGTGCTTTGTGTCATAAGGACTCTCCCAATTAAGGTATCAAGGTGATCTCACGCTGGCTTTGTAAAGCAGCGTTAAGCCATTGGATAATATCAGCTGTAACTTCTTCGTGGTTGGTTTCCTGCAGTACTTCATGGCGCGCCTTTCGATAAAGCCGAATATCGACCGCTCGATTGCCAGACTCACGCAAGGCATCGGCCAAATCGATTAAACGATGTCCCTGGTTAACTGGGTCAGCATCTCCACCGATAATTAACAAGGGTAAATCATTATCAATCTGTATCATATTGCGCACTGGAGTGATGTGCTGCAGCCCCATCAGCAAATCAAGCCATAGTTGTGTTGTGCAGGTAAAGCCACAGAGCGGATCATTAATGTAAGCCTCGACCTGTTCAAGATCGCGGGTGAGCCAGTCCCAATCAGTACGTCGTTTTTTAACTGCACGCTGATAAGGTAAAAAAACCACTTTATCTAATAGTCTGCTGCGACCTTTACGGCCTAAACGCCAGCGCTCAAAACGCGCCAAAGCCATCGCCGCGCGATAACGCAGCGATGTTTTAAAATAATTTGAACCCGATAAAATAGCACCCTGCATACTGCAGCTATGCTGCATTAGATAAGCTAAAGCAATGTAGCTGCCCATGCTGTGCCCCAATAGAAAAATAGGTGTATTGGGGTAATTGACACGAATGTGGTGATTTAAACAGCACAGATCATTGACGACCAAATCCCAGCCCTGCTCATCGGCAAAGTAACCTAATGTCCCCAAGGCAGCGGTACGGCCATGACCGCGTTGATCCAAGGCAAAGACAGAAACACCATGCAACGATAACACGCGCGCAAACCGACCATAGCGTTGGCTGTGCTCAGCCATACCATGCGCAATCATCACAATAGCTCGCGGTTGCTCTTCACTCGACCAGTGATTCACATACAGCTCGGTGGCGTCCTTGGCGGTGAGCCAGAATGCTTCATGGCGCATATCGGCTTCCTCCTATGTGCTAGCGTGTTTCCATTGTAGTGCCTATCTGGGCGCTTTGGGAAATATGCATGTAGCAAAGCTAATTTCGTGCACAAAAAAAATCTATCAGCCTATAAAGTGACTGGAAATCCAATTTTTGTGCTGGTCGCAATTTTATAAAACTGCTAACCTCCAATTGTTTGCTATTTAATAAGAAGAGCAAAGCAAAACTAATCATTAAAAACGTCTTTAGTGAGATGATTGACAAGAGCACGCAATTCAGTGACTTTTAAGCATAGAATCGCGTAATAGTTAGACTCTCTTCAGCGTGCACTGGATCGCAAATTAAACTGGGTCCTACGCGCTTAAAAATTGTCTATTTATCGTATGTGTTTTTGTTAAACACTTTTCATAAGACAAAAACGAGCTATTGCTTAGGAGTTGACTTGCATGAATGAAAACTTCTGGAAGGACAAATACCCTGAAGGTATTCCCGCCGAAATCAATCCTGATCAATACCCTAATATTCAAGCGGTATTGAAAGAGTCCTGCCAGCGTTTTGCTGACAAACCTGCATTCACCAATCTGGGCAAAACGCTCACCTATGGCGATCTTTACAGGCTTTCTGGCGACTTTGCAGCATGGTTGCAAAACTATACAGACCTAAAACCAGGAGACCGAATCGCAGTACAGCTGCCCAATCTACTGCAATACCCTGTTGTAGTCTTTGGTGCGATTCGCGCAGGTTTAGTGGTCGTCAACACTAACCCGCTCTACACCACTCGCGAAATGGAGCATCAGTTCAATGACTCTGGCGCTAAAGCTTTAGTGTGCTTAGCCAACATGGGACATTTAGCTGAAGCTGTTGTGCCTAAAACAGCTGTTAAAACCGTCATCATCACTGAAGTTGCAGACTTTTTACCACCGCTAAAGCGTTTACTGATTAACAGCGTGGTTAAATATGTTAAAAAAATGGTGCCCGCGTTCCACATCCCCAATGCGTTAAAACTCAATGATGTATTGGCCTTGGGTAGCAAAAAAGCCGCGCGCAATGAAAATCCTGACTCCAGCGAGATTGCGGTCTTACAGTACACCGGCGGTACCACAGGTGTAGCCAAGGGCGCGATGCTAACGCACCGTAATCTCGTTGCTAATATGCTCCAAGCTAAAGCAATGATGGCCACCAACCTAGGCCAAGGCACTGAAACCATTGTCGCTCCCCTACCGCTGTACCATATTTACGCTTTTACTTTTCACTGTATGGCAATGATGATGACCGGCAATAATAACTTGCTGATCACTAACCCGCGTGACTTGCCAGGCATGATTAAGGACTTAAAAAAGAATAAGTTCACTGGTTTTGTTGGTCTGAATACGCTCTTTGCAGCGCTGTGCAATAACGAAGATTTCCGCAGCTTAGACTTCTCTCAGCTCAAAATGACCGTATCTGGCGGCATGGCATTACAAATTGCCACCGCAGAACGCTGGACACAGATTACCGGATCACAAGTGTGTGAAGGTTATGGCATGACAGAAACCAGTCCAGTGGCCACAGTAAACCCCATTCAAAATATCAAGTTAGGTACCATTGGTATTCCCGTCTCATCCACTCTATGCAAAATCATTGATGATGATGGTAATGAGTTGCCCCTTGGTGCAACCGGCGAACTCTGTGTCAAAGGCCCACAAGTTATGAAAGGCTACTGGCTGCGTGAAGAGGCCACCAAAGAAGTCCTGGATGCTGAAGGCTGGCTGCGTACCGGTGACATTGCCATCATTCAAGAAGACGGCTTTATCCGTATTGTCGATCGTAAAAAGGATATGATTTTGGTCTCAGGCTTTAACGTCTATCCTAACGAAATCGAAGATGTGCTAGCCACTTTGCCGGGTGTTTTGCAAAGTGCTGCCATTGGTGTTCCAGACGAAAAATCTGGCGAAGCAATCAAAGTATTTATTAGCCTACGCCCGGGTGAAAGCTTAACGAAGGAGCAAGTCATTGCCCATATGCGCAGTAACTTAACCGGCTACAAAGTTGCTCGTCATGTTGAATTCCGTAATGAACTGCCAACCAGCAACGTAGGCAAAATATTACGCCGCAGTCTACGCGATGAAGAACTTAAAAAGCTCGCCGAAACCAGCAACGCCTAACAACCAGCAAGCCTCCTGAGCGAACGCAAGCTGGCAGGTTATTTCACAACAAATAAGGCCTCACTACGGGGCCTTTTTTGTTGCTGGCACGGCCGTAAGAGCACACGCCCTATCCACGTGGATGGTGCTCGCTATGAATAGCTTGTAGGCGCGCCCGCGCAACATGGGTATAGATTTGCGTGGTAGATAAATCACTATGGCCTAACAGCATCTGTACAACCCGCAAATCAGCGCCGTGATTTAACAAGTGCGTAGCAAAAGCATGCCTCAGCGTATGCGGTGACAACGGCTTAGTAATACCTGCAGTTTTGGCATGCAGCTTGATGCGGTGCCAAAATGTTTGCCGTGTCATTTGCTGGCCACGCTGACTGGGAAACAGAATATCTGTGCTCGCAGTGCTGAGCAGCGCGCCACGCCCTTCTTTTAGATAGCGAGCCAGCCAGTCGAGGGCGGTTTCACCCATGGGCACGAGGCGCTCTTTGGAACCCTTACCCATAACGCGAATGATGCCCTGCCGCGTATTCAATTGATCCAAGGTTAAACTCACCAGCTCTGTCACCCGCAATCCGCACGCATAGAGCACTTCGAGCATGCAACGATCGCGCAAGCCCAACACCTCCTCAATATCAGGCGCGGCCAGCAAAGCTTCCACATCGGCTTCAGATAAAGTGTCAGGCAAAGCGCGGCCAATCTGCGGCAAATCCACCTGCAGCGTCGGGTTTTCGATAATCAAACCCTCTTCCAGCAAATACTGATAGAAGCCGCGTGCACCAGATAAAAAACGCGCTGTTGAGCGTGCCTTATAGCCCGCCTGTAAACGCCAACTTAAATACTCTAATAAAGTATCGCGCCGAACTTGTTGCAAAGTCTGCCCGCGTTGCAGCAACCACTGAGCAAACTGTTCCAGATCACTGCGATAGGCCATCCGTGTATTATCAGCCAATCCACGCTGCAGCCACGCCGCATCCAAGAATCGCGTCAATGCGGATAAGTCAGGCTGTGCATCAGTCGTCATTCAAATCACACCTTAGTTCTAAAATCACTATGACTGGAGTTTAAGCCAAGCGAGCCATGCTACAGAAACTCAAACACTACGCTCTTAAAATATCGAAGCAGCATATGCGCGTGTCGTACCGCGCTAGTGGCGCTTGTCCCTCAAAGAGTCATCCTGACTCTAATTCGGGCGCTACGCCATCCCTGGCTACGCTTGCCGCGTCACTAGCGCGGTACTCATTGATCATTGATGTTGCTTGGCAGTCTTTTATGAGCATCTAACAAGTAGTCAATAATACGACAGGGGTAATGCATGAATAGCAGCCATTCAAATGATTTATGTTACAGAAACTCAAACACTAGATATATTCGACAAGTACTTCGAGATAGCTGTGACAAGCGTAGCCATGGATGGCGCAGCGCCGGAGTTGAGCCCCGGACGGGCTCATCGACGGAATAACAGCTATCTCGAAGTACGCCACGCCAACTATTTACCAAGCACCACGCTCTTAAAAAAACCAAGAAGCATACCCAC
>JAAYFI010000129.1 GCA_012728315.1 Gammaproteobacteria bacterium
CGGTTATGGGGAGCCATTAATTTGGCCAGTATCGCTTCTCGGCGTTCGGGTGAGTATTTCATAGGAACCTTTTCTTTGCCCCCATCTTAGGATGAGTTAAATTCTAACATCGGTTGAGGTTCCAACTAGTCTGACATAGGGGGCGGGCATCTACACCCTTGACGTCCGCGAACTATTGCGGACGATTTAATGGGTGTGCTGAACGGGTTGCCATTGATGCGGCAACAATTCTTCAATGTCACTATTCTGTTGCGTCGGCAGACGCATCAGGACATCGTTCAGATAGGCATACGGATCGTGGCCGTTGAGCTTGGCTGATTGAATCAGGCTCATGACGGCCGCCGCACGTTGGCCTGCCCGCAAGGAACCGGCGAAGAGCCAATTCTTGCGACCTAAAGCGATGGGCCGGATCTGGTTTTCAATCCGGTTATTATCAATCGGTAACTGGCCGTCATCCAGATAGCGGGTCAGCGCTACCCAACGTTTCAGGCTGTAATCCAGCGCCCGGGCAATGCCGGTATTATCAGGCACTTTTTGGCGATGTGCCTGCATCCAGGCATGCAAGGCATCGGCCATAGGCCGTGCCTGCTGTTGGCGCAATTGCAAGCGTTCTGCTGCTGACAGGCCTTTGGCCTGTCGCTCCACCTCGTAGAGCTGACCCATCAATTGCAGGGCCTGTTCGGCCAACTGGCTTTGATTGGCCTGCTGTAAATCAAAGAACTTGCGACGGGCGTGCGCCATGCAACCCACCTCGGTGATGCCTTGGGTAAAGCAGGCTTTATAACCGGTGTAATCATCACACACCAGATGGCCTTGCCAGTCTCCGAAGAAGCGGCGGGCATGTTCACCGGCACGCCCTTCGGTAAAGTCATAGATCACGGCATTCAAGGCTGCGGTGTCGCTGCTGGCATAGGCCCACAGGTAAGCCCGTTTCGTTTTTTTCTGGCCCGGTTGGTAATCCAGTTTTTCGCTGATGTCCTGGCCAATGCGGTGCAGCTGGCAAACGCACGAACACTGGGTCTGATCTGGTTCATGGTGAATGTCCTCACGCGGCAAGTCCTCGGGCAGGCGCTGGCGTTTGGCCTGTTGCCTAGCTACGGGGGACGGTGTGACCGGCTGGTCTTGCAATTGCAGTAATTCCTCTTCAATCGCCGCGATGTCTTCATCGATCGCTTCATCCAGCAGGCTGCCCTGAACGCCGGTCAGTTGCTCGCTTTTCTTGCCGAAACGGTAACGGCGCAACAAGGCAATCTCATGGGTCAGCTTTTGGATGTGGGTGTGTTTAAACTGGTTGTCCTGGGTGAGATGCTCAACCCGTTGTTGCTGCTCGTTAAGTAGCCGATCCCGTTGGGCGACTTCCATCATCAATTGCCGAGTCAGGGCACGCAATGCCTGCTCGTCCAATTGATCCAAATCAGGGGATAAAGTCGTCTTCGTCATGGGGTGCAGTATGCTATAACGGGCTTGCCTGAACCATCGGTATCTCACCGAATTGCCAGCCAGTTTACAACAGCGTGATCGCCGCATCAGCCCCCAGACGTTGCCAGGGCAGCCCCATCAGCAAGGCCTGCACCTGTTCAGCGTTTAAGCGGCATTGCGTGGTACCCGACGGTGCCCAGTTAAAGCACCCTGGTGTAAACGGCGCACGGCCAGCCAAATGCCCAGGCCATCATGCACCAGCACCTTTAAACGGGTGCCCCGTTTATTGCTGAACAGATAGGCATGGTGCGGTTGTGCGCTACCGAAAACCTGTACCACCCGGGCAAGCAAAGTGTCCATACCCGCGCACATGTCAATAGGCTCCACCGCCAGCCAGACTTGGTCGATACGGATCATCGTAATAACCTGAGCAACAAACCGGAACACTGCTCCAGTTGATGCACGGGCACACTCAACGTGACCTGGATATCTTTACCTTGCATCAGCAACTGGCAGGATTGACTGCTAACCGCTGTGGGTAGGGAAACCGGCACAAAGTGCATGGTCGTGTCGGTTTGCGTAGCGATAGATTTGCCTTCGCGTTCGTGCTCACGCACCCAACGGCGCAGCAGATTGGCATTCAGGCCATGATGCAGGGCTAGAGCAGCGAGTGAAACACCGGGTTGTTGGCTGGCCTTGACCAGCTCGGTCTTGAATTCGGCAGAATAAGACCGTCTCGTGCGCTTGAGGGGCATAATGTCATTCATGATCGTGTCCACTTAAATTGTAATGGACACGATCTTGATGGACTAAATGGGGGTCTTCAAGGTGTGGTTTACCGTTCGCTTACTGTAATCTGAAAGCTTACGAAGATCATTAGCATTTGACCTATCTGAGAGCATGCGGTAAGCTCTTTAGCCACCTTAGCAACGACGCTTGATCTCTACTCTTAAAGCACCTCTGTATCAAATCTAATGTTTCATTGCACTTGAGCTTATAACAATCAAATAGCGGTTGCTAGGAAAATTGATTCCCTATTCATATTTCTATTTGCTAGAATAGCTACTATATGTTTCATATTGTGTCGGCTATCTGTCCACCAATGTACTTTTAGAGGCCAATATATTGATAATCAGATGTTTCCATAGAAAGGATATTAATGAAAAAAGTCAAAAAACTATTGTATTGCCTGCCTGCTATGGCAATGGTAACCTCTGCACATGCAGAAGTAGGTGGCTTTATTGAAATGAGGCAATCAGAAATTGCGTATAGACATGAGTACTGTATTGCCTCTTTTACTTTTGACAGTAGAATCTTCTTGGATCCGGTAAAAAACCTGAAAGTACGTCTTGAAGCAATTGATAAAAACGGTAAGCCTGTAGAAGAAATCTTTCTGAAAGTTGAAGAATTAGATCAGAGTGATGAATACCTTTCTCGCAGTACTGAGGAGTGGGGCAGTGAAGCTATGTGCAATCCCGAGCTACATTTGAAAATTGTTGCGGCAGAAGGGATTATTGATGGAAAAAAACAAGACTTAACGTCTAATCTATTCGGCCGGCATTTTGTTCCTTTTAAAATTGTTGAACATAAGCGTCAACAAGAGGACTCCACAACTTCCAAGGATTAAGGTTGAATTGCCATTTGGCCAAAGGACGGATATTTGCTGATTTACGAACTAAACGTAATAGCTATTGGAAGCAAAGTGACCTAGAGAAAGGCTTGAAAGATAAATTTCCACCCAAATGAAAAAAGCCAGTTATTTAACTGACTTTCAACTATTTCAGGCAAAATTCTTGAGTTTATCCTAAGATCCGAATAAAGCATAATGTTGCCTATCGGGCAAAAAAGCATAAACCATTCCAAATGGTAGTTTTATGCTTAACGGCACAGGTAAAATCAGGCGGCTGGTGTTAGTTCATATAATAATATTTGATGTTATTAATTTTAAAAAATTAAAATGCGTTGAATTTTTATTCAAAATACATTTAATTATAAATAAAATTAATAATAGGCTAAAAAAGTACCATTTTAGCTACATGCCTCCGCTTCATCCCCTGATGGTAAAAAAGCCCCTCTTATTGGAGGGGCTTTGTCAAGGGGTTACTCTTTACGATTTAAAACAAACCCATAAACCGCTTTTTTGCTTTTTTGGCATGCTGATCGGTTGTCGCTATTTCTATAACTTCCCCCACCGCGCCTCTTGGTGGGTAACACTTCGCCCCATACCGTATTGACAGATTGAAGCTTGTTTTTACAGCTGTACTGTAACTGTCCGGTAAAGTCATCTTTTCAAGTCGCTAATAAAATATGAACATACTTGTCCACTATCGCAAATGGCCACGTATGGACTATCTAGAAGAAATCAGCCCGGAACCAACCCCGTTACCCCGTCGGCGGACGCACAGCCCGGCCTTTACAGCCCCTCTGGTTGCC
>JAAYFI010000029.1 GCA_012728315.1 Gammaproteobacteria bacterium
GGACGCCCTCACATATTAGCAGCGTGTGCGCTGGCAGCTTTCTGTTGACTAAAAACAGCGTGGTCTGAATTGTAGTCTCCATAAGTTGCCCAAAGCTGGCCGCGTGGAGACTTAGACAATGAGTAACACCTATAACGATCTTGCGCTCGTCCTGAGCGATGCGATTCAAGACAATAATTTCGATGCGGCTTTGGCTGCGGTTAAAAGCATGCATGCGCCTGATCTGGCTGATATTTTAGTGCAGTTAGAGCCGAGCTTGGCTTGGCGTTTACTGGAGCGTTTACCTGATCGCGCTGAAGTCTTTACCTTTTTCGAGCCCGAGCAACAAGTGCGTTTAGCACGTGAGTTCCCGCGTGCCACTTTGGCTGAGCTGGTCAGTGAAATGCCGGCCGATGAGCGCACTGATTTATTTAAGCGCTTTGATCAAAATCAGCGCGATACCTTGTTACCGGCATTGGCGCAAGCTGAGCGTGAAGATATTCGTAAGCTGTCCGCTTATGTGGAAGGCACAGCGGGTGCCTTGATGACTTCAGATTATGCTGTGCTGAGAAAAGACATGACGGTCGCTCAGGCGTTAGCCTCGTTACGTGATGAAGCGCCCGATGCAGAAACCATTTACCAAGCCTATGTGATCGATAAAAAGCGCAAGTTAATTGGTGTGGTGTCGTTGCGTGAACTGATTTTGTCGGACCTTGATCGTTCAATTAAAGATCTTATGGTGAGCGATGTGGTCAGTGCACAGGTCACCGATGATCAAGAAGATATTGCTAAGAAGATTGCGCGCTATGATTTATTGGCTTTACCTATTACCGATACGGGAGGCGTGCTGATAGGGATTGTCACCTATGACGATGCGATGGATGTGGTCAGTGCCGAAGCCACTGATGATATCCATAAGTCAGCGGGTGTAACCACTATTGTGGGCAGCCTTAAAGATGCAACTATAGGTTTGTTGTATCGCAAGCGAATTTTTTGGTTGGTGCTGCTGGTGTTTGGCAACTTATTTTCCGGTGCTGGGATTGCGCATTTTGAAGATATTATTGCGGCGAATATTGTTTTGGTCTTCTTTCTGCCTTTATTGGTCGACAGTGGCGGTAATGCTGGATCACAGTCAGCAACCCTTATGGTGCGGGCCTTAGCCACCGGCGAGGTGGTGATGCGTGACTGGTTGCAGCTGATTGGACGCGAAGCCTTAGTGGCGTTGGCGTTAGGTTGCACTATGGCGCTGGCTGTTTCCGTATTGGGTTACATCCGCGGCGATGCAACAGTGGCGCTGGTGTTGGCCTTAAGCATGGTTTCGATTGTGATGATCGGCTGTATGATTGGTATGAGTTTGCCGTTTGTTTTGAGCAAGTTTAATTTTGACCCGGCGAGTGCCAGCGCACCTTTAATTACTTCCGTGTGCGATGCAACGGGTGTGGTGATTTATCTGTTTATTGCCTCGCAACTGCTCGATAGCGTGAAGTTAGCCGGCGTTTAAACTCAATCTGCCCACAAAAAAGCCCCCAAGCGGATGCAGTGGGGGCTGTGCTTATAGCAGAAGCTTTACAGAAGGTCGTCGAGCATCGCTTTATTACGTACTGCGCCTTTATCGGCACTGGTGGCGAGTAAAGCATAGGCTTTCAGCGCTGTAGTGACTTTGCGTGGGCGCACTTCAACAGGTTTCCAGCCTTTCTTATCTTGCTCTGCGCGGCGCTCGGCCAGCTCAGCATCGCTGACTTCCAAGTTGATCGTACGGTTAGGGATATCAATTAAAATGCTATCGCCTTCCCGCACCAAACCAATGGCACCACCGGATGCGGCCTCTGGAGAGGCGTGGCCAATGGACAAGCCTGAGGTGCCACCGGAGAAGCGGCCATCGGTGAGCAGCGCACACTCTTTTCCTAAGCCTTTAGACTTGAGGTAGCTGGTTGGGTAGAGCATTTCTTGCATGCCCGGGCCACCTTTTGGACCTTCGTAACGGATAATGACGATATCGCCCGGTTTGATTTCATCATTGAGAATCCCACGTACTGCAGAGTCTTGGCTTTCAAAGATTTTCGCTTTGCCTTTAAAGACCAGAATGGATTCATCGACACCTGCGGTTTTCACCACACAGCCATCTTCGGCGATATTGCCGTAGAGCACCGCGAGACCACCTTCGTGGGAATACGCGTGTTCAATGCTGCGGATACAGCCGTTTTCGCGGTCTAAATCTAAGCTCGGCCAGCGTGTGTTTTGGCTAAAGGCGGTTTGCGTTGGAATACCAGCAGGGCCTGCTCTAAAGAAGGTGTGAACTGCTTCGTCTTCAGTTTGGGTGATATCCCACTTGGCAATGGCCTCAGCCATGGTTTTGCTATGGATGGTGGGTAGATCTGTGTGTAAGAAGCCGCCGCGAGCCAGTGAGCCTAAAATACTGAAGATACCGCCAGCGCGGTGCACATCTTCCATATGGTATTTTTGGATGTTTGGCGCAACTTTACACAGCTCAGGGACCTTGCGGGACAAGGCGTCAATATCGCGTAAGTCAAAGTCCATTTCAGCTTCTTGAGCCGCGGCCAATAAGTGCAGAATGGTGTTGGTTGAACCACCCATAGCAATGTCGAGTGACATTGCGTTCTCAAAGGCTTTCACATTGGCGATGTTGCGTGGCAGCACGGACTCATCGTTTTCTTTGTAGTAACGGCGACACAGCTCAACAATGGTGCGGCCGGCTTCTAAGAAGAGTTCTTTACGATCCGCGTGGGTCGCCAATACGGTGCCGTTGCCCGGTAGACCTAAACCTAGCGCTTCCACCAAGCAGTTCATCGAGTTGGCGGTAAACATACCTGAGCATGAACCACAGGTTGGGCACGCACTACGCTCGTATTCAGCAACCTTTTCGTCAGAAGCTGTATCGTCAGCGGCGATGACCATGGCATCAACCAGATCTAAGCCGTGACTGGCCAGTTTGGTTTTACCCGCTTCCATTGGGCCGCCAGAAACAAAGACCACTGGGATATTTAAGCGTAAGGCTGCCATCAACATGCCGGGAGTGATTTTGTCACAGTTGGAAATACACACGAGGGCATCCGCGCAGTGGGCGTTAGCCATGTACTCAACCGAGTCAGCAATGATTTCACGGCTGGGCAATGAATACAGCATGCCGTCGTGACCCATCGCGATACCGTCATCCACTGCAATGGTATTAAATTCTTTGGCCACGCCACCGGCGCGCTCAATTTCACGGGCCACTAATTGACCCATATCTTTCAGGTGCACATGACCTGGAACAAACTGGGTAAAAGAGTTGGCAACGGCAATGATGGGTTTGTGGAAATCTTCGTCTTTCATACCGGTTGCACGCCATAGTGCACGGGCACCCGCCATATTGCGGCCGAAGGTGGAGGTTTTCGAACGATAATCAGGCATGAGTAACTTCCTGCAAAAATAAAAAGGGCGATTAGCGCATCTGCAACTGTTGCTGCGGGGTGACCGTGCGGTTGGCAAAGCACATTTGAGCTCGCCTAGGGTAGTGACGAGAATTTTTTCATTCTACGCTGCGCAGTGCTGGTGGGCAAAGGGCAGCGTAGTTTAGCTGGGGTGCAGTTAGGCCCGCTGCTTTAGCTATTGGGCAAAATACGGCATACAGTGTATTTCAGGTGGCGGGTTTCCGGGATGGCTGGATGCATGGGGTGGTCGGCGCTTTGTCCGCTTTGTTCAAGAATTTGGATATTGCGATCTAAGTGCCGCGCCGCGGCTAACAAAGTGCTATGCATGCTGTCTTCGGTGAAAAACGGCGAGCGTGACGAACAAATTAAAATACCGTCACGGCCCAGTAAGCGGATGCAGTGTTCATACACTTTGCGGTAGCCTGCTTCGCCGGTTTTTAAATCTTTTTTGCGCTTAATAAAAGCGGGCGGATCAACGATGATCACATCAAAACGCTCTTCATCGGCTTTCAACGCTTGTAAGGTTTCCAGTACATCACCTTCGGCGCAGAGCAAGGTTTCACCGATATCATTGAGCTGTGCGTTTTGCTCTAGCGCATCCAAGGCTTGCGCAGACGCATCGGCACACAACACTTCTGTAGCACCAGCCAAGGCCGCAGGAATCGCCCAGCTGCCGACATCGCTGTAGACCGACAGCACACGTTTGTCGGTGCAGTACACCGCCGCCTGCAAACGATTAAAACGCTGATCAAAATGCCAGCCCAAGGTTTTTTTCTGCATCAGCGGAGCGATATAGACTAAATCATTTTCAACCAGTTGCACCCACTCAGGGACTTCGCCGTAAGCGACCTCTAGGTAACGTTCTAAACCTTCAGCATCGCGCGTGTTGGCGTCATTGCGCCACAGTACGCCAGTGGGTTTGCAGACCTGTAATAAAGCTTCCAGAATAATATCCTTATGCGGCTCCATGCAGGCAGCGGTGATGTGCACGACGATAATATCGCCAAAGCGGTCTATTTCTAGTCCGGGTAATAAATCCCCTTCGCCATGCACTAAACGGTAAAATGGTGCAGTAAATAAGCGCTCACGTAATGACAGGGCAATATTGAGGCGGTGTACTAACAGGGATTTATCGAGGCGGTGTTCGCTATCGCGGGACACTAAACGAGCGCACACTAGCGTGTGAGGACTCATCACTGCCACGCCCATGGGTTTACCTGAAGCTGTTTCGACAATCACTTGATCACCGGCTTTAAAATCGCTTAAGGGCGAGAGTTTGGTATCAATTTCATTGCTGTACAGCCACAAATGACCGCTGCGCAAACGTCGGTCAGCATTAGATTTTAAGCGTAAAAAAGGCAGTGACATGGAGTTCTCCAAATAAACTATAGGCTGAGTATAACGATTGTCTAAGCTGTGGGTCGGATTTTCGCAGTACGATGTTAAGTTGAGCAACAGCAGGCTGCCTCAAGTTAAGGATGATGCGCTTAAGCGTATCTTTGCCGCATTAAATAATAAGGTTGTGAGTATGTTAAAAGTGTTTAGGTTGCGCTTGAAAGGTTGGCTGCTGGTGATTGCTGGGCTGGGCTTAGTCTTTTCGCTGTTGCATTATTTGCACTGGGATGATCGCTTGCTGTTTCTTCAGCAGGAACACAATACCAGTGCGCAGCAGCAGGCCGAGAGTATTTGGTTGCCAGGTTACCGCGCGGTGATTCAGGCTAAGCCTTTAGCTGGGCTTGAACAGGATGAAACCTCGGGGCTCAGTTGGAGCCCGCTCAGTAATACGCTATTTACGGTTACGGGGCGCATACCCAAACTGGTTGAGTTATCTTTAGACGGCGAAGTGTTGCGCGTGGTGGAGTTGCGCGGGTTTTCAGATCCTGAAGGGGTTGAGGTCCTCAGTGATGGGCGTATTGCTATTATTGATGAGCGCCGCGGCCAGCTGGTGTTGTTTTATTTACCTTTAGATGCGCAGTTTATTGATGCAGCAGCGCTAACACCGCTCAGTTTAGGCAGTAACGCCGGCAGCAATAAAGGTTTTGAAGGTGTAGCCTGGGATGCGCGTCAGCAGCGTATGCTCTTTGCTAAAGAGCGCAGCCCCTTTGGTTTATTTAGCTTGCCATTTCCTGAAGCGGGTCACGTGCCCGTTGCTACTTTAGAGCCCTTGCAAGAGCTGCCGTCAAAGCAGGTTTTTATGCGCGATTTTTCTTCATTAGCCGTTGATCAGCGTACCGGGCACTTGTTGGTGTTATCGGATGAATCACGCATGCTGCTAGAGCTGGATGAGGAGGGTAATCCAGTCAGTTTTATCAGTTTGACGATGGGTTTTAATGGCTTGACCCGCAGTATTAAACAAGCTGAAGGCGTGGCGATGGATGGCGAGGGCACTATTTATATCGTTAGCGAACCTAACTTATTTTACGTGTTTAAAAAGCAATAAAGCTAAAAGATCACTTGGCTTGAGATTAGGCTGCTAAGCAAGCTCAGCCTAATCTGTAGGCTAGCGCTTTAAGCGTTGCGCAACAGCGTCTCCACTCCGCTGCTAGTACCCAGTAATAAGACATCGGCAGGGCGTTGAGCAAATAAGCCGCTGCAGACTACACCGACGATAGCGTTGATTTTTTCTTCGAGGCCGCGCGGGTCAGTGATTTGCATATTGTGCACATCTAAAATCACATTGCCGTTATCCGTTATCACGCCCGTGCGGTAGACCGGGTCGCCGCCGAGCTTGAGCAGTTCACGTGCGACATAGCTGCGCGCCATGGGAATCACTTCAACTGGCAATGGGAACTCACCCAGGACGCTGACTTTTTTGCTGTCATCGGCAATACAAATGAAGGTTTTTGCTACCGCTGCAACAATCTTTTCACGGGTGAGCGCCGCGCCACCGCCTTTGATCAGCTCAAGGTGCTTATTGCACTCATCAGCGCCATCGACGTAAAACTCCAGCTCTTGTACTGAATTGAGGTCATGCACAGCGATGCCATGCTGTTTTAAGCGTTCGGCGGTGGCTTCCGAGCTGGCTACAGCACCGGCAAAGTCGTATTTATGCTTGGCCAGTAAATCAATAAAAAAGTTTGCCGTAGAACCTGTCCCCACACCAATAATGCTGCGCGGCTCGAGGTGCGGAAGAATATAATCAATCGCTGCTTGGGCAACGGCTTGTTTGAGTTGATCTTGATTCACGAGAAACTCCGAGGAAAAATAAATTATGAGCTGATTATAGCGACTTACACCGTATCTATGTGGTTGAGTTGTTAACGGTGGAGTAGACTGTTTGACTTTGTCGCACAGTCTAGTGAATTTCGTCATGCTCGAACATTATGTGAAAAAAACTTTAAATGCCCGTGTCTATGACGTGGCAGAGGAAACTCCCTTGCAGGCCGCACCGCAACTATCCGAGCGGCTGAGCAATAAAGTTTTATTAAAACGCGAAGATTTACAGCCGGTCTTCTCGTTTAAAATTCGTGGTGCCTACAACAAAATAGCTCAGCTCACAGATGAAGAGCGCGCCTGTGGTGTGGTTACAGCTTCTGCGGGCAATCATGCCCAAGGTGTGGCATTGGCCGCGAAGTTTCTTGGGATTAAGGCCACTATTGTGATGCCGAAAACCACACCGGAAATTAAAGTCAAAGCCGTCCGCGCCCGAGGTGCACGCGTGGTATTGCACGGTGATGCCTTTCCTGAGTCATTAGCGCATTCGCTGAAGTTGGTCGAAGAAAAAGGTTTTGTTTACATCCATCCTTACGATGACCCCGATGTGATTGCTGGCCAAGGCACAGTCGCGATGGAAATTTTGCGCCAACACCAAGGCCCGCTGCATGCAGTGTTTGTGCCTTGTGGCGGTGGCGGATTGATTGCTGGGGTGGCGGCTTATATTAAATATGTGCGTCCTGAAGTGAAAATCATTGGGGTTGAGCCTGTTGATTCAAATTGCTTGCAGCAAGCGATGGCGGCTGGCGAGCGCGTGGTTTTGCCGCAAGTGGGTTTATTTGCCGATGGCGTCGCGGTGACACAAATTGGTGAGTACACCTTTGATATTTGCCGTCACTACGTTGATGAAGTGATCACCGTAAGCACCGATGAAATCTGCGCGGCGATGAAAGATATTTACGATGATACTCGCTCCATTACTGAGCCGGCGGGCGCTTTGGCGGTTGCAGGAATCAAAAAATATGTTGAGCGTACCGGTATTGTTGGTGAAAACTTAGTGGCGATTGATTCGGGTGCCAACGTTAACTTTGATCGCTTGCGCCACGTGGCGGAGCGTGCTGAGTTGGGCGAGCAGCGCGAAGCCATTATTGCAGTGACCATTCCTGAAAAACCGGGCAGCTTTAAACAGTTCTGTGAGGCGGTGGGTAAGCGTCAGATTACGGAGTTTAACTACCGTTACCATACCGACGGCACTGCACATATTTTTGTTGGTGTGCAAACCCACCCTGAACTTGATCCGCGCGCCGCATTGGTTGAGCACTTGCGCGAACAAGGCTTCCCGGTCTTGGATTTAACGGAAAACGAGCTGGCTAAGTTACATATCCGTCATATGGTCGGTGGCCATGCGGATGCGGTGAGCAGTGAGCGCGTGTTCCGTTTTGAGTTTCCAGAGCGTCCCGGCGCGTTGTTTAACTTCTTAAATAAGTTGGGCGGACGTTGGAATATTTCTATGTTCCATTACCGCAACCACGGTGCAGCGGATGGGCGTGTGTTAGCTGCTTTACAAGTACCTGAAGATGAGCTGCGTTTGCTCTCTGAGGCCTTAGATAAAATTGGCTACCCCTATTGGGATGAAACAGAGAATCCGGCGTATCAGCTGTTTTTAGGTTAGTCTGAGTGCGCGAGATGACAAAGTGTGATCAATAGATTTTAGGAGCAACAAGATTGGATAGTTATTTAGCGCTACGTATCAGTCACAGTGTGCCGGCTATTTTGCTGATCTTAGGTTTAATCGCCCATATTGTGATTGTTTGGCGTGCCAAGGGTAAAGAACCAGCGGTTTTACAGCAGAAGTTACGTCGCACGCGAGTGATCAGTTTGCCGGCGTTTGCTGTGCTTGCTGCAAGTTTACCCGTTACAGGTTGGTGGTTAGCGCACTTGTCGAAGTGGCCGCTGAGTCAAAAGTGGCTACTGATCAGTATTGCCCTATTGCCATTGCTGTTTGTTTTCGGTGGTTTTTTGTACAGCAACTTGAGCCGCTGGCAATTGCAGCTGGCGCAGCAGAAAAAAACCAGCGGTCGTGATCAAGGCTTGGCTTTGCTATGGGCCGTATTAATTGTGTTTATTTTGCTCGCAATCAGTGCGCTGATGGGTGCTAAGCCTATCTAAATCAGAGTTTTGCAGGCTGCAGTTGCTTGGCTTGACCCAGCGTTTGCAGTTCTGCATCAACTAAGTGGGTTAGCAACAACTGACCCTCAGCATTGACTCGAAACAGACCGTACTTGGCGTGCTCGTACACACTGCCTGTGCCTTCTTGAAAGAAAAACGCATTGGTGGCGAACTTGATTTGGTTATTGCGCATGCGAAATTGCAGGCGCAATTGCCCTTTTTCGAGGGTGGCGCCCGTATCAAGCCCGACTAAGCTGGCGCGCTTATCTGCATCTAATTGCACAATCACCTGACCGGTTAAGCGCTCATTGTTACCTTTGAGTTGCTGGTGTATAGCATCGGCCATGGCAAAACGCAGCGCCATATAATCGCCTTGCATCAGTGAGCGCGGATCCACTGGCATCAGTTCCAATAGCAGGGTTTCGCCCTGCTTAATTAACTTTTCGTTTTGCCAAATAGCAACGTTCACCACCGCTAATATGAGCGGCGCGCAGAGCAGGATCAGCCATTTACGCATGGTTTTTTTGCTCCCTGAGCACAAGGCGCGCAGAGTGATTTAGCAGTACGTAGAGCATCAGCAGCACGGCGCCACTGACGCAAAGTAAAATCGACTTGTACAGTAGGCTGTTGTTTAAGCTGTAGTAATAGAGCAGTAAATAAACGCCTAACAAAAACAGGTTAAGCCAGATCAGGCGGGTATGGGCGAGGGCAACACCAATGCACAACAATAGGCATAAAGGTGCAAGGCCAGGCATTTGCAAATTAACTAAACCAATGCCAACACTGACCAATAGCGCGATAGTGGCGAGTTTGGGCTGTTGCACGCGGCGCTGAATTAACTGCCAAGCGAAGAGTAAACACAAGAGGCTGGTGAGCGCTGCCGCTAGCCATAACTGGCCGAGCCAATTCTCGTCAGCGATGCGTAACCATTGCAGCTCAGTGCTGTTACCCAGTAGCGCAACAAAGATCATGGCCCATAACGCCAGAGTTAAACCAACGCGGGCTGGCTGCAGATAGGTGCTGTTGTTATAGGCGCTTAAGCGATTGAGCCACAGCCAAGCGACGGCAGCGCTGAGTACCGGCAGAGCATAGAGCCATGCTGGCTGCCCTAACAACCAGAGTAAAGCTGCGGTTGCGAGAAATACCGCCGTGGCACGCTGACTGCGAATGCCCATCGCGACAAACAAAATTAATTCTAGCGCCAGCATACAGGCGGCAGTCACTTGGTTACTGTCTGAACTTTCCCAGACGCCAAAAACAATAAATGCTTGTCCAGCCAGACTGCAAGCAAAGACAAACTGCGCTAAGAATAACGGAATCTGTTTAAAACGACTGATCCAGATACTGATCGCGCAGAGGAGAATACCCAATATCCAAATGTTACTGGTCTGTGCTAAAAAGCTGGCAAAAAGAGACGCAATAAAGCCACAAAAAAACAGCGCCGATAACCAGCCGCAAGCGCCGAGTAACACGCGCAGAAACAATGCCGGTTGCGGGTCGTTGGCTGTCAGTGTTGGCATCTCGCCTGTTACTAAACCTGCCTGTTGCAACTGCTGCCAAAGTACCTTGGGCTCAGTCATTGCATACTCCCAGATGTATGACTGAGTTTGCGAGTTTGCTGGCTGAGTTGGCGTAACCAGACCGCAGCGGCACTGGATAAGCCCAACACAGTTAAGGTCAACAGCAGAAACAGAACCTCAGTCGCAATACTATCTGATAGCACCTCTGCTAGGATAATCACGCATAAGATAATCGCGGCCATAGCCCAGGCAGAAAGCATCGCCAGCTCAAGTTGGCGCAGACGATAGAGATACAACCAGAGCAGACTGAAACCCAGCCAGACGGGCAGTGTCAGTGCATCACTGTTGTTCCATGAATTGACATAGCCGATGGCTAAGCCAGTAATGATCAGCAAACAGAACAGAGCAATAACCCGCCCGCCCCAACGCAGCAAGGCAGTGCTGGCTGAGCCATGAGTTGCTAAAATCCACAGGCTTGCGGCACTGATATTGAGGGCAAAGATCGACCACAGCGGATGAGCAAAAGGTTCGAAGAGATGGCGGATCGCCAGATTATCCAAGGCCAGACCTAAGCTCAGGTTGAGTAAGACTAGCAACAATAACCACAAGGCAGGCATGCGCGCCAAAACCACCCAAGGCGTGATTAAAAGCGCCCACACTAAAAATAACTCATAAGTATCGGCGCCGCTTTGGTAGGTTTGCCCAACCAGTGCCAGCAACGCGCCGACTAACACGCTGGCAGCAAACAAGGCCATTTGCCCAGCTGGTTGCTGTAGATTCAGCCGTAACAGCGGCAGCAAGGATAAAATAAGCGCACCTTGAGCAATGGCAAACTTGCTATAGCGGCTTAAATCATCCCAGTTGTAAGCGAAGAAAAAGATCACGCCACTGCACAGCAGTGCCATGGCAAAAGTTAGCACCACTCGGCTGAGAAAACGCAGATTGTCGGCTGGGCTGGGCACGCTATGAGTGACCTCGAGTGCGTGCTCAAGCTGACTTGCGGCGAGGTGGCCGCTAGCAACCCAGTCGAGTATCTGCTGCTTATCGTTCGGCATAGGGTCCGGTTACGGCGCTAAACGTGCGTTAAGGCTATTTTCAGCCAAGCGTTTGGCTTGTTGCTGAGTCATACCTAAACCGGTGTGCAGGGCTTGAAAATTCTCGGTCAGATAACCACCAAAATAGGCCGGATCATCGGAGTTCACCGTCACCATCGCACCTTGCTCAAGCATCTGTAAAATCGGGTGCTCGCTCATGTCTTGGTAAACACGTAGTTTGGTGTTGGAAAGAGGGCAAACGGTGAGTGGGATTTGTTCTTCAATCAAGCGCGCCATTAAGCGTGGATCTTCATAAGCGCGCACACCGTGATCGATACGGCTGACTTTGAGTAAATCTAAGGCTTCCCATACATACTCAGGTGGGCCTTCTTCGCCAGCGTGGGCGACGGCGAGTAAACCTTCCGCACGGGCTTTAGCAAAGACATTGGTGAACTTGCTGGGCGGGTGGCCCATTTCTGAGCTGTCTAAACCAACGGCGAAAAATAAATCCCGAAATGGCATGGCTTGTTGCAGGGTATGGAAGGCATCCTCTTCGGGTAAGTGACGTAAAAAGCTTAGAATCAAACCGCTACTAATGCCCAGTAAATCCCTGGCATCGCCCAGCGCTTCGCTGATCCCCGTGATCGCCACTTCCATCGACACGCCGCGAGCCGTGTGGGTTTGTGGGTCAAAGAAAGGCTCAACGTGAATCACGTTTTGCTCTTCACACTTTTTTAAGTAGGCCCAAGTCAGGTCGTAGAAATCTTGTTCAGTCTGCAGAACATTGGCACCTTGGTAATAGATGTCCAAAAACTCCTGCAGATTATTAAAGTCATAGGCACTGCGTAGGGTTTCCACGCAATCCCAAGGCAATTTAATACGGTTACGTTCAGCCAGTTGGAACATGAGCTCAGGCTCGAGCGAGCCTTCTAAGTGCATGTGCAGTTCTGCTTTAGGTAATGCATTGAGCCAGTCGTACATGGGGTCAACCTATTAGAGGCAATACTGCAGGCAACGGGCATGGTCTGCAGTATTGTTGTGAGTTAAGAAGCTGTGTGGTTATTCACAAAAATGTCACGGTACGCACAAAATAGAGCGCCGCAAAACAAAGGTAAATAAATAATTGCTACAGCAATACCCACCAACCAGCCTAAAACCGGGATGGCGACAAATAAGCTGATCACAAAGAAACCCAGCATGACTACGGCAAAGAATACAACGAAGGGTAAGATGTTACGTAAACTACCGAAAAAGCTGCGCTTGATCGCCTCAATCACAGGAACCTGATGCTCATGCACTAAGACCGGTGCAAAGACAAAGGCCATGGCTAGAGCCAATGATGCGGGGATTGCGATGAGCGTGAGAATCACGAGGCCGCCAGCCATACGGCCCATATCAATTTGACCATTCATGATTGCCGTGATTGAGCCTAGGCTTAAAAAGGCCACAAGACCAAGTACCAGGAACAATACAATACTGGCCAGTAAGTACATGCCGCCCACACCGATTAAGCTGGTCGGGGCTTTAAAGGGTTCAAATAAATCATTGGCAGTCACCGCTTGCTGCTGCTTGGCATGTTTAAAGGCTAAGAAAAACCCCGCCACCATAGCTGGCCAAAGTAGAGTGACTGCTAAGCTACCTAGCAGAGGCACCAGACTAATAATAAAAATGGCCACTAAGCTGATCACGCTCATTACGGCAAAAACCAGTGGCTCTTTCATCATCAGCGCCCAGCCTTCCGTCAGCCATTTGACTCCGCGACCCGCAGCCACTTTTTGTGGCTCGTGATGCAGCTGTAAGCCAATAGTATTGGCCAAGTTGTCCGCCGCTAATTCAGGTGTAGGTTGTGCTGTATCAGTCATTGATGTACGTCCTTATAGTGAAACGATTATTGAAGCAGCATGGTAAAGCAAAGCGGCTCAATAAACAGTGAATTGACCGTCGTTCTTGCTCTTAAACTGCCACCTGAGCCTTAATGTGCGGGTGCGCTTGATAATCACACAGCTCAAAATCTACAAAGGTAAAATCAAAAATAGATTTAACCTGCGGATTGATACGCATGGTCGGCAGCGGCAATGGCTCACGGCTCAGTTGTTCTTCAACTTGCTCCATATGGTTGGAGTACAGATGGCAGTCGCCACCGCTCCAAATAAAATCACCCAAACCTAGGCCACAGACTTGCGCCACCATCATGGTCAACAGGGCGTAGCTGGCGATATTAAAGGGCACACCAAGAAAAATATCGGCCGAACGCTGATAGAGCTGGCAGCTGAGTTTGCCGTCAGCCACATAGAACTGGAACAAGGCATGGCAGGGCGGCAGTGCCATATCGTCCACCAAGGCAGGATTCCAAGCGCTGACGATGAGGCGGCGAGAGTCAGGGTTGTTTTTGATCATTGCAATCAGCTTGCTGATCTGATCAATGGATTCGCCATTGGGTGTGGGCCAGTTGCGCCATTGGTAGCCGTAGACTGGACCTAAATCACCGTTTTCATCGGCCCACTCATCCCAAATGCGCACACCATTGTCTTGCAGGTATTTGATATTGGTATCACCCTGCAAAAACCACAGCAGCTCATGAATAATGGATTTTAAGTGGCATTTCTTGGTGGTGACTAAAGGAAAACCTGCATTTAAATCAAAACGCATTTGATAGCCAAATACACTGCGGGTGCCAGTGCCGGTGCGGTCGCTTTTGTCCACGCCGTGATCGCGCACATGGCGCATTAAATCCAAATACTGTTTCATTGTGCAGCCACCTCTTGACGCTGATACGCCAATACAATTAAACCGATGCCACCGAGAATCATCGGCACACAGAGCACTTGACCCATGGTCAACCAGTCAAAGGCTAAGTAGCCTAATTGCGCATCGGGGACGCGGACGAACTCGACGATAAAACGGAAGATGCCGTAACACAACGCAAACATCCCGGACACCGCCATGGTGGGTCGCGGTTTGCGTGAGTACAGCCAGAGAATGACAAACAGCGCGACGCCTTCTAAAGCAAACTGATAGAGCTGCGACGGGTGACGAGCCAGTTGCGCAGGATCGGTCGGGAAGACCATCGCCCAAGGCGCATCGGTGGCTTTGCCCCACAGCTCGGCATTAATAAAGTTACCAATACGTCCAGCACCGAGGCCGATGGGGACTAAAGGCGCAATAAAGTCCATCAGCTGGAAAAAGCTTTTGTTGTGTTTACGGCCAAACAGCCAGACCGCCAGCATCACCCCTAAAAAGCCACCGTGGAACGACATACCGCCTTCCCAAATTCGCAGTACCAGCAGTGGGTTGTCAATATAAGCGGCGAGATCGTAAAACAGTACATAACCTAAGCGACCACCTAAAATAACTCCCATCGCCACCCAAAACACTAGGTCTGACAGAGTGTCTTTCGTCCACTGCGCATCGAAGCGCTGTAAACGCCGACTGGCCAGCCACCAAGCGCCGCCGATGCCGACTAAATACATTAAGCCGTACCAGTGAATTTTTAGTGGACCAAGGGCAATCGCCACTGGATCAATATTAGGGTAGGTGAGCATGAGTCATCCTTAATTAAGCAAAAAGCTGAGGCCAACCAAGGTTAGCAGTAGGGCAAATAAACGTTTTAACAATATCGGTGCAAGCTTGTGCGCAAGTCGAGCACCAAAGCGTGCAAAAAAGACCGACGTCAGTGCTATACCTAATAATGCAGGCAAATAAACAAAGCCAAGGCTCCACTCTGGCAGTTGGCTGTTGTGCCAACCGGTGACCATAAACACGATGGCACCGGCAACCGCAATGGGAAAGCCGCAAGCGGCTGAAGTGGCAACGGCTTTTTGTATGGTGACACTGCGCCAGACCAAAAAGGGTACCGTCAGCGAGCCACCACCAATGCCAAAAATAGCTGACGCCCAACCTATGACGCTACCGGCAGCCATCAGTTCCGGTGGCTTAGGCTGTCGGCCTGTGGCTTTGGGACTGAGATTGAGCGCCAGTTGGATCGCGATGCAAATCGCGAAAACACCGATGATTTTTTGTAAAGCAGGCCCGTTAATCAATGCCGCGGTGGCACCGCCGAGCACGACACCGCCCAGAATACCTGGCGCAATCCAGCGAAATAACTGCCATTGCACCGCACCACGACGATGATGTTCGCGGATTGAGTTAATCGAGGTGAAGACAATAGTGGCCAGTGAAGTGCCCACGGCTAAATGGGTCAGAATGTCTGGAGCAAAGCCCTGTGCAGTAAAGCTAAACACCAGCACCGGTACAATAATCAGCCCGCCACCGACACCAAATAGACCGGCCAGTATCCCGGCAGCAGCGCCGAGCAGCAGATAAAGAGCAAATTCCATAGAGTCTCCTTGCGGGTTAATTGTGCCGTACAAACTCAGACATTTAACGCTGAGAGGCTTGCCTAGGTTGAGCTATACGTGTTGTGGCTATCACAAGGTTTTGAGCATATATACAGCGGGTACGCCATAGGATTTCAGTACCGCAGCCTGTTGTGAGTTTATCGAACGTTGTTCTTGAAAACCTAAGCGCTGCCAAAATGATGAAGATTTTTGTACTGAGACTAAACTGCAATGGGCCAGTCCTGCTTGGCGCGCTATTTTCAGTTTACGTTTGACCAAGCTTGGCCCTATGCCGCGCTGGGCGGCGCGTGGTGCAACGGCTAGATCATGTAAATATAAACAATCGCTGTTGGCAGGCTCGATAAAAAGGCCGTCTAACGGTGTAATTGCACCGCGCCGTGAGCGGTAGCTGAATAAATAACCACAAATGCCTTGTGCATCTTCGGCAACCAAGGCCAGATCTGGAGTCTGAGCAAGACGCTGAGCAATCACCTCGGGTGTTTCTTGTAACTCATCGCTATAAACCTCCCGTTGGATCGTCATAATATCGGGCAGGTCCTCAGCTTGCATTGGGCGTAATGTATGCATAAACATCAGATTAAAAATAAAGGAGCCCATTCTAAAGTGCTGCGTGAGGTTTGTCAGGTGTATGTAGAACGAAAGGGCGACTCTGGTGCCTTGGATTTGCAAGTTGCCGCACGACTCGTGATTGCCGTTCGGCGCCAAGTGAATGAGCGCTTAGCGCGGTGGTAGAGATACCGTTAACGCGCTTAATAGTGCTGTTCTTCTGAATACTCGCCAACATCGGTGAGTGGGCAGTCTTGCATTTGTTCTTGCACGTGACTTTCTTCAATACGGGGGTCAAGGGCTGCCGCTAAGGGCGAGCTGCTGATCCCGTCGGGCATAGAAATATGCTGCAGAGGTGCCTCAGTCGTGAGGTGTTCACCGCTAATGGCTTGCGGACGAACCATAGCCGCAATACACATAGCGAATACGCTAAATGCAACATACAGCATATTAGGCCCTAAAGACTTCATCAGTGCGCCGATTAACAATGGGCTGATACTTGCTCCGACGCCAAAGGTGGTCAGTAACACAGCAGTTAAAGACACACGTTTTTCAGCTTCAATATTGTCATTGGCGAAGGCTACTGCTAAAGGATATAAGCTGAAAAACAACATGCAGGTTAAGCTGCCGCCGATAAAAATCAGTGGTAGTGGCAAATCAATCAATAAGGCTTGTGGCAGTGCAACCAGCATCAGTAAAGCGCTACAAGTACGGATTAAAGTGGGGCGATCAAAGTGATCGGATAACCAGCCCAGCGGACCTTGCACCAGCAATCCTGCCACAATACAAGTGGCCATAAATAAACCAATCATATGGGTGGGTAAACCGATGCGGCTGCCGTATAAAGGCGCTAAACCGTAAAATGCACCGACCATCGCGCCCGCCGCTAAACTGGTCAGCATGGACAAAGGTACGCGTTCCAAGAAGTAGCGCGGCTCCAAGGGTGCAGGATGCAACGGCTCAGGGTGAATACGCCGCGTGAGGGCAACGGGTACTAAACACAAGGCAAAGCACAGGGCGACAAATAACAATAAGTTAATAGTCAGGTCTGGCATCGCTGCTAACACCAATTGGCCTAGCACCATGCCCAAATACGACGCCATCATATAGCCGGAAAAGACCATGCCGCGCTCAGCCGATGTGCTTTGCTCGTTGAGCCAGCTTTCCACCACCATATACATGCACATCATGCCGAGCCCGACTTGTACCCGCAGCAGTAACCATGCGGGTAAGCTGTCTGTTAAGCCATGCAATAAAACAGCTGCAGTAACAATGCCAGCGCTGGCGACATAAGCACGAATATGCCCGACTCGGGCGATTAAACGGTGGCCAATTTTACCACCCAGTACCAAGCCTAAATAAAAGCCAGTCATTAGGGCACCGACCCAAATACCGTCTGCACGTTCAGCGACATGCAGGGCAAGGTAGGTGCTTAATAAGCCCGAACCTAACAGCATCAATAATGTGGCGAAGTAGAGGGCGCGGAATGATTTCCAAACTGACATGAGGCATCCATCTAGGGTCAAACATAAAAGGTGTAACGCTATAACTAACAGTTTTACACAGAAAAGCCCAGAAAACGCTTGTCAGTCTACGCCGTGCTGCATTGTGCGGCCCATCCGTGGTCGGCCGTGTTAAGCCTAACCGGCTAGGCGCTGGATGAGTTTTTCGCTGAGCAAAGCACAGAGCGCATAAATTGACAGCTGTGGGTTAGCGCCAATGCTGGTGGGAAATAAAGAGCCATCGTGAATTGAGAGATTAGCCAGTTGGTGGTGTACACCTAAACTGTTGGTGACGCCCAGCTGAGCATCCTCGCTCATAGCGCAACCGCCCATCACATGCGCACTGCCTAAGCGTGTGCGATACGGTGAGAGATCTAAACGGTCGATTAAACGGTATGCGCTTTTTAAGTCATGCACATAATCGGCATCGGCATGCACAGGAAATACTTTGTCTGCGCCGGCGGCAAACTGTATCTCAGCCATGCTGCGATAGGCGCGGCGGATGCCGTCCCAAGTGTAGTCTGTCATTTGGTAGTCCAGTACTGGACTGCCATCGCTGCGTAATTCTACGTTGCCGCTGGCGCTATCAGGATGGAAGCCGTCGCGCATTAAGGCAATCATCATATGCGTGTGCGCGAGCTGTGCCATGCGTTGGGCGCTCACCTCACCGTAACCACCAAGAATCGTTGCCGCAAAAGCAGGGTGCAGTGGTGGCACTTCAAGCTTGTAGCCCAGCGCGCCGCGTGCACCGTTTTGCCATTGGAAGTGGTCGCTATAGATGGATTGCGGGGCGCCATAAAATGGATTAACCGGCTCGGCAAATTGCGCTGCAGAAAAGTTAGTGGTGTGCAAAAAAGTGCGCTTACCGCAGCGCTTGTAAGGGTCTGGGGCTTTGGAGCGCAGTAAAATCGCTGGTGTATTGATGCCGCCGCCAGCCAGAATATAGTGTTTGGCGCGAATTTTAATGGTGCGACCGTTGCGCTCAATACCACGGGCGTCCAAGGCGTGACATTCCAAGTGCTGTACACGATCCTGAGCAATGTGTAAGCGTTCAGCGCGGGCTAAATACAGCAGCGTGCCATTGTTATTTAAGCTGGCAGGCAGGCTGGTGACCAGCATCGATTGTTTTGCATTGATTGGGCAGCCCATGCCGCAATAGCCTAAGTTGGCACAGCCGCGAACATTACGCGGGATCACCGCCCATTCTAAACCCAGCGCTTCACAGCCGCGTTTGATGACAGCATTGTTGGCGTTGGCTGGCATATGCCAAGGCTGCACGCCAAGGCGCTGCTCCATACGTGCAAACCAAGGCTGCAAACTGTCTTGGTCCAGGCCGCTGACCGCATGTTCACGCGCCCAGTGCTCGAGGGTTTGCACGGGTGTGCGAAAGCTGGAAGTCCAGTTGATCAAAGTGCTGCCACCCACCGCACGGCCTTGTAAAATGCTAATGGCGCCATCTTTACTCATGCGCCCCATGCCTTCTTGATACAGCTCGGTGTAGGCGTCGGGTTCCTGCATCTTAAAATCACTGCTGGTGCGCAGCGGGCCTGCTTCGACAATCAGCACCTGAAACCCAGCGGCACTCAGCAGTTCTGCGCTGGTTGCGCCACCGGCGCCACTGCCGACAATCACCACATCCACGTCCAGTTGCTGGTCGTGCTCCAATAGCGACGCGTTGTGCACCTGCCAGCCGCTGGCGATGCCTTGCAGAAAAGGATCAGGGATAGACATGGCAATTCTCGATAGTGTTGTTGTATGAGGTGTTTGAAATTAGTGCAGTAGCGGTGGGCCTGGGTAACCGCAGTGCTGCCAAGAGCTAGGCTGGCCATAGTGCGCGAGCATCGCCAGTTGCAGTAGGGCGTTGTGACCCATTTTCAGTAAATTAAACCAGCTGTTCTCCCAGCGCTTTAGAAAATCCTGAATGTGCGTAACAGATGCATGCTCCCAGTCTCGCCAAATTCCTGTGAGTGGGCCGCGGGTCAGAGGGCTGTTGAGCACGTCGAACAGCTCTAGCGTCATGTTGCGCATGGCAGGTGAAAAGTTAGCAAGGTTATTGTCGAGTGCTTGTAGGGTCTGTTTTAAGCTGTTTTTATTGGCTGGCTGCGCACCAGAGCCTTGATAGAGCACTGGCAAAATTGCGCTTAAACAGGTCAGATCAGCGGGGCGTAATATTAAAAAATCAGTGCTGGCGGGCTCGCTGCTGCAGCCACTCAGGCTCGCGGAAAGGCTAAGCACACTTAAAGTGGCGGCAGAGCCTGCGCTTAGCTGAAGAAATTTGCGACGTGAAAGCTCAGAACTGAGGTGGCTGTACGACATTGTGTGAGCCTCGCTGGGTTAGCGCAAAAAGAATTTCAAAATCAACTTTTGCAACCAGCCACCATAAGGTGGATAGATCAGTTTGGCGGCATTGAAGCGCTGTTTGCTAAAGACGGCTTTGCTATGGCTAAAAGTTAAGAAACCTTCATGACCGTGGTAATGGCCCATGCCGGAGGGGCCAATACCGCCAAAGGGTAAATCATCTTGCGCCACATGCATTAAGGTGTCATTGATGCAGACACCACCCGCATGGCTGTTGTGCAGTACATATTCTTGCTCAGCCCGTTGATAGCCAAAGTAATACAAGGCTAAAGGTCGTGGGCGCTGGCGCACATAAGCTAAGGCCGCAGCGAGGTCGGTATAGCCGATGATAGGTAGAATAGGGCCAAAAATTTCATCCTGCATCACACGCATATCATCATTGACATTGAGCAGCAAAGTGAGCGGTAAGCGCTGGCCTTGTCCGTCCTCGTGCACCTGAATGGCTGTGGCACCGCGTGTGCAGGCATCGCTGATGGTGTCTTGTAAGCGCTGCACATGCTGTGGGTTGATGATGGCTGTGTAATCAGGGTTATTGGCGAGTGTGGGATAAAATTTGCGCACTGTACTGCGCATGGCGGCGACAAATTCATCGACCTGTGTTTCAGGCACTAATACATAATCTGGAGCGACGCAGGTTTGTCCTGAATTAACCATTTTGCCAAAAGCAATGCGCTCAGCCGCTTCAGCTAAAGGCATCTCTGCGCTGATAATTGCCGGTGATTTGCCGCCCAACTCCAAAGTGACCGGGGTGAGGTTTTTTGCGGCAGCGCGCATCACTTGTTTGCCCACTTGGGTGGAACCGGTAAAGAGTAAGTGATCAAACGGCAGCTCAGAAAAAGCGGCTGCCACAGCTGCGTCGCCCTGTACGATACACACCAAGTCTTCTGGGAAAATCCGTGCTAATAATTCTTTCAGCAGTTGCGCTGTACGCGGAGTGTGTTCACTCATTTTAATCATCACCCGGTTGCCTGCTGCCAGAGCACCGGTGAGTGGGCCCATGCTTAAAAATAGCGGGTAATTCCATGGCACAATCACTCCCACTACGCCTAGGGGTTGGTAAATCACTTGCGCAGAGGCCGGCTGAAAAGCCAAGCTGACTTTGCGGCGCGAAGGCTTCATCCAGCGCTTAATGCGCTTGCAGGCATAGTCAATGCCTTCCAAGCTGGGCATCATTTCCGCCAACAAGGTTTCATGCTGGCTGCGGTGACTAAAATCTGCGCTGATGCTGTTGGCTATCAGTTGTTGCTCAGTGGCCAGCAGTGTTCGTAGTGCCCGTAACCATTCAATGCGTTGCTCAGCGCTCGGCATGGGGTGTGCCTGAAATGCTTGCTGCTGCGCGTTTAAGAGGTCGCTTAAAACATGGATGGGTGTGTCATTCGACATGATTAAA
>JAAYFI010000004.1 GCA_012728315.1 Gammaproteobacteria bacterium
AAGGAGGTCGAGCATGACAGCTGTAACCACAGTGGCCTGTCCAACCTGTGAAAAACCGGTGGAGTGGGGCGAGCAAAGCCCGTCACGTCCGTTTTGCAGTGAGCGTTGTAAGTTGATTGATCTGGGTGCTTGGGCATCCGAGGAGCATGCTATTCCAGGTGAGCCTGATTTAGATGCGATCTTTGGTGATGATTACAATAGTTAATACGCTTATGGGTTGCTATGAAACCCTCTTGTAGAAGCAGGTCATACCTGCGATAGCGGTCTTTAATTATTAATTGATTGCTAGATACAGCGTGTGCAAATGGCACTATTGCCGTTCTTCCCTCAATGAGCACATCCTGTGCTCAATTCGGGCGCTTCGCCATCCATGGCTACGCTTGTCACGGCAACAGTGCCATTCGCAGTTAACCAACTATATTGCTTGCAGGTTTAGCTAAGATTCTAACTGCTATATTTCTTAAGTTTTGCGAGCAGTGCCTAGTACTCATGAGTGCTGTAGTGCAGAGCGTACGTTGCACTTGTGGTTGAGCATCTGTGTTTTTCAAGTCTTGCAAACAACACCTATGCTTAATGAGTACTGTGGTGTAGCTGTGCAGAGCGTAGCCAAGGATGGCGAAGCGCCGGAGTTGAATCCTGGATGGGTTCATCGACGGAAGAACAGCTATACAGCTATAGCACAGTACGGCATGCGCACATACCTGCTGCATTTAACCTAACTTAATCGTATTAAAATCAAGTTGATTGAACTGCCTTAGTGCCACCCAAGTAGCGCATCAACACATTCAGCAACACGCCATACAACGGAATAAACAGCAGTAAACTGATTAAGATTTTAATCACATAATCGACGACCGCAATTTCCACCCAGTGCTCGGCCATAAAGGCGTTGCTGCTGGCCCAAAAGGCGATGGCGAAGAACACAAAAGTATCTAGCAAATTACCCAGTACCGTTGAGGCAGTAGGTGCGATCCACCATTGCTTGAGCTGGCGCAATCGATCAAACACTTGAATATCCGCCAGTTGCCCCACCGCATAAGCGGCAAAGCTGGCCAGCGAAATACGCAGTACAAACGTATTGAGCACCAGTAAAGATTCAGCCCCACGAAAGCTGCCTTCCTGAAACAACACTGAGACCATATAAGACACCAGCAAAGCTGGCAGCATGACATAAGCAATCACCCGACGCGCAGGCTGTTTACCCAGCAAGCGTACCGTGAGATCAGTGGCGAGGAAAATAAACGGAAAGCTAAATGCCCCCCAGGTGGTTTGCCAGCCAAACAGCTGCATGGGGAACTGCACCAGGTAGTTACTGGCAATCACAATAAAGATGTGGAACGCAATCAGCGTTGCCACCGCCGCACGTTGCCGTGGGCCGGATAGAGCAAACATAAGACACCTTTTTGAATGGGGTGAGGGAACCATAAAAGCCTAAACTTAGGCGTTGCGAGTGCGCACTATACGCCAGTTGCTCGCGATAATCAGGTCTAGCGTTAAAGTGCGCCTACTGCAGCCAAGTGCAATCCAGGGATTGAGCCTGACTGCAGCGATCAATTACAACTGCCCATAAAGCAACGCCGCACTGAGTAGAACAAATAAACTGAAGATGGTTTTTAGAATGTTTTGTGGCAAATTATGTGCGGCCCGTACACCGTAGCCTACGGTGAGGACACCACCAATCGCCATCGCTAAACCTGTGCCCCAGTTCACATGGTCATGCATGCTGTAGGTCACTAATGTGGCAGCAGTGGTGGGTACTGCAATGGCTAAAGATAAACCTTGCGCAACCACTTGGCTGGCACCAAAAAACATGGTCAAAACTGGTGTGGCAACGACGGCACTGCCCACACCAAATAAGCCGCCAAAGAAGCCTGAAATGCCACCTAAGCCAGCAAAGTATGGCCAGGGGAATTGACGTAAGCCTGCGCTGGTACGCTTGACATACATCTGCAGCATCGTCCAGAGCGCAATAAAAACCAGAAAACCAATAAAGATTTTACGCATCGTACGGTGGTCTAAATCAATTGCAATCAGTGCGCCAAGCCATGATAAAGCAAAGGCACAACCACCCAGTAAGATCGCCGTGCGCCACTGAAGACGATTACGTTGATTGTATTTGTAGATACCTAAAACAATATTAGGTACGACCATCGCCAAAGCCGTACCTTGGGCTAATTGTTGATCCATACCGTAGAGTAAACTTAAGGTTGGAATAGCAAACAGCCCACCGCCAATACCCAATAAACCACCGAATAAACCCAGCACTGCGCCAATAGCAATATTAATAATAAATTCGGTCATATGATTCAGAGCCTTTGCTAGTTGGGTGGGGGTTATGTCAAAAAAGCCAACAACATAGCACTCGAGATTGGACGACTGTAAACAGTCAGCTCGATGCGCTGTAAAAGTGGGTTTGTTTTGCAGGGCGCATGATGACAAACTGCACAGCGTTTTGTATATATGCTTTATTTTAACACTGCGTTAGCTTTTAGTTAACGCTAGAGGTGCATCATGATCCACTTTGACCTAGCTGATTTACGGTTATTTATCAATATTGCCGAAACACCGAGCATGACCCAAGGTGCGCGCAAGTCTTTTATGTCTACGGCGGCAGCCAGTAACCGTATTAAAAAACTTGAAGAACAGATGGGGCTGCGTTTGCTCTATCGTGATTCACAGGGGGTCGAGTTGACCGCAGCGGGCGAGACCATGCTCAAGCATGCGCGGATTATGCTGCGCCAAGTGCAGTATTTAGAAAATGAGCTGTCGGAGTTCAGTGAGCAGCATGTGGGACATATCCGTATTTTTGCTAATACCACCGCGGTGACTGATTTTTTACCAGAAATCTTAGCTGTCTTGATGGTGCAGCATCCGCAGTTAACCATTGATTTGCAAGAACGGGTTAATCTTGAAGTGTTGCGTGGCGTGGCTGAGGGTGCGAGTGATATTGGTATTACTGCAGGCCCGATTAAAGCTCAAGGTTTAGAAGTGATACATTTTCGCACCGACCGTTTAGTGGTGGCCACTCATCAAGCCCACCCTTTAGCTGCTCACACAGCGCTGACGTTAGAAGATACTTTGGCGTATCCGCATATCTGTCTGCAAGAAGCCTCCAGTTTATTGCGTTTTTTAAAGAATCAGGTTGATAGCTTACAACGTGATATCAATGTGCGAATTCAGGTGTTTGGCTTTGAATCGATGTGCCGCATGATTGAAGCCGGTGTGGGGATTGGCATTATGCCGCAGTCGGCCGCGCTGCGCTATCAACAGACTATGGGGCTAAACATCATTGAACTGCATGAGCCTTGGGCGGTACGTGAGCGTAGTATTGTGGTGCGTGATGCGCAGGCATTACCCGAATATGTCAAAACTTTAATCCAGCTATTAATCCAGTAATCAACATATCATCAGTGAGTGCGCG
>JAAYFI010000030.1 GCA_012728315.1 Gammaproteobacteria bacterium
GGCCACCCTAGCGGGTGGCCTTTTTTTTGCTTTAAACAAAATGAACTTCAGTCACGGTATAACCCACGCAAGCCCATATGGCGGCTGTGTTTGCTTTACTGCATCCGTGTCGATGACTTGCCATGCAAGCCAAGCCACCTAGTGCTGCTCAACAGATGCTCCTGCAGTATTTGTCGACAGGCTTGGCCCTGCCGGCAGCCTCAGCAGCTGGGATACTGAAAATCACTGAAAGCCATCAGTCAAGCGTCTACAGCAAAACCCTAGATCAGCAATGCTCTGGGGTTTTTTATGCCTTTAGGAAAATCAACTGGCTGGCACTGAGCCTCGCACAAAGGTTTATTGAACGGTACTTTGGTTGCTCGATTGTAGGTGTGCTTGGATGTAGAGTATGCGCGTGCATCCAAGTCCATAATGCGCTAGGAAGTAGGTTGAAATCGAATTGTTTAAGTTTTTATTGCGTAATTCAACTTGTACAGTTATTTCTAGAGTGTTGACTCAACTTTAAATGTGATGTGTTTATTATTTTTAAAACATATTTTTCTGTGAAATAAGTTTTTAACATGTTTTGTGACATGTATCACTCCCATGTGTTTTTGAATCAGTAAAGATACTCTCGAATGTCATGGATGGCATGAAGAACATAGTTCTGAGAGCACATGGATGTGCTTTTTATATCCTTGCTTAGTACATCAAACGATGGGAAGTAAGGGTCGCCTGCTTGCTGCTTGGCAGCTTTCACAAGAGCGTTTATCGCAGAACTGTGACCTCTTCAAGACTAGATTGAAAGCGAGAAGTGTCGGACGCACAAGACCGTAGAGCTGGGTTAGGCAGCTACGTGTTAAGTTGCTTGATGAGCCGCGCATGATTTGCAGCGCCTGCTCAGTGGCATCACTAATACGAGCCGCTAGTATAGCGATATCACTGCGTGAGACTATCTGTTTTGCAAGATGATGCGTTAGTGGTGTGCGTTTTGGGCTTTCGCCGTTACGCTCTTGGCGTAGCTGAAAAACTATTTGTCCATCGCCGAGAAACCGACATTCATGGCTTTCGCTGCTTGCCGAATACTGTATTTTGATCAACAACTAACTGCGCTGCTTCGAGTCTAAACTCGGGGCTAAAATTACATTTTGGTCTGGTTTTCATACTGTCACCTAATTGCTTTCTGATGCATGGTAGAGCTTTTAATTAGGTGGCTAAATTTACTATGCCGCTACACAAGGCACATTCGCTCTGTGCGACCGCTATAAGCAAAAAGACCTATTGGTATGGCTATGACAGCACTGGCATATGACAGGCGAGCTGAATAGGCTAAAAAATTGCACATCAACTCACTTTAGCTTCCATGCGCAGGCCCGCAACTGTCATGGTAAAATACAGCTGACATACAGGGTTTAAAGGATTAACCTCTCGTCACAGTGGCTGGGTCAGTGTAAACTAATTGTTTAATAGACTTGAGCCGTCGCAGGGAAACTCTCACGTACGGTTCTTAGGGGAGGATAGGCCAACAATGGCCGGTTACTACCCAACTTAACTTTTGACTTTGGTTTAATGTTATGACTGAACGTGTTGTTGACTACATGCAGCGTCTTGGCAAGTCTGCGCGTGAGGCTTCGCGTGTGTTGGCCAGAGCCAGTACTGCGCAAAAAAATCAGGCTTTATTAGCCACTGCTGATGCTTTAGATGCCTCTCGTACTGCTTTACTGGAGGCTAATGAGCTGGATATGCAAGCTGGCCGTGCCAGTGGCTTAGATGAGGCTATGCTTGATCGCTTGGCGTTAAGCTCGAAACGTATCGATGAGATGATTGAAGGCTTAAAGCAAGTGGCTGCGTTGCCTGATCCAATTGGTGAAATTCGTGATATGCATTTTGTACCCTCTGGGATTCAGGTGGGCAAAATGCGGGTGCCTCTGGGAGTGATTGGCATTATTTATGAGTCACGACCCAATGTAACTGTTGAGGCGGCAAGTCTATGTATTAAATCAGGTAATGCAACGATTTTACGTGGCGGTTCGGAAGCCATTCACTCAAATAAAGCCATTGCCCAGTGCCTAAACAAGGGTTTAGCAGTGGCGGGCTTTCCTGCAGCAGCAGTGCAGGTGGTTGAGACCACAGACCGTGCTGCAGTGGGTGAGTTAATCACTATGCCTAAATATGTGGATGTGATTGTACCGCGCGGTGGTAAAGGCTTAATTGAGCGTATCAGTCGTGATGCCAGCGTGCCAGTGATTAAGCATCTCGATGGTGTTTGTCATGTATATGTTGATCAGGCGGCTGATGCGGATAAAGCTATACGCATTGCGGATAACGCCAAAACCCAGCGTTATGCACCTTGTAATGCTATGGAAACGCTTTTGGTACATGAGTCGCAAGTGGATGCGGTGCTACGTCCTTTATTGGAAATTTACCAAGCCAAGCAGGTAGAGCTGCGCGGCTGTGAAAAAACTTGTGCTTTATTTGCAAATCAAGTTCAGCCCGCTACTGCAGATGATTGGGCTGCGGAGTATAATGCCCCCATTTTAGCAATTCGTATTGTAGCGTCGCTGGATGAGGCCATTGAGCATATTAATACCTTTGGCTCGCAGCACACTGATAGCATAATGACTGAGAACTTCACCGATGCGCGCCGTTTCTTAACAGAGGTGGACTCAAGCTCCGTGATGGTTAATGCGTCAACCCGCTTTGCCGATGGCTTTGAGTACGGGCTAGGTGCGGAAATTGGCATTTCCACTGACAAACTACATGCTCGCGGGCCAGTAGGTTTATTGGGTTTGACCAGCGAAAAATACATTGTGTTTGGTGACGGACACGTGCGTGGCTAAGCGAATTGGACTGCTGGGCGGCACCTTTGATCCAGTGCACATCGGGCATTTACGCAGTGCGCTGGAGGTCGCTGAAAACTACGCTTTAGATCGACTATTGCTTATTCCTAATGCGCAACCGCCTCATCGTGGTGCGCCACAAGTAAGTGCCCAGCAGCGCTTAGAAATGGTACAGCTGGCGGTTAAAGATGTTGATATCCTAAGTGTTGATGATCGCGAGTTGCGTCGTGATAAACCCTCTTGGAGTATCGATACCTTGCTATCATTGCGTGCAGAGCTCGAAGAGCAGGATCAATTACTATTGATTTTAGGTTGGGACGCGTTTTGTGGCTTGCCAAGCTGGCATCGTTGGGATGAACTGTTAGAGCATTGCCATATTTTAGTATTGCAGCGCCCTGATGCTGATATTGAAGCACCGCAAGTTCTTCGTGATTTAGTGGCTGCAAAAAGCGTCAGCGGCCCACAAACTTTACAAGGGCCCAGTGGTCAAATTGCTTTTGTATGGCAAACACCGTTGGCTATTTCAGCAACACAAATTAGACATTTATTAGCAACGCAGCGTTGCGTGCGGTATCTGGTACCAGATGCCGTTTTTAAATATATTTATACTCATCGACTCTATCAGCAGTCGTGAGCTTTTGAGGTTATATAACCAATGCAAAATGAACAACTTGTAAGTTTAGTTATCGCATCTTTAGAAGAAGTAAAAGCCAAAGATATAGTGACGATTGATGTGCGTGGTAAAACCAGCATTACTGATTTTATGATTATTGCTTCTGGTGGTTCGGCACGCCAGGTTAAAGCACTGGCAGAAAACGTCTTAGAAAAAGTCAAAGCACAGGGCGTTAAAGCTGTCGGCAGTGAAGGCCTAGATGGTGGAGAGTGGGCATTGCTGGATCTAAATGATGTGGTCGTGCATGTGATGCAAGTGGAAACACGTGAGCATTATGATCTTGAGCGTTTGTGGCAAGGTGCTGAGCAAAGTCGTGCGCAACATGCAGAGCAAGGCGCTGAGTAAGTGCGCATACGCTTAATTGCAGTGGGCACGAAAATGCCGCGCTGGGTTGAAGACGGTTGGCAAGAGTATGCTAAGCGTCTGCCCAGTGATTTACCTTTGGAGCTGGTCGAGATCCCCTTGAGTACGCGGGGTAAAAACGCCGATGTGCAAAGGTTGATACGCCAAGAAGGTGATGCAATGTTGGCTAAAGTTCAGCCTGGTGAACGCATTGTTACCTTGGAAGTTGAGGGTAAGCCTTGGAGCACTGAGCAGTTAGCGCAGGAGCTTGAACGCTGGCGTTTAGAGGCACGTAATGTGAACCTGATGGTGGGCGGGCCTGAAGGACTTGCACCGCAGGTGTGTCAGCGTAGTGAGCAACGTTGGTCATTGTCACCCTTAACATTGCCACACCCTTTGGTGCGCATTCTTCTTGGTGAGCAGATTTATCGCGCATGGACTGTGCTGAACGGTCATCCATATCATAAATAGTGAAGCGGTATGCCACCTCCTATTCGGTTAAAAGATCATGAGCGTGACTCTCGACTGATTCGTTCGCGAATACTGTTCGGTGGCGTTGCTCTGATAGTTTTAACACTGCTGTTGATTTTTAGAATGTACTACTTGCAAGTGGTGCAATTTGAACATCACTCAACATTAGCTGAAAACAACCGCATTCACGTACAGTCTTTGCCGCCGACGCGAGGTATGATTTATGATCGCAATGGTGTGCTTATTGCCGATAATAGAGCCAGTTTTAGCTTAACTTTAACCCGTGAGCGAGCGGGTGATTGGGAGCAAGTGCTGGACTCAATCATTGAAATACTCGAGTTAGATAGCGACAGTCGTGAACTCTTTGAAAAGCGTATTAGGCAGGGGCGTCGGCCATTTGAGCCGGTGCCTGTTATGTTTGAATTAAGCGAGGAGCAAATTGCTCGCATTGCTGTCAACCAGTTTCGTTTGCCTGGGGTGGAAGTTGCCGCCAGTTTGGTACGTTATTACCCGCAAAAAGAGCATTTCGCCCACTCTGTGGGTTATGTTGGTCGCATCAATGAAGCCGAACTTAAAAAGCTTGATCCTGTCAACTACAGCGGTACGCACCATATCGGTAAAACGGGTATCGAACGTTTTTACGAAGACCAGCTGCACGGTCAGGTCGGTTATGAAGAAGTCGAAACCAATGCGCGCGGTCGAGTTCTGCGTGTCCTTAATCGTGTTGAGCCGATTTCAGGGCAGGATATTTATTTAACTCTAGATAGTAAATTACAAGAGGCGGCTGAGTTGGCTCTGGATGGGCGGCGTGGCGCTATTGTTGCGCTTGATCCCAATAACGGGGAAGTGTTGGCCATGGTCAGTCAGCCGAGTTTTGATCCCAACCCTTTTGTGACGGGCATCAGCTTTAAGGCCTATGGCTTGTTACGCGACTCGCCAGATCAGCCGCTGTTTAATCGGATCTTAAGAGGGCTTTACCCGCCAGGCTCAACAATTAAGCCAATGATGGCCGTTGCAGGTTTAGAGGCGGGGGTTATTACTCCAAATTCTCGAGTGTTTGATCCAGGCTTTTATCAACTGCCGAACAATACACATAAATATCGCAACTGGAACCGCTATGGTGATGGTTGGGTGGATCTGGACTTAGCGATTGCTCGCTCCAATGACACTTACTTTTATGATTTAGCGCATAAGTTAGGTGTGGATCGTATGCATGATTATATGACACGCTTCGGTTTTGGTCAGCGCGTGGCATTGGATATGTTTGAGGAAACAGCCGGGCTCATGCCGTCACGGGAGTGGAAGCGTAATCGTTATCGGCAAGCGTGGTATCCGGGCGAGACTTTGATTTTAGGTATTGGTCAAGGATATATGCAAACAACACCATTGCAGCTGGCTCAAGCCACTGCTTTGGTTGCATCTAAAGGGCGCTGGATTCGTCCACACTTGGCTCGCAGTGTAGGCGGTTTACAGCCTATTGTTGATGCCGAAGAGCCGGCGGATATTGTGTTGCGTGATGACAATATTTGGAATGTTGTGCAGCGAGGCATGGAAAGCGTGATGCATGGCGCACGTGGGACTGCACGTAAAGTGGGCGATTCAGCTAAATACCGTATTGCCGGGAAAAGTGGCACCGCACAGGTTGTAGCCATTAAACAAGGTGAGCGCTATAACCGCGATAAGGTGCAAGAACGCCACCGTGACCATGCCCTGTTTGTAGCCTATGCCCCGGCGCACAATCCCGCTATTGCGGTAGCCGTGATGGTGGAAAATGGTGAGTCGGGCTCTGGTGTAGCGGCACCAGTTGCCAAACAGGTATTAGATGCTTGGTTGCTGGATGATACGGGTGAGTTGCAAGAACAGTATCGGCCTGCCCACGAGCGCTCATCAGTAGAGGTAAGACCATGAGTCGCGGTTTTGATCGTGTATTGACAGAAGGTGATGTGCTGCGCCGTCGGGCATCCTTTTTGCAGCGTATTCATATTGATGGCTGGCTGTTATTTTTGCTGTTAGTGCTCGTTACGATTGGCTTGTTTGTTTTGTACTCGGCGGGCGGTAAAGATCAGGCCCTACTGATTAAACAGGCGTCATCTTTTGGGCTCGGCTTGATCGTTATGGTTGTTGTCGCGCAGTTAGAACCAAGGTTTATGGCCAGCTGGTCAGCGCTGCTGTACCTGATTGGAGTGGCTTTGCTGATCGTCGTTGAGGTTATTGGACATAATGCGATGGGCGCAACACGCTGGATTAATATTCCTGGTGTGGTGCGCTTTCAGCCTTCTGAGCTGATGAAGTTATTTATGCCGATGACATTGGCATGGTATTTATCACGGCACAATTTACCACCATCATTTAAGCATATCCTTATTAGTGCAGTTTTGATTGTAGTGCCCTTTGTCCTTATCGCGCGTCAGCCCGATTTGGGGACAGCCATGCTGGTGTTAGTGTCAGGGGTTTTTGTGTTGTTTTTAAGCGGATTACGCTGGCGTTGGATTCTGAGCGCTATTGCTGCAGTGATTCCGGTGGCGGTTGGGATGTGGATGTTTGTGATGCATCAATATCAAAAGCAGCGCGTCTTAACATTCTTAAATCCAGAGAGTGATCCTCTTGGTAGTGGCTGGAATATTATTCAGTCTAAAGCGGCGATTGGCTCTGGTGGCGTATTTGGTAAAGGGTGGCTGCTTGGCACACAATCGCATTTAGATTTTTTGCCGGAAAGTCACACGGACTTTATTATTGCTGTATTGGGCGAAGAGTTTGGTCTGGTCGGGATTTGCCTGTTATTACTGGTCTATTTGTTGTTGATTGCGCGAGCAATGGTGATTACTCTGCAAGCGCAAACCGTATTTGGCAAGCTATTAGCGGGTTCTATAACCCTGACGTTTTTTATCTACGTTTTTGTAAATGTTGGAATGGTAAGCGGGTTGCTGCCTATTGTAGGGGTGCCGCTGCCATTTATAAGTTATGGCGGAACTTCTTTGGTTACGCTCTTGTCTGGATTTGGTATTTTAATGGCGATTCATACGCATCGTAAATGGATTGCCCACTCTTAAGGGTTCTACATGCAAACTGTGTTATTTCGATTAAAAAGCTTAGTGGCTTGCTTGGGGCTTTCCGTGGTTGCCACGCATGCGCTTGCGCAGGAAAAGAGCTATGCAGAGCATCCTTTAACGGCACCGTTTATTGAGGAGATGCGCACAGAGTTCGGTTTTGTTAATGAATCATTACAAGCTGTTTTTGCTCAAGCTGAACGTAAACAGGCTATTTTAGATGCCATTTCCAGGCCTGCCGAGCGCGTTAAATTATGGAAAGAATACCGTCCGATTTTTATCACTCAGGCGCGTGTCGATAAAGGCGTTGAGTTTTGGGAACGCAATGCCGAAGCCTTGCAGCGTGCTGAACAAGAGTACGGTGTGCCCGCTGAAATTATTGTTGCCATTATTGGAGTAGAAACAATTTATGGTGGCAATACCGGCAGTTATCGAGTGATCGATGCGCTTTCAACATTGGCCTTTGATTATCCGCCGCGCGCCCCGTTTTTTCGCCAACAGCTCAAAGAGTATTTGTTGCTCACCCGCGAGGAGCAAGTTAATCCGTTAAGTCTAAAAGGCTCCTATGCCGGGGCTATGGGGTTGCCGCAGTTTATGCCGGGTAGTTTTCGTGCTTATGCGGTTGATTTTGATGGTGATGGCCATATTGATATCTGGCAGAACCCGACGGATGCTGTGGGTAGTGTGGCCAATTACTTTATCAAACATGGCTGGCAGCCGGGCGAGGACGTTGTTGTACGTGCGGATGTTAAGGAGCCTGCTCGTGCGGCACAGGGCTTATCTGACAGCTTAGACCCTAAAATCACTGTGCAGCAATTACAGCAGCTTGGCTGGAAGCCACGCACGCCGCTGGATAAAGAGCGCAAAGTTACCGCTTTTCGCTTGGATGCAGAGCAGGGACAAGAGTATTGGATTGGTTTAGCGAATTTTCATGCTATAACGCGTTATAATCGCAGTGTTATGTATGCAATGGCTGTCAATGAACTGGCTGAGTTATTGTCCGCCGCACGTAAGGAATAGCAATGTTAAAACATAGTTTACAGGCCTTGATTGCAGTTGCGATAGGTGTGGCGTTGGTCAGCTGTTCGTCGAGCGGCTCTAAAGCGCCACAGCCGCAGCCGGTCATTCGTGATGGTTCTATTAGTGGGCCAGGCAACTTTAAGCAGTCAAGCAATGATGGTGCGCCATGGTGGACAGTGGATGTGTCACGCATTCCTGATGCTGTACCCATGCCGCATACTGGAAACTATAAAGCAGCACCTTATACCGTTATGGGCAGTCGTTACTTTCCGATTCAAGATGCGCGCAATTATAAAGCAACAGGCACGGCTTCTTGGTATGGAACCAAGTTTCATGGTCGTGACACGGCAAATGGTGAAACCTTTGATCTTTACGGTATGACTGCTGCGCATAAAACTTTACCGCTGCCAAGTTACGTTAAGGTCACCAACTTAGAAAATGGCCGCAGTGTGACTTTGCGTGTGAATGATCGCGGTCCTTTTTATTCTGACCGCATTATTGATTTGTCTTTTGCTGCAGCAAAAAAACTGGGTTACGCCGAGAAAGGTGTAGCACGAGTCTCGGTTGAAGGCATTGATCCGCATGAATGGTGGGCAGCACGGGGTCAAAAAGTACCTATGGCCGGAGCAACCTACACAGTAGCCAATGCTAAACCTTTGAGTTTGCCGTCTTTGCCGCAAGAGCCTGAAGAGTATACGCCGCCCGTTGAACAACATGCGGGTGCGCTGCTTCCGCTGCAGATTGACTCAAAAAAAAACGCTTCACTATCAGCCGCTGGCCTATATCTCCAAGTCGGAGCCTTCGCCAATCCCGACGCTGCGCAACTGTTGCGGGACAAGCTGAGTATGCTGACCAATGCACCGGTGTTTATCAATTCAGTGGTGCGCAACCAGCAAGTGCTACACCGCGTGCGCATGGGGCCGGTGCCCAGTCAGAGCGAGGCTGAAGATTTACAAGATCGTATTCGTTTAGCAAATTTGGGTCGCCCAGCGTTGGTTGCAGCGGACTAGTTTAGGTGAATAGTTTTAGCACCAGCTAATACAAAGAATGGATGCTACCGTTTATTTTTAACTTTGAGAGATGTATGAAAATCAGTCAGTTTTTTACAAAGCTTTGCTTCAGTGTTGCCGTTGTTTGCAGCGTGAGCTATGTCAGTGCCGCACCCTCTGTTATTCCTGCAATGCCGCAGCTGGCAGCTAAATCCTATGTGTTAATGGATGCTGCAAGCGGAGAAGTATTGATTGAGCACAATGGCGATGAGCGTTTACCGCCGGCCAGTCTAACCAAATTAATGACCGCTTATATTGCGACAAAAGAAATCCAAAACGGACAAATTGCTGAGCAAGATATGGTTGTTGTCAGTGAAAAAGCCTGGCGTACCGGTGGCTCGCGCATGTTTATTGATGTGGGTAAACAGGTGTCTGTTGATGATCTTCTGCACGGTATTATTATCCAGTCAGGTAATGATGCTAGCGTAGCTTTAGCAGAATATATTGCTGGCAGCTAAGAAGCCTTTGCCGACATGATGAATACCGCGGCGAAGCGTTTGCAACTGACCAATACCAACTTTGCAAATGCCACGGGGTTGCCCGCTGAAGATCATTATTCGTCTGCTGCCGATATGGCTAAATTAGCTCGCGCGATTATTTATGAAGATCCAGAGCATTATTCAATTTATGCACAAAAAGAGTTTTTCTGGAATGGCATTAAACAGCCGAACCGTAACTTATTATTGTGGCGCGACAAGACTGTTGATGGATTAAAAACAGGTCATACTGATGAAGCAGGCTACTGTTTGGTTGCTTCGGCGGTGCGTGATGATATGCGCTTAATTTCAGTGGTGTTTGGTGCGTCGAGCGAGGCTGCGCGCGCGGCTGAAACGCAAAAGTTATTGACCTACGGCTTTCGGTTTTTTGAAACCAAAACGTTCTATAATAAGGGCGTTGAATTGGCCGAAAGTAAAGTGTGGAAAGGTGAAAACTCGACAGTTAAAGTCGGCTTAGCGCAAGATTTAACCCTAACAGTCCCGCGCGGCCAAGTCAGCAAAATGTCGGCAGCTATGGTCCTCGATGAGAGCGCGGTGGCCCCAGTGACAAAGGGGGATCGTTTAGGTGTGGTTGAAGTGCGCTTAGATGGTAATGTTCTGCATACCGCTGATTTAGTGGCATTAGAGGATGTTGCAGAGGGTGGTTTTTTCCGCCGCCTATTCGATGCTGTACGGATGTTTTTCTACAGCTTATTTAACTAAGATTCAACTTTTTGCACAGACTTGTGCAGTGTTCTTTGCCTGCACATAAGTCTGTAAAAGTTGATACGAGGTATGTACATAGAAGGCTTTATCCAAGCCTTCTACCGCAGAGAGCCAAAAGCTCGGAGTTGAAATGACTGAAGAAACTGTGCAACAAGCGCCTAAAATTGAATTTCCTTGCGAAAATTATCCGATTAAGATTATTGGTGATAGCTGCGATAGCTTTATTGATGTAGTGATAGAAGTGTTGCAGCGTCATGCTCCAGAGGTCGATCCAGCGGCCATCACCCGACGCGATAGCAGCAATGGACGCTTCTTATCACTGCAAGTGCATATTCATGCGCAGTGCATTGAGCAATTGGAAGATATTAATCGTGATTTACGAGAAACAGGCATTGTGCGCATGGTGCTCTGATGCCTAGATCCGTTGTTGTGCGCCATTTAGGCTGCGTAGCATACGAGCCAACTTGGCAAGCCATGCAGAACTTTACCCAAACACGCAATGCAGACAGTGCCGATGAGATATGGCTGCTTGAGCATCCGAGCGTGTTTACTCAGGGGCAGGCCGGTAAAGCTGAGCACGTTTTGGCCCCTGGTGATATACCTGTTGTGCAAGCTGACCGAGGTGGACAAGTTACCTATCACGGCCCGGGTCAGCTGGTGGCTTATATCTTGGTGGATGTGCGTCGTGCAGGCTGCGGTGTGCGTGATCTAGTGACGGCCATTGAAAACAGCTTAATTGATGTGCTCGGTCAGTATGGCGTTGCAGCTCAAGCCAAACCTGATGCGCCAGGTGTGTATGTGGCCGATAAAAAAATTGCATCTTTAGGCTTGCGCATTCGTCGCGGCTGTTCTTTTCATGGCCTCGCTTTAAATGTTGATATGGATCTGCAGCCGTTTCAGCGCATTAATCCGTGCGGCTATGCGGGCCTGCAAATGACTCAGTTACGCAATGAGACGCAACAGACTGTCGATCTATCTGCAGTGAGTGTCCGCTTACGTGATGCGCTCGTCTCACAGCTGAACTACAGTGAATACATAACCCTTACCGATGGGATTGAATGCTATGAGTAATCAAGAGGCTCCAGTCAGCGCTAAGCCCGCTAAAGTTGAAATGGGTGTTAAGTTACGTGGAGCAGATAAACTGGCACGTATCCCAGTTAAAATTATTCCTACAGAGGATGTATTACGTAAGCCGGATTGGATTCGTGTGCGTGTACCTGTTTCTCCGCAAGTCGAAGGTATTAAACAAACCTTACGTAAACATAAGTTACACAGCGTGTGTGAAGAAGCATCCTGTCCTAATTTAGGTGAATGTTTCTCCAGTGGTACGGCTACTTTTATGATTATGGGTGATATCTGTACCCGTCGTTGCCCATTTTGTGATGTGGGACACGGCCGGCCAAACCCGTTAGATGTCAATGAACCGCGCAATTTGGCTGCAGCGATCGCCGATATGAAGCTTAAGTACGTGGTGATTACTTCAGTGGATCGTGATGATTTACGCGATGGTGGAGCCCAGCATTTTGCGGATTGTTTGCGTGAAATTCGTGCATTGTCGCCACATATACAGTTGGAAACTTTAGTACCTGACTATCGTGGACGTATGGATATTGCATTGGATATCACTGCGACTGAGCCGCCTGATGTATTTAACCATAACCTTGAAACTGTACCGCGTTTATATAAGGCCGCGCGTCCAGGTTCTGATTTTGAATGGTCGCTGGATTTGCTTGAGCGCTTTAAGCAGCGTGTTCCTGGAGTGCCAACCAAGTCCGGACTTATGTTGGGCTTGGGTGAAACAGATGAAGAAGTGATTGAAGTGATGCAGCGTATGCGTGAGCATGATATCGATATGCTAACTTTAGGTCAGTATTTGCAGCCATCGCGTGATCATATGGCTGTACAGCGTTTCGTGCATCCCGATGTGTTTGCATGGTTCGCGGAAGAAGGTCTGAAAATGGGCTTTAAGAATGTTGCATCGGGTCCTTTGGTGCGATCGTCTTACCATGCCGATCAGCAAGCGCATGAAGTGAAGTAAAAATAAAAAACCCGCACTCAGTCAACTGGATGCGGGTTTTTTATAGCTACAAAGGCGTAAACAATGATTTACGCCGCTGTAATTTAAACTTAGCGCTCTAAGTATTGTAATTTGTTAGCAACACCATCCCACTCCTCAGCATCGGGTAGTGGATCTTTCTTTTCGCTGATATTGGGCCAGATGTCAGCGAGCTCTTGGTTGAGTGCAATGTACTCTTGCATATCTTCAGGCACCTCATCCTCTGCAAAAATTGCTTCAGCAGGGCATTCTGGCTCGCACAGTGCGCAGTCGATGCACTCGTCTGGGTGGATGACCAAAAAGTTGGGGCCTTCATAGAAACAGTCTACCGGGCAGACTTCTACGCAGTCGGTGTACTTGCATTTAACGCAGTTATCAGTGACAACGAAGGTCATAACTAGCTATCTCCTTGGGCTTAAAACCTGTGCCTCATCTAGGTGAGACTACAAGTAAAGTAGTAGGCGCTGTTCAATAACAGCGCAATCAGTAAATAAAAAGACGCGTAATTCTAACAGTTTGTGCTAACGAGCGTTAGATTTGCGTCTTCCAAGCATATAACAGATCAAGCGCTTGCTTTGGCGATAGCTCGTCTGGGTTGGTGTTTTGCAATTCTAGCAGCAGAGGATGCGGCTGCGTAGCGAATAAATCACTTTGTACGGGAACTTGCGGATCAAGCAGCGTCTGCTGTGACTGCATTAAGCTGCTGTCTTCCAGTTGTTTGAGGTGGGTGCGGGCGCGAGCAATCACCGTCGTAGGTACGCCAGCCAGTTGCGCAACTGCTAAACCGTAGCTTTGGTTGGCTGGACCGCTGCGCACATGATGTAAAAAGACAATGCGGTCTTTGTGCTCAGTGGCCGTCAGGTGCACGTTAGCGACACTGCTTAAACGATCAGGCAGTGAGGTCAGTTCAAAATAGTGGGTGGCAAATAGCGTCCAAGCTTTGAGCTCGGCCAGTTGCTCAGCCGCAGCCCAGGCTAAAGATAGACCATCAAAAGTGCTGGTGCCGCGGCCGACCTCATCCATTAAAACTAAGCTGTTAGCGCTGGCATTGTGCAGGATATTGGCTGTTTCACTCATCTCGACCATAAAGGTTGAGCGGCCGCCCGCCAGATCGTCGCTGGAGCCGATTCGGGTAAAAATACGATCGACCAGTGACAGCGAACATTGCTGTGCAGGGACAAAACTACCAATATGTGCCAGCAACACAATCAGTGCAGTTTGACGCATATAGGTTGATTTACCACCCATATTCGGGCCGGTGATAATCAGCATGCGGGTCGTGTCATTCAGGCTGACATCGTTGGCGACAAATGGCGTGGTCAGCACATGCTCAACGACTAAATGGCGGCCCTGCTTGATATCCAGCAGTGGTTGCTCAGTAAACTGCGGGCGACATAGATCCAAGCTCAATGCGCGTTCTGATAAATTACTGATGACGTCCAATTCAGCCAGTGCTGCAGCGCTTTCTTGTAGGGGCGCAATCTGGCTAATCAGAATATCCAGCAGCTCATCATAAAGCTGTTTTTCTCGCGCTAGGGCACGGCTTTTAGCTGAGAGGGCTTTATCTTCAAAGGCTTTAAGTTCTGGAATAATAAAACGCTCCGCACCTTTTAGCGTTTGTCGACGAATATATTCAGGTGGCGCTTGCTCTGCTTGTTTACTGGGAATCTCGATAAAGTAACCGTGCACACGGTTATAGCCTACTTTTAGATTGGCCAGACCTGTGCGTTGTTTTTCGCGGGTTTCTAAGTCGATTAAAAACTGGCCAGCGTTCTCACTGATGGTGAGCAGCTCATCGAGTTCGGCGTCATAGCCGAGCTTTAATACACCGCCTTCGCGAATCACCGCCGGTGGGTTATCAATAATGGCGCGACTCAGGGTGTTAGCGAGCTCAGGGTACTCACCAATGGCTTGGGCCAGCTCTTGGATGCGTGCACTATCTAAACCCGCCAACACCTGCTGTAAGCCGGGCAGAGCATTGAGTGCATCTCTTAAGCGGGCTAAGTCACGTGGACGTGCACTGCGTAAGCTGATGCGCGCTAAAATACGCTCAATATCGCCGATATCTTTTAACGCCGGCTGCACAGTTTCAAAATGATAGTCATTGAGTAAATAAGCAATGGCGTCTTGGCGCGCTTCGAGTACCGTACGCTGGCGCAATGGCCGGTTGAGCCAGCGGCTGAGCAAACGGCTACCCATGCTGGTTTGGCAGCGATCAATGACCGATTGCAGGGTATTATCGCGGCCACCGGACAGGTTTTTATCGAGCTCAAGATTGCGCCGCGTGGCAGCATCCAAGACGACGGTTTCGTTGATCCGCTCATGATAAAGGCTGCGAATATGTGGTAGCGCCGTGCGTTGGGTCTCTTTGGCATAATTTAATAAGCAGCCGGCTGCGGCAATGGCTAATGACAACTGCTCACAACCAAACCCCCTCAGGTCTTGCGTGGCAAATTGTTGGCATAAAGCTTTTAAAGCGCTGTCGTAATCAAAATCCCAGGGTGCACGGCGCTGCGTGCCGCGGCGTTTTTCTAAGGCGCTCGGCAGTGGCCAGTCCTCTGGAACCAGTAATTCTTCTGGGTTGCTGCGTTCAAGCTCAGCTAAAACGTTTTCTTCGCTGTGCAGTTCCTGCACAGTAAATCGGCCGCTGCTGATATCCAGCACCGCCAGACCAAATAGATTGTCTTTACCGAGTAAGGCGGCGACTAAATTGTCACGGCGATCATCTAACAAGGCTTCATCGCTCACCGTGCCTGGGGTGAGAATACGCACCACTTGCCGTTCAACGGGGCCTTTGCTGGTGGCTGGGTCGCCGGTTTGTTCGCAAATAACCACGGACTCGCCCAGGCTCACTAAACGTGCAAGGTAACCCTCAGCGGCATGGAAAGGGATCCCAGCCATAGGAATAACGCTGCCGGCAGATTGGCCACGTGACGTGAGGGTAATATCCAGTAATTGCGAGGCTTTTTTGGCATCGTCATAAAAGAGTTCATAAAAATCACCCATGCGATAAAACATGATCTGATCAGGGTGTTGATTTTTTAAGCGCCAATACTGTTGCATCATCGGCGTATGGTTACTTAAATCTGTAGCACTCATAATGAACTGAACTCAATAGCGTGGCAAAAGCGTCATTCTAGCGGATTTAGTAAAAAATTATGCAGCGCCTCGGTTGAACGCACTATAAAGTGCAGAGCAAGTAGGCTGGCGTATGAAAGTTTCAGGCTTTTAACGGTCATAGGGCTGAAGAGGAGATGCGATGAAGCGCGATGAGTTTAAGTTCGAGGAAGCGCAGGTTTTCACAGATGAAGACATTGAGCGGCTTGGTGAGGGAGGTGGTTTGCGGACAGATGACCCGCTGGCCGCTATAAAAGCAATGCGTTTAAGGCAGTTGGCTGTATGCCGACTACGCTCTGAGCAAGAAATGCAAGCTATGCGTGATGCGTTGGGCGGCAGCGAAGATGATAGGGGGCTGGTGCGCAAATAAAAAAGCCCCTAAGTCCGAAGACTTAAGGGCTAAAGAAATTGGTGCTCGGGGGAGCATCGAACTGTAGCTTGAAAGCCCCGTGAATGCTGTGCTTTCTGTTATGGTCAAATAATCATGCCCCCAAATCTGCCCCCAAAACAAAAAGTACCCCCTTTTAATGCTGAGTTTCTGACTGGTACGTTTCAGGCTTTACCAGTTTGTTAACTTACCCAGCACCGGTATTAGCAGCGGTTTGTCTTGGCTGGTAGCTTGGCGCTGTCCGTGACATACCGTGACATTGTTTTTTGTAGCGTGACTTAGCGTGACTTAGCGTGACTTAGCGTGACATTGCCGTGCTTTTGTCTTGCCACCTGCTGCAATCTTGCGGTGATCTTGGGGATGCCTAATGTTTGTTCGTAGCAGGCAAGCGCCAGCAGTGCGGAAAGTGCGGATGGTGCGGATGGTGCGGATTTTGTTGCGCCAGCAGCTCGCCTACAAATACTAACCAATGACAAGTTTTGACAGGTTAAGCGAGCACTCAGAATGTAAACAAATGTACACAGCTACTAGCCCATAGCCTTGTTGTGATCTTGTTGCGTCCTCAGTGTGGCTTCACGCCTGTTTTTGGCACCTAGTAACGGGTCAGTAACCATTCTGTAACGCACCAGTAACCACTAAGTAACTTTTAGCAATCTCAACATTCTTCAACAGGTGCTGCGTTTGTTTTACGGTGCGCCAGCTCCATCGCGTAATTTGCGCACCAAGTGGCGGGTAATAAGTCAGCTCATGCTTAACTGTGCAATTAGTGCGGTGCTGGTGCGCTAGTGCGTAATAACGCTAGGGTGTCTCTTGCTTTGGGGTAGAAGTACGTTGCTCATTGCTTATAAGGATTGAAGGTATGCGTGTACCTCTTCTATGGTCTTGGCGTCCTCCAGCTTCGCCGGTGCTGGCGGCAGCGGCGGTTTGTTCGGGTCTGCTGGCAGGCTCATTATTAGATCGTGGATTTCTTGATCCTTTTTGCTTCTCTGTTTGCTGCTCATTGCCCTAGTCTCCAAATCATTCTTTGAATACAGGCGTGTGTATCTGCCTGTCTTAGCACGGCCTAGCTTATGCCTTTTAGCATTAAGTGCGCTAACACATTACTACCACCCAAATCACAACCATAAACAGCTACAAGTCAACGAGTAGGCAAAATCGCACGCTCGATGGTTGCAAATCGCCTGATCGAACAGGCGAATCCGCATTACATTGGGGTGTTGTTGTACTGCTGGCGCAAATTAGCACCAGTAGCACAGTGGCGATCGGTTGGCGCATAGCAGGCTTTGCAGGCCATTAGGTGTCCAATGTATCTATCTCGTATGGTGCGCCATTCAGGTGACGCGGTGGCGGCTGTGGTTGCCTTTTTTGGGCTGTTAGCTTGGTGGCTATAGTCATCATTACTAGGTTGTTGCGGGGTGGCGTGCTGCTCAGTTATAGCAGTTGTCTGCATGTTAGCAATTGTTAGGGTTGGCGCTGCTGATTGCGTCACCGGCATAAGCTCCAGTGATTCGGCTATTCTTCTAAATACGCTCACTTTGCATTACCTTTTGATATTTGCGGGGGTGACAGGGGTGACAGGAGTGACAAGCCCGAGCGGCGCGGCCTGTAGCTGTCACTCCTATGTTTTGTGTCGGGGTGACAGGGGTGACAAATACCTAGGCTGTCACCCCTGTCACCTGTGTCACCTTGGTGGGGGTGACAGCTGTAAGCCCCGTGGCACTAGGTTGTCACCCGTGTCACCCTTGTCACCCGTGAAATAATCAATATGTGTTTAGGTTTCAGGCTCCAGCTTGGTTTGGTCAATGAAATACATTCGCTGCCTGCTCCCGTCTGGTAGTCGTTTTAATGCTTGGTGCTTACCAATGTCACGCTTAGCAATGGCACCTACTGAATCTAGCGCCAGCACCACGCGAGCCAAGTCGTACCCTTTGGCGGCTTCCTCCAAGCCTGATCTGCTAAATAGGTAAATGCGGCCACTGCTTGGCGCGTCCTCCCAGTACCCAGCACGGTCTCTTGCTTCACCGTGGGGGTTATCAACGGATGAAAAGCGGGTGTCACCATGCCTCGATATAAAGTCTGCAATGCTGCGCAATATCTGACGATCTTCGCTAGGGCCTTCGCCTCGACCAGTACGCCATACTTCAAACAGCTCAAGCATTGCACTGTGGGCGGCACCCTCAGGAATCGGCAGAATATTGAACCGAATAGCTAACTCCCCAGCCATTGCCAATAGTGCGAACCTTTCAGCGGCACGGCTTTCTTGCCCGTTGTTTGTAAGGTACTTATCGCAGAACTGCGCCAGCGTCTCAGGCAGCATTTTAGATAGCGGCTCCTCTTGACCAGCTTTAAGCAGTTCAGTAATAAATGCAGGCCCTGCTTGTCCGTAATGTGTTGCGCTGGTGCGCTGTATGGCATCGGAAAACTCACGACCTCCAGCCATGCCGTGCAAGTCATCCCAAGCACCAAAGGTACGGCGAGCAGGTATATCTAAAAGGCGTATTTCTTGACCTGTACGGCTGCGCTTACCTGCCTCAGCCATGATTGCAGACAGTCCAAGCTCTCCGGATGAAAACAAAATGACACGCCAGCGCTTGGTTGCCCGTGCAGAACCGTTGCGGCTTGCTCTTGATTTGCCAGTGCCGTTAGCCATCGCGTAGACCACTGCGCCTATCTCTCTAGGGTCAGCTTCGCCAATCTCATCTAGCGCTAACAGTGTGTCGTTGCGTTGACTGGCGATACCTTCCAGCCCGTTACCTGTTGCTCTCCAAGTGCGTTTAAATTCTTCACCATGCCCCCAGACAGAAGCACCCGCCAGAATGGCTGAACTTTTACCTGTGCTGGAGTCGCCGACAATGTGAAAGCCGCCACCTTGGCGCTGAACGTGATAAAGCAATGGGCCTGCAAATGCTGCGCAAACACTCAGCATCAATAGCGGGTTGCCCTCGCATACAGCACCGATACCAGCCTGCCAGCCTTCAAGTGTTCCCCCTTGTTTGTAATCGTCACCGTTGGCGGCCTCGCTTTGAAATATGGCTTTGCCTTCACCGATGTTTTGACGGGGCATGATAAACAGCTTCTCTGTGTGCCAGCCGGTCGATGTGGCTGCAATCACTCGCTCTTTGGGGTATTGCGCTGCAATGTACTGGCAGACTTTGGCGCGGCGCTGGTAGTCCATATCAAGCCCCATGCTGAGTAGTACGGATAGAATAGAATCCGGCTTACCAGCTAATAACTCATTTGGCATTGCCCA
>JAAYFI010000127.1 GCA_012728315.1 Gammaproteobacteria bacterium
GGTCAGGTTCGCTAAATACGTGAATACGGATGACATCGCCAGACGCCAATTTATAGGTGGAGTTGCCTTCTGAGGCTGCTACTGAGTGGCCAATGCCCATCAATAAAAACATCAGTAAACTGGTAAAAATCCGAATGGCCATGAGGCTTTAATTCTCTTGTCGATATGAACAAAAAGAGAGGGGCAGAAAACCCCTCTCTTGGGTGTTGCGTCTTACAGGCTAGCGCTAACAGTTAACGCGTAGATGTTACGTTTGTAGCTTTCGTTTGCTGCGTTAGAGTTGTTGTCAGCATAGGTGTAACCCACGCCAACATCTAACCAGCGACGCGCTTGGTAAGTTAAGCTCACACCGTAGTCATCACGCTTATCAGTACGTGAGATTTCTTGATACTTACGATCGCTGCGCGCGTAGCTCACTTCTGAGTACAGACGCTCCATCCAGTCGTGCTTCCAGCCTAAACGAGTGTTTTGGCTTTTGATCGCACTGGCGTTGTCTTCACCTTCATCAAAACCACGACGGGTGTTGAGGTTGAAAGTAGAGTAGGTCAATGGAGCCCATGTTACGCCGGCTTCCCACATGCCTGTAGTCTTGTCGCTATAGGTGGACTTTTTAAAGTCTTTCTTTTCACGACCGATTTTGAAGGTACCTGAGGTTTTTGCTGTTGCATCCCAAGTCACACCGGCCAATAGGCCTTTGTTTTTGCTGTCACGTGCTGTGAACGACTTGTAGTCGTAGTCAGTGTAACGACCTTCGAGCAATACTTTGGTTTTTGGTGCAACTTCGTAAAATACAGTGGAACGCAGTGCAGTGGCATCACGCTCTTTATCACTGTTTAAACGCTTGCCAGCAAGACGAGTGCTGTTGTCATAACGCAGTTCGTCGTAGTTCGCGCCAAATTCAACTTGTGTACGTGCAGCTTCGGCACCAAAGGTGTACACACCGCCAACGTTTTTAGTGTTGAACTTGTCGTTTTCAATTTTCTGATCAGCAGATGCGGTTTCTTCAATCTTCTTGTAGCCAGCGTTTAAACGCAGACGGTTACGTGAGTTGAATTCAAAGCCAGCGTCACCAGAGAAGAAGTGGTCAACGTTGTTATCGCTGTGGCTTGAGTGGAATGTGTCACTCGAAGCGGTGTACTTCAACTGGTAGGCACTTTTGTTGCTGTCAGCGTTGAGCTGAAAGCTCGGTGCGATGGTGGTGATCCAAGTTGATTTTTTATTCTTTTCTGTCGCACGAAAGTTGTCATCGTGTGTTTCTGATACTTTCAGTGTTGGAGTAAAGATAACGCCGTCAGTCAAGCGAATGCTTTGTGGCTCGACAGCGAACGCTTGTGCGCTTAAGCCGGCTGCAACTGCAACCACTAAAGCATTTTTAAATAGAATTTTGCTCATTGTTTCAGCTTCCTTTCCTGCGTGGGCAGGTCTTGAAAAACGACCGTGACACGAATGTTAAATCCTTGTCACGGTCGATAAGTGTTTACAGAGTGTGCAGGCCTAACTTAGTTAGGGCTCGCTACGCTGCTACCACCGCCGCCGCCACTGCTGCTTGGAATGCTGTTAGTTGGCATGCTGATTGAACCGCTGCCTGTAGCTGTTGGGCCGCTTGCTGATGCAGCTGCGCTGTTAGCTGCTTTAGTAATTGCTGCTGCTTGTGATGGAGCTGCTGCAGTTGCTGCTGCGGTGATCGCACCAACTTGTGCTGGAGCTGCGGCCACTGCTGCTGAAGTAATTGCTACCGCTTGCGCTGGGTTAGCAGATACTGCTGCGCTCACGATTGCTGCTGCTTGTGCTGGGTTAGCTGCAACTAAAGCTGCAACTGCCGCTGCGATTTGCTCGCCTTGTGCAGCCAATACTGCTGCAGTTTGTTCTGCAGTCATTTCAACGCCTGCAGCTTGCAGAGCGTCTACTGTTGCTTGGTCAGCCAGTGCTGCGCCAGAGGTGAACGCTAGGGCGATTGAAAGTGATACTAGAGTTTTGCGCATATTTGAATCCTCGGTATGTGCTTAGTGCATCCATTTATTGAGTTGTTTATTGCAAGTATCGAACGCTTTACACTGGCAAAATTATGCTGGTAAGTCTACTAAGTATATAGCTAAGTGTCTAGCGACGAGGTGCTAACCATACATTTAATAGGGCCTTTTGTGCCAGCTTTTTAAGGCTGGCGTATAGTCCTTGCTATGCTTGGCTTCGCATATGCTTATAACTCCCAAACGACGTTTACAGCAGCATAGCGGCCTGGCTGACTGGCTCTAACTAAGCCCGGGTTGGTGCGACTGGTGCCTTGCACATCGCCCCAGTTCCAATAGCGTTTATCGGTGAGGTTAAAGAGGCCGGCATTAATGGATAAGTGCTCATCTAACTGCCACCAACCGTTGAGATCTAGAGTGCCGTAACCTGCGGTAGCAAACTGACCGGCGGTCTGAGTTTTATCAAAACGACTCTTTTTTGCCACTAAGGTCCAACTGAGGTCACCACCAAACTGGCCGTTGGGTTGGTTGTAGGCCAAAGTCATCACACCTTTAAGTGGGTCGACACTGTTTAAGGCTTGGCCGGTGCCGTGATCTTTACCGCGGGCATAGGCCACACTGCCCAGTGCGCGCCAACCATTGGGTAAGCCAAAGGCATCTAAGAACAGTTCACCTTTAGCTTCTGCGCCGCGAATGGTCACGCGGTCGATATTGACATACTGAAACTCACCAAAGGGGAAGGCTGGATTGTTTGAGGGGCGGCTGCTTTGCTCAATAAAGTCGCTGTAGCGGTTATAGAATACTGCTACGCCAAAGTTCCCCGCGCTGTAGTTGCCGCGCAAGCCCAATTCATAGCTGTCACTGGTTTCGGCTTTGAGGCTGGTGTTGGACAGGGTTTGGTACATGCCGGGGTTTTCAAACTCACCAAAAATCTCTACTGCTTTAGGTGCGCGGTAACCGGCGGCGTATTGACCGTACACACTGTGCTGATCATCCATTTGGTAAGTGACGCCCAGTTTGGGTGACACTGTGGAGTCGCTGTAATTGCTGGGGTTAGCATCCACGGCATTGCTGTTCAGGTAGTTCTGATTAACCTGCGGCTCCATTTTGTAATAGTCGTAGCGCAGGCCGGGTAATAGCGTCCAGTTGCCGATCTTGATTTGATCTTGCATAAACAGGGCGTATTCGTAAGCCGTTGGGTCGGGAAAGTCGCTGGTGGGCTTAACCGGTTTAATCACGCCGGTGCTGATCACTGTGTCGCTGCCGGCGCGAAGATCTGAACTTTTAGTGCGCTTGAGATCAATGCCGTAGGTCAGTTGATGCTCACTGGCGCCGATAGCGAAGGATTTATTGAGCATGCTGTTGAATACCCAGAGCTTTTCTTGATAGTCAGAGTCACGCACGCGGCTTTGTTCTTGGCCGGCGGCAAAGCGTTGCTCGTAAGTGCGCTGCCTGGTTTTACTGTCTTGGTAGGTGAGTTGGCTGCTGATGCGGTCGGCTATTATGCTATTGATATCCAAGGTGTGGGCGAGGGCGTAGCGTTTACGATCGACGCTGTCTTTAGCGTCTTGGCTGCGGGTGATAGCACCAAAGTTCGAGGTGCCGTAGTTGCTTTTGACTTGGGTGTCAGTGTCGTCAGCAAAGTTTTCATAGGTGAGTTGCAGGCGTTGCTGCGGGCTGATATCCCAGCCAAATTTAGTCAGTAAATTATCTCGGGTGTAGTCTTGCGGATTGCTTTTGGTACGCTTATTGCCGGTGCCGCCGTGCTTGCCATAGCTGTCGGTGGCTTGACCGCTGCGGCGACCTAGATGCACTAAGGAGTCCACTTGTCCGTAACGTCCCGCCACTGTACCGCTGCGTAACCAGCTGTCATCTGAGCCGTCATAACCGGTTTTCAGGCGCAGATACAGATCATCGCCCGCATCCAAATAATCACCGGCGTCTTTAGTGATAAAGCTTACCGCGCCACCAATGGCATCGCTGCCATACAACGAGCTGGCCGGGCCGCGAATAATCTCCACTTGTTTGACGGTATCCAAATCCACGTAATCACGCCGCGCATTTAAAAAACCACCAAAGGTAAAGCTGTCCGCCACGCTGACGCCATCGACTTGGGTCAGTACGCGATTGCCGCCAATCCCGCGAATGGTAAAGCCCGACAAACCAAAGCGGCTGTTGCCACCGGATACCGACACGCCAGGCTCATAGCGGATTAAATCCTGAATGTTTTTAATGTTTTGCTGATCAATTTGGCGCTCGTCCTGCACGGACACTGTGCTGGGCACTTCGCTGAGCTTTTGCTCGCTACGCGTGGTAGTGACGGTAATGACATCAAACTTGGTGATCGGTTTTTCGGCGGCAATCGCTGCAGTATTTGCCATTAACAAGGCAATTAGCAGAGGTTTTACTGTGGAAGGTGGCTGGATAGACATAACAACTCCTAGTCGTAAAGTGGATCAGCAGATCAGCATTGATTAAATATCAGTGGCATTGCACGGAATCGCGACGAACTCTAAATGATGTTGACTATCGAATGCAAATGATTCTTAATGGCGTTCGTTTCGGTTGAGTGTGTTGGTTTATGTCAAGGCTGGTTCTCTACATTTCACTGTCGATTGCGTTGCATCTACTGGCCGTTTTTCCGCGGCTGGCGGAGCAATTTGCGCCCGATGCACAGGCTGCTGCGCTGGGTGCGCGCGTTGAGCCTGTTGCCTTGGCGCTGCCGAAAGTGCGTATGCAAACCGCGCAAGCTAAGCCAGTGGTGAGTGAGGTTGCGAGTGAAGCCGTTATGGAAGCAGTCATTGAGCAACCGCGTGCCCCAGTAGTGGAGCCGAGTCAGCCCAAATCTCAGTCCAAGCCCAAGCCGCAGCCACAGCCGGTCAGCCCCGTGGCAGTGCAGCAGCCCAAGCCACAACCCACGCCTCAAGCAAAACCAGAGGTTCAAGCGCAAGTGTCCAAGACGTTCGAGCCGCTGCGCTCTAAGCCTGAGGCCAAGATTGAGGACTCGGTTGCTGCTCAGGTTGAAGCTCAGCCAGACACTGCGGCAGTTGAGTCGCCAAGCACACAGACACCAACTCAGCCCGATGCAGCGCCAACTACTGCCGTGCAGGCAACGCAGGCTGAGTCTGTACCTGCTGAAATCATCAGCACACAGCCGCGTTTTGCCCGAGCGCCCGCACCACCTGTGTATCCGGCGCAGGCCAAGCGTCGCCAGCAGCAGGGCACGGTGTGGCTGGAAGTACGTTTGAATGCCCAAGGTCGCCAGTTGGCTGTGCAGGTGCTGCGCACATCGGGTGTGCCCAGTTTAGATAAAGCCGCTCTGGCAGCGGTACGCAAGTGGCAGTTTTTGCCAGAACAACACAACGGTGTGGGGGTGCCCAGCCGTGTTCATATTCCCATTGAGTTTGCCATTGCGGCACACCGATAACGTCACAACAAGAGGATTAATCCATGACGAATACAGCAACCCAACTCGCCTCAGCGCTCAACTCAAGGCCTGTACAAGGCCAAGCTTTGTATGCGGCGATGCAAAACTTACGTGCAGAGCAGCCGCGTTTACGTGCCCAGGATGTGGCAGCGCAATTAGCCGTGTCCGAAGGCGAGTTATTGGCCTGTCGCGTGGGGCAGGATGTGGTGCAACTGCGCACCGACTGGCAAGAATTACTGCCGGCCTTGTTATCACTGGGTGAAGTGATGGCGCTGACGCGTAACGAGCATTGTGTGCATGAGCGCCATGGTCATTACGGTGAAACCACTGTGATGCCCAGCGGTAAGATGGGTTTGGTGTTGTCGCCGGATATTGATTTGCGTTTGTTTTTAGGGGGTTGGCAGAGTGCTTTTGCTGTCGCTGAAGAAACAGCACGTGGTATGCAGCGCAGTCTGCAGTTTTTTGATGCGCAAGGCGTGGCGGCGCATAAGGTGTTTTTAACCTCGCAGAGTCATATTGATGCTTGGGCGCCTTTGGTGGAGCGTTTTGCTGCGCCAGAACAAAGCGCAGTGTTAGCCGTTGAACCGGCTGCGGCTAAGCCTGCCGAGTTAGCCGACAGCGAGATTGATGTGGTGGACTTACGTGAGCGCTGGTCAACGTTGAAAGACACCCACCACTTTTTTGCCTTACTCAAACATGCCAAAACCAGCCGACCGCAAGCGCTGCGGTTAGCGGGTTCGCAGTGGGCTGAGCCATTGGCCACCGATGCCTTGCCTGAGTTATTCACTGCTGCGGCTGAGCAACAATTGCCGATTATGGTGTTTGTCGGTAATGAGCAGTGTGTGCAAATCCATAGTGGTCCTGTGAGTAATCTACGCTGGGCCGGTGACTGGTTTAATGTGCTGGACCCGAAATTCAATCTGCATTTAAAAGCCCATGCCATCACGCAATTGTGGCGGGTGCGCAAGCCGACCGTGGATGGAGTGATTACCAGTTGGGAAGCTTACGACGCTAAGGGTGAGTTGGTTGTGCAGCTGTTTGGTGTGCGTACGCCCAATACCCCAGAGAGTGCACAATGGCGTGAGTTGGCCGAGCGCTTCCCCGTGTTAGCGGCGATGGAGGCTTAATATGCCAGCCTGGTTTGTCAGCATGGGGCCGCTGGGTTGGCCCTTAGCATTGTGTTCGTTACTGACGGTGGCGTTATTGCTCGAGCGCTTAAGTGTGTTTTTGCAATTGCAGCCCATCAGTGAAAAAACCTTGCTCAGCAGTGCTGCTGCCTGCCGTGATTGTACTGCGCAAGCCTGCCAGAAGCGCCGCCCCAGTGGTTGGCGCTATGGCTTAGCACTGCTCGAGCGCCACGGTAATTTACCCGCTGAGCAGCGTGAAGAAGTACTCGGCTGCTGGTTGCAAGAGGAGCGTTGCCGCCTCAATCAACATTTGCGCGTGTTGCAAATGGTGGGTGTGCTGGCACCGATGCTGGGTTTGCTCGGTACGGTGCTGGGCATGGTGGTGATGTTCGCGGGGATTGCCGATCAAAACGGTCCGGTGACACCCGCCTTGTTAGCTGATGGTTTATGGCAAGCCTTGTACACCACTGTCTGGGGCATGCTGATTGCGATTCCAGCCTTAGCCGCGGGGCAGGGGTTTAGCTTTTGGGCGGAGCGCTATTTGGAGCGCGTGCAGATGTTGCTCAATCGCTGTCATTTGGCCTTTAACGGTTTGGATTTAAGTTTAGCCGAGTTGCCCGATGTGCAGACTTCAGTGCAGTTGAGCGCATCATGATTCGTCTACCGCAAGCGGGGATACCCTCAGCCAGTTTGCTGCCCGATCTGACGCCTTTATTGGATGTGATCTTTATTGTGCTGGTGTTTTTCTTGCTCACCGCGCAGCAACCGCTGCTGGAATTGCCGTTGGATTTACCGAAAAGCGATGCTGCGCTAAGTGATGCCGTATCAGCCCCCAGCGAGCGCATGCTGATTATGCTCGATGAGCAAGGGGTTTGGCGTTTTGCTGGGCAACCGCAAGCCAGCTTTAACAGCTTGCGTGAGTCGTTAGAAAGCCAGCCGCCGGCTGCGGTGGATTTAGCTTTGCATCAACAGGCACCGCTGGAGAAGTTTTTGCAACTGCTGGCGCTACTGGAAACGCTAGGGATTGATGACACGCACATATTAATGGAGGCACAAGGTGATTAAACGAATAAAGGTGTTGGCAACTGTGCTGGCCTTGCAGTGTGCTGGCTCGTTGGCTTGGGCGCAGGAAGCTGCTGAGAATAATAGTAGTGGCGGCTCTGCCGGTGATGTGCAGCGGGTAATCAGTGCTGGTGGCTCGATTTCTGAGTGGCTGGTGGCGATCGGCGGTGAGGATAAGTTAGTCGGGGTGGATACCACCAGTTTACATCCAGCCAGTTTGCAAAAGTTGCCCAGTGTGGGGTATCAGCGCCAGTTAGCCGCAGAAGGGGTGTTGACCTTGCAGCCGCAGCTGAGTTTTGGCAGCGCTGAAATGGGCCCGCCGCCGGTGTTGGAGCAATTGCGTGCTGCCGGAGTGCAGATTGAAACCTTGCCGGTGGATGCAAATATAAGCGCAGTCAGTCAAACCGTACGTCGTATGGGGCAGATATTGCAGCGCAGCGAGCAGGCTGAGCAGGTGCTGGATAGGTTTAACCAAGCTATGGCCGAGCAACAACAGCAGCTTAAAGCAGTGCAAGGTACTGCGCCACGGGTGGTGCTGGTGTTTAGTGCTGGGCATGGTAATCCGCTGACCGCAGGCACTAATACCGTGGGCGACTGGCTGATTAAGCAGTCGGGTGGCGAGAATCTGGCGTTGCATCAGGGCTTTAAAGCCTTATCCAGTGAGTCGATGCTGGCGCTCAATCCCCAAGTGATTATTGTTGCTGATCGCCATAATCAGGGGCTTGCTGCGCTAGAAAGCATGCTCTCCAGCGCTCCGGCATTGCGTCATACCGAAGCGGTATTGAATAAACGCGTGCTTGCCATTGATCCCACCTTATTGGTCGGCGGCCTCGGCCCACGTATTCCCGCACAGGTCACCCAACTGATGCACGCCTTTTACCCACAGATGCAGGTCGCGCAGCAGGATTGATTATGTCCAATTCCAGTTCTAGATTATTTGTCTTGCTTGGCGGGTTGTTAGCTGTGGCCATTGCGCTGTCGCTGGCGTTGGGGCCGGTGAGTATCAGTTTGCAAAACCTGCTGATGGTGCTGGTGCGCAGTGTGGGTTTTGATATCGGCAGTACCCCAGCTTTAGAGCAGGCGCAGTTAATTGTCAGTCAAATTCGCTTTCCGCGGGCGCTGCTGGGTTTAGCGGTGGGTGCGGTGTTGGCTTTATCTGGCGTGGCAATGCAGGGCTTGTTTCGTAATCCGTTGGCTGATCCCGGTTTAATCGGCGTGTCCAGCGGTGCTGCGCTCGGGGCAGCGGTGGCGATTGTCGGTGGGGCAATGCTGGGTGGGATTTCTGAAGCTTGGAGTCCGTATATTCTCTCCGTTTGTGCCTTTGCCGGTGGTTTAGGGGTGACGGCTTTGGTCTACCGTTTAGGTCGCCGCGATGGGCAAACCCATGTCGCCACTATGCTGTTAGCGGGGATTGCCTTGGCTGCGTTAGCGGGCGCTGCGATTGGTTTATTTACCTATTTAGCTGATGACGCCACCTTGCGCACCTTAACCTTTTGGAATCTGGGCAGTTTAAACGGTGCCAGTTATGCGCGTTTATGGCCGTTGCTGCTGATCACCTTTGCGGTGGCGTTGTGGTTGCCACGGCGTGCAAAGGCGTTGAATGCGTTGTTATTAGGTGAATCAGAAGCGCGGCA
>JAAYFI010000031.1 GCA_012728315.1 Gammaproteobacteria bacterium
AAGTAGTACAGTTTCGCTTTACGAACATCACCACGACGCTTAACAGTAATGCTGTCAATCAGTGGGCTGTAAGTTTGGAACGTACGCTCAACGCCTACGCCGCTAGAAATTTTACGAACAGTGAATGCACTGTTGATACCACGGTTACGCTTACCGATCACAACGCCTTCATAGGCCTGTAAACGCTGACGATCACCTTCTTTTACTTTTACTTGAACAACTACAGTGTCACCCGCTGCGAATGCAGGGATTTCTTTGTTCATTTGTTCAGCTTCAAGCTGAAGAATAATTTTATTAGTCATGCTGTGCTCCTGAAGGCAAATCCCTATGATTTACCATCGATACGTTAATTAACTATCGTTCTGTTGGCGAAAGTACTCGTCCAACAGCATTTTCTCTTCTCCAGAAAGCGAGCGGCTATCCAGAAGATCAGCGCGACGCTCTGCAGTTCGCCCTAAAGCTTGTTGCAATCGCCAGCGCCGGATATGTTCATGATTGCCACTCAGTAGCACTTCAGGAACATCTTTGCCTGCATACCTAACCGGTCGCGTGTAATGCGGGCAGTCGAGAAGACCATCGCTAAATGAATCTTCGAGTGCGGAATCTGCATGGTTTAATGCCCCAGGCAGTAACCGCGTTACAGCATCAATTAACACCATTGCCGGCAGCTCACCACCCGACAACACATAGTCGCCAATTGACCATTCCTCATCGACGTAAGTTTCAATGAAACGCTCATCGATGCCTTCATAGCGCCCTGCAATGAGGATTAAAGCCTCCTCTTTTGCCAGTGCGCTGACCGCTGCCTGTTTCAGCTGACGGCCTTGCGGCGACAGGTAAATCACCTTAGCCGGCCCTCCAATCGACTGTTTAGCCGCAGCTAACGCGTCTTCTAGAGGCTGGATCTTCATCACCATACCCGGACCACCACCGAAAGGTCGGTCATCCACTGTTTGGTGTCGATCCTCAGTAAAACTGCGGGGGTTCCAGCAATTAAGCTCGAGCAACCCTTGCTTTACTGCACGACTGGTAATGCCATACTCGGTAATCGCAACAAACATCTCAGGAAAGAGACTGATAACTTCAACGCGCAAAGCATTTACTCATTAAAAATCTGCATCCCATTCGACATGCATCTCGCCTGCTGTCAAATCCACCGACTGCACACATTGCTGCGTATAAGGCAGCAAACGCTCCCGATCATCTAAGCTGCCAGCACAGGGCTTAACAACAAGGACATCATTGGCGCCAGTCTCAAGTAAATGGTCAACAATCCCAAACAATTGCTGGTCTTGATTGATCACCTTCAAACCTTCAAGTTGATGCCAGTAAAACTCATCACCTGCTAACTCAGGTAACTCACTGCGGTAGACACAAATCTCATAGCCGGTAAATGTTCGTGCAATTTCACGATCATCCAAACCTTCGATTTTTGCCACGAGCGACTTGCCTTGCAGACGACCGCTGGCCAACTTAACTTGCTTAACCTCTTGGTCACGACGCAATTGCCAGACCGGATAATCAAGCAGATCTTCCATTGACTCAGTAAAAGAATGAACTTTTACTTCGCCACGCACCCCATGCACAGCACCAACTTTGCCGAGAACGACTAATTCATCTGTGACAGAAGGCGTTGTACTCATAACCAATTAAGCAGTTGCTTGTTCGGCAGTAGCAGCTTTCAACAGTTGCGCAACGCGCTCTGAAGGCTGTGCACCTTGGCTTAACCAGTAGTTAGCACGCTCTTGGTTAACTGACAAACGCACTTCACCGCCCGTTGCGATCGGGTTGAAGAAGCCAATGCGCTCAACAAAACGGCCATCACGAGCATTACGGCTGTTAGCCACGGTCAGATGGTAGAAAGGGCGCTTTTTAGAGCCACCACGAGCTAAACGAATAGTTACCATTAAAGTTCTTTCCTTTAAGTATTTTACCAACAAAACGAACCATAGACATGCATGGCCCGAAAGGCCGCATATTCTAAAGATTATCTACCACTTTGCATAGGCCTATTTTGCCTAGCGCAGCAGCTGTTACATCCGGGGCAGCTTACCCACGCCCGGTATCATCCCGCCAAGGCCACGCATCATCTTGCTCATGCCGCCTTTGCTGGTGAATTTCTTCATCATTTTTTGCATTTGTTTATGCTGTTTAATGAGTCGCCCTACATCCTGAACTTGGGTGCCTGAGCCCATCGCAATACGGCGACGGCGCGAGCCGCTGATTATATCAGGATCTCGGCGCTCAGCAGGAGTCATTGAATTAATAATCGACTCCATCTGCTTAAATTGTTTTTCTGCTGCGCCTTGGGCGCCGGCCATTTGTGACAGATTGACACCGCCCATATTTGGCATTTTTTCGAGCAGACCACCCATGCCACCCATTTTGTTCATTTGCTGTAACTGATCACGGAAGTCTTCTAAATCAAAGCCCTTACCTTTTTTCAGTTTTTTCGTCAGTTTCTCAGCTTTTTCTTTATCAATGGTTTGTTCGGCTTGCTCAATTAAGCTCAGAACATCACCCATGCCTAAAATGCGCGAAGCAATGCGGTCAGGATGGAAGGGATCTAAGGCATCGGTTTTTTCACCCATACCCAAAAACTTAATCGGCTTACCAGTAATGGCGCGTACCGACAGCGCCGCACCACCACGGGCATCACCGTCGACTTTAGTTAACACCACACCGGTTAGCGGCAAGGCATCATTAAAGGCTTTGGCGGTATTGGCCGCATCTTGACCGGTCATGGCATCAACCACAAACAGCGTCTCAATCGGATTGATCGCCGCATGCAACTGACTGATTTCCGCCATCATCTCAGCATCAATAGCTAAACGACCAGCGGTATCCACCAACACCACATCAATAAATTTCAGCTTGGCTTCTTTAATCGCCGCCAAGGCAATGTCTTGCGGCTTTTGACTGATATCAGATGGGAAGAAGGTTACGCCGACTTCATTAGCCAAGGTTTCCAACTGCTTAATCGCCGCAGGGCGATAAACGTCAGCCGAGACCACCATTACACTTTTCTTTTTGCGCTCTTTTAAGAAGCGCGCCAGCTTACCAACGGTGGTGGTTTTACCCGCACCTTGCAAACCTGCCATCAGTATCACCGCTGGCGGAGCAGCATTGAGCGCCAAGTCTTCGTTGGCAGCCCCCATTAAACTTTCCAGCTCAGCCTGAACAATTTTAATAAAGGCTTGGCCTGGCGATAGACTGCGAGACACCTCAGTACCCACCGCACGGTCGCGCACCGAGTTAACAAAGTCTTTCACCACCGGCAAGGCCACATCAGCCTCAAGCAACGCCATGCGCACTTCACGTAAGGTGTCTTTGATATTGTCTTCACTCAGACGCGCTTTACCAGTGACATGGCGTAGCGTCTGCGCAAGGCGATCGGAGAGATTGTCGAACATGCAAAGTCCTCAACATGGGGAGGCAGCAAGAGTGCGCCAGCCTATTTAATACTGACTCATTATAAATTGCTGCAAAACGGTTGTTACAATAATCGACAGAGTATAACTGATCCTGCGACACTCGACAGCGCCCTGCAGTCAGTTCGCGCAAATTACTTCACTCAAGGAATAGCATGCCCTCTACAAACCCACCCCTGTTACTGGCATCCAGCTCACCCTATCGCCGCGAACTCTTAGCACGCTTGCAACTGCCATTTATCTGGCACAGCCCAGAGATTGACGAAGCGCCCCTGCCTGATGAAACGGCTCTGGCGCTTGTGCAACGCTTGGCATTAAGCAAAGCCCGCGCTTTAGTCGATGCCTACCCTGAACACATCATTATCGGTTCAGATCAAGTCGCGGTACTGGATGGACGCATCATTGGCAAGCCGCAGCACGCTGCAGGCGCTTTTCAGCAACTGCGCGCAGCCAGTGGGCGTCGTCTTATGTTTTTAACTGCAGTCGCAGTGATTGATCCTCAGCGCTCCACTGAGCAGGTCGACTGCGTACCTTTTAGCGTGCATTTTCGCCAATTAAGCGATGCGCAAATTATGCGCTATATCGACAAAGAACAACCTTTTGATTGCGCCGGCAGCTTTAAATCAGAAGGATTAGGCGTGAGTTTATTTCAAGCAACCGAAGGCAGCGACGCCACCAGTTTAGTTGGCTTACCGCTGATTCGTCTGTGCGATATGCTCAACGCCTGCGGAATTAGCGTGCCCTAAAGTATTGATCCAGCAAGAAAACCTGCCGACACTCACTTGAGTATGAGATTTATAAAGTGCGGGTTTTCTGTTTGAGGATATAGACAGTCACACAAACAGCGCTGATCAACATAAACACACGCACCCACAGCAAAGGCACAAGCCATATGGAAAAACTGATGCTCGCCCACATCAATACGAGCGCCCAGATTTTACCTTTCAACGGCAAACCTTCACCGTCTAAATAGTCACGCACCCAAGGCCCCAGCTTTGGGTGCAACACCAACCATAAATAGAAACGTTTGGAACTGCGCGCAAAACAGGCGGCAGCCAATAACAGAAAAGGTGTAGTGGGCAAGACTGGCAAGAAAATACCGATCACACCCAAAACAACACTGAGGCAACCACAAGCAAACAATATGTAACGCAGCGTGCGACTGCGTGCTTGCTGCTGCCGTAGTTCAGGCATTACACCCTATCAGTGACGCGGCTTGAGTAGCACCGGCTTTTCTTCAGGCGCTTGGCATAACAAAAACAGCGCGGTGAGCACTTCAGGAATCTGCTCAACCATGCTATCGACCAAATCAAAATCTTTAGCGATTTCAGCAAAATCTGGCTGCTCATCAAACAAACCCGAAGCAACCATAATGGGCAGTAACAACTCGCTGACTTCGTCTTCAGCATCTTCAAACCAAACGTCTTCACGTAAAAAGATGCCTTCCATAAAGCCAACACACCAGCCACGCAGATCAGAATCGTCAGGCTCATCACCCAAGTCCAACTCACATGGCAGCACCATATCATCGTCGCTCGCTAACTGCCGCTCAATTTGTGCCTTTAGCTGTAACAGCCCTGCAACAATGTCAGCTTCTTCATCAGCATCACGATACGCCGGCGGCTCAGCAAATAAAGCATCAATCCACTCTTCTGCTGGCACAGCCTCAGGACAAATGGAAAGCGCGGTTAAATAGCCATGTGCGGCAATATAATCAAGCGCCTCGTCATGCAGTTCGTCAGCATCGAGGAAAGCTTGCAGTCGGGTCATTTGCTCAGCGAGGGACATGCGTGATTACCATAAAAAGAAAATTGAAAGCTGATTGTAGTCCAGCTCTGCCATAACAGCTAGGGATTGACGCCATGTTCCTTGCCTGTACAGCTAAAGATTCAGTTATATACTGAATTACGCGTATAATGCACGGCTTGATTTGGAGAATGGCATGCAAGATCAGGCGTTACAAACGCTAAAAAGTGTTTTTGGCTATGATGCATTTCGTGGTCATCAGTCGGCAATTATTCAACGTATTTGTGCAGGCGATGATGCGCTTGTGTTGATGCCTACCGGTGGCGGAAAATCCCTCTGCTATCAATTACCTGCACTATTATTCGATGGCTTAACCGTTGTCGTTTCACCCCTGATCGCGCTGATGCAAGATCAGGTAGCCAGCCTTGAAGAGTTAGGCATCCCGGCTGCCGCTCTTAACTCGTCACTGAGTAACGATGAGCAGCGTGAGATTGCCGATCGCCTGCGTCGCCATGAAATCAAACTACTGTATTTAGCCCCTGAGCGCTTAGTACAGCCGCGCATGCTGGCGTTTCTACAACACTTGCCCATCAGTCTGTTTGCCATTGATGAAGCGCACTGTGTTTCGCAGTGGGGTCATGATTTTCGCCCTGAGTATTTGCAACTGGGTCAACTGGCTGAACTCTTCCCGAATGTGCCACGTATCGCGCTCACCGCCACGGCCGACAAGCGCACTCGCGACGAAATCATCCAGCGTTTGCACTTACAAAAAGCTGAATGCTTTCTCTCAAGTTTTGACCGCCCTAATATTTTTTATCGCATCACACCTAAAGATAACCCTCGCAAACAATTATTGGACTTTTTAGCGCAACGCAAAGGCGACGCCGGCATAGTGTATTGCCTATCACGCAAAAGCGTTGAAGCCACTGCCGAGTTTCTCAGCAACCAAGGTTTTCCTGCGCTCCCCTACCATGCGGGTCTCGACAGCGAATTACGCGCCGCGCACCAAACACGCTTTCTCAATGAAGAAGGCCTCATTATGGTAGCGACAATCGCTTTTGGGATGGGCATTGATAAATCCAACGTGCGCTTTGTGGCTCATCTCGACCTACCTAAATCTTTAGAGGCCTATTACCAAGAAACAGGCCGCGCAGGACGTGACGGCCTACCCGCCGAGGCTTGGATGGTCTACGGCTTACAAGATGTGCTGATGTTAAAGCAAATGCTCGCCAACTCGGAAGGTGATGAGCGGCATAAGCGTGTTGAGCAACACAAACTGGAAGCCATGCTCGCTTTATGCGAAGAAACACGCTGTCGACGCCAAGCCTTACTGGCCTATTTTGACGAAAACCTTGCTCAACCTTGCGGGCATTGCGACAACTGCATTGACAGCATTGAAACTTGGGATGCGACTGAGGCAGCCCGCCAAGCTTTGTCGGCCATTTACCGTACCGGCCAACGTTATGGTGTCGGTTATTTATCTGATGTTTTGCAAGGGCGTGAAAATGACCGTGTACGCGCCCTAGGTCACCAGCATTTAAGCGTCTTTGGTATAGGTAAAACGCTCAACGATCATCAATGGCGCTCACTGTTTCGGCAGCTGGTTGCCCGCAACCTGATTGATGTCGACGTCGAAGGTTTTGGCGGCTTGCGGCTGACCGAAAGTTGCCGGCCATTATTACGCGGTGAAACCACGCTATTGCTGCGCCGTGACCTTAGCTCTCAAACCCGCCCTGCGCGCAGCAGTAGCCAAGCCAGCCAACTGGTACGCAGCCATGAGCGCGAGATGTGGGAAGCATTACGCGCTTTACGTCGCCAGCTCGCACAAGAACATAGCGTGCCGCCTTACGTTATCTTCCCGGACTCAACCCTGTTAGACATGCTGCGCGAACAACCGGAAGACTTAGCCGATATGGCACAGATCAGTGGTGTTGGCGCACGCAAACTGGAGCGCTACGGGGCGGCCTTCTTAAAAGTTTTGAATCAACACGACAGTCCAAAGAGTACACCAACACCCAGCAGCCAAGATTTACGACACGAGCTGGTAACCTTAGCACGTAGCGGAATGACCCCAGAGCAAATAGCGCAGCACATGCAATGCAGTCTGAAGAATGTCTACAGCTTAATGGCACAAGCCATTGCGAGTAACCTATTAAGTCTTGAACAGGCCTTGGACTTGCCCGAAGAGCTGCTCGGCGATATCCAAGATGCTTTTTTACAAGGAGAAGGCGAACTGCCGAGCGTTGCCAGTATCGCCGAGCAATTCACCCCGGAAATCGAAGAGGGCGTGTTGTATTGCGTACGCGCAGCTTTGCAAGCTGAATTTGGCAACATGGTTTGACATCCTCACTGCCCTAAAGAGACGGTGATGCCTACTGTTAGACAGCCATGCTCGACCGCGAGAATGTTCTGTGCTGCATTAACATCAAAGTTGTGCGTGGCACCACAGGCACTGCACGCCCATTGAAAAACGCGGCGATTTGTCACAGTCTTCATTGACTTGCATCAAGTCATAACTTAGGTGCTTCTTGAATACTGCCCATGACGCGCTTGCATTGCAATAGCCCATAACCTTCCCGGGTACGTGTCTATTTTGTAATGTTTTGCGCGTCATTTAATTTCTACTGCTACATCTTGAAACAGTATTTAAAATACTGGATTTTGTGCGTCTTGATGGTCATCAAGGCGCATTTTTTTCGAGCATGCCACACTGCAATCCCATGCCTTGGTAAGCAGAGGCTCGCCATGTCCAGTACTCAGAAACCTTTAATTTACTCATGCTCAGGCTGTTCAAATGTTGCCCAACTGGCCAACACTCTGGCGGTACGCATTGATCGTGCAGGGCTTGCAGAGATGTCATGCATCGCAGGGGTTGGTGGTGACGTCAAAGCTTTAGTGAAAAAAGCTCAGGAACAGCGCCCCGTTTTAGTGATTGACGGCTGCCATTTACACTGCGCTAAAGCTTGCCTAGAGCGCCACAATGTACAACCCAGCATGCATATCACTCTCAGTGATTTTGGCTTGCGTAAACGCTATGGCGAAGACTGCTCTGCAGAGCAAGCCGATCAGCTCTTTATTGAATTGAGCGACATCATTGCCAGCGACCGTTTATCTAAGCAAAGTTAAGCGTTACAAGGGACTGGACGCGCAATAATACGCCAGTCATCAGCCAACGCGCGCATCTCTACAATGTGTAAACGCACAGCATCGGCCATGTTCTCAATCGGCAGTTGCATCAATGGCTGAGCAGTTGAACCAAGCAGTGTAGCGGCCATATAGATATACAACTCATCCACTAAACCTGCCCGCATAAAAGCGCCAGCCAATTGCGGCCCCGCTTCGACCATCAGCTCATTGATACCACGCTGCGCTAATTCCTCTAGCAAGGCAGGTAAATCAATATGCCCGCCTGTTTTCTTAACCTGGATATACTCAATGCCTGCAGCCCCCAGTGGCGGCGGCTGATGGGTTGCAACCCAAGCCGGCCCGGCAGCAAAAAAAGCCACATCCGTGGGCACCCGTAAGCGCCCATCAATGACAATACGCTGCGGGGGGCGCGATAAAGCTAATTCACATAACTCAGCACTCAGTGGAAGCTCTTGTGCGCGTACAGTTAAACGTGCGTTATCCGTTAACACCGTATCAGCACCGGTAATAATCGCACTGGAGCGCGCGCGCAAACATTGCACATCGGCGCGCGCAGCAGGCCCGGTAATCCACTGACTTTCACCACTGGCCATAGCGGTACGGCCATCCAAACTCATGGCCAGTTTTAGGCGTACAAACGGCAAGCCAACTTCCATTCGCTTTACAAAGCCACAGTTTAATGCACGAGCAGCTGCGCTCAACTCACCACTGAGCACATCAACTTGGATGCCCTGTGCCCGCAAAAAAGCAATGCCACGGCCTGCCACTTGCGGATTAGGATCTTGCATAGCGATCACTACGCGACGCACTCCAGCCTGCGCCAAAGCTTCAGCGCAAGGTGGCGTTAAACCATGGTGACTGCAAGGCTCTAGGGTAACGTAAGCGGTTGCACCTTGAGCCAGCACTCCAGCTTGGCGCAAGGCATAAACCTCAGCATGTGGCTCACCCGCACGCTGATGCCAGCCTTCTCCGACCACGCGCTGATCCGCAACAACCACACATCCAACCCGTGGATTGGGATGGGTGCTGTACAAACCCTGCTCAGCCAGACGTAAGGCCTGCGCCATATACGCTTGATCGTTCATTCGTCGGCCGAGTCGCTAGAGTCTGCAGCGTGACTGGACATCAGCTCGATTTCTTTACGAAACTCATTTAGATCTTGAAAGCGACGGTATACCGAAGCAAAGCGTATATAAGCCACTTCATCAAGCTTTTTCAGTTCATTCATCACCAGCTCACCCACCACCAGCGACTGCACTTCGCGTTCACCTGTCGCGCGTAATTTACGCTTAATCCGCGCAACCGCTTCTTCCAATCGCTCGAGACTTACCGGGCGTTTTTCCAGCGCGCGCAACATTCCGGCGCGAAACTTATCTTCATCAAAGGGCTGCCGGCTGCCATCTTGCTTAATCAAGCGCGGTAAAATTAAATCAGCAGTTTCAAAGGTGGTAAAACGCTCTTCACAGAGCAAACACTCGCGACGACGCCGCACTTGGTCGCCATTCGCGACTAAGCGCGAGTCAATCACCTTAGTATCATTGGCACCACAAAAAGGACAATACATACAGATTGATCGCTTATTAACAGTAAAAAGAAAGATAGTAGCCTATCTCGCCAACAAGCAAAACTGGCCAACAGTTGTACAGCTCTGCGTCAGCTTAATTTAAACCGCTCGCCATAGCCGTCATAACACAGTAATTTTTAATGCTTAGCCTCAACAACCAGCGCACCTTGTTCTTCGCGCCAGCGCACACGACTTAAAAAACTCATACCCAGCAGTGCATCGCGAGGAAACTCACTGTCGAGCACCAAGGCATCCACCCCTAAAACCTCAATACTACCCACCTTGACGCTATTGAGATAAACCCGCCAAGCCTTTTCTGTACCACTGGCTGTACTGACCATAACGGGCGTACCTGTACTTTTAAAGTCGAGCCCTAAGCGGCGCGCTTGTGCTGCGTTTATCGCAATGCTGGTTGCACCCGTATCCACCATAAAAGGCACACTATTACCATTGACCGAGCCCGTAACCCAGTAATGCCCTGCTGCGCCTTTATTGATCGTGAGCCGCTGCTTTTCCGGTGTGGCAAAACCACCGCTGCCATAATCACGGCTCAAGGTATGCGTACTCGTCACGCCATCAATGTTCAATACCGCGGAGCGACTGTCGGCACTGATAACTTTAATACCTTGTGGACCTGTCTGCCCCACCTTGACCAAAGTGCGCTGTCCCTCAATGCTCAACACTGCAGCATTGGGAAATAAGCCCACCACTCGAACATTGACTTGAGCCAAGCTGTGAGCACTCAAAGCTAACAATGTTGCACCTATCATCCATTGCCGCACAGTTCTCATCCCTACCCCCTAATAAGCCAGCATTAAGACATCACTCCACCATATGGCATACAGTAAAGCCGCTGCTATTAAACCAGCCAAGATATCATCCAACATAATCCCTAACCCGCCACCGACATGACGATCCAGCCAAGCAATAGGCCAAGGCTTAAGAATATCCAGCAGGCGAAACAGAATAAAACCCAATCCCCACCACAACGCCGTACTGGGTAAGGCAATCAGGGTGATCCAGATCCCAACCATCTCATCCCAAACAATACCGCCATGATCATGTACGCCTAAATCATCGGCGACACGGCCGCACAACCAAACACCAAAAATGCTGGCCAGAACAATACATACCAGCCCCAGCCATAGCGGCAACATCGCCAGCAATGGCATCACTGCTAAACCTGCTAACGTCCCCCATGTCCCTGGGGCTTTTTTAGCTAAACCTGTACCAAAACCAAAGGCTAAAAAATGCCAGACGTTGCTCCATACTTGGGGTGCCCGCATAGGTCTGTATCCTTAGTTAAAATGTTGGTAACCGCTACGCTGCTGCGCAACCAAGCGGCCTTGCGGATCTAAAACCTGCACACCGCTACCGGCACACACTTGGCCGATCGCACGCACTGCAGGAAACTTGCACTGCAGCGGGGCCAGCTTTTGCGCGGCAATGGTAAAGGCCAATTGATAGTCATCACCACCGCTTAGCGCAGCTTCCAATGCGGCCGCATCACCTAACAAGCTGCGCGCTGCATCAGCCACAGGCACCTGCGCCTGCTGTATCTGTAAACACACATTAGACGCTTGAGCTATATGCCCGCAGTCTGCAAGCAAGCCATCTGAAATATCTAAAGCAGCATGGGCTTTGCCACGCAAATACTGACCCAATTGCAACTGCGGCTGCGGCGTCCAATAGGCGGCTAATAACTGCTCTAGAGTGTGCGCAGCAATCACCTGCGTATCTATTTCACCCAGCACCACAGGTAGCGCTGCTGCTGCCGCACCCAGCGGCCCGCTAACACACAGCAGGTCACCCACTTGCGCAGTAGAACGCAACAATGCCTGTTGCTGAGGCACTGCGCCCAGCACTGTCACAGTAATAGCCAGCGGGCCTCGTGTGGTATCACCACCGACCAAGCCAATCCCACAATGCTGCGCCATGGCACTTAAGCCTTCGCTAAAGCCCTGCAACCAATCTAGAGCGATGTGCGGCAAGGTAAGCGCTAAAGTGAAACCTATAGGCTCGGCGCCCATGGCCGCCAAATCACTTACCGCAACGGCCAAAGCACGCTGTCCAAGTAAAAAAGCAGGTGCGTGTTCAGGAAAATGAATACCACTGACAAGAGTATCGGTGGACACAGCGCAGCTATAGCCTGCAGGAATCTGCAATAGCGCACAATCATCACCAATACCTAAAGAGATATTTTCACCGCCCTGCGCACAGGCAGAGCGGGTGAAAAAATGTTGAATCAACTCAAATTCGTTCATCAAATTGCACTCACTCGATAGTCCTTTAGCGAGCACAATTTGCGCTTATTGCTTATTGAGTTTAGCGTCACGGATTTCTGCTCCGCGCAAGCGTAAGGCCAGCTTATCCAGCACGCCATTGACGTACTTATGCCCATCTGTCGCCCCGAAGGTTTTTGCCAACTCAATACCTTCATTAATGACCACGCGGTATGGCACATCAATACGGGTGCTAAGCTCCCATGTCGCTAGGCGTAAAATCGCCCATTCAACAGGATCAAGTTCTTCCATAGGGCGATCAAGGTAGGGCTCTATCAGCGCATCAATTTCACTTTTTTTACCGGGTACCCCGCGCAAAATCTCATTGAAGTAGACGCCATCGACGCCATCAAAGTCGTTATCAACACGAAATTGCGCTTCAATTTCATTGAGGTTTTGTCCAGCAATATGCCACTGATATAACGCTTGCATGGCCAAAGTACGAGCCACACGGCGCATCGCAATGCGCCCTTTAGCTCGTGGTGGCGGGTTGTCGCGACAATCGTCGTTATTTAAACTCACTTGGCCTCCAACTGCGCCAGCAGGCTCACCATTTCCAAGGCAGACGATGCGGCTTCAACACCTTTGTTACCCGCTTTAGTACCTGAACGCTCAATGGCTTGCTCAATTGAATCCACGGTTAACACACCAAAGGCAACCGGCACACCAAATTGCATGGAGACCTGTGCTAAACCTTTTGTGCACTCACCAGAAACATATTCAAAGTGCGGTGTACCGCCACGAATCACTGCACCTAAGGCAATAATAGCGGCGTATTCTTTACGCTCCGCCACTTTCTGTGCAACTAAAGGCAGTTCAAAAGCACCGGGTGCACGAATTACGGTAATGTCATTTTTGCTCACACCGTGGCGCACTAATGTATCAATTGCACCTTCAACCAAGCTTTCCACGACAAAGCTGTTGAAACGGCCAACAACCAGCGCGAACTTGCCTTGCGGGGCAATAAAGGTACCTTCGATTGTCTTCAAGGTCATGTTTTTCATCCTAATAAAGAGCGGAGGAGCAGCACTAACGGCCGCTCCAATAACAGTTAATCCTGCGGTTGCAGGTATTCTACAACTTCTAAGTCAAATCCGGATATGGCATTAAAGCGCATCGGCGTACTTAATAAGCGCATTTTACGCACGCCTAAGTCACGCAAAATCTGCGAGCCAGCACCCACAGTGCTGTAGGTTCCCGGTGTTTTTGTGGCTTTGGCATCACCGCTAGCGCCCAACTGACGCTCAAGATGAGCTAACAGACTGGAGCCCGTCATCTGGTTACCCAACAATAAGACTACACCGCTACCAGCTTTAGCAACTTCAGCCATGGCGGCGCGCAAGCTCCAGCGCTGGCTTTGTTTAACCATAAACAAGTCTCGTAATGGGTCCATATTGTGCACGCGCACCAAAGTCGGCTCTTCGGGACTAATAGTACCTAAAGTCAACGCCAAATGGACATCGCCCACGCTTGATTCACGGTAAGTGACTAAATTAAATTTACCCAGCTCACTGTCCAAAGTTTGTGTGGAAACGCGCTCAATCGTGCGCTCATGGATCATGCGGTAATGAATCAAGTCGGCAATGGTGCCAATTTTAATGCCGTGCTCTTGGGCAAAAACCTCTAACTCTGGACGACGCGCCATGGTGCCATCATCGTTCATAATTTCGCAGATAACGCCGGTTGGCTCAAAACCGCCCAAGCGCGCTAAATCGCAAGCGGCTTCGGTATGGCCCGCCCGCGCCAAAACGCCACCAGCCTGCGCCATTAATGGAAAAATATGTCCTGGACTGACAATATCAGCGGCCACTGCATCTTTTGCCGCGGCAGCTTGCACAGTACGCGCACGATCGGCAGCAGAAATACCGGTGGTAACACCCTCAGCCGCCTCAATCGACACCGTAAACTTAGTACCAAAACCTGAGCCATTGTGCCGCGCCATTAAAGGCAGGCCTAAACGCTCACAACGCTCAGCACTCATTGGCATACAAATTAAGCCGCGCGCATGTTTGGCCATAAAGTTAATGTGTTCTGCGGTGACGCACTCAGAGGCAATAATTAAATCACCTTCGTTTTCGCGGTCTTCGTCATCCATTAGGATGACCATTTTGCCCGCACGTATATCTGCAACAATTTCTTCAATAGTATTCAAAGACACAGGATAGCCCTTCGATTAAGAACGCATAAAACCATGCTCTGCTAAAAACGCTGCAGTAATGGCTTGACTGGTGGGTTCGGCGGCATGCTCACCTTGTAACAAGCGCTCAAGGTAGCGAGCAATTAAGTCTATTTCCAAATTCACTAAATGCCCTGCTTGGTAGTCCGCCATAATGGTTTCTTGCAAGGTATGCGGCACAATGGTCAGCTGGAACTCACAGCCATTGACACCGTTAACCGTCAGGCTGGTGCCGTCCACGGTAATCGAGCCTTTCATGGCGATATAACGCGCCAGCTCTTTAGGTGCGCGTATCCAAAACTCCACAGCGCGCGCACTTTCACTACGGGATAACACCTCACCCACACCGTCAACATGACCACTGACTAAATGCCCACCCAGCCGTGTGGTTGGCAATAAAGCCTTCTCTAAGTTAACGGGGCTGTTGTTTTTCAAATTCACCAATGCTGTACGCGCCAAGGTTTCACGGCTGACATCAGCACAAAAGCCATCGCCCGGCAGCTCAACAACCGTCAAACAAATACCATTGACGGCAATGCTATCGCCGAGTTTTACATCGGTTAAATCCAGCTTTCCTGTGGCCACATGCACGCGCACATCACCGCCTTTTGCAGTCATGCTACGAATACGACCAACCGCTTCAATTATTCCTGTGAACATAAAACCTCCGCACAAAACGAATACTGACTCATTCGTCTGTGTCGATCTCCTGTTTAACATCAAACAAGGCTGTTTTTGATCGAATGGGAGTCTGCCGCGCAAGATATGCGCGGTAACGGATCCCGCTCTCTCTTCATCCGGACTGTAACCGTCGGCCTTGGGATTTCACCAAAGTCTGCTGACCTTATTTACCGCAACTGCAGCATAAATAAGCGCTCGTGGGCTGTGCCACACTGGGCAATTACCACCGGTGGGGAATCGCACCCCGCCCTGAGAACGTCACCAACACAGTATCTCAATGCGTTAGTAGGATACTTTTTACCATAAATCACCCGGCACTGCACGGCTTGCCTGTGCTCATAGCTCATAATGTTTAACCCCCATCAAGCCATACATAAGTCGAATCCACTGCAGCTATGGCTTTCTTAGGTCTTCAACAGGCTTTAGCCAGGCTAAAACCTATCAACAAACAAACACAGAAAACTGACTCAAGCACAAGAAAACGTCACTTTATTAGCAAAACCTCTGTCTTAACCTATGGCCAAGGCTCGTTTGACGGTATACTTCGGGGTTTTCCGATTAGCCGTCTTTTATTTAGGGGTCCCGCCGCACTATGGATAAGACCTATCAGCCGCACGCCATTGAAAGCTCTTGGTACCACACTTGGGAAACCAATCAATACTTTGCGCCCCAAGGTTCTGGTCAACCGTATACCATTATGATTCCGCCGCCGAACGTCACCGGCAGCTTACATATGGGCCATGGTTTTAATAACGCCATTATGGATGCACTGATTCGTTACCGCCGTATGCAAGGCCGTAACACCCTCTGGCAGCCGGGCACTGACCACGCAGGTATCGCCACGCAAATGGTGGTTGAACGCCAACTGGCCGCACAAGGGCTCGACCGTCACGATCTCGGCCGCGAAGCCTTCCTCGACAAAGTCTGGGAATGGAAAGAAGAATCCGGTGGTACCATCACGCGCCAGATTCGTCGCCTCGGCAGCTCAGTGGACTGGTCGCGCGAACGCTTCACCATGGATGAAGGCATGTCTGCTGCAGTACAAGAAGCTTTTGTGCGCCTGCATGAAGACGGCCTAATTTACCGCGGTAAGCGCTTGGTCAACTGGGATCCTAAATTCCACACCGCGATTTCCGACCTTGAAGTGGAAAATCACGATGAGAAAGGTCACTTATGGAATCTGCGCTACCCACTGGCTGATGGCGCGAAAACTGCCGAAGGTAAAGACTACCTTGTGGTTGCCACTACCCGCCCAGAAACCATGCTCGGTGATAGCGCAGTAGCCGTACACCCTGAAGATGAACGCTACAAAGCATTAATTGGCTCTTTTGTTGAGCTACCACTCGTCGGTCGCCGCATTCCTATTGTAGGTGATGATTACTGTGACCCAGAGTTTGGTACCGGCTGCGTAAAAATCACCCCAGCCCACGATTTCAATGACTATGAAGTGGGTAAGCGCCATAGCCTACCGATGATTAATATCCTTGACCAAGACGCTGCCATTTTAGCCACAGCACAGGTATTCAACGCCGATGGCTCTGTCAATAACGATTTAGATAACAGCCTGCCTGCTGAGTTTGCTGGTCTGGACCGTTTTGAAGCGCGCAAGCAAATCGTTGCTGCAATGGACGCTGCTGGCTTATTGGTGAGCATTGATGATCACGCGCTGAAAACGCCACGCGGCGACCGTTCTGGCGCAGTCATTGAACCTTGGTTGACCGACCAATGGTATGTTTCCACCAAGCCATTGGCAGAGCCTGCCATTGCTGCCGTGGAAGATGGCCGCATTCAGTTTGTGCCTAAGCAATACGAAAATATGTACTTCAGCTGGATGCGCGACATTCAAGACTGGTGCATCAGCCGTCAACTCTGGTGGGGCCACCGCATTCCGGCATGGTATGACGATGCCGGCAATGTGTATGTGGGTCGTAACGAAGCTGAAGTGCGCGAAAAGCACAATCTTGGCGACATCAATCTGCGCCAAGACAATGATGTACTGGACACTTGGTTCAGCTCCGGCCTATGGACCTTCTCAACTTTGGGCTGGCCAGAACAAACGGATTACTTAAAAACCTTCCACCCCACCGATGTGTTGGTGACCGGTTTTGACATCATCTTCTTCTGGGTTGCGCGCATGATCATGCTGACCATGCACCTGATCAAAAATGAAGATGGCACGCCACAGATTCCGTTTAAGACCGTCTATGTACACGGCTTGGTGCGCGACAGCCAAGGGCATAAGATGTCCAAATCCAAAGGCAACGTACTGGATCCTTTGGATATTATTGACGGCATCGACCTGGAAACCTTGGTGGAAAAACGCACCAGCGGCATGATGCAGCCGCAAATGGCCAAAGCCATTGCAAAACAAACCCGTGAAGAATTTGCCGAAGGCATTGCCAGTTACGGCACCGATGCGCTGCGCTTTACCTTCCTGTCACTGGCCTCTACCGGTCGTGATGTAAAATTCGATATGGGCCGTGTTGAAGGCTACCGTAACTTCTGCAATAAAATCTGGAACGCAGCACGCTATGTGATGATGCAGTGCGAAGAGCAAGATTGCGGCCTTGACGGCCAAGCAGTGGAGCTCACCGTCGCCGACCGCTGGATTATTTCACAATTGCAGCGCACCGAAGCTGAAGTGGCACGTCAACTGGACAACTTCCGTTTTGATTTGGCCGCGCAAGCCCTATATGAGTTTATCTGGAACCAATACTGCGACTGGTACTTGGAGCTATCCAAACCTGTGCTCTGGGATAAAGAAGCCCCGATCGAGCGCACCCGCGGCACACGCCGTACATTAGTACGCGTACTCGAAACAGCGCTACGCTTAGCGCACCCCTTTATGCCCTTTATCACCGAAGAGATTTGGCAGCGGATCGCGCCAATGGCAGGCAAAAGCGGCGACACTATTATGCTGCAGCCCTTCCCTGCGTCGGCAACAGATGCCATTGATGCACAAGCCGAAGGCGATATCGAATGGCTGAAAGAGCTGATGCTGACTCTGCGCAATATTCGCGCAGAAATGAATATTGGCCCCGGTCAGCCTATACCTTTGTACCTAGGCAATACCACAGCAGAAGATGTGCGTCGTTTAGAGGTGAATAATGTCACCCTCAACAAGCTGGCCAAGTTAGAATCTGTCACATTACTGGCTGCAGACCAAGAAGCCCCCATGTCAGCCACAGCGCTGGTAGGTGAAATGCAAGTGTTGGTGCCTATGGCTGGCTTAATTGACACTAAAGCTGAGCTCGCCCGTCTGGATAAAGAAATACAACGCCTGCATGGTGAAATTAAGCGCGTCGCAGGTAAGCTATCCAACCAAGGCTTTGTCGCGAAAGCGCCAGCCGATGTGATTGAAAAAGAGCGTGCTAAACAAGCTGATTTCGAGCAAGCTTTAGCACGTTTAACTGAACAACATTCACGTATTGCCAGCTTATAATCGGCTGATGTATACCTAGACAAGAACCCGGGCTTAGCTGGCATACTGCCAGCAACCCCACCAGAGGCATGAAAACATGACTACGTTATCGAAAAAAGCGTTGCTCACGCTCAGTGCACTAACTTTATCCATGAGCGCATCTTTTGGCGCTCTAGCAGAACCTGTTAAGTCCGTAGCGGTCACGGCGATTGTTGAACACCCGGCACTCGACTCAGTACGCGATGGGGTTTTAGCCACTTTAAACGAAGCCGGCTATGAAGAAGGCAAAAACCTTAAATGGCAATACCAGAGTGCGCAAGGCAACACCGGCACTGCCGCACAAATTGCCCGTAAGTTTATTGGCGACAAGCCCGATGCCATCGTTGCCATTGCAACCCCCTCGGCGCAAGCGGCAGTAGCCGGCACTAAAAGCATACCTATTGTTTTCTCAGCGGTAACTGACCCAGTCCAAGGTCAGCTGACACCAAGTTGGGAAGCCAGCGGCACTAATGTTACCGGGGTATCTGACGTACTTGAGCTCAGCAAGCAAATGGAACTGGTTAAGCAAATCGTTCCTAATGCTAAACGCATCGGTATGGTATTTAACCCAGGCGAAGCCAACTCTGTCGCAGTAGTTGATGCCCTGAAAAAAATCTTACCGGATTACGATCTAACTTTAGTTGAAGCCGCCGCACCACGCTCAGTGGATGTGGGCACTGCAGCACGCAGCCTCGTTGGCAAAGTCGATGTAATTTACACCAACACTGACAACAACGTAGTCTCTGCTTACGAGGCTTTAGTCAAAGTCGGTAATGATATGAAAATCCCACTGATTGCTTCTGACACTGACAGTGTTAAACGTGGCGCCATTGCCGCCTTGGGCGTGAACTACCTCGAGCTGGGCCAGCAAACTGGGCGAATCGTGGTACGTATCTTAAACGGTGAAAAACCTGGCGACATCAAACCACAAACCAGTGAAAACATTCAGCTATTTGTCAATCTTGACGCTGCGCAAAAGCAAGGTGTGACCTTGTCACAAGAGCTGATTGATAGCGCTGCTGAAGTGATTCGTTAATACTTAATCGCGCCCCGAGTACTGCACAGTGCTCGGGGTATTTTTATTTAGCCTTCGGTCAACCTGCCCATGTCCCTGTTTTCAATGTTTGGTGCCCTTGAGATCGGCCTGATCTTTAGTTTAGTGGCACTCGGGGTGTTTATCTCCTTTCGCTTATTACGTTTTCCCGACTTAACTGTTGACGGCAGCTTCCCTCTGGGCGGCGCGGTAGGCGCTCTATGCATCTCCAGCGGCATGGACCCTTTTCTTGCCACGGCCTTGGCTGCCTTAGCCGGCGCCGGTGCTGGTGTCATCACGGCTATTTTAAATGTGCATTTAAAAATCATGGATCTGCTGGCCAGCATCCTGATGATGATTGCTTTGTACTCAATTAACCTGCGTATTATGGGCAAGCCGAATATTCCCCTGATCATGGAGCCAACGGTATTTTCCATCCTTGAGCCAAGCTGGTTAGTCGACTACATTGCGCGCCCTGCGATTCTAATTATTGTGGTGTTGCTGGCCAAACTGGCACTCGACGCCTATTTCTCAACACGCCAAGGCTTAGCGATTCGCGCCACCGGCTCCAACCCGCGCATGGCCCGCGCGCAAGGCGTTAACACCGGCGCGATGATCATCTTAGGTATGGCCATCTCTAACGGCTTAGTTGGTTTAGCCGGCGCGCTCTTTGCGCAAAGCCAAGGCGGCGCCGATATCTCCATGGGGATCGGTACTATCGTGATTGGTTTGGCGGCGGTGATTGTCGGTGAAAGTATTTTGCCATCGCGCAAACTGTTCTTTGTCACTTTAGCCGTGGTCTTAGGCGCCATCGTTTACCGCTTCTTTATTGCTCTAGCACTCAATAGCGACTTTATTGGTCTGCAAGCGCAAGACCTCAACTTAGTCACCGCGCTACTGGTCACCTTTGCTCTTGTCATTCCACTGATCAAACAGCGTATGTCACGCCGCAAGAGGGTTTAAGATGCTTAAAGCCAATGATCTACACATCACCTTTAACCCAGGCACACCGATTGAAACCCGTGCCCTATGCGGCTTGTCATTACAAATCCCAACCGGTCAGTTTGTCACTGTGATCGGCACCAATGGCGCAGGAAAATCGACATTCCTGAACGCCATTTCTGGCGATTTAAATGTCGACAGTGGCAGCATCTTAATCGATGACATTGATGTCACTGATCAGCCCGTGTGGGAGCGCGCTAAACAAGTCGCGCGAGTCTTCCAAGACCCAATGGCCGGCACCTGCGAAGACTTAACCATTGAAGAAAATATGTCTCTGGCCGAGCAACGCGGGCAACGTCGCGGTTTAAGCCGCGCGGTAAAAGCCTCACAGCGCGACGGCTTTCGTGAGCACCTAGCCACCCTCGGCTTAGGCTTAGAAAACCGCTTACAGGACCGCATCGGTTTATTGTCAGGCGGCCAACGCCAGGCAGTCAGCTTACTGATGGCAGCACTGCGCCCTTCGCAAATTTTATTATTGGATGAGCACACGGCTGCGCTCGATCCACGCACAGCAGACTTTGTTTTAGAACTCACCCAACGTATCGTGGCCGAAAAACAATTGACCACCATGATGGTCACCCACAGTATGCGCCAAGCGCTGGACGTTGGTGATCGCACCATCATGCTGCACCAAGGCCAAGTGGTGTTAGATGTGAGCGGCGATACCCGCAAAGGTTTAGACGTGCCTGATTTGTTGGCTATGTTCGAAAAAGTCCGCGGCGAAAAACTAGCCGACGATGCTTTATTGCTGAGCTAAAAATGAACCTGCAACTGGGTTGGGTACTGCTACTTCTGCTGTGTGCAGTGGTTTTATTTGTACGTAATAAACCTCGTATGGATGTGGTAGCGCTACTCATGATTGTCGCGCTACCGCTAACGGGCGTACTGAGCGTACAAGAAACCCTGGCCGGTTTTAGCGACCCCAGTGTGGTGGTGATTGCCGCTCTTTTCGTGATTGGCGAAGGTTTAGTGCGCACCGGAATTGCCTATCAGCTCGGCGAGCGCTTAATGCATCGCGCAGGCAGCAGCGAAACGCGTTTAATCGTACTGTTAATGCTGACCGTGGCCGGCTTAGGTTCAGTGATGAGCTCCACGGGCGTGGTAGCGATTTTTATCCCTGTCGTTTTAAGCATTGCCGCACGCCTACAGATTTCACCAAGCCGCCTCATGATGCCCCTAAGTTTTGCCGGTTTAATCAGCGGCATGCTCACTTTAGTCGCCACGCCACCCAATATGGTGGTGCACAGTGAACTGGTACGTGCAGGCTTTACCGGCTTTAGTTTTTTCTCTTTTGCACCCATTGGCTTAAGCATCTTAGTCTTAGGGATACTCTATATGTTGGCCACACGTCACTGGCTCGCCAGCGCCGACAGCCAAAAAACAACCGGAGAGCCACGCCATAGTATTGCTGATTTAGTGCGCGAATATCGTTTAGCAGGCCGTGAGCGACGTTTACGTGTACGCCCCAACTCAGCACTTGCTGGGCAAACCTTAAACGAGCTGCAATTACGTAAACAATACGGTATCAATGTGATAGCCGTAGAGCGCCAACGACGTTTTCGACGCACCTTGCTGGGCGCTACTGGCACCACAGAGCTGCGCTCTGGGGATATCTTACTGGTTGATTTGGTCAGCCCCACCATTGATTTACTGAATTCTTATTATGAGCTCGGCGTTGAGCCCGTTGCCATGCAAAGCAGCTACTTTAGCGACCACCAACGCGCACTGGGCGTTGCTGAAGTCATGCTACCGCCAGACTCACGCCTTGCCGGCAAAACCATTCAAGAACTGGGCTTTCGCACGCATCGTAAGCTCAATGTCATTGGTTTACGTCGCGATCAACAAGCCTTAGAAGGGCTGCTCGTCGATGAAAAACTTAAAGCCGGTGACACCTTATTAGTCGCGGGCAACTGGCAGCATATTCGTAAACTACAAGGCCATAGCCGCGATTTTCTGGTACTGAGCCTGCCTGCCGAAGTGGACGATGTCGCCCCCGCACTGAGTCAAGCACCTCATGCGCTATTCAGCTTAGCGGTGATGATTATTTTAATGGTCGCAGGCATCGTACCCAATGTTTTAGCGGTACTGATTGGCTGTTTACTGATGGGGGCATTTCGCTGTATCGATATGGACAGCGCTTACCGTTCAATCCATTGGCAAAGTATTTTATTGATTGTGGGGATGCTGCCCTTTGCTCTAGCGCTGCAAAAAACAGGCGGGATTGATTTAGCCGTATCAGGTCTCCTGAGCTTATTCGGCGAAGCTGGACCTCATATGATTCTGGCGATTCTTTTTCTAACCACGGCTGTTATTGGTTTATTTATTTCAAATACAGCCACTGCAGTATTGATGGCTCCAGTAGCCATTGCTAGTGCGCAGGCCATGCAAGCCTCACCTGCACCCTTTGCTATGATTGTGGCCATAGCCGCTTCAGCCGCCTTTATGACGCCTATTTCCTCACCAGTCAACACGCTTGTGCTGGGCCCCGGCCAATACCGTTTTAGTGACTTTGTGCGTATTGGTGTGCCTTTTACTGTTCTGGTCATGCTCACCAGCGTCATCCTAGTGCCTGTGTTGTTTCCGCTGTAGCAAGAGCAGCACACTGCACACAATCACTGGACATAAAAAACGGCAGACTGCATACACAGCCTACCGTTTAGAAAACATACGAAATCAATCAGGCTCGCGGCAGAGTCACGCCACGCTGACCTTGATACTTACCATCACGGTCCTTATACGACACTTCACACTCTTCATCCGACTCAAAAAACAACATTTGCGCAACGCCCTCATTGGCATAAATCTTCGCCGGTAAAGTTGTGGTATTCGAAAACTCTAGTGTCACATGACCTTCCCACTCCGGCTCAAGTGGCGTCACGTTAACAATAATCCCACAGCGTGCATAAGTGCTTTTGCCCAAGCAAATAGTCAGCACATTACGTGGGATGCGGAAAAACTCCACAGTACGCGCCAAGGCAAACGAGTTTGGCGGAATAATACAGACCGGCCCTTTCACATCAACAAAGCTTTTTTCGTCGAAGTTCTTCGGATCCACTGTTACCGAGTGCAAATTCGTAAAAACTTTAAACTCATCGGCACAACGCACGTCGTAACCATAACTGGATACACCGTACGAAATCACAGGCGCAGCATCTTCATTACGTACCTGTCGCTCAACAAAAGGCTCTATCATGCCGTGCTCTTGCGCCATACGACGAATCCACTTATCCGACTTAATGCTCATGCCATACTTCCCAAATCGATCGGTTAAAAATAATTGCAATGACCATAGTTTACCCACATAACCGGATCACTTACACCATCAAGAGAGGGCGCAAAAGTAGAAAACACTAGCCTTTCGGATAAATCATAAAATAATGCTGGCACTTAAGAAAAAATCAGGTAAAGTAGACATCACTGCTGCTGCAAATGTGTAACCGTGAATCAATATATGTTTAGATCTCGATCCAATCATTGCTACGACTCCTGTAACTCCTTGCGCTCAGTATCAACTTGGGCTCAAACCCAAGCATAATTTTACTTCGTACAAGGAGACATACAATGTCTAATCGCCAAACTGGTGTAGTTAAATGGTTTAACGATGAAAAAGGCTTCGGCTTCATCACTCCTCAATCAGGTGACGATTTATTCGTTCACTTCCGCGCTATCCAAAGCGACGGTTTCAAAAGCCTGAAAGAAGGCCAGACTGTATCTTTCGTCGCAGCTCGCGGCCAGAAAGGTATGCAGGCTGAAGAAGTACAAGTTGTTTCTTAATTTGTGCTACTAAAAAAACCCGCTCCGGCGGGTTTTTTTATGCCTCTAAATCCGCTTACGCACAACTCTATCGACAAATATCAAGCATAAAAAAACGCCACTTACAGGACCTTAACAATCCCACAAGTGACGCTTAGTCAATCTTGTTTACGGCTTAACTTTTCGCAGCAGACTTGCTTGCGCTGGGTATTTCTGCAGGCTTACGTGTTTCTGGTGTTGAGCGACGGAAGTAACTCACCTGCTGCTGCCCACTTAAACCACGGGGCACTTCTTCAATCTCGCCACCTTTCTTTAAAAACGCAGCAGTTTGCTCTGCAAGTGTTGCACGCGAAGTAACTGCTTCCGCTGGTTTTGCACGGGTACTAGAACCTTTAATACGCATGACGACCACAACCTCCTCAAACGTTTTGGTCATCCATAATATGCCAAAATAGAATAAAAGTCAAAAACATATAACTGTAAGCTATAAGAAAGCAGATCTAAGACTCAATCACATCTAACCTTGCGTCAGCCTAACCTCTGACTCACTGACCAGAAATCAACATATAAAGCTTAGCCGCCCCACTGCAGAGCACTGCATGCCTCAACGGTTGCTAAAACAGTTATTTCATCTAAGACATAACCGCAATAAATGCAGGTCTATTGATAATAACAAACCATAAAAAGGGCTTACTCTATGCTAAAAAGCTTAAGCTGGTCTGATGACTTCGCTATCGGCATCGATATCATTGATGAGCAGCATAAACGTTTATTTGACTATTTCGATGAAATTGAGCACTGCATCAAAACCAACGATCAAACCCATGTCATCGACATCTGTCGCGGCCTCATTGACTACGCTGTCTCTCACAACACTTTTGAAGAGTCGCTGATGAAGCAAGCGAACTATCCAATGCTAGACGCCCACCATCTAGTCCACGAAGCTTTTAAAGCCCGCGCCTATGGGTATCTTGATAAAATCACCGACGGTGCTGACCCGATGAAAATTGCTCGAGATGTACGCACGGATATCGGCTTATGGTTAATTAATCATATTAAACGTGAAGACAAGCACTATGCCCCCTACGTTAAGAAAACACTGAACAAAGGCTTTGTCACAAAAATGCTCGGCCGTTTTTTCAGCTAAGATCCCAATAAAGCTACGCTTAATACAATCCCTGCGTGCATTCACAGGCACGCTATCCTATTAAGCGTAGAACCTGCACTCTACAGAAGCACCCGCCGGTCACACCGGATCGTTGCGGCGTAATAACTCTTCTGGCCAGTGCACGATATATTCATCTTCAGGAGGCGGCATCTGCAAGTGATAGCCTTGTGTGTCTAAATTTTTTAACACCTCAGTGATATCTTCACGCACCAAAGTGCGCTCAGGCGTCAGCACCAAATCAAATGCATGTTTGGGCGTACCAAATAGCCCAAGCAAGGCTTCAGGCACGCGTTTCAACGCATCGGCACGCAGCACATACAGATACATTCCCGTTTTTTTAGAACTATGATAAACCGAGCAAATTCGTTTCACTGTGCCCCCTCTAAACACTCTAATAAAGCATCACCCATGAGCTCGCGACGCCAGCCCTGTAAGCTTGCTGGCAAGCAATAAGGCCCATCTGGATAACCACTGCGCAGTAACTCTTCTAGAATCTTTTTACGCAACATCAACTCTGGAGCAATATCCAGTTTCTGCCCCAACTCTAAGCCCACCTTGCGCAAACGCTTTAAAACCTTAGCCGCCTCAACTGGCAAAGGCTCGGGCAAGGCTGCAGGCCAGTGTTCTTCGGGCAAACGCCGAGCCTGCTTAATAATGCTTAATAAAGTAGCGCCTTCTTTGCGTAAAATACGCGGATGCATATCTTCAATTTCGGCTAACTGCGCCATATCGACCGGCTGTTTAGCCGCCAAATCCCACAATGTACTTTCTCGAACAATATGATTACGCGGCACATCTCGCTTGCGCGCCTGTATCTCACGCCAACCCGCAAGTTCGCGCAATACCGCCAACTGTTGTGGCGCCAACTTCCAAGCCAGCTTCACTGTCCGCCACAGCTCGTAAGGCTCGTTATCTTGCGCCGAGGCTGCGGCTAAAGCAGCCCCGTCTTCCAGCACCCAAGCATATTTCTGCTCTGATAACTGTTGCGCCAGCGCTTGATACACATCCACTAAATAAGCGGTATCTTGCGCCGCATAAAGCACCTGCAAATCCGTTAACGGCCGCTGCAACCAATCAGAGCGCGTTTCCCCTTTTGGCAGCTCAACACCCAACAACTGTTGCACCAAGCGCGAATACCCCATTGAGAAGCCAATATTCAAATATCCCGCAGCCACCTGCGTATCAAATAATGGCTGAGGCAGCGCACCCAGCAACAATAAAAACACTTCCAAATCTTCATTGCAGGCATGCAACACCTTAACCACCTGCTGATTCTCAAATACTTGAGCCAACGGCTGCCAATCATTAATCAGCAAAGGGTCAAGCAAATAAGTGCCACGGTCATCACTGACCTGCAACAAGCCCGCTATAGGATAAAATGTATCAACCCGAATAAACTCAGTATCTAGGGCAATAAATGCTAATGTATTCCAGTATGTGCAGTGTTCTGCTAGCTCAGAATCACTGCTAATCCAATTTATTTGTATGGTCACAAGGGTGACTCCTTAAAGTTCAGCCGCAGTATACAATCAATTGTCGGGGTGACTTAAGCTCATTGCAGCACTCGCGCCCTCGTCACTCGGTCAAATGCGGCAAACCTTTATTGTCTTATGTACTTTGCAAGGTACAATTAATTAATTGATTCGATGCTGAGGTGGCCTCTTGATCAAACTTTTATTAGTTGATGACCATGATTTAGTACGCACTGCAATCGCACGAATGCTCAGCGATATCAGTGATTTACACGTCATCGGCCAAGCCAACTCCGGCGAACAAGCCTACAGCATGGTTGGTGAACTTGCGCCTGATGTTGTGCTGATGGATATTCGTATGCCGGGTATCGGCGGTTTAGAAGCCACGCGTAAAATCAAACAGCGCTTTGCGAATGTAAAAGTTCTGGCCTTGTCGGCCTGCGAGGACGAACCTTTCCCTACTCGGCTATTGCAAGCGGGGGCAAGCGGCTATCTAACTAAAGGCGCCTGCATTGAAGAAACGGTTCGTGCTATCCGCCAGGTAGCCGCAGGGCAGCATTATTTAAGCCCAAGCATTGCGCAGCAAATGGCACTCAAATCCTTTGCTAGCAAAGAGCAAGATTGCCCATTTACACAACTCTCTGAACGTGAAATGCAAATTTCATTAATGATTGCCAGCGGGCAAAAAATCCAAATGATTTCTGATCTGCTGTGCGTGTCACCCAAAACAGTAAACACCTACCGTTACCGTATCTTTGACAAACTTAATATTGAAAATGATGTTGAGCTCGCATTACTGGCAGTGCGGCATAACCTTGTTGAAAACTCAAATTTATAAGCGGGCCAATGACCACTCTCCCCTTTGATGCATCCGCCTTTCTGCGCTCGTGCACCCAGCACCCCGGGGTGTATCGCATGTTTTCTGCGGATCAGCAATTGCTTTATATTGGCAAAGCTAAAAATCTAAAAAAACGGCTCAGCAGTTATTTCAAAAGCACGATTAACGCCCCAAAAACAGCAGCTCTGGTTGCCAAAATAGCCAGCATTGAACTGACCATCACCGCCAATGAAACTGAAGCACTGTTACTTGAGCAAACGCTGATCAAGCAATGGCGCCCCCCTTACAATATTTTACTGCGTGACGATAAAAGCTACCCCTATGTCATTCTTTCAGCTGCGCAATTTCCGCGTTTAGGCATTCATCGCGGCAGCAAAAAACATAATGGACGCTATTTTGGCCCTTACCCAAGCTCAGGCGCCATCCGCGAAAGCCTGAGCGTATTACAAAAAGTCTTTAAGGTGCGCCAATGCGAAGATAGTTTTTATAACAATCGCAGCCGCCCCTGTTTGCAGTATCAAATTAAACGCTGCAAAGCACCTTGTGTTGGCTTAGTTGATACTGATGAGTACGCCGAAGACGTGCGTTTATCGGTCATGTTCCTAGAAGGTCGCAGCAGTGCGCTAACCGATGAGCTGACGCACAGCATGGAGCAGGCCGCCCAGCAACTCGATTTTGAAAAAGCGGCTGCAGTACGCGATCAGATAGCTTTACTGCGCCGCGTGCAAGATCAACAAAGCATGGAAGGTGGGCACGGCAATGTAGATATCATTGCCGCCAGTGTTACCCCGGGCGGGGCTAGTGTGCATGTTATTAGCGTACGCGATGGCCGCGTTTTGGGTAGCAATAACTTTTTCCCACAAGTGGCCATCGAAGAAGACAGCGCCGATGTGCTGGCGGCATTTACCGCTCAATACTATTTAGGCCGCAAAGACCGCGACTTTCCTAATGAATTGATAGTCAGCAGCGATCATGGCGACTGGCCTGCCATTGCCCAAGCGATAGCCCAGCAATGGGATAAACATATCAGTATTCGCTACCGCGTACGTGGCACGCGCGCGCGCTGGCAACAACTGGCGATAACCAACGCCGAGCACGCCTTGCAAGCTCGCCTAGCCAACCGCACACAAATGGCCACACGCTTTAACGCATTAGCTAAAGCGCTGGATTTATCCGAACCGCCGGCCCATTTAGAATGTTTTGATATCAGCCACTCCAGCGGCGAAGCCACTGTTGCTTCCTGTGTGGTATTTGGTCCCGAAGGGCCTCGTAAATCTGACTATCGAATTTATAATATTGAAGGCATTACCGCAGGTGACGACTATGCAGCCATGCGCCAAGTTTTGCACCGACGCCTGAGCAGCGCCATCGAAAACCAAGGCAAACTGCCCGATGTGCTGCTCGTTGATGGCGGCAAAGGCCAGCTGAATATGGCGCGCGAAGTCTTTGCCGAACTCAACATTAAGGATATTCTGCTGCTGGGTGTCGCCAAAGGCGTTACTCGTAAAGCAGGTTTTGAAACGCTATATATTAATGACGCAACGACCGAGCTGAACTTGCCTGAGCATTCCCCTGCCTTACATCTTATTCAGCAGATTCGTGATGAAGCCCATCGTTTTGCTATCACCGGCCACCGTGCACGCCGCGGCAAAGCCCGGCGCACCTCAGTGCTCGAAGGTATAGCAGGCGTTGGCCCCAAACGTCGTCGCGAACTGCTAAAATACTTTGGCGGCCTGCAGGAACTCAAGCGCGCTAGCGTTGAAGAAATCGCTAAAACACCTGGAATCAGCAAAACTCTTGCTGAATCTATATATAGTGCGCTACGTCAAGGGTAAGCTAGCGCTTTTCATTCTTTGCCAAGAAAAGAATTATCTAATGAATATTCCAAATATTTTAACTGTAATGCGCGTGGCCCTGATCCCCGTTTTTATTATTCTGTTTTACCTGCCATTTTCTTGGAGCTATTGGGCCGCCAGTGCAGTTTTCGCGTTTGCCAGTTTTACCGACTGGCTGGATGGTTATTTAGCCCGTCGCTTAAATCAAAGCACCCCGTTCGGCGCTTTTCTTGATCCTGTTGCAGATAAGCTATTAGTTGCCGTTGCTTTAGTCTTACTGGTTGCTGAGCACACCAATATCTGGCTGACCCTGCCAGCGATGATTATTATTTGCCGCGAAATTATGGTCTCCGCCTTACGCGAATGGATGGCCGAGCTGGGCGAACGCGCACAGGTTGCGGTTTCTAGTATTGGCAAATGGAAAACTGCAGCACAAATGCTTTCCTTAATTATTCTGCTGGCCAACCCGCCCGTATTCACGGCTTGGGTGCTTAGCGGCTATGCCTTACTGATCATCTCTGCAGTACTGACACTCTGGTCAATGTGCCAGTATTTACTTGCTGCAAAGCCCCACCTGCACACCAATCAAACAGAAGAATAACTTTTTTACATTCAAGGGCTTGACTAAATATTCTAATTAGCTAGAATAGCGCCCGTCACCAAGACATTGCGGGAATAGCTCAGTTGGTAGAGCACAACCTTGCCAAGGTTGGGGTCGCGAGTTCGAGTCTCGTTTCCCGCTCCAAATTGTCATCGAAAATGCCGCTTAGTGCGGCGTTTTCGTTTAGGCCGGGTGGCAGAGTGGTCATGCAGCGGATTGCAAATCCGTCAACGCCGGTTCGATTCCGACCTCGGCCTCCAATTAAAAAGCCCCTAGCAGCAATGCTTAGGGGCTTTTTTTATGCCTTCGTTTTCAGCCAAAAGATCTACAGTGCATATATAGTTGTAGGCCTAACTCGACCAAGGTAGGCTCAGCTTAGTCGCTGAACTCAAAGCAACTGAACGAATCAAAGCCTAGTAAGCGGCTCAATCTAAGCCTTAATCAACACCACTCACTCAAAAGCCATCCGCCCGCACAAATGGAATTCAACATCATGCGCAACATTCGCATCATCAGCTTGGTTTGTTTCACTGCATTTTTAAGCGCCTGCCAGATCATTATGCCGGCCAAAGAAACCCGTCCAACCAGCGCACGCTTACAAGGCCAGCTGTCTTTCACCAACCAGCAATGGCAGCTGCAACCCTGCTCAAGCCAACAGCAGTACCGCGTCAATCCCTCAACAGAACTGGAACAAGAGCTCAAGGCATTACTGAGTGAAACAAACGAGGGCGTGTTTGCTGACTTAAGCGGCTACTTCGATGCAACCCAAACAGTTTTTACCCCCACACAACGCTACCGCCTACAAAGCCAAGGCCATAACTGTGACGACCCGGACTTTGCCCGCCTCATTTTACGCGCCAGCGGCAATGAGCCTTTCTGGTCGATTTTGCAAACACCACGCGGCTTGATTCTTAATCAACCCGGCGAGCCTGCTGTAGCCTTGCCCTATATTGAGGAACAACTGCCCAATGGACGCTTTAATATCAGCAGCCAAGCTAACAACCAGCACTTACAACTCTGGATCACACCGCAACAATGCATCGACAGCATGAGCGGCGCGGTGTATCACTTAAGTGCACAACTTCAATGGAATCAACACAATTGGAACGGCTGCGCTACTTTCGGCGCCCTACGCGACTAATATAAGCGCACAGACATCAATGTCAGCGACAAGGAGAACACCATGCTACGCATAGCAATAAATGGATACGGACGTATTGGACGTAATATTCTGCGCACTTTATTTGAGCGCGGCCTACACAACAAACTACAAATCGTTGCCATCAATGATCTAGGTGACGCCAACACCTTAGCGCACCTTACCCGTTTTGATTCAACCTTTGGGCGTTTTAGCCATTCGGTACAATTAAGCGGCGAAACCTTGCAAGTCGGCAATCAAAGCATTCGCTTACTGAATCAGCCCGACCCTGTACTGCTGCCATGGCAGCAACTGGGCATTGATGTCGTCCTAGAATGCACCGGCAGAATGAAACAGCGTCACCAAGTCGAGCAGCATTTAACCGCAGGCGCACGGCGCGTATTGCTTGCGCACCCACTGGACAGCGCTGACTTAACCGTAGTCTACGGCGTGAATCACCAACTTCTCGGCAACCAGCAAATTATCTCCAACGCCTCTTGCACGACCAACTGCCTAGCGCCTTTAGCACAAGTACTGCATCAAGCGATCGGTATCCAACAAGGCATGATGACCACAGTGCACGCCTACACTAACGATCAAAACTTACTCGATAAAAGCCATAAAGACTTATACCGCGCCCGCGCCGCGGCTCAGTCTATTATCCCCACCAGTACCGGTGCGGCAAAAGCTATTGGTTTAGTTATTCCGGAACTCGCTGGCCGCTTAGACGGTATGGCTGTGCGCGTACCTACAGCCAATGTCTCTTTAGTGGATTTAAGTTTTATTGCTGAACGCAGCACCAGCACAGAAGAAATCAATCATATTTTAACTCAAGGCGCTGAGCAGTTTCCCCCAGGCGTTATGGAGTGCAATGAACAACCACTGGTCTCCTGCGACTTTAATGGTTATCCCGTGTCGTGCGTGGCAGATCTAACGCAAACCCGCGCGCAAGGGCAGCTGGTTAAAGTACTGGCGTGGTATGACAATGAATGGGCGTTTGCCAATCGCATGCTCGATGTACTGACCACCTGGCGCGGCGTTTAACAGCCCCAGCGCAGCGCGCTATTACAGCACCCAAGCGCCCCTTTAACCCTAAAAGCTTTAAAGGGGCGCTACGACTGGAGCAAAAGAACCCAAAATCAATAGTGTGGCGGTGGATCGTTAGGGGTTTCTTCAAACTGATTGTGCAAATCATTTTGCCGCTGCGCTAACAGTGCCAACTGAGTCTCCAGACGACTGATCAAGCGCTGCTGCTCGATCAGTACATCATTAAGGGCCTGAATAGTGTCATCCTGAAATGCTTGACGCATTTCCAAATCAGCAATACGCGCCTCTAAACTCATACATTGTCCTCAACACTTGATAGCCACTTATCAGCCAAAGCGGCATGTAAACGCTCACGCAACTGCACAATAGCCTCCGCAGTATAAGGCTGTGCACAACCTTGCCCCCATACCGGCGCAGGCCAAGCCTCATCCGTTTGCATACGTGCCACAACATGAATATGTAATTGTTTAACCACATTACCTAAAGTGGCGATATTGATTTTATCAGCCTGAAAAACCTCTTTTAACACCCGCCCAACCGCACTGGCTTCCTGCCAAAGCTGTTGCTGCTGTGCCTCAGCCAGCTCAAACACTTCGCTAATCGCAGGGCTACGTGGCACTAAAATCAGCCACGGATAGCGACTATCATTCATTAATAAAACACGGCACAACGCAAAATCACCAAGCAAAACAGTATCTGCTGCTAAGCGTTTATCCATCTCAAACATAAACACACCCTTTGCTTCTTGCTTTAAATCAAGCATGACCCTTGTTTTCGGGAGTAACTCGAGAATAACTCGAGCATAACTATAGTTTCTTATCGGTTTTAGGCACAAAAAAGACCAAAACTTTCTGAATGCTTGCTGAATAGATCACACTCTAGACTAGCAGCACGCTAAAAATACATCTATGATATGCCCCGATTATTAGATTAAGTCCTGCCGGCAAATGTTTTGCAGGCAAAGCAATCATCACAAACAATCTAGGAGCATTATTTTATGCAAATGATTAAGTTGAGCGTTATTGCCTTAGCAGTAGCCGCAGCAAGCACACAAATGGCTGTTGCCAGCCAGCAGTCTGAGTCAAAAGGTTTTATCGAAGACAGTAAGCTCGATGCACATGCTCGTGTTCTGTACATGAACCGTGACTTCCGTAATGGTGCAAAAAACACCAACCCTGTTACTCGCAAAACAAACGGCTACCGTGAAGAAACTGGACTCGGCTTAAAAGCTATTTATGAGTCTGGCTTCACTCAAGGTACTGTGGGTTTTGGTATTGATGCTTTTGGTTTGCAAGGCATTAAGCTGGATTCTGGCGAAGGCCGTCACAGCAACAATATGTTCCCTACAGACGGTCGCTCAGGCAAAGCACAAGACAACTACAGCCAAGCTGGCGGTGCAGTGAAAGCTCGTCTTTCTAACACCACTTTAAAGTACGGTGAGCAGTTTGTTGATCTACCAGTTCTGTCAACTGACGATGCTCGTCTATTACCAGAAACTGCAACTGGTTTCTTAGTAACTAGTAACGAAATTGAAAACTTAGAGCTAAACTTAGGTCACTTCACTGCTTTAACAGCAATGGACCAAACCTACCATGACAGCTCTAATGAAGGTTTACTACGCTCATTAGATTTAGTAGGTGGTCGCTACAACTTTACTAATGACCTAAGTGCAGCCTATTTTTACTCTGACGCAGACCTAGGTCACAAAGGTGCAGGCGAAACTAAAATCAAAAAGCACTACACCAATGTAAATTACAATCTGCCATTGGCTAACTCACAAAACTTGAACTTCGACTTCAACATGTACAACACGAAGTTCAACGAGAAAGATCAGCCACGCGGTGAGCGCAGCAGCACCAACAACGTTTGGAGCTTAGCAGCAGCTTACAACTTCCTCGAAGCCCATACTTTAACTTTCGCTCATCAGCGTGTAACAGGCAGCTATGAAGGCGGCTACGAATACGGCTATGACGGTGGTGGCTCTGTGTACTTAGCGAACGATGTTCAATACAACGGCTTCCACCAGCAGGGCGAAAAATCTTTCCAGGCGCGCTATGACTTGGATATGGCTACCTATGGTGTACCTGGCTTAAGCTTTATGACCCGCTATGTACGTGGTACTAACATTAAAGATCAAAGCATTGACGACACCAACCGCAACAACGGTAAAAACTGGGAGCGTAACATCGAAGCTAAGTACGTTCTGCAGAGCGGTGCAGCGAAAGACTTGTCTTTCCGCGTGCGTCAAGCCACTTACCGTGCTAACGATGCAGCCGGTCTAGCTGACAACAACGAAGTACGTCTGATTGTTGAGTACCCATTAAGCATTTTATAATTCCTAAGCGGTAAACTCGCATCATTCAAGAAACCCAGCCTCGGCTGGGTTTCTTGTTTTCAGCAGTCCATAAAATATGCCAACACCCTCAGCATGACCTGCATCTTGCAGCCCTATAGCACGCAACCCAACCAAATGCGCTACAATAACGCTCTTCTTTCACCTTTCCTAATGTAGATCTTAGCCATGCGCACCAGTCAGTATTTGCTTTCCACGTTAAAAGAAACCCCTGCCGACGCTGTTGTTATCAGCCACCAGTTGATGCTACGTGCCGGCATGATTCGTCGTCTTGCTTCTGGTTTATACACTTGGCTACCGCTGGGCTTACGCGTGCTACGCAAAGCCGAAGCCGTGGTACGTGAAGAAATGAACGCAGCGGGCGCGCTCGAGGTATTAATGCCTGCCATTCAGCCAGCTGAACTCTGGCAAGAATCAGGTCGCTGGGAAGAGTACGGTCCTGAGCTGCTGCGCTTAAAAGACCGCCATCAACGCGAGTTCTGTGTCGGCCCCACGCACGAAGAAGTGATTACAGATTTAGCCCGCAATGAGCTCAGCAGCTACCGCCAACTACCGGTTAATTTTTACCAAATTCAAACCAAGTTCCGTGATGAAATCCGCCCTCGCTTCGGTTTAATGCGTGGCCGTGAGTTTATTATGAAGGATGCCTACTCATTCCATACCGACCAAGCATCATTGCAAGACACCTATGACCGCATGCACCAAGCCTATTGCAATATTTTCACCCGCCTGGGCTTAAATTTCCGCCCTGTGGAGGCTGATACCGGTTCAATTGGCGGCACCGGCTCGCATGAATTCCACGTGCTGGCCGCCTCCGGTGAAGATGATATTGCCTTCAGTACGGTTTCCAACTACGCCGCCAATATTGAAAAAGCAGAAGCCCTACCACGCGAAAGCAGTCGCGGCGAAGCCACAGAGCCGCTACGTCTGGTCGATACGCCAAACACCAAAACCATTGAGGCTTTATGCGAAAACTTCTCTATTGCCATTGAAAAAACCGTTAAGACATTGATCGTTCGCGGCGCTAAAGAAAACACCTTAGTGGCTCTAGTTGTGCGCGGTGATCATACACTTAATGAAATTAAAGCTGCTAATCACCCTCTGGTAGCCAGCCCGCTTGAGTTTGCTAGCGATGCAGAAATCTTTGCGGCATGCGGCGCCTACCCGGGCTCTTTAGGCCCAAAAGATCTCAATATTGCGTGCATTATTGACCGCTCTGTTGCACTACTAAGTGACTTTGCCGCCGGCGCTAACCAAGAAGACAAACACTGGTTTGGCTTAAACTGGGAACGTGATTTAGAGGTCCCTGAAGTTGCTGATCTGCGTAACGTTGTGGCCGGCGATCCTAGTCCAGACGGTCAAGGTGTTTTAGAAATTAAGCGCGGCATCGAAGTGGGTCATATTTTCCAGCTGGGTACTAAATACAGTGAAGCCATGAACTGCACTGTTATGGGCGAAGACGGCAAGCCAACCACCTTAACCATGGGCTGCTACGGTATTGGGGTTTCTCGCGTGGTCGCTGCAGCCATTGAGCAAAACCACGATGAGCGCGGAATTATTTGGCCGGCAGCTTTAGCGCCTTTTGATGTCGCTATTGTGCCAATGAAGTATGAAAAAGCCGAAGTTAAAGAAGCCACAGATAAACTCTACGAAGAGCTGACAGCTGCAGGTTTTAGTGTGTTACTTGATGATCGCGATAAGAAAACCAGCCCTGGCGTTAAGTTTGCCGACATGGAACTGATCGGCATTCCACAGCGCGTGGTCATCAGCGAGCGCAGCTTAAAAGAAGGCACCTTAGAGTACAAAGGCCGCCGTGATACTGAAAGCCAGCATATTGCCATAGAGCAAGCTCTGGAGGTTATCAGCAAGCAATTACGCGGATAACTGTTGAGCCACTGCAGCGTCTAGCCTTAATCATTAGGGCTAGACCGCTTAAACCCTCACCGGCAAGCCAACACTGCAACAGTGTTCCTCAGTCGCACAACCTTGCAGCACCTAGACTAGTCCGCAAAATCTTGTGCCCAGCCCTGTCGATCCAACAAGCGGCGAACGGCATCAGCCGCATAACCACGCTGCGCTAAAAATCGACTCTGCTTAGCCTTGTCTTTCAGATCGGTTATCTGTCCATTGAAACGACGCTGCCACAAATCGCGCATATTCTCATCCCAATCAATCTGTGCCGCATCCAGCGCCTGCTCAATATCAGCACGCGCTAAACCGCGCTGCGATAACTCTTCTCGTATACGCAGTGGCCCACGCCCAGCATAGGCGCGGCTGCGTATATAGCTTTCTAGATAGCGTTGCTCTGATAATAGACCATCCTCTACTAGGCGCTGCAGCTCCACTTCAAGCATTTCAGTATCAGCACCACGCTGACGCAGCTTACGCGCCAACTCAACATAGCCATGCTCACGACGCGCTAACAAATTCATAGCTGCGCGGCGAATAGAAACAGGGGTATCTAACATAGTGTCCTCATAAAAAAACGGCATGAATGCGCTGCATCATGCCGTTTTATATCTCAAGCAACGCCAATTAAATGAGCTTTAGCTCTCTTCGGCTTCAATGACTGCATCCACTGGCTTCTTTGCGTTTGGCCCTGGCATTAATAATTGATCACGAATCTGCTGCTCTAAGGATTGGCATAACTCAGGATTTTCTTCTAAGTAACGTGCTGAGTTGGCTTTACCTTGGCCAATTTTAGTGCCCTGATGGCTGTACCAAGCGCCTGCTTTTTCCAATAAGCCAAGCTGTACACCAAGATCAATAATTTCACCGGTACGATAAATACCCTTGCCATACAGAATCTGAAACTCTGCTTGGCGAAACGGTGGCGCAACTTTGTTCTTCACAACCTTCACGCGCGTTTCGTTACCAATGATCTCATCACCTTCTTTAACTGCACCAATACGGCGAATATCCAAACGTACTGATGAGTAGAATTTCAGTGCATTACCACCGGTTGTGGTTTCTGGACTACCAAACATAACGCCGATCTTCATACGAATTTGGTTAATGAAAATCACCAAACAGTTAGCATTTTTAATGTTACCGGTGATTTTACGCAGCGCCTGACTCATCAAACGCGCCTGCAAACCAACGTGGGTGTCGCCCATTTCACCTTCAATCTCAGCCTTGGGCACCAATGCGGCAACCGAGTCGACCACAATCACATCCATTGCATTGGAGCGCACCAACATATCGGTGATTTCTAGCGCTTGCTCACCGGTATCAGGCTGCGACACATAGAGGTCATCAACATTCACACCGAGCTTGCCAGCATATTCAGGGTCCAACGCATGCTCAGCATCAACAAAGGCACAGGTTGCGCCCATTTTTTGTGCTTGCGCAATAACAGATAAAGTCAGCGTGGTTTTACCTGAAGATTCTGGACCATAAATTTCAACAATCCGCCCCTTAGGTAAACCGCCGATGCCCAGTGCAATATCTAGACCCAGCGAGCCGGTCGAGATGGCCGGGATTGCTGCACGTTCTTGATCCCCCATGCGCATCACTGCACCTTTACCAAACTGGCGCTCAATCTGACCAAGCGCAGCCGCTAAAGCTTTTTTCTTATTCTCGTCCATTACAGATCCTCATATAACAATTGGGCGGCGCCCTAAACACTGGATAATTAACCAGCATTATCCACAGTCTTTATTGATTAGGCAAATTTTTCTTTAGCCACTGCTGCCAACGCGTAGCGGCCTGCCCTTCTATTACACACAATAGTCCAGCCAAAGCCGCCTGCACGCTTTGCTGACGAACGGCATGCCGATCACCTGCAAAGCACCAGCAACCGGATTGCACCTGCGAGCCTACCGCCCAAGCCAACCAGACTGTGCCAACGGGCTTGTCGACACTGCCCCCTCCTGGCCCGGCGACACCGCTAACAGCCACAGCATACTGAGCACCTGATATTTTTTGCGCGCCACGCGCCATGCTTTCTACCACCGACTGACTGACCGCGCCGTCACGCGCAAGATCAGCCGCAGACACTTGCAGCACGCGCATTTTCTGCTGATTGGAGTAAGTTACAAAGCCCACCTCAAACCATCCAGAGCTGCCGGCAATACGGGTAATAGCCTCAGCAATACCACCGCCAGTACAAGATTCGGCAGTCGTCACTGATGCGTTTTGAGCAAGTAATTGCTGGCCTAATTGCTCAGCCAGTTGCGTGATAAATAACATGGAAAAACCCACTTATTAGAGCGCTAAACTGTAATGGACTGAATACATATTAATGCCATCATTGGGTCTTTTTAAGCCCGCATTAGAATAGTGTATCGCGCGCAAGCCCAGAGTCTGCCTGCCAAAACGCAGCCCCACACCTAAGCGATCCTCAAATTGCAATGAGGTGCTTAGCTTACGGTTTTCAATGCGCGTGTGCTTAAAAAACGCTATACCCACACCCGCTTCTATATAGGGCTTTAGGTTTTCGCTATTAAATTCATACAGCAAAACAGGACTGACAGACAGACTATGGTTATCGGCTTCCTTATCACCTTGCCAATAGGTATAGCCTGCATCCCAATACCCTGTTAAGGCACCAGTGTCACTTTGCCACCAACGTGACTGAAAATCTTTTTGCCAACCAATACGCAAGGTCGAAGTAGATTTTTCTGTGCGGCCCACTGCAGCTGTTATATCAACCGCTAGCGCCTGCTGCGCAGCCAATCCCAATACAACAGCCGCTAAGCTTGCCACTCGAAACAATTGCATTCTTACCTCCATTCTTAAGCCTGTACTGCTAAAAACCTAAAGCACTAACCGGCGCTGGTGTTGGCCATAAGAGCGCCAAGGTCTGTTCAGTTTTTTGCACATTACCACTGCCATAAAAATGATCGATCGGCTGCTGTGCATCCGCCAGCAAGCCCTGTTTGCCCAATTCACTGTGTAAGCGACGGGCCACAGCTTCACCAGTATCAATCAACTGCACATGCTCTGGAATAATGCTGCGCAGCAAAGGTTTCACCAGCGGATAATGGGTACAACCTAAAATTAAAGTGTCACAGCCTGCCCGCAGTAAAGGCTCAACATAGCGAGTCAATAGCTCACGCGTGACCCTACTCTGCAGTTCGCCAGACTCAATTAACTCCACCAGCCCCGGGCATGGTTGGGTCATCACCTCGACATGAGCGGCAAAACGCTCTAATAAGGCCGCAAAACGTGCACTACGCAAAGTACCTGTGGTCGCCAGTACGCCAATTTTACCGTTCTGCGATGCGAGCACGGCTGGCTTCACTGCCGGCTCCATGCCTACAAACAACACCTGTGGCCAACGCTGGCGTAATTCGGTTACAGCAGCAGCCGTGGCAGTATTGCAAGCAACCACAATAGCCTTAACCGGCTGTGCCAATAAAAACTCACTGATGGCGAGACTGCGCTCAATAATAAATTCTGTAGATTTTTCACCGTAGGGCACATGCGCGCTGTCGGCAATATAAATCAAGGACTCACTGGGCAGTAAACGACGAATGTCATGTAGCACAGAAATACCACCCAAGCCGGAATCAAACACGCCAATTGCAGCTTGTTTATGCATGACGCTCTCCGCATACAGCACACTGCGGATCACGGCGCACTTTCAACTCGCGAAAACGACTGCTCAGCGCATCCACCAGCAACAAACGCCCGACCAAAGGCTCACCAAAACCTGCCAGTATTTTCATCGCCTCCAGCGCTTGCAAGCTGCCAATCAAACCCACCAAAGGCCCTAAAACGCCAGCCTCACTGCACGTCAGCCCTTCTTCAGCCCCATCGCCAAAAACACAGTGATAACACGGACTGTGCGCATTGGCGGGATCATACACGCTGATCTGACCTTCGCTGCGGATCGCCGCGCCACTGACCAACACTTTATTAGCGGCAAAACAGGCTTTATTCAGCTGACCTCGAATCGTGAAGTTATCCGTACAGTCGAGTACCAAATCAACCGATTGCAGCAGTGCGGGCAAGTTTTGCTCATCCAGCTTAGCGCTGATGGTATGCACGCCAATATGCGGATTAAGCCCCTGTAAGCGCGTCTGTGCTGACTGCACTTTTAAAGTGCCTAAAGCGCTGCTGTCATGCACAATTTGCCGCTGCAAATTAGATAAATCCAGGGTGTCAAAATCAGCTAAGTACAGCTCGCCAACACCTGCAGCCGCTAAATACAAAGCCACCGGCGAACCTAAACCGCCCAACCCGACAATCAGCACTTTGCTGTTTTTTAACCGCAACTGCCCTGCTACATCCACTTGTTTTAACAGGATTTGCCGGCTGTAACGCAGTAACTCTTCATCACTTAACATGGTATATAACGACCTAAGACAAGGATGGTAGACGCCCTAAACTGATTCTTTCATGCCCAGATAAATCACGCCGACTGTAAACATCGATAAAACCTGCGCCGCCGAGCAACTGACGTACAGCGTGCGCCTGATCAAAACCATGCTCAAGCAACAGCCAGCCAGCTGCTGTTAAATAGCTGGGGGCTTGCACAATAATCTCGCGAATATCATCCAAACCATCGACGCCTGAGACTAAAGCGCTGAGCGGCTCAAAGCGCACATCGCCCTGCTGCAGATGTGGATCATTCGCAGCAATATAAGGCGGATTACTCAGAATTAAATCATAACGCTGACCAGACAAGGCACTGAACCAGTGGCTGTGCAAAAACTGCACATTGGTCAATTGCAAGTGGCGTTGGTTGCTTTGCGCTAAAGCGACCGCTGACTCAATACGATCCACTCCGGTCACGCTCCAAAGCGGCCGCTCACTGGCTAACGCCAGCGCCAGCGCGCCGGTGCCCGTGCCTAAATCTAAAACCTTACGCACACTGCTGTCATCAGCCAACTGTAAAGCCGTCTCGACCAATAACTCACTATCGGCGCGCGGAATTAACGTGTGTTCTGCCACTTCTAAATCCAGTGTCCAGAAGCCTTGTCGACCTAATAAATAGGCCACTGGCTCACCGCGCTGGCGGCGTTCAACGAGCGCCATAAAGGCCGCAACGTGCGCCTCATCAACGGTTTTATCGGGCCATGCATAGAGGTAGCTGCGCGGCTTATCGAGAACAAAAGCCAATAGCAATTCAGTATCGAGCTGCGCAGTGGGTGAGTCAATTTGTGCAGCTTGGGCTAATAACTGATCAATGCGCACCATTAAAATTAGTCGCCTAAAGCAGCGAGCTGATCCGCTTGGTACTCAAGTAATAACGGATCAATAATCTGCTCTAAATCGCCACCCAGCACATCAGCTAAAGAATACAACGTCAGATTAATGCGATGATCCGTAACGCGCCCTTGGGGATAGTTATACGTGCGAATACGCTCAGAACGATCGCCACTACCAACCAAAGACCTGCGCGTATCGGACATTTCTTGCGCCGCAGCACTGCTTTGCTGATCCTCTAAACGTGCCGCCAACCAACCCATCGCGCGGGCACGGTTTTTATGCTGCGAACGCTCTTCCTGACATTCCACGACAATACCGCTGGGCAAGTGAGTAATACGTACCGCAGAATCCGTTTTGTTCACGTGCTGACCACCTGCTCCCGAAGCACGGTAAGTATCCACCCGCAAATCGGCCGGGTTGATTTCAATCGCTGCCTGCTCATCGGGCTCAGGCAAAACCACCACAGTGCAGGCTGAAGTGTGCACACGGCCTTGCGATTCAGTTTCAGGCACACGCTGCACTCGATGCGCACCGGATTCAAATTTTAAACGCCCATAGACATTATCGCCTTCGACACGGGCAATAACTTCTTTGTAGCCGCCATGTTCACCGGCATGCTCAGATAAAATTTCTACACGCCAGCCTTGACGCTCAGCGTAACGCAAATACATACGCATTAAGTCGCCAGAGAAAATAGCGGCTTCATCACCACCTGTTCCTGCGCGCACTTCCAGAAAGACGTTACGACCATCATTAGGGTCTTTCGGTAGCATCAGACGCTGTAAGTCAGCCTCAATAGCCTCTAAAGACTGTCGGCACTCCGCCACCTCTTCTTCAGCCATTTCACGCACATCAAGATCGCTATCTTTAAGCAAGGCCTGCGCCTCTTCAAGATTACTGCGAGTTTTGCGCCACGTTTGAAACTTTTCCACCACCGGCTCGACCTCCGCATACTCTTTAGAGTAAGTGCGGTATTTCTCTTGATCCGTGATGATCTGTGCATCACCCAATAACGCTGTGAGTTCCTCAAAGCGCTCCTGCAGGCGGTCCAAACGATTGACTAACGACGCTTTCATTAATTCGTGTCACCTGTTGTTAAACCAAATAATTCCTGCGCAACCGCCAGCGCTTCACACCGACCATCAGCAGATAAACGTTTTATTTGCACACTGGGTGTATGCAATAGCTTATTGGTTAAGCCGCGGGCTAATTGCATCAGCGCCTCTTCAGGCGGCGTACCATTGGCTAAAGCACGCTGCACGCGCGCCAACTCTTCATCACGCAAACGTTCGCCCTGTTGGCGATAGGCTCGCAATACATCAACAGCTTCCAGCTCGCGCAAACGCTGCATAAAGTCTGAGGTTCCCTGCACCACCAACTCTTCAGCGGCCTTTGCAGCACCTTGACGGCTTTTTAAGTTCTCTGTAACCACTTCATGCAGATCGTCAACGCTGTATAAGTAAACGTCATCTAGATCACCCACTTGTGGCTCAATATCGCGTGGCACAGCAATATCAACCATAAAAATGGGCTTATGTTTACGCAGTTTTAACGCACGCTCCACGGCCCCCTTACCTAAAATAGGCAGCTGACTGGCGGTAGAACTGATAACAATGTCACTTTTAACTAAGGCATCAGGAATATCGGACAATAAAATGGCTTGTGCACCAAACTCACTGGCCAGCTGCGTGGCGCGCTCCAGAGTGCGGTTGGCCACGACAATCTTTTTCACCCCTTGCTCATGCAAGTGCCGTGCGACTAGGGTAATGGTTTCACCTGCCCCAACCAGCAGCGCCTGACTGTGCCCTAAATCAGTAAAAATCTGTTTCGCCAAGCTCACTGCAGCATAGGCCACAGACACAGGGTTTTCGCCAATTGCAGTGTCTGTCCGTACGGTTTTTGCTGTGCTAAAAGTCGCTTGGAATAAACGCCCTAATAAAGGCCCAAGGGTACCGGCCTCACGTGCAACAGCATAGGCTGATTTGATCTGCCCAAGAATTTGCGGCTCGCCCAGCACTAAAGAATCCAAACCACAGGCCACACGCATCATATGGCGCACGGCTTGGTCATCTTGATGCACATAGGCACAGGCATGCAGATCGCCCACAGAAACCTGGTGAAACTCTGCCAACCAGTTCAGCACGGCTTCGGGGCGAGCAGTCTCTGTTTCCAGATACAACTCACTGCGATTACAGGTGGACAAGATCGCGGCTTCTCGACTGCCCACGACTCGACACAGCTGACGCAACGCCTCAACTAATTGCTCAGGGCTAAAGGCCACACGCTCGCGGACCGCCACAGAAGCTGTTTTATGATTAATTCCAAGTGCAATAAAAGCCATGCATCGTCGCTAAAGGGGATTTAAAGTGGGCAATTGTCCTACTTCAAAGCCTTCAGAACAACCTCCTAAAACAAAACACAACACTAAGTGTAAGAAAAAGCATATATTTTAGACTATCACATTCGCAGCAGGTCGCTGTTGATGTTAAAGCTAACCCACTCAAGTATAAACTCAGAGTAGCGCGCGCGTTTACTCTGCTTGTGTCATGATGCAGCTATTCTAATCTAACTTGTCTTGCCCTGTACTTATGAATAAATATTTTAGTCTTATTTCAATCGGTTTAATATTATCTGGCTGCCAAGCTCTGTCGCCGAGCACCGAGCCTGCTGCAGACAGTACTGCTGTGACCTCGACGGCACAGAGCCCCGCAGATAATACCGCTCAATTTACACCGGAGACCCTAGTTAGCTTACTCACAGCTGAAATCGCTGGGCAGCGTGACCGTTTTGATATCGCTTCAGATAACTACATCGAACAAGCCCAGCGCACCGGCGACCCCAGCGTAGCGGAACGTGCGTTTCGTATTGCTGAATACCTTGGCGAAGAACAACGCGCACTTACCAGCGCATTAATATGGGCCAATGCTGCACCTGACAATTTAGAAGCGCAACGTGTTGCAGCAATTAAATTAGCTCAAGCCAAGCGCTACGAAGAAGCCATGCAGCGCATGGAGAGCGTGCTACAGGCTAAAGGCGATACACAATTTGATTTTTTAGCCTTATCAGCTGCGCAATCCGATCGTAAAACCCGACATGCATTGCTACAAAGCTTTGATCGTTTACTCAGCAAGCACCCACACAATCAGCAGCTGGTTTTTAGCAAAGCCATCCTGCTTAGTGAAGACGATCGCATTGCTGAAGCCTTACAGCTGCTCGAAGATCAACCCAGGAAATATACCGTAGTTGCCACGGTATTGTTGCGTGCCCGCCTACTCAATCAACTGGACCGTGGTGAAGAAGCGTTACCGATTTTACGCAATGCACTAAAGCATAACCCTGACGACCAGCGACTGCGTATCACTTATGCACGACAACTGATCGAGCTGAACCGGCTGGAAGAGGCGCGCGCTGAGTTTTTAGAGCTGCTGCAGCAGTCACCCGAAGATGACGATTTACGCTTTTCCTTAGCCTTAATCAATATGGACCTTGAAGCCTGGTCTGAAGCACAAGTTTATCTAGAGGATTTAATTGAGCGCGACAGCTATAGCGACGCTGCTCAGTATAATTTAGGCCGCGTATTTGAAGAACTGCAAGACACCGAGCAAGCTTTAGTGGCCTATAAAGCAGTCGAGTCCGGAAACAATTACCTCGCGGCGCAGCAACGTATTGTCGCTCTATTGCTGAGCAATGGGCAGCTTAAAGACACAAGCACTCACTTTGAAATGCAGCGCCTGCTCAATGATGACTTAGCCATTCAACTGTATTTAATTGAAGTTGAAGGTCTCTCCACCTACGATCAAGTCGAAACAGCATGGCTACGCATCAATCAAGCGTTAAAACACTACAGTGATGACCCTAGCCTGCTCTACACCCGCGCCATGGTAGCCGATAAACGCAATGATTTAGCCCAACTTGAAGACGACTTGCGTTTAATTTTGCGTGAGAACCCCAATAACGCCATGGCATTAAACGCCTTGGGTTACACTTTAGCCGACCGCACCGACCGTTTAGACGAAGCACGCCAACTGATTGAGCAGGCCCACACGCTTGAACCTGATGATGCGGCCATCACCGACAGTTTAGGCTGGGTGTATTATCGTCTTGGCAATCTCGCTACCGCTGAACGCCTGTTGCGCGAAGCCTTTAGCGCCTACCCTGACGCTGAAATTGCCGCACACCTCGGTGAAGTTCTCTGGCAGCAAGGCAAACGCGCAGAAGCGCTGCGCATTTGGAAACAAGCGCTTAAAACTCAGCCCAACAACAGCGTGCTCAGCGAAACCATGCAGCGCCTAACTGACAAGGAGCTCTAAACGGATGCGTTTTCCTGCTATTTTCCTGCTCGGCCTGATTTTTGCACTCAGCGGTTGCAGCCATTTCACCTCACAAGAGCAACTCAGTGGCAGCGGCCAAGCTGACACTTGGCAAACTCACAAGCAAAATATTGAGCCTTTAGATGCTTGGCAAATTAATGGCAAGCTGGGCATTCGCAGCACACAAGAATCCGGTAGCGCGGTTTTATTTTGGCTGCAACGCCAAGATTACTTTGATATCCGCTTATCCGGCCCGCTAGGCCAAGGCTCAACACGACTCACTGGTCGCCAAGGCGCGGTCAGTCTAGAAATCGCTAATCGCGGCACTTTCCAAGCCTCCTCTGCTGAAGAGTTGATGCAACAACAGCTTGGCTGGAGCTTACCGGTTGAAAACCTACTCTGGTGGGTACGCGGCCTTCCCGCGCCCTATAGTAAAAGCCGTGTACAACTGGACAGCGCAAGCTTGCTGGCTCGGCTTGAGCAAGACCACTGGCAGATTGAATACTTAAGCTATCGCACAGAAAACGGCGTGCAACTCCCTGAACGCATCAAACTCAACGGCGCCGGCCTCAATATCACCTTAGTGATTAAAGAATGGCAGGCACGCCAGTTAGGTCAGTAATAACATGTCAAACACGCTTTTAAAGACCAGCGCACAGCCGTCCAAGGACAGCGCACCATTGAGCTTGCCCGCACCGGCCAAGTTAAACTTAATGCTGCATATTGTCGGGCGACGCGCAGACGGCTACCACCTGCTGGAAACTTTATTCCAGTTCTTAGACTACGCAGACACTCTACATTTTAGTCCGCGCTCTGATGGTGAAATTGTTTTACACAGCACTATCGCTGGCGTCCCCCACGATGACAATCTAATTGTCCGCGCCGCGCGCTTACTGCAAGAACGCAGCCAGAGCAAACTTGGCGCAGATATTTGGCTGGATAAAAAACTGCCGGTCGGTGGCGGTATTGGCGGTGGCAGCTCCAATGCCGCCACCACTTTAGTCGGCCTCAACCATTTATGGCGCACGGCTTTCGACCTTGAGCAACTGGCCCAGCTGGGGCTGACCTTGGGTGCAGATGTGCCTGTATTTGTCATGGGACGTGCAGCTTTTGCGCAAGGTATCGGCGAACAATTGCAACCTGTAGAACTGCCTGAACCTTGGTATCTTGTCGGTGTGCCCGCTGTTTCGATTAGCACAGCAAAAATATTTTCGGACAAAGCCTTGACACGCAACACTCCCATCACTAATATACGCACCGTTCTCAAGCAAGGCGGTCACAATGATTGCCAAGCGGTAGTTGAGAGGTGTTACCCAGAAGTGCGTAACGCTTTGATCTTGCTAAACAAATTTGTTGATGCTCGATTAACTGGAACTGGAAGTTGTATATTTGGGGGCTTCCCAAACCAACAACAAGCTGTTAAAGTAGCAACCCAGATTTCAGAGTCACTACCAAGCTTTGTAGCACAAGGCGCAAACATCTCGATGTTGCACCGAGCACTACAGAACTTAACTGAACACTGATTGTTCTACATTGTAAAATGTAAAACTCTACAGGGGCGTCGCCAAGCGGTAAGGCAGCAGGTTTTGATCCTGCCATGCGTTGGTTCGAATCCAGCCGCCCCTGCCACATTACGAAACCTTCGTGGTTTCGCGTTGACCGCGAAGACACGAAGGTTTTTTTCGTCAGGCCCACCCTCAGTAACAGGTACTGCGCGTGTCCAAGATGATGATCTTTACGGGGAACGCAAACCCCGACCTCGCCCGTCGTGTAGCAGCACAATTGTATATTCCATTGGGCGACGCTTCGATCGGTAAATTCTCTGACGGTGAAGTCAGTGCGGAAATCAATGAAAACGTACGCGGTAAGGATGTGTTTTTAATACAACCAACTTGCGCACCGACCAATGATAACCTCATGGAACTCATCGTTATGATTGATGCTTTCCGTCGCTCTTCAGCGTCGCGCATCACAGCTGTTGTTCCTTATTTCGGTTACGCACGTCAAGACCGCCGTCCTCGCTCTGCCCGTGTTGCCATCAGTGCCAAAGTGGTTGCTGATATGCTTTCTGGTGTTGGCGTTGACCGTGTGCTCACAGTTGACTTGCACGCTGACCAAATCCAAGGTTTCTTCGATATCCCAGTTGATAATATCTATGGTTCTCCAGTGCTGGTGGATGATATCCAAGCGCAGCGCTTTGAAAACCTTATGATTGTATCTCCAGATATCGGCGGTGTTGTGCGTGCTCGCGCTGTAGCCAAGTCGCTCGGTGTTGACCTTGCGATCATTGATAAGCGCCGCCCTAAAGCCAACCAATCTGAAGTGATGCATATTATCGGTGATGTTGAAGACCGCACGTGTATCCTTGTGGATGATATGGTCGATACAGCCGGAACGCTCTGCACAGCAGCGAAAGCATTAAAAGAACGTGGCGCATCGAAAGTGCTCGCGTATTGCACTCACCCTATTTTATCCGGACGTGCGATCGAAAATATCGAAAACTCGCTGCTTGATGAAATTGTGGTAACCAACACTATTCCGCTGTCGGCCGCAGCCCAAGCTTGCTCTCGCATTCGTCAACTCGACATTGCGCCAGTGGTTGCCGAAGCTGTACGCCGCATCAGCAATGAAGAATCGATCAGCGCGATGTTCCGTTGAACAGCGCAAGATCAACTACCGCCTAATTGATACTTAGGCCTTCGCAACCCCGCTCGTCACTGGTCGCAAGTTGACGGGCGTAGTTGTTTTTTTGGAGAGAAACACATGAGCGAATTTACTCTTAATGCACAAGCGCGTAGCGACTTGGGGAAAGGTGCGAGCCGCCGCCTACGTCGCAACGCTAACTTAATCCCTGCTGTAGTTTATGGTGGTGATCAAGAGCCTGCACTAATTAGCCTAGAAAACCGTGAAGTAGCAAAACTGCTGCTAAACGATGCTGCATTCAGTAGCATTCTTACGCTAAACGTTGATGGCACTAAGCAAAACGTTTTAATCAAAGATTTACAACGCCACCCTGCAAAAGGTTTTGTTTTGCATGCTGACTTTATCCGCGTTATTGCAGGTCAGAAGCTGACTACTTTGGTTCCAGTGGTATTGCTGAACGAAGAAAACTGTGTTGGCGCTAAAACTGGCGGTGGTGATATCTTCCGTCTGGCAACAGAGCTGGAAATCACCTGCTTACCAAAAGACCTGCCTGATGCTATCGAAGTTGACATGACCAACGTCAATGTTGGCGAAATCGTTCACTTAGCTGACCTGACTGCACCTAAAGGTGTTGAGTTCACAGCCTTAGCGCACGACAACAACATCGCAGTTGCCAGCGTTCAAGCAGCTCGCGTAAACGTTGAAGAAGACGAAGATCAAGATCAGCCAGCAGAAGCAGCTGAAGGCGAAGCAGAAGAGAAGTAATTTCTCGCTGTTTGATCTGTAAGACAAGGAGCTCCCGTAGTGAATGCTGTGCAACTGATCGTCGGCTTAGGTAATCCAGGCCCAGAATACGACCAGACCCGGCATAACGCGGGGGCTTTTTTCGTTGAGCGTCTAGCCGCAGCTCAAGGTGTAAGTCTCAGCTTTGATAAGAAATATTTCGGTCTAACTGGGAAATTCAGCTATCAAGGCCGTGATATTCGCCTACTGATTCCGACCACTTACATGAACCGTAGTGGTCAAGCCGTTGCTGCACTGGCTAATTTTTTTAGAATTAAACCTGAAGAAATTTTGGTTGCACACGATGAGCTGGATATGCCACCGGGCGTTACCAAACTCAAACTAGGCGGCGGACACGGCGGGCACAATGGTTTGCGCGATATTATCGCCAGCCTTGCCAACCAAAAAAACTTTTATCGTTTACGTATTGGTATCGGTCATCCGGGCCACAGCAGCCAAGTGTCTAACTATGTGTTAAGCCGTGCGCCACGTGACGAGCAAGACCTAACCCACACCAGTATCGAATTTGCCCTTGGCGTAGTGCCTGATCTTCTTGACGGTAATTTCTCCCGCGCAATGCAGCAGCTACACAGCCAAAAGGCTTGACTCTATTTTTCCCGAGGGACTCATCATGGGATTTAACTGCGGTATCGTAGGTTTGCCCAACGTTGGCAAGTCGACCCTATTTAACGCCTTAACCAAATCTGGCATTGCAGCCGAAAACTTTCCATTCTGCACCATCGAGCCCAACACCGGTATTGTCGCCGTACCTGATCCACGCTTAGGCCCGCTCGCTGAAATTGTTCAGCCTGAACGCGTATTGCCGACCACCATGGAATTTGTTGATATTGCCGGCCTTGTAGAAGGTGCGTCTAAAGGTGAAGGTTTAGGTAACAAATTTCTAGCCAACATCCGCGAAACCGATGCCATCGCTCACGTGGTGCGTTGCTTTGAAGATGATAATGTCATTCACGTTTCTAATTCAGTTGACCCAAAACGTGATATTGAAATTATTGATCTTGAGTTGATTTTTGCCGACCTTGAAAGCTGTGAGAAACAACTGCAGCGTGTTGCCCGCAACGCCAAAGGCGGTGACAAAGAAGCTGTGGCGCAAAAAGCCTTGCTCGAGCAGCTGATTGCCCACTTCACCGAAGGCAAGCCAGCACGCTCTTTAATCAAAGACTGGAGCGAAGACGAGAACCGCCTTGTTCGCGGCTTCCACTTATTGACCACTAAGCCGGTTATGTATATCGCTAACGTCGCTGAAGATGGCTTTGAAGACAATCCATTCCTCGATGTGGTACATGCGATTGCTCAAGCAGAAGGCGCGCCAGTGGTGCCGGTCTGCAATAAAATTGAAGCGGAAATTGCTGAGCTCGACGATGGCGAAGAAAAGGATATGTTCCTTGAAGCCCTCGGCCTTGAAGAACCCGGTTTAAACCGCGTGATTCGTGCAGGTTATGAGCTGCTCAATCTGCAAACCTACTTCACCGCAGGTGTGAAAGAAGTTCGCGCATGGACAACCAAAGTGGGCGCAACAGCCCCGCGCGCTGCTGCAGCCATTCACACTGACTTTGAAAAAGGTTTTATTCGTGCTGAAGTGATCAGCTACGAGGACTTTATTCAATATAAAGGCGAAGCTGGCGCGAAAGAAGCCGGTAAATGGCGCTTGGAAGGCAAAGACTACATCGTGCAAGATGGCGATGTAATGCACTTTAGATTTAACGTCTAACCTGCACCAGCCAGCACACTTGCGCAGCGTTGAAGCCTGCGCAAGTGTGTAACAGTTCGCTCAAACCTCGTCTTTATCCCCGCCTTGCGCCAGCTCTTGATTAACGCGCTCGTGGCTGTAAGTAATCTCAGTTTTACCATGCGGTGCAGGCTTGCCATCCGCCCCCATATTGACAAACACCATCCGCTCAATCGTTAAAATATTCTTATGGGTGATCTTATTGCGCACCACACAGCGCATCGTGATCGATGTGCGACCAAAAGCTGTGGCAGTAATCCCCAATTCAATAATATCGCTTTGCTTAGCTGAACTGACAAAGTTCACTTCTGAGATCAGCTTAGTCACCACATTTTGATTACCCAACTGCACAATTGCATAAATTGCCGCTTCCTCATCAATCCAGCGCAATAAGCTACCGCCAAATAAGGTGCCATTGGGGTTTAAATCTTCTGGTTTGACCCATTTGCGTGTGTGAAAATTCATTTCGATACCTCCTTATCAATATTGCATACAAGGCACCATAACAGCTCTGCAGTAACAGATGATCTGCTGCATAAGGCGCCTGATTCTTACTCTTGACAGAAATCCATATGATTGCGCTGATAAACCTCGGCTCCCATTGCCTGGATTTGCCCCTCGATCAGCGCTTCAAAGGGTTGTAACAGTGGCTTAAAGTCCAGCTCTGGCTCAAGAGTCGCCAGCGCATAACAAACCGCCTCAACTGTTGCTAACGCTTGTGCGCTTGGTGCTTTACGCAGACGATAGCGACCGCTAAAGCCGGCAGGTAAAGTCACTCGCGGTAGAGCTGCCAGCAGCGGATTGCAGTGCAAAATTTTCCGCGCTTTACGCCAAGTGCCATCCGGCACCACTAACAATAAAGGTTGCTCACTTTCTTGATAGGCGCGCAGCTCTTGCGCCGACTCGCCTGGAAAGAGCAAGCACGCTTGATAACCCGGCTGTTGGATATAGCGCTCAATATCATTTATCTGCTCAGCAACAATAAGCTGCACATTCTGTAAACCCAAAGCAACAAAACGTGCAGTATTTAAAGCATGTTTAGTCTCATCCGGATGCTGCACAACCAGCACTCGCGTGCGACTGGGCAAGCTTGGAATTAAAGCACACAAGCAGTATGCAAGTGGCCTCGCACATTGCTCGCAGCGCGGTCGAGACTGAGGTTTAGAGGTCATTACACACAATCCATACTATTAAAATGATAGGCTGCAGTTGCTGATACAGTTCAACAGGCCAGCATCGTCCCTAAAACCTGTTCAGCACTGCTCCAGCGATTTAGGCTTACCATGGCAACCTACTGCAACCGATGCAACCCTGTCATGCCAAGCACTCAACAATGTTACCACCCTGTGTCGATGTGACTGCTCGTTTACAGCACCCTTTGGCATTCTCCCCGCGCTAAAGCACGGCGCTGGTCGCGCATTTGAGTCAGCTGGCAATATCTGCACAGACCTTTTTACCCCGCGGATTTAACCCCGTACACTAAACACCTGTATTTAAATTCCGAGCAGGCCTGTGGACAGCATAATTTACGAAGCGCTTGGCATTGGTTTATTACTGGGCACCCTTCTGGGCTTAACCGGCGCCGGTGGTTCATTAGTCGCGCTGCCCTTGCTACTCAGTTTACACCTGCCTTTACGTGATGCCGTCGGCGTTAGCCTCGGAGCAGTTGGCTTATCGGCGCTGATTGGGGCCGTGGGACGTTGGCGCGCGGGTGATGTGCACTTAACCCCTGTTATGCTACTGGCCGCCAGTGGCTTACCTGGCAGCTGGATTGGCCAACAACTGGGGCAATTAATCAGTGAGTTTTGGCTGGTGCTGGGCTTTTGTGTACTGGTGCTGTGGTCGGCTTGGCGAATGTGGAGCAATGCTCGTTTACCTGAGCACATCAAAGACCAACCATTGCAGCGCGGCATGCTGGTCTTTATCGGCTTTTGGGTCGGCATACTTTCTGGACTTATGGGCGTAGGGGGTGGGTTTTTAATTGTGCCGGCGCTGCTCTGGTTTAGCCCGCTCTCGATGCTGGCTGCAACCGCAACGTCCATGGCAGTGATCGCCCTTGTGTCGGGTGCCGGCTTCTTAATGTATCTCGGCACGGCGCAGCCGCCCGTACAGTTACTGACGGGTTTAATCGCAGGTGGCGCATGCGGTGTCTTGCTCGGCAATAAACTCGCCACGCGCCTTGGAGGCCCCATACTGCAGCGTATTTTTGCCATTATGCTGCTGTCGGTCAGTTTATCTTTAGCAGCCCAAAAACTATTAAACCTGCCCTTTTAGCTCTCGGAGCTTGTCTTAGCCGTGCTCACTGCACATTTACAAGCGCAAACTGCTGTCGCGCTCCCAAACACAGCGCACGGATAAATCTCCAGTATTAGGCTGGTCATCATAATGTTCCGACTCCCAACGAAAGGTATGCATACCATTGGTTTCGGTTTCCAAATGCACAACAGCACTGGCCCAACACATGCGCTTTAGCAAGTTTTCAAAGTGTTGAATCCATAAAGCCCATTCATACTCAATGGAGCGGTAGCTGCTACCAAAATGGATCACCTGTGATTGCGTCATGGTATTGTCTAACGCACTGCAAGCAAATAAATCACGGTGAAATAATTCCCAGCCATCAGCTTCAGGTAATGCTTGAATTGCCTGCACATTGATCTGGCTGCGCTGGCGCTGCTGCTGCGCATCCGTCACAGGCCAGTCACGAATACAGCCATAAACGATAGACTCCGACTCCACGCGTATCTCCCATTAATTCTCAGGCTGCGTTCTATCACGCTCAGGCAGAAAAAACCAACCTGACACCCCTAAAGTCTATATTGATCGCTATTTTGTGCGCAGCCACACAGTTCAGTCCAAGCGCCCTACTCGCGGTGCACAGGTAAGCTAACAGCAACGCGAAGACCACCTAAAGGGCTATCTTGCAGCTGCACTGTGCCCTCTAAAGCCTCAACAATATCTCGCACAATACCCAGACCTAAACCATGTCCTGCACTGCTCTCATCTAAACGCGAACCGCGACGTTGCACCTGCTCACGCTGACTGTCGGCAATACCTGGGCCGTCATCATCAACTCGCACACAATAGTGAGCACCTTGCTGCTCAATACTCAGCTCAACGCAACTATCGGCCCACTTGCATGCGTTATCCAGCAGATTACCCAACATCTCAAGTATATCGTCACGCTCATAGGGCAAGCGCAATCCGGCAGGCGCTTGCCAGGTTAAAGTCAGCACCTCGCCATGCACCCGATTCATCAGCTGAAACAAACCGGGTAACTCTTCAGCGCAGTCAAAAAAAGCGCCAGGCAATGCCTCTCCCGATAAGCGTGCTCGTGTCAATTCACGCGTTATCCGCTGCTCGATATGCTCCAGTTGCTCCTGTAAGAGCGCCAGCAACTCTGGCTGGCGCCGCAACTCCTCGCGCTGCAAGACACTCATCAGCACCGCTAAAGGCGTCTTTAAAGCGTGGCCTAGATTGCCGAGACTTTTACGTGAGCGCTGCAGGTTTTTTTCCGTATGTGCAAGTAAGCGATTAATTTGCTGCACCAAGGGCTGCAGTTCAGGTGGCGCATCCAGCTGCAATTGACTGCGCTGTCCTTGCTGTAACTGCTCTATTTGTATCCGAGTTTGCTCAAGCGGCTGCAGCGCTCGACGAATCAGTTGACGCTGCAACAGTAAAGTCAGCAGCAAAGCCAGCACACCTAAGCCAATGCCAATCAACTGTGCTTGTTTGAAGATTGCTAACGCAGGACTGTAGTCATGGGCAACCGTTACTTTAATATCGGTTTTATAGCGTCGATACTGCCCCTGATACAGCAACAACTGCTGCTCTTCGGGCCCAGCTCTGAGCTGATCAGAGAAGCCCATGCGCTCAACTTTAGGCATTTCAAAGTCCCACAGCGAACGTGAGCGCCAGCGTTGCTGAGCAAACTCAATAACAAAGTATTGGCCTGAAAAAGGTTTTAAAAACACTGCGTCATGGTGGCGGCTGTTTAATTCTATGCCCTGCGGCCCTTTGACTAAGGCTGCCAGTAGACTTTCCGCCTGCGTTTGCAAGTTATGCTGCATATGTTGACGTAAACCACGATCAACAACCCATAAACCAACTTGAGCCAGCAACAGCCCCATAACAATTAACAGCATGGCTAAACTGAATGTCAGTTGGCGCTGGATCGAGTGTTTCACTGCGGCGCGTCCTCACCGGCGAAACGGTAGCCTTGACCTCGACGCGTTTCAATCACTGTGCGGCCTAATTTGCGACGCAAATGATTGACATGCACCTCTAACACGTTGGAATCGCGCTCGCTTTCACCATCGTATAAATGTTCCGCCAAGTGACTTTTTGATAACACCTGCCCAGGGTGCAACATAAAATAACGCAGCAAGCGAAACTCTGCGCCGGTTAATTCAATCTCCTGGCCTTGATTATGCACCACCTGCCGAGCTTCATCTAAGCGCAACCCGGAAGCACTTAAATGACTCTGATTGGCAAAGCCATGGCTGCGTCTGAGCAACGCTTGCACCCTTAGATACAACTCTTCGTGATGAAAAGGTTTCGTGAGATAGTCATCAGCACCCGCTTTTAAGCCATCAATGCGCTCACTCCATGCACTACGCGCTGTTAAAATCAATACCGGCGTGTTAACAGCCGCAGCGCGCCATTGCCTCAACACCTCTAAGCCTGGCAAACCAGGCAAACCTAAATCGAGAATAATTAAATCATACGGCTCAACTGCACCTTGATAAGCGGCATCACGCCCATCGGTTAGCCAATCAACGGCATAACCCAGCTGTTGTAATCCCGCACACAGCTCATCAGCCAGAGCGACATTGTCCTCAACCAATAATAGCCGCATCAATCATCCTCATCGTCCTCTAAAAGCTCACCGCTACTGGCATCAAACTTCAATTCCCGTACTTGCCCAGTCACGGTGACCAGTTCAATTTCATAAATATAGCGTCCATGTTTCTCTTCCAACTCCACCTCCAGCAAGCGCGCTTTAGGGTGCCGTTCTAAAGCACGCTCAATAAATGTTTGCGAAGCTAAAATCTTACCGGCTTGGCGCAGCTCTAAGGCCTCATCTTGGCTTAAATCATGCGCCGCAACTTGGCCTGCAGCCAGCCCAAGCACAGTAAAGCACGCATACAATCTGCGCTTAAACATTAGTCATCCTGTTGATTTTTAAGAATTTCTGCAGTTGTCGCATCCATCTCAATTTCCCACTTCTGGCCTTGATCATCCCGCACATCCACTTGATAAATATATCGTCCGTAAGATTCCTCAAGCTCAGTATCCAGTATGCTTGCATTAGGATGCTGTGCCAATGCGGCTTCATTGAGTTTGTCGAACGACAAAATTGCCCCTGAAGTGCTTAATTCAACAATTTTTGCAGGACTCACATCCTTCGCTTGCACGGCACTCACACCCATCAGTAAAGCCGCAGACACACATAATGCTGTTAAAGTTTTCATTATTGATTCCTCATTCAAAGTAGATCGACATACAGCGATTGCCCGCCGACACTGCATAAACTACAGAAACCAGCTTAATTGAAACTGAAAACATACCGCATGCAACAGAGGCCGATACCCAGCCAACCCCCTTGGACTTGGCATTCCTGATAAACTGTGAGCAGTTAGGTTTACCCCTTATGGACGGTCGTATCAAAAACCTTAAAGAATGTATCTGCGCATCAGCACTCCCTTTACTGCATATTCCTGAGAGGCACCCATGTGGCCATCCAGACAAACATTTAAGCCGTTATGGTCTAGCCGCTTAGCTCGTAGCTTCTTGCTTTTACTGCTCGTACTGAGCGCAGTGGTACTCTCTCTGCCCTACGCACTACCTTGGCTATTGCAAAAACAAGGCATTGAGTTTCACTGGAAAAATCCACAATGGCATTACAACGGCTTTAGTGTTGCACAACTGCATCTCAGCCTACCCGCTGACGATGCTGAACCCCATCAATTAAAAATGGAGAATGTGCGCATTCAATGGGCATGGCATGCCTTTCCCATCCAGCACTTACAAGCGGCACGCGTACACATACAGTGGCCTATCAACACCAACACCTCGACCGCTCAGGAGTCCAGCTTTACCTTATCTGATGCGGTATTAAAGTGGTTACCACAGCACGTTGAACTGCAGCAGATTGATGCCAAACTTGCGGGTCTAGGGCACTTACAAGGCGCTCTGCAGATACAAGCCAGTGCGCAAGGAAAACTCTGGCAACCCCGTTTTCTTCACACTCAACTCAGGCTAAACAACCTACAAGGGGATTGGCTCAATGCTATCCCTACAGAGTTCCAGCCCACTCAGTTCAACGTACAAATCACCACTCATCCCGACCATCAAGACACTGCCAATAACCAACAGCGGCTCACCATTGATCTGCACAGCCAAGGCGCAATGCGGCTGCAGCTCAATGGCTTGTTAGAATTACAGCAAGAACCCAGCTGGCAAGGCGCTCTGAACAACGCGCAGCTCTTTGTCCAGTTGGGCGCACTGACACACCCCAACTTACAGGCTCAAGCACTGCAAGCCCGCCTCTATTTCTCTGGGTATGCTGATAACCAACACTTTAGCTTGCGCCTTCACGAGCACTCCAACTTAGAAGCACAGCAGTTGCACATCCCCCAGATTGCCACCGCGAATAAAATAACAGTGCCACTGGCAGGTCTTCATCTGGAGGGCTTGAGCCAAACACCTCACACCTTAACAATACAAGCGCCACTGCATGCCGAGCTTGAACAGCTCAGCGCAGCACAGCTGCACAAGCAAGACTGGACCTTCAATGGCACCATCAATGGATCCCTGCCACAACTCGAACTCACGGGCAATCTGACAGGCGAACAGGGTTTGGCGCTCAGCAGCCTGCTGCAACTGCACAACAACTCGGCACAAGGACACCTCAGGTTAGAAGAGATCGTTTTTAGTGGTTCTGGCAATCCACTGCAACGCACCTTCAGTCAATGGCCAGAAGCAATGTCTTTAAAGAGCGGACGGCTACGCAGCCAAATCAACTTTAATCTACCGCAAGACGCCCCTGCCCAGCTCGCGTTCAGCACCAGCGCGAACGGACTGAACGGCAGCATCGGCAACAGTCAGCTAAAAAACCTCAACTTTGAGCTCGGTGCTCAATTCGACGTGCAACGCGCACAAGACTGGCAGGCGACTCTGCGTGATGGTCAATTCTCAATGCAACTGGAGGCTCTTACAGATCCCGCATTAACGGCTCAACGACTGCAAGCCAACGCCCACTTTAGCGGCCAAGTAACCCCGACAGACTTAACCCTGCATCTCGATAAAAACACCCATTTGACCGCCTATAATGTGCAGCTCGCGGATACTGCTAAGGCCCAGCACCTGGTTATGCAACTGCCTGACCTGCGCCTGCAAGGAGACATTAGCGAAATCTACACACTAGAAGCACACAGCCCCGTTAATGTGCACATTGAAAAACTCAGCGCAGATGCATTGCACAGCCAAAATTGGGATTTCAGCGGCACACTCAAAGGCCCATTAGCCCAGCTCAGCTTGAGCGGTGATCTGCGCAGTGAATACGGCCTCAGCTTAAACAGTCAACTTCGCCTGCTCAAAAGCTCAGTCCAAGGTCAGGCCACGCTTAAAGAAATATTTTTTAAGGCCGGCAACCCGCTACAAAAAAGTTTTAAAGACTGGCCAGAGCTGGTGACCTTGACCAGCGGCCGCTTACGCAGCCAGATCGACTTCCGTCAGTCTGAACAGCAGCCATTGCAGCTGACGTTGAAGGGGGATGCCAGCGGATTAAGCGGTATTATCAACCGCAGTGAACTTAAAAACCTCAGTTTGGACTTTAGCGCACTATTAGCAGGAGACAGCCTCTCCCTCGATGTACCCCAGTTAAGCATTGAGCAGCTTGACCCTGGTATTCCCCTTGGGCCTCTTCAACTCAGTCGCGCCCATTATCGCACCGCTATACATACTCCACTGCAAGGCATTGCCGACTGGCAACACATCGAAGCACAGCTGCTTAATGGCCGCATTTGGCTCAACGCCCAACAACTCGACTTAAGCCATAAACAAAAACTACTGCTGCATATTGAAGGGTTGGAACTGCAAGAACTGTTTAAGGTCTATCCAGCAGAAGGACTCGCGGGTAACGGCATTATTGATGGACAACTGCCGCTGTACCTTGATCATGACTCTCTATATATTGAAGGAGGTCAATTACAGGCAAGAGCACCTGGACAGTTGCAGTTTCAATCGCCAAAAATTCAAGCATTAGGAGACAGTAACCCCGCCATGCGTATCGTGGCTGATGCTTTAGATGATTTTCACTTCGAGCAACTACGCAGCGGCGTAAGTTACGATGAATCCGGTAAATTGTTACTTAATGTCCGCCTAGAAGGACAAAATCCAGACATTGAAAAAGGACGACCCATTCACTTAAACATTAATCTTGAAGAAGATATTCCCGCACTGCTCGCCAGTATCCAGCTCAGCGGACAGGTCAGCGAAGTCATTCAACAGCGTGTTCGAGAACGCCTCGAAAAACGTTAATACAGGAGGTATTTATGCGTACCAACCTTTTTTTAAGTGTTTTTGCACTGGCGCTACTCAGCAGCGCTTGCACCCCTACAGTGCAATTAGCAGCACCCAGCGAGCCAATTAATATCAATTTGAATGTAAAAATTGAACATGAAATTTATATCAGAGTTGATAAAGCGCTTGATAATATTCTCGATGAATCCAGTGGCTTATTCTAAGGAGCACAGCATGACTATTCGTAAATTTTTAATGCCTTTTTTACTGGTAACGAGCCTTCTTAGCACAACAGTACTGGCCATGGACCTGAATGCAGCAATGAACGGCCTCAGCCAAGCAAAAGCAGCGGGCTTACTGGGCGAGCAACCCAACGGCTATTTGGGGGTGGTTACAGCGCAAGGTGATGCGGCTGAAATCGCTCGCTTAATCAATGAGGCGCGTCGTGCTGAATATCAACGCTTGGCCAAAGGTAACAATATCCAGCTCAGTGATGTGGAAACCATGGCCGGAAAAAAAGCACTGGAGAAAACACCAGCAGGTCAATATATTCAGCTCAATGGTAAGTGGCTGAAAAAGTAACAAAACACTTATTTTCTAGAATTTATTCTGCATAACCTTCCAGATTTCAAATACTTAGGGTATAGTCTGTTTCGTTTTCACGCACTGCATGAAAACACTGTCGGGGCGTAGCGCAGCCTGGTAGCGCACTTGCATGGGGTGCAAGGGGTCGAGTGTTCGAATCACTCCGTCCCGACCATATAAATCAAAGGGTTACAGCTTTTAGTTGTAACCCTTTTTTATTGCCTGCCAATTTTACCCCATTTTTTACCCCATAGATAAAACCGTACAATTCTAGAACTCGCATTGATCAATCAATCCTGCTGTTCTGGTCTAATTCAAATAGACGCTTCAATGAGAGACAATAGACCCCGTCTAGCTTGAGGTGAAATATGAATTAGAAGCGCGTGTATAAAACTTACACTCAGGAATTTAAAAAAGAAGCCGCTGCCCTAGTCTTGATCAAGGCTACAGCGTGGCGGAAGCCGCTCGATCATTAGGTGTTAATGCAAACCTGCTCTACAAATGGAAAGATCAGAACAGTTTGGATTTCAGGTGCTGTGTGAACAGAACGGGCGAGTCCGTATGTTTTTACCGATGAAAACAGTAGGGCAGCGGCTCAGTTAGTGTGTTGAGTTTCAATCATCACATGCTACTGAACGTTTTAATGCTGTAGCAATAACACGCACCTACAACTCAAAGCACTGATAATTCGTTCGTATTCGTGCGCTTTCGTTCGATTGCGATCGTTTACGTGCATATTACTTCGCCTTTAATACGATGCTTATCAGATAAAGAGAAGATCACAATGAGATATTGGTTATGGCTCGTATCACAAGCTATTAAGCAACAATTACCTTGACCGGTCTAGCGACAACGATCTTGGCCGGCTTAACGAATAAATCGACTACCAACTTACTGTGACTGACGACCGAGCTTTAAGGCGTCCCAAGCCCAAGCTCAACGGGTTAAAAGCAATCCTAAAACCACCAAAAACGGATCAATTACGAGCAGCAATGCTCATACACGACTCAAACAAATCAAAAATGACGCACAGATAGTCACAGAAATGGTCACAGCAAGAATGCGCGTAGATAATTTGAGGAAAAGACAGGATTTTAGATACCCAGAAACGAAAAAACCCGTTAAGTATCAACTACTTAACGGGTTTTCGTAAGATGGCGCAGTGGACGGGACTCGAACCCGCGACCCCCGGCGTGACAGGCCGGTATTCTAACCAACTGAACTACCACTGCGCGATACTTTAAAGACTTGGTGGGTGATGACGGGATCGAACCGCCGACCCTCTGCTTGTAAGGCAGATGCTCTCCCAGCTGAGCTAATCACCCTTGTGTCTTCAAGTGGTGCGTATAATAGACATCACCAACGCTTTTGGCAAGCACTAAATTGATTTATTTTCATAATTAATCCAATGACTTAGCAAAATATCGACGAAACAGCTGCTTTTCATCATTTGTAGATGTCTGCGGCACTGAAAAACCAGATGAACACTCCTAGCATCGGAGCTGATTTTAACAAAACAATCTGCCCCAAGCCGATAAACACTGATATTATATACAGCTCATTTGTTTTATAACTTCTTCCATAGTTTGTAGTCAGAGACACAGTCTTCACATGCCAAGCGCTGTGTACAATATTTTTAGCTTTTTTGGAGTTTTTATGTGGTTTCGTAATTTACTGATGTACCGTTTAACATCAGACACACCTATAACAGCTGACGCTTTAGAAACTGCACTGGCCGCTAAGCCCGCCCTCCCCTGTGGCAGCCAAACATTATCAACTTATGGTTTTGTTGCACCTTTTGGTAAAGATGCAGATGCGCCACTGGTACACGTCGGCCAAGGTTTCTTTTTAATCTGTGCACGCACCGAAGAACGTATGTTACCCGGCACTGTAGTACGTGATGCCGTGAAAGAAAAAACCGATGAGATCGAAGCTGCCGAAAGCCGCAAAGTTTACAAAAAAGAACGCGATCAAATTAAAGATGAAGTCATCCAAGCTCTTTTACCCCGAGCATTTATTCGTCGCTCCAAAACTTTCGCCGCTATTGCACCTGCGCAAGGTTTAATTTTAGTCGACACTGCAAGCGCAAAACGCGCTGAAGAACTGCTGTCCACATTACGTGAAGTGCTTGGCAGTTTGCCGGTACGCCCAGTCGCGGTTAAAACTGCACCGACAGCTACCTTTACCGATTGGGTCAAACAGCACCAAGCCAGTCATGGCTTAACCCTGACCAATGAGTGCGAGTTACGCGATAGCGCAGAAGACGGGGGTATTATCCGTATCAAGCGCGAAGACTTAGCCAGCGAAGAAGTGCAAAATCATTTATCCGCAGGCAAGCTGGTCACTCAGCTCACTCTCGCCTGGCAAGATAAGCTCAGTTTCTTAATCGACGATAAGCTCACTATTAAGCGTTTACGCTTTGAAGACTTACTGCTTGATCAAGCCGAGGAAGACGGTGGCGATGATGCTGCCAGCCAGTTTGATGCCAGCTTTATTCTAATGATGCTGACCTTTGTCGAGTTTATCCCGCAACTGCTTGAAGCACTGGGCGGTGAGGAAATTCCACAAGGTATTTAACCATGCGACGCCCTGGCAGTCGCCACACCTAGAGCACTGCATCAAGTCTTTTGCTCACAACGCTAGGCCATAGATGGGCTAGCGTTGTGAGCAGGATAGTCTGCTTCGCTGAGGGCATACGCCGCGCGCCAAGGCACAACAGGTATCGATCTTTAGCGCTTAGCCAACCATTCTTTACGCTGATGCGGCGTATGAAATGTCCAAGCTAAAAACCGACTTTGTTTCTGTCCCTGCGCCATACTGACCACGCGCATCTCTGCAACCCCCACCTGTTTCAAGGTTCGTTGTAACAGGCGTATATGCGCGGACTTTGAGACCAAGCTGCTAAACCATAACACTTGCTCAGCAAACGCTTTACTTTCTTTAATCATATTACGCACAAAGGTCAGCTCCCCGCCTTTACACCACAGCTCATTGCTTTTGCCGCCAAAGTTTAGCGCCGGCAACTGACGTTGTGGGTCTTGCTTACCTAGATTACGCCACTTACGCTGACTGCCGCTGGCGGCTTCAGCGGCACTGCTATGAAAAGGCGGATTGGACATTGTACAAATAACACGTTCATCGGCTGCGAGCACGCCTTTAAAAAAAGCGTTTTTATCCGCTTGCAAGCGCAGCTCAATCACCTCGCTTAAGCCATTGGCTGACAAGGTTTCTGCTGCGCTGGCCAATGCTTTGCTATCAATATCACTGGCAATAAAACGCCAGCCATAATCATGATGGCCCAGCAAGGGATAAATACAGTTCGCCCCAGTGCCCACATCCAACACCGTAAAATCAAGACCTTGCGCAATCTCACCCATATTATCTTCAGCCAGTAGATCAGCCAGTCCGTGAATATAATCTCCACGACCCGGTACCGGCGGGCATAAATAGCCTTCTGGAATGTTCCAGTGCTTAATCCCATACAACTGTTTCAATAAGGCGGCGTTGAACACACGCACTGCGGCAGGGTCTGCAAAGTCAATACTTTCTTTGCCATATGGATTGCGAATTACAAAGGCCTTCAGCCGCGGCTCCACAGCAATCAAAGCAGCAAAATCATAACGCCCTTGATGGCGATTACGTGGATGCAATAATGCGCCCGCTGGCGGTGTGTTCATACACAAGAATCCTTACTGATACCGTTAAAGTCGGCAGTATAGCAGTAAGTAAAGCAAGGCCGAGCACGCTTAAATGATTGAACGCAGCGGTCCTATACGCAGCACTGCAGGCCTGGACTGAGACGGCAATTAACCGCGAGCGACTTAGCGAGTCGCTCGCAACAATAGTGCCGATCCCCACGAGAGCCCTACACCAAAGCCCGACAGCAGTGCATTATTCCAGTTGCCAGCAAACGCATAGTGCTCTAACAGCATCGGAATAGATGAGGAGACTGTATTACCTGCGCCAAACATATCCTTAATAACTTTACTGCCGTTATCGCCAAGACGCTTCGCAATGGCGTCAACAATCGCTCCACTGCCTTGGTGCAAGCAAATTGCATCGACATCATCCATGCTCATATCCAGCTCATCCAGCACTTCCTGCATATGTGGAATGATTTTTAAACTGGCAAAATTAAACACTTGGCGGCCATTCATATGAAAACAGCCATCCTGAACCATTAAGTATTCTGCACCAGCACCATCTCCACCAAAGCGAGCAGGCCCTAACTCCCACACTGGATCTTCAGTCATCCAGGTTGCGGTTGCCGCATCGCCAAATAATAAAGTGGTCATACGGTCCGAGCGGTCCATGATTTTTGAGTAGGGATCAGCAGTCACTAAAATGGCATTTTTCAAACCTGCGGCCTGCATAAAACCTTTAAGAACATACAAGCCATAGACGTAACCCGAGCAACCCAAAGAAACATCAAAGCACGCAGCATGGGTTGGTAGGCCCAGTTTATGCTGAGCAATTGCTGAGGTATGCGGCAGCCCTTCAGCGTCGCCATTTTGCGTAACAACCACTAAGGCTTGCACATCCTCAAGCTTTAATTCTGGATTTTTCGCCAGCAAATTTTGCACAGCGCGCACGCATAAATCTGAGGTTTCTTCATGCTCTGCTTTCACAGATAAAGTTGTGGTGCCGAGCTTGTTGTGTACAAACTCTTCATCCCGCCCAAAACTCTGCGCTTGGGCGATATTATCAATTCTTCCCTCAGGGATATAACTTGCAATACTACGTATGCCAATCATCGTGCATCTTCCACGTTAAAAGCCGCCTTAGATGACCGTCAACCCAGCACTCGACCAAAGAGTCACTGGCAGATAAAAAAATACGCACATTACTGCACGTTATCTACTGTCGGCCAAACATCAAAATCTGTTTTAGCTATGACGCAACACAATAACCTGACGACACATTGCCCGCTATAGGCCAAAGGGCGTAAGTTGCAAGCCCGAGGACAACAAAATCGTTAAAGCAGGCTGCTCGATAGTCGGCGCTGAATCTAATAAACGCTTATACTGATATGTAATTTTATTGCACGGCAGTTTTATCGATGACCGTTCTCACACACAGCTTCAAGCTTCCGATCGATTATCAGGTGGATGAGTTTTTAAGCTTTCACCGGCGTGACAACCAACAGCTCGCCGAGCGTGTCAGTGCGAACACTCTAGAAAAAGCTTTTATATGGCAAGGCCATCCAGCGTGTTTAACAGTCCATTTTAATGCAGCACAGGTCCAAGCTGAGCTACAGTTAGACACTCAACAAGCCGCTGCAGTGAACCCATTAAACAGTTGGCCCAATTGGCTGGCTTATTTCTTGGGCATCCAACAGCCCGTTGAGGCTTTTTATCAGCGCTTTCAACAGCATCCAGAACTCGGGCCATTACTACGCCAGCAACCTGGGCTGCGCGTTGCGCAAACCAGCAGTCCATTTGAAGCCATCAGCTGGGCCATTATTGGCCAGCAAATTAGCGTTGCTGCAGCGTTAAATGTGCGCCGACGCTTTATTGAACTGGCCGGTGTGCCGCATGCGTCCGGTTTATTCTGTTATCCCGATGCGCAGCGCGTAGCGACTCTATCCATTGAGGAGCTGCGCAGCGTGGGCCTATCACACAAAAAAGCGCAGGCTATTGCACATATCAGCCTGTTGCTCAATAACCGCTCCCTGTGCTTTCCTGAACAGGTCAACACAGATAATGTAGAGCCGCTGCGAGCGCAGTTATTGGCTATTCCTGGCGTCGGCCCTTGGACGGTGAATTATACGCTGATGCGTGGTTTTGCCTGGCTGGATGGTTCTCTGCATGGCGACGCTGCTGTGCGCCGTTACCTGCAAGTGCTGCTGCAGCAAGAACACATCAGCCCCAAACAAACCGAACAATGGCTTGCACAGTTTGCACCTTGGCGCGCCTTAGCCGCGGCCCATCTCTGGCATTCGCAAGGTTTTAGCGGCTAAACCGAGCCACCATTCTCTTGCGCAAGATGTGGCATAATAGCTTTCTTTTTTCTATTTAAGCCCATGAATCACGTCCCTGATCGCCTATTTACCACGCCGCTCGCACAAGTTCCTGACTTCACTTTTAATGAAGATGTGGTGCGTGTATTCCCTGATATGATCAAGCGCTCTGTCCCCGGTTATCCCACAATTGTGGAAAACACCGGCGTACTGGCGGCTCAGTTCGCTCAACAAAACAGCACACTGTACGACCTGGGCTGCTCATTAGGCGCAGTCACCCAAGCCATGCGTCGCCATGTCAGCCACAGCGGTTGCAAAGTCATCGCTGTGGATAACTCAGCCGCCATGGTCGAGCGCTGCCGTGAACACCTCAATGCACAAGATGCCATGTTCCAAGAGCTGCTACCGGTTGAAGTCATTGAAGCAGATATTCTCAACTTAGCGCTAGAGCCTACCTCGCTGGTTGCACTTAATTTTACCCTGCAATTTATTGCCCCCGAGCAACGCCTCGAACTTTTACAGAAAATTCACCGTGCACTACTGCCAGAGGGCGCTTTGGTGCTGTCGGAAAAGCTGCGTTTTAATAATCAAGCCGAGCACGAGCTACTGAATGATTTGCACTTAGCCTTTAAGCGCGCCAATGGCTATAGCGAGCTGGAAATTGCACAAAAGCGCCGCGCTATTGAAAAAGTTATGCTACCCGACAGCCTAGAAGAGCACCGTGAACGCTTATACAGCGCAGGTTTCAGTCAAGTTGTTGTGTGGTTCCAATGTTTTAATTTTGCCTCGTTGATTGCTCGCCCATGATTGATTTCACCCCTCTCGTAAAACAACTGGCCCGCACGCCTCTCAAGGAATGGTCGCGTGGTATCCAACAACAGTTTGATGACTTATATGCCATTAGCCACGGTGATTTACCGCGCTGGACGGCAGCAGTTGCAGCCTTACCGGCACTGACGCCAAGCACCCGTGAAATCAAGGCAGAGTTCCGTTTGGATGGCCCCTGCAGCGATCTTGAGCGAGAGCAGTTACGCACGGCTTTACAAGGGTTAATCCCTTGGCGCAAAGGTCCTTTTCATCTGTTTGATGTGCATATCGACACCGAATGGCGCTCAGACTGGAAGTGGGATCGCGTCAGTCCGCATTTAGATTTAACCAACAAGCGTATTTTGGATGTGGGCTGCGGCAACGGTTATTACATGTGGCGTATGCTTGGTGCGGGCGCTAAAACGGTAATAGGTGTGGATCCGAACTGGCTGTTTTTCTGCCAGTTTCAAGCCATGCGGCGTTTTTTCGACGCGCCACCAGTCTGGCATTTACCTTTCACTCTGGAAGACTTGCCAGCCAAGCTGGAAGGTTTTGATACAGTTTTCTCGATGGGTGTGCTCTACCATCGTAAGTCACCGATTGATCACCTCTTAGCACTGAAAGATTGTTTAGTCAGTGGCGGCGAACTGGTTCTAGAAACCTTAGTGATTGAAGGTGATTGCAACCAAGTGCTGGTGCCAGAAGACCGCTATGCACGGATGCGTAATGTGTGGTTTCTGCCTTCAGTGGCGGCGCTGGAACTTTGGCTGCGTCGTGCTGGCTTTGTTGATGTGCACTGTGTTGATGTCAGCCATACTTCAACCGATGAACAGCGCGCCACCGAATGGATGAAGTATCAATCTTTAGCTGACTTTTTAGATCCAGAGAATCCACAACAAACGGTTGAAGGCTTACCGGCACCGATGCGGGCGGTGATCGTCGCGCGCAAGCCTTAGGAATTTATACACAATCATTGAGCAAGTTTTGCGCCTGACGTGCCTCGCTAATGCTGCTCTTCCCTCAACGGGTCATCCTGACCCGATTCGGGCTCTACGCCATCCTTGGCTACGCTAGCCGCAGCACCAGCGAGGCACGTCTTGATCATGTGTATGGTCAGCAAGTCTGCAGCACGCATCCTCTGAGTTTTCGTGAGTTAGCGAGAGCCTAGTGTCTGCATGGCTTAGATAATTAAAGCGGCGAACGTGCAAACAACGCAAAAGATCAATGAGTGCTTCGGGATAGCTGTGATGAGCGAGCCAAGGATGGCGTAGCGCCGGAGTTGAACCCTGGATGGGTTCATCGACGAATAAACATCTATCCCGAAGTACGGCATGCGCGACTCTTTAAATGACTCGTAGTAATCATTGAGCAAGTTTTGCGCCTGACGTACCTCGCTAATGCTGCTCTTCCCTCAACGGGTCATCCTGACCCGATTCGGGCGCTACGCCATCCTTGGCTACGCGAGCCGCAGCACCAGCGAGGCACGTCTTGATCATGTGCATGGCCGGCAAGTCTGCAGCACGCATCCTCTGAGTTTTCTTGATTTAGCGAGAGCCTACTATCTGCATGGTTTAGATAATTAAAGCGGCGAACGTGCAAACAACGCAAAAGATCAATGAGTGCTTTGGGATAGCTGTGATGAGCGAGCCAAGGATGGCGTAGCGCCGGAGTTGAACCCTGGATGGGTTCATCGACGGATAAACATCTATCCCGAAGTACGGCATGCGCGACTCTTTCAATATTTCTTAGATCAAGATGCGAAACTGATTTAATATCTGCAACTAACGCTGTGTGATCACAATTGCGGGCGGGCCGCCCGCGCTCCCAGCTAAACTCAAAAGACTAAGAGTTCGCTACTCGCGCTAATGGGAAGAGACGCTTAAAGTTATCAGTGGTTTGTGCTGCCAGTTCGTCATAAGACACACCACGTAACTCAGCGAGAAACTTTGCCACATCCGCCACATACTCAGGAAAATTCGGCCGTCCACGGTGTGGGATCGGTGCTAAATAAGGCGAATCTGTTTCCACCAAAATACGATCACTGGGCACCTGTAACGCCACTTCACGCAACGCATCGGCATTACGAAAGGTCACAATCCCAGAAAATGAAATGTAATAGCCCAAATCCAGCGCAGCTTTGGCCATCGGCCAATCTTCAGTAAAGCAATGCATCACCCCAGCTTGCGGCAATGCAGCTTCACGCAGTAAATCCAGAGTATCTTGCTTTGCTTCACGGGTATGCACAATCACCGGCTTGCCACATTCGCGCGCTGCATCTAAATGCAGACGAAACGAGTCCTGCTGCATCTGCGCGGTTTCCGACTGATAGTGATAATCCAAACCCGTTTCACCAACCGCTACCACGCCAGGATGATTCAACTCATCCAGTAACCATTGCATGGTTGGCTCACTGCCGCGACTTAAATCCAATGGATGCACACCCACTGAGCAGTCTACATCGGCATAACGCTCAGTAAAAGCACGCACTGTTGGCGCATTCTCAACACTGATACCAATGCATAAAAAATGCCCAACACCACGCTCACGGGCCGCTTGCAGCGCTGTATCCAAGCAGCCGTTATAGGCCGTTAAATCAAGTCGATCAAGGTGACAGTGTGAATCAATAAGCATGGTTATAGTCGTCATTAGAAGTCATAGAAAAACACATTACAGGGTATGTGTGGGTCGATCCGATTTAAGCGCACCGGCTAAATAGGTTTCAATTTTATTACGTGCATTAATATCATCATCATTAAATTGCACACCAATTCCAGCCGCACGATTACCCTGCGCACCGCGTGGAGTAATCCATACCACCTTACCCGCTACCGGTAGTTTTTCCGGCTCTTCCATAAGGTTCAGTAGCATAAAAACCTCATCACCCAATTTGTAATCTTTATTGGTTGGAATAAACAAGCCACCATTTTTAATAAATGACATGTAAGCCGCATAAAGTACGGACTTATCTTTAATGGTCAGCGATAAAATACCATTGCGCGGACCGAGATTAGGGGGCAAATTCATAGAACCTTCCTTGCAAGTTAATAACTGTGTGATGCGAGTCACTCGCGGTAATAACCAGCCAGTGCAATGTTGTTATTATACGCACATAGACCCACTCAGCGCGGTAGCAGCGCCTGCCAACGTAGCAATAAACTTTCTAGCAGTAAATCAGCGCGTAAAGGTACACGGCGCAGAACTTTCTGGCGGTGCTCCAGTAACCAATCTTGTGTTTCCAGCAATGCCGTTAATGCTGCTCGCGAAGCCACATGTTTTAACACAACACGCATATCTGGCAAGCCTAACTGGGTTTCATCTTCGGTCACTTTATAGCGCAACATCAACTGCGCCCATTGACAGAACCAATCAAAAAGCAATTCTTGTGGAATTTTCGCCCACGCTTGAGCTAAATCACTGGGACTGCTTTGTTGCTTAAATAACTGTTTAACCCCAGCTACAACCTGCTCGCGAAGCGCCAAAACATCAGCATCGAGCAACTTTTGTGCATTCAACGGCGAGCCTGAGGCTAAGGCTAAAACAGTCTGGCACTGCTCTGCACTGAGTTCGGGACGCTGTTGTTGCAACCATTGTACGCTGTCCTCGGTACTGGGTAGCGGACAGACTTGCAGCACACAACGACTTTTAATGGTTGGCAGCAGAAAGCTAAACTGATGGCTGATCAGTAAAAAAACCGTCGAGCCTGCAGGCTCCTCAAGACTTTTCAATAGTGCGTTGGCGGAGCCTATCGTCATCGCCTCTGCAGGCTCCACAATCACCACTTTGCGCCCGCCCTGCTGCGAGGTTTGCAAGATTTTACTCACTAACTCCCGCACACTGGCAATTAAAATCCCTTTTCCTTCCTCTTCCGGCTCAAGCCTGACTAAATCCGGATGGGTGTCTGCTGCATATAACTTACACGCCGAACACTGCCCGCACGCGCGCTGTTGCACTGGCGCTTTGCATAACAAAAACGCAGCAAAACATTCCGCCAAAGCGCGCTTACCGCTGCCTGCTGGACCATGCAGCAAATAGGCATGCGCCTGCTGACTACGCCCAGCCAATGATTGCCACAACGATGTTTGCCACGGGTACAGATCAGTGTTCACCGGCGCGTTCCATAATTTCCTTAAGATAAATATCTAAGCTTTTTTGCACCTCTGGCAAACTCAGTTGTGCATCCACCAGCCTAAAACGCTCAGGGTCATTCTTGGCCCGTTGCAAATAGGCTTGGCGCACCGCTTCAAAAAAGTTCTGCTGCTCTTGCTCAAAGCGATCCAACTGACCGCGAGCCGCTGCACGTGCCAGCCCCGCCGCAACGGGCAAATCAAACAGCAAGGTCAGATCAGGACGTAAATCGCCTTGAACAAAGTGTTCAAGCACAGCTATACGTGAACAGTCCAAACCACGTCCACCGCCTTGATAGGCATAAGTGGCATCGGTAAAACGGTCGCAAATAACAATATGTCCTTCAGCTAGAGCAGGCACTATCACTTGGGCTAAGTGCTGCGCGCGTGCAGCAAACATCAGCAGCAACTCAGTATCTACCGCCATAGGCTCATCGTGGGGTGCCAATAAAATCTCACGAATCTGCTCCGCCAGCGCAGTGCCACCCGGCTCTCGGGTTAACGTCACACGAAAGCCTTGAGCTTGCAACTGCTCGGCTAAATAAGCTCGATTCGTTGTTTTACCTGCACCCTCAGGGCCTTCTAAGGTAATAAATAATCCACGCATCATAAATCCTTACTGGGCTGTAGTTGGCGCAGGGCTCGAGCGATAATCAGCACGGCGCTTGAGCTGAAACTCACGCACGGCTTTATTGTGTTCAGCTAAAGTATTAGAGAACACATGAGTGCCATCACCACGGGCAACAAAGTATAAGCTTTTACCCGGTTTAGGATGTAACGCTGCATAAATGGCTTCACGCCCTACCATCGCAATCGGAGTAGGCGGCAAGCCGGCAATCACATACGTATTGTAAGCTGTGGGGCGGCGCAAATCAGCGCGGGTAATTTTGCCCGCATAACGCTCCCCCATGCCATAAATAACGGTAGGATCAGTTTGCAGCAACATACCCAGCTTTAAACGCCGTATAAATACACCGGCAATCTCCTCACGCTCATAGGCAACACCGGTTTCTTTTTCAATAATCGAAGCCATGATTAAAGCTTCATCCGGGCTGCGATAAGGTAAATCATCAGCGCGCTCAGCCCACTCTTGCGCTAAAACCTTTTGTAGTCGCTGATGGGCTTGTTGCAAAATATCAAAATCCGTCTGCCCGCGGACAAAATTATAAGTATCAGGAAAAAATCGACCTTCAGGGTGCACATTGGCTTGTCCGAGCATCCGCATCAACTCGCTATCACTGACATCAGCCAAAGTGTGCTGCAGTTTATCTTGCTGCGCTAAAGCAGATCGCAACTGGCGAAAATTCCAGCCTTCAACCAAAGTTACACGGTATTGTAAAACGTCCCCAGAGCGCCACTTTTCCAATAACTGCGCAACGGTCATGGCAGGGCTAAGCTGATACTCTCCTGCGTGTAAAGGCTGCACATGCCCTTGCAAACGCCAAGTGAGGCGCAACCAAAAAGCACCATGCAAAGCGCCTTGTTGTTCTAACTGCAGCAATAATGCGTTCGGCGTGCTACCTGCAGGCACAGTTAGCACCTGCTCAGCCTCAACCTGCAACGTCTGCTCAAGCACCTCACGCTGCATCCAAAACAGCAGAGCAACCCCGATGGCCAAAAATATGCAGCCGCTAATAACGGCAATAAATAACTTGCGCAGCATGGCTATTGATCCACTAAATCGAGAATAAGTTGCTGCAGTTTACGGGTCACAGGGCCGACCGGCCAGTGCTGTGTTGTGTAGCCGCGTACCGGCCAAATACCGTAGAGGCTATTACAGGTAAAAACTTCATCCGCCTGCTGCAATTGTTGCAGACTGATATCTGCCTCATGCACGGCAATACCTGCAGCAACCGCACGTTCGAGCAGCTCCGCTCGCATCACTCCGGCAACACCACAACGATTAAGCGCTGGAGTGAACAGCTGCTGCTTCTGCACAATAAAAATATTGCTAAACACCCCATCAACGACACGCCCCTGCTGATCCAACAATAACCCTTCAGCATAAGCTGGGTCAGACCACTCGGCACGCGCAAGGACTTGCTCTAGTCGATTCAGATGTTTTAAACCAGCCAACCGCGGCTGCTCTGCCAGCCGCAACTGGCAGGCAAATAATTGCACACCCTGCTGCGCATAAGCTGCAGGCCACTGCGGAAGACTCGATGCTTGTAAAATGCGCTGCGGTTGACAAGGTTGAGGATAACCATAACCTCGCTGCCCGACTCCGCGCGTCACAATGAGTTTACACACACCGCTGCCAAGCTGTTGCATATAAGCCAACAACTCTTGTTGCACTGACGCCATATCACAGGATATCGCCAAGCGCTGGCAGCCGTCGTGCAAACGAGCCAAGTGCCGCTCAAGCAAAACGGCATGGCCATTGTGTACTTTTATGGTTTCAAATAGGCCATCGCCATAGGCTAAACCACGATCGGCTAGCGAGATACACTCAGCTGGCCGACCGTTAATCCAGGCTTGCACCTTTAGCTATACCGACGTAACAACAACGAGCCGTTAGTACCGCCAAAACCAAAGGAGTTGGACAATACCGCATCAATTTTCATCGGCTGGGCGTGATGTGGAACAAAGTTTAAATCACAACCTTCACCCGGCTGATCGAGGTTGATGGTTGGCGGTGCCACTTGATCGCGAAGCGATAACACACTAAAAATAGCCTCAACCGCTCCGGCAGCACCCAGCAAGTGCCCAGTCATCGACTTCGTTGAGCTCACAGCCAAGGCTTTGGCATGATCAGCAAACACAGTTTTAATGGCGTTGACTTCGGCTAAGTCACCGGCAGGCGTCGAAGTGCCGTGGGCATTCACATACTGCACTTGATCAGGACGCATACCCGCATCACGCAGGGCGCTCGCCATACAGCGTGCAGCACCATCACCTAGCTCGGGTGGCGAGGTCATATGGTAAGCATCCGCGCTCATACCAAAACCAGCCACTTCAGCATAAATAGTCGCGCCACGCGCTTTGGCATGCTCGAGCTCTTCAAGGACTAAAGCGCCAGCACCATCAGACAAGACAAAACCATCACGATCTGCATCCCAAGGACGGCTTGCGGCTTGTGGATTATCATTGCGTGTCGATAGCGCGCGTGATGCAGCAAAGCCGCCTAAACCTAAGCCACAAGCGGCCATTTCAGCACCACCTGCCAGCATCACATCCGCTTCGCCATAAGCAATATTGCGCGCTGCCATGCCAATGCAATGCGTACCTGTCGTACAAGCTGTTGCGATAGCGTAATTGGGGCCTTGCAAACCTAACTGAATCGACAAGACTCCGGAAATCATATTGATAATTGAGCCCGGCACAAAAAAAGGTGAAATACGACGCGGACCTTGCTCTATTAAAACTTTGCTGGTGTTTTCAATATTGGTCAGTCCGCCAATACCAGACCCCATCACCACACCAATGCGCTGACGGTTGGCATCAGTAACGTCTAGACCTGAGTCTTGCATCGCTTGCAGACCGGCCGCTAGACCATACTGGATAAACAAGTCCAAACGTCGTGCATCTTTGGCCGGCATATACTGCTCGACATCAAAGTTCTTAACCGAACCACCAAAACGCGTTGAAAAAGCTTCAACGTCAAAATGGTCAATCAAATTGATACCACTTTTACCAGCTAGGATGCCTGACCAACTTTGCGCGACATCAACACCTAGCGGGGACAGCATACCTATCCCGGTAACTACGACACGTCTACGCGACATGGCGACAACCTCTTGTTAATGTAAAATGTGCTGTACAAAAAAAAGCCGCACACTCGTAATAAGTCGCGCGGCTTTCACTGTTGTAAAGTAACCGTTTACATTACTGCGCGTGGGCGTTGATGTAGTCGATTGCTTCTTGAACAGTAGTGATTTTTTCAGCTTTTTCATCAGGAATTTCAGTTTCGAACTCTTCTTCAAGAGCCATTACTAACTCAACTGTATCCAATGAATCCGCGCCTAAATCATCAACAAAAGATGCGCTGTTGGTCACGTCTTCTGCTTTAGCACCTAACTGCTCAGCAACGATTTTTTTAACGCGTTCTTCAATAGTGCTCATACCGTGTATCACTCCTAAATGGAAAAGTCTGGGCAACCCAAGCTGCCACTATATATAAAAGGGTTTGCGCATTTTAAGCGAACTGCTTGCCCTTTGCGAACCACTTATTTGATCTATTCGTATAGTGCTCTGCACACTGCACAAACAGCTCTAATGTTACAAACTGCAATTATGACTCAAAACTCAGAGCTTCGGTCACAATAACAGTCATTTTAACTCATATACATGCCGCCATTCACAGGAATCGTAGTTCCAGTGACATAAGACGCCTGCTCTGAAGCCAGAAAAGACACCACATTGGCGATTTCTTCTGCCTGCCCCAAACGCCCCAATGGGATCTGGGTCAAGAGTGCTTCACGCTGCGCTTCAGGCAACTCGCGCGTCATATCGGTATCAATAAAGCCAGGTGCCACCGCATTGACCGTAATGGAGCGCGACCCCACTTCACGTGCCAACGCACGACCAAATCCTTCTAGCCCAGCTTTTGCTGCTGCGTAGTTGACTTGACCCGCATTACCCATAGCTCCGACCACTGAACCGATGCTGATAATACGGCCCCAGCGTGCTTTAGTCATGCCTCGCAGTACAGCCTTCGACATACGGTACAGACTGTGCAAGTTGGTATCAATGACATCAAACCACTCTTCGTCCTTCATCCGCAGCATCAAGTTATCACGTGTGATACCTGCGTTATTGACTAAAATCAGAGGAGCACCAAACTCAGATTGAATGCGCTCAAGTGTCGCAGCCACAGACTCAGCATCACAAACGTTGAGTACCATACCTGCGCCCTGAATACCTTTTTCTTGCAACGCTTGGCTGATGCTTTGTGCACCTTGCTCAGAGGTTGCAGTACCAATCACAGTCGCGCCTTGGGCGCCCAACTGCAGGGCAATGGCTCGACCAATACCGCGGCTCGCACCGGTGACCAAAGCCACTTTACCTTGTAAGCTCATTATCATCTCCATCTCAAAGCTGCGCAGCAACAGCTGCTGCAAAGGCTTCTGGGGTATCTAAATTATAGCTATTCACACCTTTAATACAGCGCTTATTGAGGCCAGAGAGCACCTTACCTGGACCACACTCAACGACATCAGTGACCCCTTGCGCGGCCAAGCACACCATAGACTCAACCCAGCGCACGGGGCTGTAAAGCTGCGCTAAAAGGTTTTGCTCTAAAATAGCTAAATCAGTGACAACTTCAGCGCTGACATTCTGCACTAAAGCAATATTGGGTTGCTGCCACTCAATGGCCGCCAAGGATTCTGCAAACTGCTGCGCAGCAGGTTGCATCAATGCACAATGCGAGGGAACGCTCACTGGCAATGCCATCGCACGTTTAGCACCACGCGCTTTACAGGCCTCAATCGCACGCTCAACCGCAGCCGCTGCACCGGCAATCACCACTTGACCTGGGGCATTAAAATTCACCGCGCTGACCACCTCACCTTGCGCAGCTTCTGCACAAGCGGCCTGCACATCCGCATCATCCAAACCAAGGATTGCGGCCATGCCACCCGTACCTACCGGCACAGCTTCCTGCATCAACTGACCGCGACGCTCAACAAGACGCACTGCATCAGCCAAAGAAAGACTGCCGGCAGCCACTAAAGCGGAGTACTCACCCAAACTATGCCCCGCTACATAAGCCGGCTGGACAGCTGATTGCGCCGCCCACAAACGCCATAAGGCAATAGACGCGGTTAAAATAGCGGGCTGAGTTTTATCTGTCTGATTCAATACTTCAGCTGGACCTTGCTGACTCAACGCCCACAGATCATAACCTAAAGCAGCGGATGCTTCGGCAAAGGTATCAATTACAATCGGCTCTGCCGCACCTATATCTGCCAGCATACCGACCGCCTGAGAACCTTGCCCAGGGAACACAAACGCAAGAGAAGCCTTCATAACAATAATTACCTGCCATTCAACAAAGAAAGTTTGCCACGCTTAGGATACGAATAACAAACCGACCATTGGATGATAAGCCTGATCCATCCGTCACACTTTATTACTGCGCTGCACTTAACGCTCACTTAATTCTTGCAATCCAGCCTGCAGGCGTTGCAGCAGCTTTTCCTGCACAGCATCATAGGCCACAGCTATTGCAGCCTGAAACGCTTCCTGCGAGGCGTTGCCATGACTTTTCACAACCACACCATCGACACCCAGCAAACATGCACCGTTATAACGGTCCGGCGCCAACTCTGAACGCAAAACCTTAAGTAGCGGCGCTGCCAGCCAAGCCAATAACCAAGCTCGCAGACCACGCCCAAGACGCTGCCTGACGCGCGCAGTAATCATCTGCGCCAAGCCTTCACTGGATTTAAGCAACACATTGCCAACAAAACCATCACACACAACCACATCAGCATCGCCACGAAAAACACCATTGCCCTCGACATAGCCGATATAGTTGATCTGCCGCATTGCCTGTAACTCTGCAGCAGCGAGCTTAACCTGCTGACTGCCTTTAATGGCCTCACTGCCGACATTAAGCAAAGCCACACGCGGTTTAGCCATACCTTGAGCCTGCAGTGCAGCAGACCCCATTAAAGCAAATTGCACCAACTGCGCAGCATTGACATCAACATTAGCCCCCAGATCCAACAAATGTGTTTCACCGGTCAAAGTAGGCAGCGCCGTCATCAGGGCTGGACGCTCGATATGTGGCAAAGTATTGAGTACATGTTTAGCCAAAGCCATTAACGCACCGGTATTACCGGCACTGACACAGGCCTGCACCTGCTTATCCCGCAACAACTGCAAAGCAACACGCATGGATGAATCGGGCTTATGGCGCAGCGCATGGGCTGGCAAATCAGTCATCGATATGCTTTCACTGGCATGCTGTATGCTAAGCCGTGAGCGATCGACATCAGGAAATTGAGTCAGAACTGACTCAATTACTTGCGAGTCACCCACCAGCACAATATGCAGCTGCGGATGCTCCAGTAAACTTTTTATAGACGCAGAAACAGCAAGACGGGGACCGAAGTCCCCGCCCATTGCATCAACTGCTATTGCTGAACCTAGCAAGGTTTACTCAGCAGAATCCTTCGCAATCACTTGGCGACCACGGTACATGCCGTCTGCCGACACGTGGTGGCGTAAACGCACATCACCGGTGCTTTGCTCTACAGTCAAAGCGCTTGCGGTAAGTGCATCGTGTGAACGGCGCATACCACGCGCTGAACGGGATTTTTTGCTCTTCTGAACAGCCATAATTATTAACTCCTAAACGTTTGGGTCACGCTTTAACTGCGCCAATACACTGAATGGGTTGGACCTTTTAACCGCATTCTTGCTCGACTCGGACTCTAGGAGTCCAGCCGGTTGCTGGCATTCTTCAGGTGGATGCATAGGGACAATGGGTAAAGCGAGTAATAACTCATCTTCAATCAATGCCAACAAATCTAAAGGCTCTTCACCTACTTCAAGTACGTCATACCCTTTGGGTAAATGTAATTCATCCATGCCAGGTTTTACGATGGCATATAAATACTCACCACCTACAGGTATCACCGCTTCATCCAAGCAACGCTGGCAGATCATCCTAACCTCCGACTCAAGCTTCAATCGCACTAATGCTACATGCAGCTCGTCGCGGCTAAATTCAAACGCTACCCGAACATCTCCGGCAGTGTTTGTCAGCAATTCGCAGACCCTAGAAAATTGGCACAAAGGTAGCTCACCAGTTAAGGAGATGCCACGATCTGCAAGTTTTCGCGGATCAACGTGAGGAGGAATCGGTCCATTTATCATAGGCGCGATATTCTATGGATAGACTCTGCAACTGTCAAAGGATATTGTCCTTTTGATGGTTCTAGCGTTGCCTGACGCACAAAAGACTGGGAACATTAGGCATCTCAGCGCAGCAAAGTAAATATTGTTTCTACGCTGATGTATTATATGCCAAACTCAACCTGTAGAAATTATTAAATTAGGCCTTATGTCCACTCTGCTTTTTAGTCTCTTCGCTGCCACCTTTTACGCTATCACATGCTTATATATGGCGGGCTGCCTTTGGCGTCGTGCGCCTATCAACCAAGCGCTTGCTACAAGCCTTACCGTATTAGGCTTCGCAGCACACGGCATCAGCCTGTTTTCTTTATTGCTCTCAGAGCAAGGTCTGATTTTAAGCTTATTTAATGCAGCCAGCTTAATTGCCTTCTCCATCATTGGCTTGGTTTTACTCTGCCTGACCCGTATGTCGGTGCATATTCTATTGCTACCACTACTGAGCCTTGGCGCTATCACCGTGCTCTGCGCGCAGTTTTTACCCCACGGCAATATGCAGCCCATCAATGAGGCTCCAGGTATATTGGCGCATATTTTATTTTCAATTCTGGCCTACGGCATGATCACGATCGCTGTTTTCCAGTCCATGATTCTCCTGATTCAAGATCAGCAGCTACGTAAACGTCCGGTATCCACCCTTATTAAACACTTCCCGCCCTTACAAAGCATGGAAAGCCTGCTGTTTGGTTTTTTATGGGCAGGCTGGTTATTACTGTCGCTTTCACTGATCACTGGCTGGCTGTTTCTTGACAACTTATTTGCGCAACATCTGGTCCACAAGACCTTATTATCCTGCATTGCCTGGGTGGTTTTCGGCATTCTTTTATGGGGTCGCCACCAACTGGGCTGGCGCGGACATAAAGCCATCCGCTGGACAATGGCAGGATTTCTCTTACTGATGCTGGCGTACTTTGGCAGTAAATTAGTCCGTGAATTTATTTTAGTTATTTGAGGCTCTTTGCTTGTGGACGATTTGCACATCAGCTATCTACTGGGTTTGCTGATCTTTTTAATTATTTGCTCTGCGTTTTTCTCCAGCTCGGAAACCGGCTTATTAAGCTTAAACCGCTACCGCTTACGCCACCTGAGCCGTGAAGGCCATCGCAGCGCGCAGCGTGCTCAGCAGCTACTCAGTAAACCTGACCGATTACTGGGGACTATTTTAGTTGGCAATAATGTGGTTAATATTTTAGCTGCATCCATTGCTACCGTTATTGCCGTTGATCTTTGGGGCGATGCAGGCGTTGTGATTGCCACCACTGTACTGACAATTGTCATTCTTATTTTCGGTGAAATCACGCCAAAAACACTGGCTGCTCTACGCCCTGAATTGATCGCGTTTCCGGCCAGCCGGATTATTTTGCTATTAATGGCGCCACTCCACCCTATCGTCTGGCTCACGGGCGCCATCAGCAATGGCTTATTGCGTTTGTTTGGGGTTGATACACGCCATCACTCATCAGAAAGCCTCTCTACCGAAGAGCTGCGCAGCGTGGTGCGTGAAGCGGGTCAAGAGCTCCCCGGCAACCGCCAAGATATGTTACTGGGCATCCTTGATTTAGAAAAAGTTACCGTCAACGACATTATGATCCCGCGCAATGAGGTCTTTGGTATCGACCTTAACAGCAACCTCGATCAGATTATCTGGCAACTGCGCACAACCACACATACACGCCTGCCGCTGTACCGAGAAAACATTAATCAGATTATTGGCGTGATCCATATGCGTCAAATTGCGCGTTTACTGACACTAAACAAACTCACTCACGACGACCTGCAAGAAGCCTGCAGCGACCCTTATTTCGTACCAGAAAGCACACCGCTTTCCACTCAGCTGTTGAACTTTCAAAAGCATAAACGACGCATCGGCATTGTCGTGGATGAGTACGGCGACGTTGAAGGGATTGTCACCCTTGAGGATATCTTGGAGGAGATTGTTGGCGAGTTCAGCGATCATGACAGACGCGCTGCGCCAGAAATCAAACAACTCAATGACGGCAGTTACAGCATTGACGGAGCGGCCTATATTCGCGATATCAATAAAGCCTTAGAGTGGGATTTACCCAGCGATGGCCCGAAAACCCTCAATGGCTTAATCACTGAAATTCTAGAATTTATCCCAGAAGGCGGCGTGTGCCTACAAGTGGGTCCCTACTATCTAGAAACGCTAGAAATCAAAGACAATCGCATCAGTCGCGCACGACTCTGGCACAGCGACTAACAGGCTATATAAACGACAGTTGCTCGTCGAATAATCCTTCGCTTCGTAAGAAGCTGTTGAGCGCCGTGCTAGCCACGGCGCACGGCGCCTTGTTATAGCAAGACGCTGATGACGCCAAGGCACGACACTCGCACAACGCCAGCCACACCAAAGCGGCCGCATCCAAGCGCACGGTTGAGCATTAAAGCTCAACCTTTATCGCACTAATAACCTTTAAAGCCTTATTGCGAGCCGCTTGCACGTCAGCAGCCTGCGCTAAAGCCACCCCCATGCGTCGCTCACCCTCAACTGCAGGCTTACCAAATAGACGTAATGCCGTATCCGGCTCTTGTAAAGCCTGGCTCAAATTGGCAAAAGCAGCTTGTGTTGAATGGCCTTGCACCAACAACACTGCTGAAGCCGTTGGCCCCAGCTGGCGGATTGCCGGAATGGGTAAGCCCAAAATAGCCCGCGCATGCAAGGCAAACTCAGAGAGGTCTTGCGACAACAAAGTGACGAGCCCTGTGTCATGCGGGCGCGGCGACACTTCACTGAACCAAACTTGATCACCTTTAACAAATAACTCAACACCAAACACACCGCGCCCTCCAAGCGCATCGGTAATGCTGCGCGCAATCTGCTGCGCCCGCGCCAAAGCCTCCGCGCTCATCACTTGCGGCTGCCATGACTGCACATAGTCGCCGCGTTCTTGCAGATGACCAATAGGCTGGCAAAAGCTGGTGCCATCAATATGCCGCACCGTCAGCAAGGTGATTTCATAATCAAAATCAATAAAGCCTTCAACAATCACTCGACCGGCACCGGTGCGCCCACCTTCTTGAGCAATCTGCCACGCCCCGCCTAAATCAGCCTCGCTGTGTAATACGCTTTGCCCTTTACCTGAAGAACTCATCAGCGGTTTAACCACGCAAGGGTAACCAACCTGCTCAACAGCCGCACAATACTCAGCATAATTATCAGCAAAGCCATAGGGCGAGGTTGGCAGCTTCAATTCTTCTGCAGCCAAACGTCGAATACCTTCACGATCCATGGTGAGCTGCGCAGCCCGTGCAGTAGGTATCACAGTAAAACCTTCAGCTTCCAAAGCCACTAAAGTGGCCGTAGCAATGGCTTCAATTTCTGGCACTATATAGTGCGGCTGCTCCTGCTCAATCACCGCACGTAACGCAGCATCATCAAGCATATTGATCACATGACTACGCTGTGCCACCTGCATTGCTGGGGCATTGGCATAACGATCGACAGCAATCACTTCAACGCCAAAGCGCTGCAACTCAATAGCAACCTCTTTACCGAGCTCACCTGAGCCACAGAGCAAAACTCGCACTGCACTTGCAGAAAAGGGCGTTCCTATACGGGGCATTACATATCCTCATTGATTATTTCAGCAGACCTTGCTGACGGGCGCGCTGCTCGACGAGCTCCAGCACTTCGCGCCTTTGTTGATTGGTCATGGTGCCCCAGCGACTGATTTCATCACCTGTGCGCTGGCACCCCATGCAGATGTCATTAATATCCAATGCACACAAGCTGATACAAGGTGACTTAACGGGTTTCTCACGAGGTTTAAGGGTTGTCGTCATTCTCTACCTGTAAATGTTCTGCGTAGCGTCGAGCATTATGCACATAATGCGCCGCATTGGCTTCCAGCATGGTTTTTTGTTGCTCAGTTAGCTCACGAATAACCTTACCGGGCGATCCCATCACTAAACTACCATCAGGAATCTCTTTACCTTCAGGAATTAAGCTATTAGCGCCAATAATGCAATGCTTGCCAATTTTCGCACCATTAAGAATCACCGCACCAATGCCGATCAAACTATGATCACCCACAGTGCAACCATGCAGCATAGCGTTATGCCCGACAGTCACACCTTTACCCAAGGTCAACGGCCAGCCCATATCCGTATGCATCACAGTGCCATCTTGCACATTACTATTTTCACCAATATGGATCAGCTCGTTATCGCCGCGCAATACTGCGCTAAACCAGATACTGGCGCCAGCATCTAAACGCACTTTGCCTATCACAGCAGCGGTAGGAGCAATCCAACTTTCGGGATGCGCAACAACTTGACTCTCGGCTAAACGGTATTTCATGGTTGATTCCTTTTTATGCTTATTATTTAAAGTTCTTTTTTAGTTAACTGTGGCGGCTCAGTTAAAACAATCTGTGTGTCATACACCAAATTCACCAGCTCAACCACCATCACCGCGGTCAATCCCCAGATTTTATAGCCGGCAAAATGATAACTGGGCACATACCAAGTGCGCCCCAAATAATCGATACGGTGGGTGATTTCACGCGGATCACTGGCAAAAAACTCTAGGGGAACTGAAAAAATCGAATCGATTTCATCCGCATTAGCTCGGTATTCAAGCTCGGCCGGCACAAAACCCACATAAGGTGTGACTTTGACTCCGTGCCGCGACACCACTTGACTCAACGGCCCCACCACTTCAACCAAGCTGGGCGCCAACCCCACTTCTTCATGCGCCTCACGCAATGCGGTGTAGATCAAGTTTCGATCTTCGGGATCACGACGCCCACCAGGAAAGGCAACTTCACCACCATGAGTGGAAAGGTTGCGTGCGCGCAAGGTCAATACCAGCTCTGGATGAGCTGAGCGCGTCAGCGGCATCAACACGGCAGCTTCGCGTGCGTCTTGTGGCAAGGCTACAGCACGCGGCGAATAATTTTGTATTCGCTGTATAACATTATCTAACATAGGCATCTATACCTCGATATCGCATCATCATGCCAGAACAGCGCACTATGCCCAAGCCACTTCAGCATCACTCAACCAAAAGTATGCTATTGGCCTGCTACCGAACAGATCGCCAGCCACAGGCAAAGCGATTAGAATAGCCGCAATAATAATTCAGCTTAGCAAAGCTGTGGATGTTTAATTTTCCGGAAGTTTTTCTATGCGTTCTTTGCTTGTCGCGTTACTGTTTATTTTACCCATAGCAACCCATGCCAACCAAACCAGTAGCACGCCCACCCCCCCTATTGATAAAGTTCTAGTGGTCAAGTCGGAACGTGCTCTGCATTTAATTCATCGCGGCGAAGTTGTGAAGTCATACCGAGTCTCGCTGGGCAAGAAAAGCGGCCCCAAAGAGTATGAAGGCGATCAACGCACACCTGAAGGCTTGTATTGGATCAACTGGCGCAAGCGCAGTGATAATTTCAATTTAGCCATGCACATTTCCTACCCCAATGCTAAAGATCTAAAGCGCGCCGAAGAAACCGGCCTACCACCGGGCAATATGATTATGCTGCACGGCACACCAGAAGATGAGGACTATCCTGAGTGGTTTTTCAATACGCTGGACTGGACAGAAGGCTGCATTGCGCTGAACAACGCGGATATGCAGGAGGTTTGGGAGTCGGTAAAAGACGGCACTTTGATTGAAATCCGCCCCTAAGTCACTGGCTACGCTGGCTAAGCCCAAACATACAGTTATATAACTCAGCGCATGTTGTACTCGCCAATACCGTATTAACATCCTATCTAAAGAACACAAACCCAAGGTCCAGATAGCACAACGCCGCTGATTAACAGCGGCGTTGTTAAGCGAGCTCAACTGGCTTAGTCAACCCAAACTCGGGCATTACGGAACATGCGCAACCATGCGCCGTCTTCTTGCCACTCATCTGGGCACCAAGAGTTCTGCACTGCACGGAACAGGCGCTCAGGGTGTGGCATCATAATGGTCACGCGACCATCACGGTTGGTTAATCCCGTAATACCTCGAGGCGAGCTGTTCGGGTTGGCTGGATAGCGCTCAGTCACCTTACCGTAGTTATCCACGTAACGCAGACTGACGCAGCCAGACACATCAGACTCTAGCATTGCATCGTGGCTGGCATATTCCGCACGCCCTTCGCCATGCGCAACCACCACTGGCATCCGTGAGCCGGCCATGCCTTGCAAGAAGATCGAAGCCGACTCTTGCACTTCCACCATGGCTACACGTGCTTCAAATTGCTCAGACTGATTGCGCACAAAGCGCGGCCAGAACTCAGAGCCAGGAATCAACTCATTCAGATTCGATAGCATCTGGCAACCATTACACACACCTAAGGTGAAGCTGTCATCCCGATTAAAGAATGCAGCGAAGGCGTCGCGCGCACGGTTATTAAAGAGAATGGATTTTGCCCAGCCTTCACCTGCACCCAGCACGTCACCGTAAGAGAAACCACCGCAAGCGACAAGACCTTTAAATGTTTCCAGATCAACGCGACCGGCCAACACATCACTCATATGCACATCGACCGCAGCAAAACCGGCGCGATCAAAGGCAGCGGCCATTTCTACGTGACCATTCACACCCTGCTCACGCAAGACGGCCACGCGCGGACGTAAACCTTTTTTGATATAGGGCGCACTGATATCTGCGTTGATATCAAAGGTCAGTTTGGCCGATAAACCTGGGTTATCTTGATCCAGCAGAACTTCAAATTCTTGCTCAGCGCATTCAGCATTATCACGTAGACGTTGAATCTGGTAGCTGGTCTCGGTCCAAACACGCTGTAATAATCGGCGCTCGCCGCTAAATACGCTCTGACCTGCCAAGCTGATTTTAATAGCATCACCGGCAACTGGGCGACCTATTACGCTGACACACTCAGCTAAACCAGCATCTGCGAAAGCAGCCACGACCGCGTCGACATCACTGCTTAACACCTGCACCACAGCGCCCAACTCTTCGTTTAGCAGCGCCGCATTGATAGCTTCAGCAGTAATATTCAAAGCATCTAGGTTGATATCTAAACCACAGTGTCCAGCAAAAGCCATTTCCAGCAAAGTGGTCAATAAACCACCATCAGAACGGTCATGGTAAGCCAATAAACGTTGCTGAGCATTTAAGCTTTGAATGGTTGCGAAGAACGCTTTCAGGTCGTCCGCGCTGTCTACATCAGGCGTCTGCTGCCCGATTTGACTGTATACTTGCGCAAAAATCGATGCGCCTAAGCGGTTTTGACCACGACCTAAATCAATCAACAGCAGTGCGCTATCACCTTTATCGAGGCGCAACTGTGGTGTCAGCGTTTGACGGATATCAGGCACAGGAGCAAAACCTGTAATCACCAACGACAAAGGTGAAGTGACTGATTTCTCAATGCCCTCATCCTGCCAGCTGGTTTTCATTGACATCGAGTCTTTACCCACTGGAATGGTAATACCCAGCGCTGGGCATAATTCCATACCAACGGCTTGGACGGTGTCATACAAGCGCGCATCTTCACCTGGGTGTCCAGTTGCCGCCATCCAGTTTGCTGATAAACGGATATCCGATATTTTGTTAATACGTGCAGCCGCTAAGTTTGTTACGGCCTCACCTACCGCCATACGTCCAGAAGCTGGCGCATCTAAGAGAGCCAAAGGTGTACGCTCACCCATCGCCATCGCCTCGCCCACGTAAGCATCGAAGCTACTCGCCGTTACAGCACAGTCAGCAACGGGTACTTGCCAAGGGCCGACAAACTGATCACGGGCCACTAAGCCCGTCACGCTGCGGTCGCCAATGGTAATTAAAAAGCTTTTACTGCCCACTGCTGGGTGACGTAACACACGCTCAGCAGCTTCTTTTAAGTTGTATTGTGCCGCAGCAAAATCATCAGCCAACTCTTGCTCACGCTCAACACTGCGATGCATACGCGGCGGCTTGCCCAGTAACACCTCCAGCGGCATATCCACTGGGTTATTACCAAAATGGCTATCAGTAACCGTCAAATGACGCTCTTGCGTCGCCTCACCCACCACGGCATACGGGCAACGCTCACGCTCACAGATCGCAGCAAAACGCTCAAGGTTTTCGGGCTTGACCGCCAGCACATAGCGTTCTTGCGACTCATTACACCAGATTTCTAGCGGACTCATTCCCGGTTCATCATTGGGAATATTACGCAAATTAAACACACCGCCACGTCCGGCATCGTTCACCAGCTCAGGGAAGGCATTCGATAAGCCACCAGCACCCACGTCATGGATAAAGCTGATTGGGTTGTCTTCGCCCAACTGCCAGCAACGATCGATAACTTCCTGACAACGACGCTCCATTTCTGGATTTTCACGCTGCACCGAAGCAAAGTCTAAATCCGCTGAGGACGCACCGGTTGCCATGGACGATGCAGCACCGCCACCCAAGCCAATCAGCATGGCAGGGCCACCCAGCACAATAAGCTTGCTGCCAACAGCAATATCATCTTTTTGCACATGCTCAGCACGGATATTACCTAAACCACCGGCTAACATAATGGGCTTATGATAACCGCGTACTTCTTCACCACGCGGCGTGCGAATCGCTTGCTCAAAGGTGCGGAAATAACCGGTTACGGCGGGACGGCCAAATTCATTATTAAAGGCAGCGCCACCAAGGGGACCTTCAATCATAATATCTAATGCGTCAACAATACGCTCAGGCTTACCGTACGGCACTTCCCACGGCTGGATATAACCTGGAATATTTAAGTTGGATACGGTAAAGCCCGTTAAACCGGCTTTAGGTTTCGAGCCGCGACCGGTGGCACCTTCGTCACGAATCTCACCACCAGAACCGGTCGATGCTCCAGGGAATGGTGCAATCGCAGTTGGGTGGTTATGGGTTTCGACTTTCATCAATATATGAATCGGCTCTTGATGCGCCGCATATTCACCGCTGACAGGGTCCGGGAAAAAACGACCCGCAGTAAAACCTTCAATCACTGAAGCATTATCTTTATAGGCTGATAACACACCCTCACTGTTCATTTGGAAGGTGTTTTTAATCATCGCAAACAGTGATTTTTCTTGCGCTTCGCCATCTACATCCCAGCTGGCGTTAAATATCTTATGCCGGCAATGCTCGGAGTTTGCTTGAGCAAACATCATCAGCTCAACGTCATGCGGATTACGGCCGAGCTTTTTGAAATTAGTTACCAAGTATTCAATTTCATCTTCAGCAAGGGCCAAACCCAGCTCAATATTAGCCTTCTCTAAACTCTCAACACCACCTTCAAGCACATCAACCACGGCTAATGGGCGTGGCTGGGCATGGCTAAATAAAGCAGAGGCCTCTTCCATAGCCCCCAGCACCAGCTGCGTCATGCGGTCATGCAGGGCAGCGGCAATCAGCTGCGCTTCAGCTTCGCTGTAATCGCCACTGATGTAATACGCCATACCGCGCTCAATGCGCTGTACTTTGGCCAGTCCGCAGTTTTTGGCAATATCGGTTGCCTTACTGGACCAAGGTGAAATGGTGCCAAAACGTGGCACAACTAAAAATAGACGTCCGCTTGGTTCTTGGCTTGGCACCGTTGGACCGTACTTCAGTAAGCGGCTAAGGACTTGGCCTTCTTCACTGCTTAACGCAGCTGAAACCTCAACAAAATGAGCAAACTCAGCGTACAAACCGCTGACAGAGGGAACCTTCTGACGCAACTGTTCAAAAAGTTTCTCGTGGCGAAAAGCAGAAAGGGCAGGAGCGCCGCGCAAGATCAGCATCGTCGTGACAGCCTCAGAAAAAGTTGTATGAAATGGGCGGATATTCTAGTCTCCATGGCGATAAATAACCATCCAAATCTGCCATTTAGACTTTTATTACTCTCAATTCAGATTTAGCAGCACTGTATTTCCCTCCGACAGCACTGTTTTTTTGCGGGTTTAATCCGCACTTGCGTATACTGCATCCATGCATTTACTGACACCATCAACAATTCGCACCCTTTTATTGTGCTGTGCAGCCGGCTTGCTACTGGCATTAAATGGCTGCAGCAAGCCTCCTTCAACCCTTGAGCGGATTCAAGAGAAAGGCGTTTTGCATGTGATTACGCGCAACAGCCCTTCAACGTACTTCCAAGACCGCAACGGTGATACGGGTTTTGAGTATGAGCTGGTTAAGCACTTTGCCAAGCAACTTGGGGTTGAATTAAAAATAGAAACCGCGGAAAACATTGATCAATTATTTAGTCGTCTCGGCGCTGAAGATGGCCCTGTTTTGGCTGCCGCAGGTTTAGTCGAAAGCCCTGCACGTTTAGCTCATGTGCGTTTTTCAGACCCCTACCTGGATGTTGCCGCGCAAGTTATTTATCACCACAAGAGTCCGCGCCCCAAACAAGCACAGCACTTAGTGGGTAAAAACCTGCTCGCCCTTAAAGGCAGCATTCACGAAGACAATCTCAAGGCGCTTAAACAAGAGTACCCAGATCTTGATTATGCTGTTTCTGATCAAGTAGAGAGTGTTGACTTACTGCGCATGGTTGATGAGCAGCAGATTGATTTAACCCTAGTCAACTCCAATCAAGTGGCCATGAATCAGGTGTACTTTCCTAATATCCGGGTTGCTTTTAATTTAAACGATAACCTTCAGCAACGCTGGGCCATTGCGGCTGGCGATGACATCAGCCTGCTCAATGAAATCAACCGTTTCCTGGCCAACGCCAAACAGTCAGGGCTGCTACAGCGCCTCACTGAGCGCTATTACGGCCATGTTGACACCTTAGGTTATGTCGGTGCCTATGCGTTCGCCCGCCATTTACAACAACGCCTCCCCAATTATGAAGCGGCCTTTCGCGATGCAGCCAAAGAACATGCAATAGACTGGCGCTTATTGGCTGCAATGGGGTATCAAGAGTCACATTGGTTACCCACTGCCACCTCGAAAACCGGTGTGCGCGGCCTAATGATGCTCACTCAGCGCACCGCTCAAGCCATGGGTGTCAATGATCGTCTTGACCCCAAGCAAAGCATTCTGGGCGGTGCGCGCTATATCGCTTTATTAATGTCGCAGCTGCCCAGCGAGATCAATGCCTCCGACCGCATTTGGTTTGCTTTAGCGGCCTATAATGTGGGCATGGGGCATCTTGAAGATGCTCGCAAGCTCACTGCGGCTGAAGGTTTAGATCCCAATGCTTGGCTTGATGTTAAAACTATATTACCGCGCTTGGCACAAAAACAGTGGTACAGCAAAACCCGTTACGGCTATGCGCGCGGCGGCGAACCCGTGCATTTTGTCAATAATATCCGCCGCTATTACGACATCTTAACCTGGGTCACACAGCCGCAAATAGAAGGCGCACATATTACCAGCGGCAGCACTCATGTACCGGGTTTACAGCCGAACGACGGACGCACAGCACCGATTGATCCTGCTGTTATCTCTCAGTAACACCACTAGCGGCGCGCCTTAAAAAAATTCTTCAGCAACTGCGCTGACTCCTGCGCCAGCACGCCACCGGTCATAACCACGCGATGATTTAAAAAAGGCTGAGCAAAGAAACACCCTTGACTGGCCACAGCCCCAGCGCGCGGCTCATTCGCAGCAAAGACCACACGAGCAATACGCGCATGCACAATTAAACCGGCACACATATGACAAGGCTCTAATGTGACATACAGGGTCGTACCAGGTAAGCGGTAATTGCATAACCGAGTCGCAGCATCACGGATCGCTTGCACTTCAGCATGAGCGCTGGGGTCATTCAGGGTAATGGGGCTATTAAATCCCCGCCCAATCACTTCACCGTTTTGCACGAGCACCGCCCCTACAGGCACCTCACCTAAAGCGGCACCTTGTTCGGCCAAGCACAATGCTTTGCGCATAAAGAACTCATCTTGCGCCTGTTGATCACTTTGCTCTTGCATCACTTTTCTTTAGCCATTGAAAAACACGCCCGTATTGTAAGCAGCAAAGAGCACAAAGCACAGACTCGATTAACCCCATGCCGCTGCAAGCAGGCTGACTAGCTGAGAGAAATAACGGATATTGCACCGGCCTTATCAAGACATGGCTGGCAGATGGCGTGCGGATACACCCCCAACTGCCATTTAGCATAAGCTGCAAATGGCAGTTGGGTCGGCTTTAGGCCGGCAAGGTCAGATCTTTAATTGTCTCTGTTGATCCATTGGTTTTAACACTGGCGATGCCATTTTCACAGGCTGCCTGCGATGAATACATTTGACTGTTGCCTATAATCTGATGATTAGCCGCTTTTAGGTTAAAGTACGGCTTACCGTTTTTTGCAGTTTTACGCTCGTAGCGCTCATCCAAAGCACTATTGGTCTGCACTGAAGCAATACCATTTAATGCTGATGCTTTTTGTTTATATAACTCACTGGTGAGAATAGTTTCAGCGTTACCCGCCTTTAAAACAAAGCGGAATTGACCATCACTGCTATTGCTTAACTCAAACCAACCTGCCATATGAAACTCCTGATGTTCTATAACCTTCAGATAGCATGCATTAATACATACAAGCCAAAACTACCTTATCAATAGTGTCCCCACAATCTTTTTATATTTTTTATGATCTTACCTGCAGCGCAAAAAAACGCGCAGTTCAGAGCCTACAACACTCCCAACCCACAAATAAAAACGGCGAACCCTATGTCTAAGGTTCGCCGTTGTGCATTCAAGCGCTCAGCAGGATAAACGCTGAATTATTCCCACTCAATGGTCGCTGGTGGCTTGCTCGATACGTCATACACCACACGCGAAATACCTTCGATTTCATTAATGATGCGACCCGATACTTTCTCCAGCAACTCATACGGCAAATGCGCCCAGCGTGCCGTCATAAAGTCGATGGTTTCCACCGCTCGCAATGAAACAACCCAAGCATAACGGCGCGCATCACCCACCACACCTACCGACTTCACCGGCAAGAACACAGTAAAGGCTTGACTGGTTTTATCGTACCAACCCGATTTACGCAGCTCTTCGATAAAAATATGATCAGCTTGACGTAGCAAGTCCGCATACTCTTTGGTCACTTCACCCAGAATGCGCACACCAAGGCCAGGGCCTGGGAACGGATGACGATAGACCATATCGTGCGGCAATCCGAGCTCAACACCGAGCTTGCGCACCTCATCTTTAAACAACTCACGCAGCGGCTCAACCAGCTCAAACTTCATATCTTCAGGCAAGCCACCGACGTTGTGATGCGACTTAATCACATGTGCCTTGCCACCTTTAATGGCAGCTGACTCAATAACGTCCGGATAAATCGTCCCTTGCGCAAGGAAATCAATACCTTCTAATTTACTGGCCTCTTCATCAAACACTTCAATAAAAGTGCGACCAATAATTTTACGCTTGGCTTCAGGATCAGACTCGCCTTTAAGCAAGTCGAGGAAGCGTTTTTCCGCATCCACACGGATCACTTTAACGCCCATATTATCGGCAAACATGCGCATGACTTGGTCGCCTTCGTGCAAGCGTAACAAGCCGTGATCAACAAATACGCAGGTCAACTGATCGCCAATGGCTTTATGCAGTAACGCTGCCACAACAGAGGAATCCACACCACCGGATAAACCCAGCAGCACCTTACGGTCGCCCACTTGTGCACGCACTGTGGCAATGGCATCGGTGACAATATTGGCTGGCGTCCACAACGCCTCACAACCACAAATATCCAAAACAAAGCGTTTAAGAATATCTAAACCTTGCGTGGTGTGCGTCACTTCTGGGTGAAACTGTACGCCAAAATATTTACGCGCGGCGTCTTCCATACCGGCAATGGGGCAGCTGCCGGTGCTGGCAATAGTGCTAAAGCCTTCCGGCAGAGCAGTCACCTTATCACCATGACTCATCCATACATCTAAGCCATGCTCCGAGGCTGCGGTTGCTGCATCACGTAAGCCGTCGAGCAAAACACTATCAGCAATAACATCCACACGCGCCGCACCAAACTCGCGCAGTTCTGATCCTTGCACCTGTCCGCCCAGCTGTTGCGCCATGGTTTGCATGCCATAACACACACCCAGCACTGGAACCTGCAGATCAAAAACCAGCTGCGGTGCGCGCGGACTGTCATTAACATGCACAGACTCAGGGCCACCCGACAAGATAATCCCGCGCGGATTAAACGCACGAATCACATCCTCGCTGACATCAAAAGGGTGAATTTCGCAGAACACGCCAATGCCACGAATACGACGCGCAATCAGCTGAGTGTATTGCGAGCCGAAATCTAAAACTAAGATGCGATGGGCATGAATATCTTGAGCAGCCATGGGATAAGTCTCAATAACGGTTTATAAACTGATGAAAAGACAAACCGCCTAAATACGGCGGTTTGTCTAACGAATACGAGCGCAGCTTAGCTGACTCGATAGTTCGGGGCTTCTTTAGTAATTTGTACATCATGCACGTGAGATTCTGCCATCCCCGCGCCAGTAATGCGGACAAACTCAGGCTTAGTGCGCATGTCTTCGATCGTGGCACAACCGGTGTAGCCCATTGAAGCGCGCAAGCCACCCATTAACTGATGGACAATCGCCGCCATCGAACCTTTGTAAGGTACACGGCCTTCAATGCCTTCAGGCACGAGCTTTTCAGCGCCACCACTGGTGTCTTGGAAGTAACGATCCGATGAGCCTTGTGCTTGCGCCATAGCGCCCAGCGAGCCCATACCACGGTAAGACTTGTAGGAGCGGCCTTGGAATAACTCAATTTCACCCGGTGACTCTTCAGTACCGGCAAACATTGAGCCCATCATCACTGCATCTGCGCCCGCGACGATCGCTTTGGCTAAATCGCCAGAGAAGCGAATACCACCATCAGCAATCATCGGCACACCGGTGCCTTGCAGTGCTGTCGACACGTTAGCAATCGCAGAAATCTGCGGCACACCCACACCCGCGACAATACGCGTGGTGCAGATAGAGCCTGGGCCAATGCCAACTTTAACCGCATCAGCACCGGCTTCAACTAAGGCTAAAGCAGCCTCAGCAGTAGCAATATTACCGCCAATCACCTGCACTTCTGGGAAGTTTTCTTTCACCCAACGCACGCGATCCAGCACACCTTTTGAGTGGCCATGAGCGGTATCTACAACCACAACATCAACACCTGCAGCGGCTAAGGCGGTGACGCGCTCAGCAGTATCTGCACCTGTACCCACCGCAGCGCCGACGCGCAAACGACCTTGCTCATCTTTCGAGGCAAACGGATAGCTTTTGGCTTTTTCGATATCGCGGAATGTCACCATGCCACGCAACTGAAACTTATCATTGACCACCAGCATTTTCTCAATGCGGTGCTCATAAAGCTTCGTTTTAATCTCTTCGAGACCTGTGCCTTCTTGAACAGTGACCAGCTTGTCTTTAGGCGTCATAATCGCGGCCACTGTATCACCGGCATTCGGCGTAAAACGCAAGTCACGACCGGTAACAATACCAACCAACTGGCTGCCTGCATCCAATACCGGAAAGCCGGAGAAACCCAGCTCATCGGCACGTTTCAGCAGATCAAGAATTTTAGTGTCTGGAGTAACAGTAACAGGATCATGCACTATGGCTGTTTCGTGGCGCTTTACTTTACGCACTTCGGCCGCTTGCTGTTCGACTGTCATGTTTTTGTGGATGATACCGATGCCACCTTCTTGCGCCATAGCAATGGCCAAGCGGGCTTCAGTAACAGTATCCATTGCCGCAGAGAGCAACGGAATATTAAGTTCAATACCCCGTGTTAAACGGGTTTTTAAGCTGACATCTTTAGGTAAAACCTCGGAGTAACCGGGGATTAACAATACATCATCAAAGGTCAAAGCTTCTTGGCTGATACGCAGCATATTTGCACGCTCCCGAACGGGAAAAATGGAAGCGCGGTATTATACCGCGCAACGTTAGGCTTCTCAATGGGCAATCCATTCCCATGCAAACCACCTTGGTTAGCAAGTTTATCACTCAATGTCTTTGCGTTTATACGGAAACACATCTATCACCTTACCTTGACGAATAGCCTCCTGCAGACTTTGCCAGTATTGCGCGGTAAAAAGATCGCCATGCAACTCTTTAAACAGCTTACGCAATTTAATATCGGTAAATAAAAAGCGCGGAAATTCTTCAGGAAAAACATCATGCGGCCCCACAGAGTACCAAGGCTCAGCAGACATCTCATCTTCAGGGAAGCGCGGTTCAGGAATCTTGCGAAAATTCACTTCGGTCAAATAACAGATTTCATCATAGTCATAAAACACCACGCGACCATGGCGGGTGACACCAAAGTTTTTCAGCAGCATATCGCCTGGAAAAATATTCGCGGCGGCAAGCTGCTTAATCGCTAAACCATAATCTTCCAGCGCTTCTTTAACCTGCTGTTCATTCGCTGTTTCTAAATAAATATTCAGTGGCGTCATCCGCCGCTCAGTCCAACAATGTCGAATCAAGACCTCATCACCCTGCACTTCAACAGTTGCTGGGGCAACGTCCAGCAGCTCGTTTAGGCAGTCAGGATCAAACTTCGCCACTGGAAAGCGCAAGTCCGCAAATTCTTGTGTATCCGCCAAGCGACCAACGCGGTCCACATATTTAACCATACGGTATCTATCAATCACGGTTGCACGATCAACGGTTTTAGACGGCGAAAAGCGGTCTTTAATAATCTTAAACACTGTATTAAAGCCCGGCAAAGTAAATACGCTCATAACCATCCCGCGCACACCGGGCGCCATGACAAACTGATCATCGGTGTTTTCTAAGTGCTTAATCAGCGCACGATAGAATTCCGTCTTACCCTGCTTATAAAAACCAATAGATGTGTACAGCTCAGAAATATGCTTACGCGGCAAGATGCGTTGCAAGAAACTAATGAACTCTGCCGGATAAGCCACGCGCACCATAAAATACGAACGGGTAAACGAGAAAATAATAGAGACTTCAGCCTCATCTATAATCACCGCATCCATACGAATACCCTGCCCTTCACGATTCAGCACAGGGATCACTAATGGCCATTGCTCATCTTGAGTAAAGACCCGCCCAACCAAGTACGCACCTTTGTTGCGATACAATCTGGAGCTATAGAGCTCAATACACAGCTCAGGATCCTTACACACCCAATCGGGCAGGCTAGCGCGCAGTTGTGCCTCCAATCGTTGCAAATCACGCTCTTGATCTGCGTATGGCACCGAAAAGCGATAGTCTTCACTGATTTGTCGTAAGGTTGCCGCTAAGTCGCCATGCGGGCGGTAGGTGCGAATCTGCATCGGCGCATCATGCGCACTTAAAGCTTGCCGCGTGCTGTGCACAAACATGCACTCATCACTGATCAAATCATGGCTAAATAGGCTGTTAAAAACCGAGTTAAACCAGGTTTCCGAGAGCTCATCATCCAGACGTAAATCAATCTGCCCAATATAAGACTGTTTGATATGCGGCCAGCATTCAATATTCAACAAGACATCTTCACCATGCTCACTGAGCAAAGATTCTCGCGCCAAATTTACACACACCTTATACAACTGAATGCGCGCAGCCGAGGCTTGTTGGATTTCTTGCCACTGCGCTTTTTCAAAGCGCTCGCGGCCTAAGTTCGTGATCGTGCGAAACTGCTCTCGATAATCATCAAAATAATCGAGAATTTGCCGCGCTATAGCAACAGCCGGGCAACGAATAGCCATCAGAGATACTCCCTTAATAAACATAGCGCTATGCTGTAAGTAAGATAACGCTATGCATCAACTCAAAAGCTCACCCAGCTTATTGCGCCAGCTCTTGTTCAGTAAATAAGCCTTCAAATAGCATACTGGATAAATAGCGCTCACCGGAGTCCGGCAAGATAACCACTATGGTTTTGCCTTGCATGCTGGGTTGCTGCGCCAAGCGCACAGCTGCGGCCATGGCGGCACCACAAGAAATACCACAGAGGATGCCTTCTTCGCGCATCAAGCGCAGTGCCATCTGTTTAGCCTCCTCATCAGTGACCTGCTCAACCTGATCGAGCATGGACAGATCAAGATTTTTTGGCACAAAGCCTGCGCCAATGCCCTGAATTTTATGCGGCGCAGGCGCGGCTTCCTGGCCAGCTAATACTTGACTGATCACCGGCGAACTACTGGGTTCAACACCCACCGAGAGAATCGGCTTGCCACAGGTATTTTTAATATAACGTGACACGCCCGTCAGGGTGCCGCCCGTACCAATGCCGCTCACTAAAACATCAATGGCACCATCGGTATCACGCCAAATCTCTGGGCCAGTGGTTTTCTCATGCACATTGGGATTAGCAGGGTTATCAAACTGCTGCAGCACTAAATATTTATCCGGAGCACTGGCGGCGATCTCCTGTGCCTTTTCAATCGCCCCCTTCATCCCTTTGGCAGGCTCAGTTAGAACCAGCTCAGCGCCCAATGCTTTAAGTATTTTACGGCGTTCTAGACTCATCGATGACGGCATCGTCAGGATCAACTTATAACCACGCGCAGCCGCGACAAATGCCAAGCCAATCCCTGTATTACCGGACGTTGGCTCAACCAAAGTCACACCGGGCTTGAGCAAACCTGCTGCTTCCGCCGCTTGCACCATGCCGACACCAATCCGACACTTCACTGAGCCGGCTGGGTTACGCGATTCTATCTTAGCTAAAATTGTGACGCCCTTCGGGCCTAAACGGTTGATCTGCACTAAAGGCGTGTTGCCTACACTCTGCGCATTGTCGACATAAATTCGGGTCATTTAAGAATCCTCAGTTCATCATTTTTATTGTTACGAGCCTAAAGCCCTGCGCGCTTAGCGTCCAGTTAGATTTACGCCCTAGAGCGCACATAGAATGACTGAAACGGGCTTTACGTTCACAACAGCAAGCCGAGCAAGGTATAGTAAGCCCTATTTAGAGCGATTTATTTATTTTACTTAAAAACAATAATACGCAGGTCTTGCTGAGGTTTTATATGAAGTTTTCTGGTACTCAATCTTACGTTGCAACAGATGATCTTAAGCTGGCAGTTAACGCAGCCATTACTCTGGAAAGGCCTTTATTGGTTAAAGGTGAACCCGGTACAGGTAAAACCATGCTGGCCGAGCAGTTGGCCGAATCCTTTGGCGCAAAGCTCATCACCTGGCACATCAAGTCAACCACCAAAGCACACCAAGGTTTGTATGAGTACGATGCTGTCAGCCGTTTACGTGACTCTCAGCTCAACTCGGACAAAGTCCACGATGTGCGCAACTACATCAACAAGGGCAAATTATGGGAAGCCTTTGAATCTGAAGAGCGGGTGATTTTGCTGATTGATGAAATTGATAAAGCTGACATTGAGTTCCCGAACGACTTACTGCAAGAAATCGACAAAATGGAGTTCTATGTCTACGAGACAGATGAAACCATTAAGGCGAAAAACCGCCCGATTATTATCATCACCTCCAATAACGAAAAAGAGCTGCCGGACGCTTTCTTGCGTCGTTGTTTTTTCCACTATATTGCCTTCCCAGATCGCGCTACGCTGCAGAAAATCGTTGATGTGCACTACCCCAATATCAGCCAATCCTTGGTCAGCGAAGCACTGGATGTATTTTTTGATGTGCGCAAAGTCCCAGGCTTAAAGAAAAAACCATCCACCAGTGAATTGGTGGATTGGTTAAAACTACTGATGGCCGACAATATTAGCGAAGCGGTGCTGCGTGAACGTGATGTCACCAAGGCTATTCCGCCACTGGCCGGTGCTTTAGTGAAAAACGAGCAAGATGTGATGCTGCTTGAGCGCCTCGCCTTTATGAGCCGTCGCACCAACCGCTAACATCATGTGCTGCACGGGACAACCTCACAATGCCAGGATGTCTCGCTGCACCTTTTACATAAGAGGTCTGTAGCCATGCTGCTGAATTTATTTAATGAAATGCGTGCTGCGCGAGTACCCGTGTCAGTGCGCGAACTGTTGGACTTAATTAATGCGCTAAAACACAACGTAGTGTTTGCTGACATGGATGAGTTTTACTATGTCGCACGAGCGATTCTGGTTAAAGATGAGCGTCATTACGATAAGTTTGACCGTGCCTTTGCTGCGTATTTTAAAGGCATTGAAAACCTTGATCAGCACATTGAAGCGTTGATTCCTGATGAATGGTTGCGCCGTGAGTTTGAGCGCTCTCTCAGCGACGAAGAACGCGCACAAATCGAATCACTCGGCGGTCTCGATAAGCTGATAGAAGCCTTTAAACAGCGTCTTGAGGAGCAAAAAGGCAAACACCAAGGGGGTAACAAGTGGATTGGCACAGGCGGCACCAGCCCTTTTGGTTCGGGCGGCTATAATCCGGAAGGCTTCCGCTTAGGTGATGCCGGCCAGCGCCAAGGAAAAGCAGTTAAAGTTTGGGATCAGCGCGAATATAAAGACCTCGATGACCAAGTCGAAATTGGCACGCGCAATATTAAAGTGGCTCTACGGCGCTTACGTAAGTTTGCGCGCGAAGGCGCGGAAGATGAATTTGATCTAGCCGGAACCATTGATCACACCGCGCGTGACGGCGGTTTGCTGAATATTAAAATGCGTCCCGAACGTCGAAACACAGTTAAGCTACTGATCTTATTTGATATCGGCGGCTCAATGGATGCCCATGTTAAAGTCAGTGAAGAGCTGTTCTCAGCCTGTAAGACTGAGTTTAAGCATCTGGAATACTATTATTTCCATAATTTTATTTATGAATCTGTGTGGAAAAACAACTTACGCCGCAGCAGTGAGCGCATCGCCACACAAGATCTGCTGCATAAATATGGCGCAGACTATAAAGTCATTTTTGTCGGTGACGCAGCCATGGCACCTTACGAAGTGACGCAAGCTGGCGGCAGCGTTGAGCACTGGAATGAAGAGCCCGGCTATGTGTGGATGCAGCGATTTATGCAAAAGTTTAAAAAGCTGATCTGGATTAACCCCTACCCCAAACACACCTGGGACTACACTGCCTCAACCTCAATTATTCGCGAGCTGATTGAGGATCAAATGTACCCGCTGACCGTTGAGGGGCTCGAGGAAGGCATGCGTTATTTAGCGAAATAAGATTGTTGGCTGCAGATGTGATAATGACGCGCGCGCCATACTACAGACTTACCGACAATACCGAGACTCAACGAGCACTGCGCTAGTGCTGTGACAAGCGTAGCCATGGATGGCGCAGCGCCCGAATCGAGACAGGATGTCTCGTTGAGGGAAAAACAGTACTAGCGCGGTGCGGCATGCGCATAACATGCTTAATGCTTTTGTTTTGAACACATACCGAGCATGTCGTACTTCGGGGCAAGTGTTTATCCGTCGATGAGCCCATCCAGGGCTCAACTCCGGCGCTGCGCCATCCATGGCTACGCTCACCACACCTACCCCGAAGTACTCATCGAACACTTGCTGTGTATTGGACTCTGTAGCTCAAATCACTCAAGCAACAAGCAACTGCTTATAAGTTTTTTAAAAGTCATTTTATTACTCATAAAGAACACGCCAACACCATCAATAGTCAACAAGCACCGCGTTGCTGCTGTGACGAGCGAAGCCATGGATGGCGTAGCGCACGACTTGAGCCCAGGATGGGCTCGTGGAGGGAAAAACAGCAGCAACGCGGTGCGTCACACGCCTATATGCTAAATGCTTTGGACTTTAACTTTAACTTTAACTCAATCAGCCTTGCGCAATAATCTCACCAGCGCGCCACAATCTCCATTCACCCGGTGCATACACAGTCCACAGCTCATTATCAGTCAACGGCTCAGTCGCAATTACAGTCACCACATCATTGGGCGTAGTCTCTGATTGAAAATCCACACTCATATCAGCATCTTTCAGCGTGGCCGGACCAAAGGGTGCGCGACGGGTAATATGCGCCAACTTGGTTGAGCAAAAACTAAATAACCAATCGCCATTACTGAGCAAACAGTTAAACACGCCCTTACTGCGGTACTCTTCACAAGCTGCCACAATCACCGGCAACAACTGTTCAATACAGCACTCATCAGTACAAGCACTACGTAAACGATTGAGAATATCGCAAAAAGCAGCCTCGCTATCGGTATCCCCCACCGGCTGATACATACCCACAGCAGGAGTAAAATCAGCCAACTGCCCATTATGCGCAAAGCACCAGTTACGCCCCCACATTTCACGCATAAAAGGATGGGTGTTGGCCAAGCTCACCGCCCCAACATTGGCTTGGCGAATGTGACCAATCACAGTTTCACTTTTAATCGGATAACGCTGCACCAAACGCGCAATTTCTGACTCTGCACTGGCCTGCGGATCTTGAAACAGACGCAGCCCTCGCCCTTCGTAAAAGCCAATCCCCCAACCATCGCGGTGTGGCCCTGTGCGCCCACCGCGTTGCATCAGCCCAGTGAAACTAAAAACCACGTCAGTTGGCACATTGGCGCTCATCCCTAGCAATTCACACATAACAGTACCTCTCCTAGCGGCGCGCGACCAAACCGGCTGACTGACTGTCTCGCTCTAATTCCAACATTTGCTGCATCGTTAATGCAGTCTCCGCTGCTTCTTGCTCTGCAGCTTCGGCAGCTTGTCGCTGAGCCTCGCGCAGGCCACTGCGTTTCTTGCGCGTCAGCAACCAGCGGATTACGACAAAAACCAGATATACAGCAAAGACCATAGCGCCATACATCACTAAATCAGCGACAGAGCGCCAAGCGTCATTACTGACTTTAAACAGTAAATCCATCACTGTAATGGCAATCGCAGGCGCATAGAAGTCGCGAGCCGGATCAACCACCGTTGGTGTAAAGAGCATAATCGCAACTATTACACGCAGCGGTTCACGCACATAACGCCACATCCAACCGGTAAAGTAGAACCAAGCAAGCAAGCAACCTAAAGCAGAAACGGCATAAATGCCCCAAGCCAACTGATAATCGTTTTCTGTCATGATGTTTTAAAGCACTGATGGGTAAAAAGGAGTGTGTATCATAGCGATTTTTAAGTGGTTTGGCTTGAGTACACAGCAGCATTAATAAATTCACACCCCAGTACTGTGCGCTCGAGTTGCCCAAGCACAGCACAAGCTGCAAACAAGCATTTACTGATGCTGCTGTAACGCCCAGCGCACATGCTCACGCACCAATTCTGAGGGGTAATCGAGACGCGCTTTCAGCGCTTGCAAAACTTGGATAGTCGAAGGTGCATTTCCCAAGCCCACCGCCAAATTACGCAACCAACGCTCATAGCCCGCACGGCGAATTGGCGAGCCTTGAGTGCGGGTTAAAAACTGCTCCTCGCTCCACAAAAAAAGCTCAGCCAAACTGCTGCTGTCTAAGCCATGCCGCGGTTGAAAGTCAGCTTCTTGTGTGGGTTTGGCAAAACGATTCCACGGACAAACCAACTGACAGTCATCACAACCAAACACCCGATTCCCCAACAACGGGCGTAACGCCTCAGGAATGGCCTCTTTCAGCTCAATGGTCAAATAGGAAATACAGCGCCTGGCATCCAAGATACGCTCGCCGACAAAAGCCTGTGTTGGACACACATCCAAACACGCCGTGCATTTGCCGCAGTGATCGCGGTCATTGGCAGCATCAACAGGCAAGGGTAAATCAACAAACAACTCACCTAAAAAAAACCAACTGCCAGCCTTTCGATTTAAAATAAGCGTATTTTTTCCCATCCAACCCAAACCGGCTTTACGCGCCAAAGGCTTTTCTAATACCGGTGCACTGTCGACAAAAGCGCGGTGTCCAAAAGGACCAATGGCTTGGGTAATTTTCTCAGCTAACTGCTGTAAACGCTTGCGGATCAATTTATGGTAATCGCGTCCGAGCGCATAGCGAGAGATATAAGCACGCTCAGGCTGCGCCAACATGTGCGCCATCTGCGTATCCTGCGGTAGATAATCCATGCGCACCGAAATAACCCGCAGCGTACCTGGCAGCAACTCATCAGGACGCCAGCGCATACTCCCGTGACTGGCCATATAGGCCATAGTACCGTGATAGCCGGCGGCCAAATACGCCTCCAATCGCTGTGCATCTTCGCTTAAATCCACATCCGTAATGCCCAGCTGCTGAAAACCCAACTCAGCAGCCCAATCACGAATTGATGCAGTTAAAGCAACAAGGTCAAGCGACTCAGATGACATTCAGCACAGTCTCCACGCAAAGATTGTTATGCTATTACTTATAGTATCAACCATTGGCACAATCGATCATGGTCAATAATACGTTAGTGCGCAGTATACATGCCGATAATCTTGCGCGCCTTGCACCTCGCGTAATGCATACCCATAAAGGTCAACTGGGGCATGTTTTAGTGATTGCGGGTGAGCTCGGCATGGGCGGTGCAGGTTTACTGAGCGCCGAGGCTGCGCTACGTTGCGGCGCAGGCATGGTCAGTTTAGCCACTCGCAAACAACACCTGAGTGCTGCACTCAGTCGCCTCCCAGAAGTTATGACGTTCGCTGTAGGTTCAAGCACTGAGCTGCGCGCGCCCTTACAACGTGCCAATATTTTAGTGGTCGGCCCAGGCCTAGGCCAATCGGCTTGGTCGCGTGCACTGCTCAGTACTGCGGTACAGTCTACAGCCCTGCAAGTTTGGGATGCTGACGCCCTTAACCTGCTTGCCAGCGAGTTTTGCAGCGCACCTCAACATTGTATTTTAACGCCACACCCCGGTGAAGCTGCACGCTTGCTAAAGATCAGCAGCACAGAGGTGCAGGCAGACCGAAACAGCGCTGCGTTACTGATTGCACAACGCTATAATGCTATTACTGTACTTAAAGGCCATCATTCATTGATTGCCAGTCCTGAGGGGCAACTGTCTTGCGTGGAGCGCGGTCATCCTGCCATGGCAGGAGCAGGCTTTGGTGATGTATTAAGCGGCGTCATTGCTGCTTTATTGGCACAAGGCTTACCCGCTTACTCGGCCGCATGCTTAGCCGTTTGGTTGCATGCTTGCGCAGGTGAGCAGTTGGCCAGTCAAGGCCGCGGCATTGCAGCCAGCGATATGTGCCACAGAATTCGCTTATTACTTGAGGAACACAGCCCATGTCTGGGGTAGAATTGTATGTAAAAGATGAAGCGGCCATGACACAACTGGGGCATGCCATTGCTGAGCAAACCGGTGGGCACGGTGTGTTATTCTTACAAGGTGATTTAGGTGCAGGTAAAACCACTTTATCGCGCGGCATTATTCGCGGCCTAGGTCACAACGGCCCAGTTAAAAGCCCTACTTTTACTCTAGTTGAGCCTTATGAAATAGATAACCTAAGAGTATGGCACTTTGACCTTTACCGCCTCACCGATCCAGAAGAACTGGAATACTTAGGCATCCGTGACTACTTTGCTGATGACGATCTGTGTTTGATTGAGTGGCCACAGCAAGGACAGGGCTATTTACCGCAACCTGACATGGAAATAACGATAAAAGCTCATAATAATGGGCGAACTGTGCGATTATTACCTTTCAGCCCACGTGGCAAAAGTTGGTGTGGCGCTTTAGCGACCCTAACTTAAATACACAGCGAGGTTACCCGTGCGCATACAATCTTTACTAGCGGCTTTCGTTATCTGCATTGCTTTACCTCTGCAAGCTTTTGCAATGACCCAAATTAACAGTGTGCGGCTCTGGCGTGCACCGGATAACACACGTCTAGTTTTCGATCTCACAGGCCCTGTTGAACACAGCGTATTTACCCTAAGCGCGCCAAATCGAATCGTTATTGATATTAAAAAAACCAAACTGTCCGCTGAGCTAAATGGCCTAACAGGTGGCAAATCACCTATTACGCAAGTACGCACCGGCAGTCGCAATGCGGATGAACTGCGCATTGTTCTTGATATTGCCGAACAAGTCACACCTAAAAGTTTTACTCTGGCGCCAAACCAGCAGTACGGTCATCGCTTGGTGGTTGATTTATTTGATCAGGCTACAAACACACCAATCAGCACCACTACAGTTGCTCGCCAACCAGTGAGCCGCACCGCGCCAACGCCTGTTGCAGCTAAACTCTCCAAACTGCCGGCATCTAACAAGCGTGATATTGTGATTGCTATTGATGCCGGCCACGGCGGCGAAGATCCAGGGGCTATAGGCCCGGGTGGCTTACGAGAAAAAGACATTGTCTTAATGATCGCCAAAGAGCTACAGCGACAAATCAACGCTGAAAAAGGTTTCCGCGCGGAACTTGTGCGCACAGGGGATTATTTTATTCCACTGCGTCGCCGCACTGAAATTGCGCGCAAAAAAGGCGCGGACTTATTTGTTTCGGTGCATGCTGATGCGGCTCCACGCGCGGCTGCTTTCGGTGCTTCAGTGTTTGCCTTATCGGATAGCGGCGCCACTTCAGAGACTGCACGCTGGTTAGCCGATAGTGAAAACCGTTCCGATTTAATTGGCGGGGCGGGTAATGTCAAATTAGATGATAAAGACGCCATGCTTGCCGGTGTACTGCTTGATCTGTCAATGACTGCTTCACTGTCCTCAAGCCTCGATGTGGGTCAAAAAGTTCTTAGCAATATGGGCCGTATTACGCCACTGCATAAAAAGCGTGTTGAGCAAGCGGGCTTTATGGTTCTGAAGTCCCCTGATATGCCTTCTATTCTGGTTGAAACGGGCTTTATCAGTAACCCCAATGAATCTAAAAAGCTAGCCAACCGCTCGCACCAGCAAGCTCTAGCGCGCTCAATTCACTCAGGTATACGCCACTTTTTCCAACAAAACCCGCCTCCTGGCAGCTATGTTGCTTGGTTGCGTGACTCAGGCAAACTGGCGATCGGCCCACGCGAACACGTAGTACGTTCAGGTGAAAGTGTGTCTTTGCTGGCTCAGCGTTACCAAATCAGCCCTGCGCAGTTGCGCAGTGCCAACAAACTAAAAAGTGATGCGCTGAAGGTTGGCCAAATACTCACAGTGCCAGCCACAACTTTAGCAGGACAATAATGACTGACGTACGCGCCATTCATCTACTCAGCCCACGTTTAGCCAACCAAATAGCCGCCGGTGAAGTGGTTGAAAGACCCTCATCGGTCGCTAAAGAGCTGTTAGAAAACTGCCTCGATGCGGGCGCTAAACGCATCGACATTGACGTTGAACAAGGCGGTGTTAAACGCTTACAAATTCGTGATGACGGTCATGGCATTGCCGCAGATCAGCTGCCTTTAGCATTGGCTCGCCATGCCACCAGCAAAATTACCGCGCTTGAGGATCTTGAAGGCGTAGCCAGCCTTGGCTTTCGTGGCGAAGCGCTGGCCTCGATCAGCTCGGTATCACGCCTCACCCTCACCTCACGCACAGCCAGCGCTGAGCAAGCTTGGCAAGTGGAAGCCGAAGGCCGTGATATGGAGCCTCGCGTGCAGCCTGCCGCCCATCCAGTTGGCACTACCGTTGAGGTCTGCGATTTATTTTTTAATACTCCCGCGCGACGCAAATTCCTACGCACTGAAAAAACCGAATTTGATCATTTGCAAGATGTTATTAAACGTATGGCATTAGCCCGCTTTGATGTGGCTTTTCATTTGCGTCACAACGGTAAAACGGTGCTTGCTCTACACCCAGCCAACGACGATATCTCACAAGCACGGCGCATTGCTGCAGTCTGTGGTGATGCTTTTTTAGAACAAGCCTTGCCCATCAATGTTGAGCGTAACGGCTTGCATCTATGGGGCTGGGTGGGCTTGCCGACGTTTTCGCGTAGCAAAGCCGATATGCAGCATTTTTACGTCAATGGCCGTATCGTTAGCGATCGTTTGGTCAGTCATGCGGTACGCCAAGCTTATCGCGACGTACTCTATGGCGGCCGCCACCCTGCATTTGTATTATTTCTCGAACTTGATCCAAACAGCGTTGATGTTAACGTGCATCCAACTAAGCACGAAGTACGTTTTCGAGAAAACCGCAGCGTGCACGACTTCCTATACGGCGTCTTGCATCGTGCCATCGCCGATGTACGCCCACACGATAATCTCGAAGCGCCAGCCAGTACTTTGCACCTTCACGCGCAACCAGCCGTCAGCGGTTTAGCCGCGGGGGAGTTTGGCCCTCAAGAGCATATTCCGCTCAGCGATACAAGCAGCAACATACAGCCTCGATTCCAAGCCAGCGTGCAAGGTCACAGCTTTAATAAAGGCAGTTATAGCCAACAACCGCCCCCTCCTGTTCGCCCATCAGAACAGTATCAGCACGCCTATCAAGCCTTTGCCCAGCCGCTGGATAACTTAGCTGAACCCGCACAAGAAGAAATACCACCCCTAGGCTTTGCCATTGCCCAGCTCAAAGGTATTTATATTCTTGCGGAAAATCAGCACGGGCTGGTGTTAGTGGATATGCATGCTGCCCATGAACGCGTAATGTACGAGCGCTTAAAACTTGCCATGGCACATGAAGGCTTACGCGGTCAGCCCCTCTTGGTGCCAGAAACCCTTGCTCTAAGCGCGCGCGAAGTGGACTGCGCCGAACAATACGCTCAATGGTTCACCCAGCTCGGCTTTGAATTACAAGGTTTAGGACCGGAAAGTTTAGCCATTCGTCAGGTTCCTGCTTTACTCAAACAAGCCGATGCCGCAGAGCTGGTGCGCGATGTATTAAGCGACTTAATGGAATATGGCTCCAGCGACCGAATTCAAGCGCATATCAACGAACTACTGGCCACCATGTCCTGTCATGGCGCAGTGCGCGCCAATCGCCGTTTAACCTTAGTTGAGATGAATGCTTTACTGCGTGACATGGAGGTTACAGAACGCAGCGGACAGTGCAACCACGGCCGTCCTACGTGGACACAGCTGGGCATGGACGAACTCGATAAGCTATTTTTACGCGGCCGTTAAGCGCCGCGCCGCTCTAAGGACGTAAAAATCCATCATCCTGTGCAATAAAAAAGCCGATCATTCGATCGGCTTTTTTAACTCAATGCAACCGGCTACATGCCCAGTTTCTTCTCTAGGTAGTGGATATTCACCCCACCTTTGCAGAAACCTTTGTCATTGATTAAGTCGCGATGCAAAGCGACGTTGCTCTTAATGCCATCAATAATGATTTCATCTAAAGCATTACGCATCCGCGCCATCGACTCTTCACGCGTGGCACCCCAAGTAATGATCTTGCCAATCAGCGAGTCATAGTTAGGGGGTACGACGTAGCCGCTGTATAAATGCGAGTCAACCCGTACACCATTACCACCAGGCGCATGGAAGTGCTTCACTAAACCTGGGCTTGGCATAAAGTTATCTGGGTCTTCAGCACAAATACGACACTCAATCGAGTGGCCGCGCAATACGACATCTTCTTGCTTGATAGACAGCTTATTGCCAGCGGCAATACTGAGCATTTCTTTAACGATATCGACACCGGTGATCATCTCAGTGATCGGATGCTCAACCTGTACGCGCGTGTTCATTTCAATAAAGTAGAAATTCCCATCTTCGTAGAGGAACTCAAAGGTACCGGCACCGCGGTAACCGATATCAATACAAGCTTTTACACAACGCGCATAAACACGCTGGCGCGCTTCTTCATCAATATAAGGTGCTGGAGCTTCTTCAATCACCTTCTGGTGACGACGCTGCAAGGAGCAATCACGATCACCTAAGTGAATCGCATTACCTTGGCCATCGGCTAATACTTGAATTTCCACGTGACGCGGATTGCCTAAGTATTTCTCCAAGTACACCACCGGATTACCGAAAGCTTGGGCCGCTTCATTACGCGTAAGCGCCGCAGCACGCAACAGGTCTTCTTCCTTGTGCACAACGCGCATACCACGTCCGCCACCACCACCTGACGCCTTGATGATAACGGGATAGCCCACTTCGCGAGCAATCGCTAAAGCTTCTTTATCATTCTCAGGCAAGGGGCCATCTGAACCGGGCACTACCGGCACACCAGCGGCAATCATCGCGGCTTTCGCTGAAACCTTATCGCCCATTAAGCGAATAACATCCGCACTCGGGCCAACAAAAGCAAAGCCAGAGTTTTCTACTTGTTCAGCAAAGTCTGGGTTTTCAGCTAAGAAACCATAACCTGGGTGAATAGCTGTAGCGCCAGTCACTTCAGCTGCAGCAATAATAGAGGGGATATGCAAATACGATTGCGCACCCGGCGCTGGGCCAATGCAGACAGTTTCATCAGCTAAGGATAAGTGCATAAGCTCACGGTCTGCCGTGGAGTAGACCGCCACTGTTTTAATGCCTAACTCTTTACAGGCACGAAGAACGCGCAAAGCGATCTCGCCACGGTTAGCGATTAAGACTTTTTCCAACATTGTTAAACTCCTAGGTCGTTAGACAATGGTGAATAAAGGTTGGTCATACTCAACCGGCTGGCCATTATCGACTAGGATAGAATCAATCACACCACTGACTTCCGCTTCAATATGGTTCATCATCTTCATCGCTTCAACGATGCATAATACATCGCCTTTTTTAACTGTCTGACCTACAGAAACAAAGTCTTCAGAGGTTGGCGACGCAGCGCGATAGAAAGTACCGACCATAGGTGAGCGCGCCACTGTACCTGTGTATTTAGGGCAAGCAGGTGCTGCTGCTTCAGCCGCGGCAGGTGCTGGAGCAGCAGCTGCAGGCGCGGGCGCCGCTTGTGGCGCTGCCGCATACACAGGCTGCTGCGCTACTTGTTTACTATGACGACTGATACGAACGGATTCTTCGCCTTCGTGGATTTCTAATTCATCAATGCCCGACTCTTCTAGCAGTTCAATGAGCTTTTTTACTTTACGAATATCCATAGAGCTTGACTCCAAATCTAAGAGGTTATTATTTAATATGTTCAAATGCTGCGTCTAAGGCGAAGCGGTAGCCACTCGCACCTAAACCACAAATCACACCCACCGCCACATCGGAAAAGTAGGAGTGATGACGAAACTGTTCTCGTTTATGCACGTTAGAAAGATGCACTTCGAAGAATGGGATGCTCACAGCAAGCAGCGCGTCACGCAATGCGACACTGGTATGAGTAAAAGCCGCTGGATTGATAATAATGCAGTCGATTTTCTCATCACGCGCCGCATGAATACGGTCAATCAGCACATGCTCTGCATTACTTTGCAAAAACTCTAAACGATGGCCGGCAGCTTCAGCCTGCTCAACCAGTGCCTGATTAATCTGCGCCAGCGTGGTTGCACCATAGACATCGGGTTCGCGCGTGCCTAACAAATTTAAGTTAGGCCCATGTAAAACTAAAAAGCTGGCCATCCACAATCCTTACCTTTTAAAACAATGCAGTGAATATGCCTATTTTTAGCGTAAATGTCAGCAATTACGTACAAAAAAACAGATTTTATTGTTAGAAATAAAAAAAACCCTGCCGAAGCAGGGTTAAAGGAGCACCATTGTGTACAGCAGGATTATTTGTTTAAAAAGCGTATTGCACGCGTAAACTGATCGCATCACCGCTGTCATCATTGGCAGCATTAGCAACCTGATCAGTCTTAGCCTTTAAATAGTTGGCTGACACTTTGATCGCATCGTTGGCGTACCAGTTCACGCCCAGCGTGTGCACTTTTGCTTTAGTGTCATAAAAGCTACCCGTGATATCCCTATCTGCATCAGCAACGGTCAAATGATCGTAGCGGTAAACCAACTCCCAAGCGCCGGTTTGTTTGTTGTTCGGTTTAATGCTATCGAACTTACCACCATCCAACTTATAACCACGCGATTCACCGGTTAAGGTGTAGGCCAACTGCAGGTTATAACCATCAACCTGGCGGTCTTTCATCGCCGAACCGGACTTTGCACTGATATCACGGCGCAAGTATTCACTTTGTGCAGAGAACGGGCCCAACGCATAGGCGGCTTCTAAACCCCAAGCGCTATCACTATCAAACTGCCCTGTTTGGCTGCTGGCAAAGGTTGGGCGGTTACCGTTCTTAGAGTCTTCTGTAGTGCCGCGCACCCCCATCCGTGAGCGAATACGGCCATCGAAATCTTCGGTGCTACGCTTTGCATAGTTCACCCCAAAATGCAGCACATTACCGGCTTCTGCCATGGGCGCGACGACAGCACGCATGTTGTAGGTGTTA
>JAAYFI010000032.1 GCA_012728315.1 Gammaproteobacteria bacterium
GCCCCGCGATTTCGCGTTGGACTTCCTTCAGACCCTGCCTCGCGACAACGCCCTTGTCCTTTCGCTAACCTTCGGCTCTGCGAATACCTGGCACGAGGACTTGCACCTCGCTAGTTAAGTGCCATGCCCGGCACACACGCCGCAATAAAGGGCGCGCGTTAGCGCGTCCAGCCGTAAGCGACTTTGATTGCCTTGTTAACTCTATTTTCTGCATTTAAATGCCATGCCTTCGGCTGTGGCTGATGTAAAATTATTGTCAAGGGTTAAGATTGCTACCGTGTCAGCCCCGTATCTTGCAAATGCTAGTTCACGTAGATCGTTTCTAGCTTGTTGATTCGTTTGGCTTGCATCCCATTTTGTCCAAGCTGATGATTTCACTGATACTGGCCCTAACTGTTCGCAACCTTCCAGCAAACGACTTTCCTGAGATACGACCATTACACTAGACCCTTGGGGTGAAACCGTGGCGCAAGCTGATAAAGCTATTGCAAATGACACGGGTAATACTTTTTTCATTGGTAAAAAACTTCCTTATTGATGGTAGGTTGGTTTTGATTTATGGAGTTAACAGCTTATTAGCATGCATGCTCGTGTTGCAGCCCGAGCCAGCACAGCTTAATTAATATATGTCCTTGAATAGTAATGCCTTCACTAAGAAAAGCAAAGCATCCCTTGGGGTCAATTCGAGCACGCCTCCTATCTCGCTAGCAGCATGCGCGTTATTCTGCCAACTTTATACACAACCCTTTGATTTACAAGCTTTTATCATTCCCAACACCATAAAAACGAGCATTCCCATATGTAAAAGCGTGCACTTTTTGATAACCGAGCTAAAATAGACTGTATAAACAAACAGCGCAAGACAAGGAGAGTCTGATGTCTAAAAGTCCATTTTTAAATTCCATACGCATGGATATGCGGCAGAAAGGTTACGCGCTTAAAACTAAAAAAACTTACCTGCACTGGATTAAGCGTTTTATTGTGTTTCACAAAAAACGTCATCCTCAGACCATGGGCAGTGAAGAAGTCAGGCATTGTTAACAAACGCATCACCTGTCATACCTTTCGTCACTCATTTGCCACGCATTTACTACAAACTGGACGCGATATTCGCACTGTACAAGAGTTGCTAGGTCATACTGATGTCAAAACCACACAAATTTATACGCACGTTTTAGGTCTACACTTTGCTGGCACAACCAGCCCTGCAGATGGCTTGCTGCTTTTTATCAATCAGTAACATTGGATAAAGCTCCTTTGAATGCTGGCACCCCAACACTCAAGCTTTCACTCCAGTAACCGATACAAGGGAGTAGAAACTTAAGGCTAAACCAGCGCAATGAGCAGCCTTTTTGATTGGAGTACGCCACGCCATGCAGATTAAGCTTAGCTCGCCCTCTTTCAACGCGAAAGGATTAACGCCCACCCCTGCCAAGCAGCAAGCAGGGCTTGACGGGCAAGATGAGGGGCGCACAAGTAATGTGCTCGAGCAACGCAAAGAGCAACTGCATGATATGCAAGCCGCTGTAACTAAGCTGCAGGAATTAACGTCGCCCAAAAAACAGGCCAGCCAACGTGCAGCTTTGCTGAAGCAACGCTTGGATATTTTAAAATCCATCCTGGCTAAATTGCCGCCCGGCGATTACAAGGCACTGGTGCAGGAGCTCAAACAAATCGCCAAAGAACTAGCAGCATTAAGCAGGAAACTAGACAACTCCGGCAGCAGTTTGGGGCATATGCCACCCATGACGACTACTACGGGCGAAACACAAACAGACGGTAGTGCGGATATGGCTGATGTAGACACCAGCACTGAGCCTGCCAATCACGTGCAAGATACCGATAGTGCAGAGTTAGCTACGCCAGCCGATGCCGAACTGACGGCTGAAACAGCACAAGCAGAAGCCCGGCAAGCTGCGACTCTATCCGCTGAGGTTGAGCGCGACCTTAACGCTAACGATGATGAGGCGCACGACGCTAAGACGAGTATGTCGCGCATCGCGAATCTGCGCCAAAATGAAGATGCTGATGACAAAGCCTTGCGCGCCATTCTCACAGAAGCCAGTAAAACACTCAAAGAAGTGCTGAGCCTGCTGAAAGCCAAACACCAAGTGGATGACAAGGAGTCCCGTAAGCTGTTTGCCAGTATTGAGCGTGATCTGGAAACCTTAGAGCAGTCCCTACAGCAGGAGGTGTTCCCCTCCTCTATTTCTGCTGCAGTCAGTGCTGAAACAACCAGCGGCGGCATGGGCGGTTTGATTAATGTCAGCGTTTAACCAGCCAAAGCAACAACTGAACTGATAAGGCGACCGCCGCACGCCATCAAGCAAAGAACAAAAGGCGCTTCCATTACAGAAGCGCCTTTTGATTGGCCTGAACTCAGGTCTTAAATAAGTGGCATCCCTGCCCGTCCTTTACGCCGTCGTGGCATATTCTTTACGCAGCTGCTGTGCTGCTTTAACCATGTGCTCCAATGCCGCCTTGGTTTCTGCCCAGCCGCGGGTTTTTAGGCCGCAGTCGGGGTTAGCCCAGAGGTGCTCCACAGGCAGACGCTTGGCGGCTTTGCGGAGCAGGTTAGCCATTTCTTCACTGTCGGGCACGCGCGGTGAGTGGATGTCGTACACACCAGGACCAATGTCGTTTGGATAATGGAAAGTCTCAAAGGCTTCCAATAACTCCATGTCGGAACGTGAGGTTTCAATGGTGATCACGTCGGCATCCATCGCGGCAATCGAGTCAATCACATCGTTAAATTCGCTGTAGCACATGTGGGTGTGGATCTGGGTTTCATCGCGCACACCGCTGGCAGTAAGGCGGAAGGCTTCAGTTGCCCAATCCAAGTAGTGCTGCCACTGGGCGCGACGCAGCGGTAAACCTTCACGGAAGGCGGCTTCGTCGATCTGAATAATCTTAATGCCAGCCGCTTCCAGATCCACCACTTCATCGCGAATAGCCAGTGCCAACTGACGGGCTTGCTCTTCACGTGACACGTCTTCACGGGGGAACGACCACATCAGCATGGTCACAGGGCCAGTCAGCATGCCCTTCATGATTTTGTCAGTCTGCTGCTGGGCGTACTTAATCCACTCAACGGTCATGGCTTGCGGGCGGGTTAAGTCGCCGTAAATTACTGCCGGTTTTACGCAGCGTGAGCCGTAACTTTGCACCCAGCCAAAGCGAGTGAACAAATAGCCGTCCAGCTGCTCGGCAAAGTACTCAACCATGTCATTGCGCTCGGCCTCACCGTGCACCAAGACATCCAAATCCAACGTTTCCTGCACTTTTACTGCGTGCTGGATTTCAGCTTGCATGGCTTTTTGATAATCCACTTCGCTGAGCTTGCCTTGACGATAGGCTAAACGTGCGGCGCGGATTTCTTTGGTCTGCGGGAACGAACCAATGGTGGTGGTTGGAAATAGCGGTAAATCTAAACGCTCGCGCTGCAGTTTAATGCGCTCAGCAAAGGGCGACTGACGCTGGCTATCCGCCGGCGTGACTGCTGCGAGCCGTGCTTGTACTTCAGGCTTGTGAATACGTGGCGAGTTGGCGCGGCTTTCTTGTACTTTACGGCTTTGTGCCAGTGCAGCTTTTACTTTCGGGCTGTCGGGGTTGTTCAGCGCTTCAGCTAAAATGGCCACTTCTTCGGTTTTTTGTACAGCAAAGGCGAGCCAGCTTTTCAGTTCTTCATCCAGCTGATCTTCGCGCGCTAAATCCACTGGGCTGTGCAGCAATGAGCAGGACGGCGCCACCCATAAACGGTCGCCTAAGCGCTCTTGTGCATGCTGGAGGGTTGCTAATACTTTTTCTAGATCACAGCGCCAGACGTTACGGCCATTCACCACGCCCAGTGATAACACTTTGTAGGCAGGCAAACGATCGAGGATGGTTGGGTACTGCTCTGGCGCACGCACCAGATCAATATGTAAGCCATCTACAGGCAGGCCAGCGGCTAAGCCTAGGTTATCTTCTAGACCAGAAAAATAGGTGGCCACCAGCTTTTTTACCGGTTCACGTTGCAGCAAGTTATAGGCGCGCTCAAAAGCGTTTTTCCAGTCTTGGGGTAAATCCAGACCCAAAATCGGCTCATCAATCTGTACCCATTCCACGCCTTGCGCCGCTAAACGCTGGAAAATCTGGCCATAGACGGGCAAGAGCTTCTCTAGCAGATCGAGCTTGTCGAACTCTTCGCCTTTGACTTTACCCAACCATAACCAAGTTAATGGGCCAATCACTACCGGCTTAACTTTGTGGCCCAGCGCCAAGGCTTCATCGACTTCTTCAAACAACTGCTCCCAGCTTAAAGAAAACTCAAGATCAGCGGTTAGCTCGGGGACTAAGTAATGGTAGTTGGTATCAAACCACTTGGTCATTTCTTGGGCGTGGGCGCCGCCGCAGCAACTGCTTTCCACCACGCCACGGGCCATGGCAAATAAGGTATCTAGGGTGGGTTTCTCACCGGCCTTAGCAAAGCGCTCTGGCACTACACCGAAAGTCAGTGAGTGAGTTAGAACTTGGTCATACCAAGCAAAGTCACCGACGGGCACTAAGTCGAGGCCTGCATCTTTCTGGATCTGCCAGTGTTTCGCACGCAATTCACGTCCCACTTGGCGTAAACTATGCTCAGTAATATCGCCTTTCCAATACGCTTCAACAGCTTTTTTTAATTCGCGGTCACCACCAATACGGGGGAATCCTAAGTTATGTGCTACGGCCACGATGAGTTCTCCTTCTAAATGAATGACGCTATTGTCATCACTTGTTATGAATGAGACAAACTCAGAATATTACTAGTGATCATAAGTTTTACTCATGTTGCCACTTAAGGAATTGTCATGCTGGATATTCGCCACTTAAAAACATTGATTGCACTGCGCGATGCCGGCAGCTTGGTTGAAGCAGCAGAACGCCTGCATCTCACCCAATCCGCTTTATCTCACCAGTTTAAAGAGATGGAAGATCGGCTTGAGATGCAGCTGTTTGTGCGTAAAACCAAACCGGTGCGTTTTACCAGTGCTGGATTACGTTTGCTCAGGTTGGCCGATGAAGTGTTGCCACTGATGCGCAGCGCTGAACGGGATATTGCCCGTTTACAAGGCGGCTCAGCTGGGCGTTTACATATGGCCATTGAGTGCCACAGTTGTTTCCAATGGCTGATGCCAACCATTGATCAGTTTCGTGATGCTTGGCCGGAAGTGGAGCTGGATTTAGCATCGGGCTTTGCCTTTGCGCCATTGCCAGCGCTGGCTCGGGGTGATTTAGACCTCGTGGTAACCTCGGATCCCATTGAGCTCACAGGTATCAGTTATATTCCACTCTTTACCTATGAAGCATTATTGGCCGTAGCCAAGCAACACCCGCTCGCGCAAAAAGCCTATGTTGTACCCGAAGATTTACGCAATGAGACGCTAATCATTTACCCTGTGGATCATGATCGCTTGGATATTTTCAATCACTTTTTAGAACCCGCCGATGTCGAACCCGCACAAGTCCGCACCTCGGAGTTAACAGTGATGATGATGCAGCTGGTGGCCAGTGGTCGTGGTGTCTGTTGCTTACCGAACTGGGCGATGCATGAATACAGCTCAAAAGGCTATGTCAGTGCCCGCCGCCTTGGTGAGAATGGTTTATTTTCAACATTATATGCAGCGGTACGCACCGATATGCTTGATGCGGCGTTTATGAAGGATTTTTTACTCACAGCAAAAGATACCTCCTTTACTACGCTCGCAGGTGTCAGCGCAGTAAAGGAGTAATTTCAGCAAGGCTTACTTAGCCAAGTAAAATAATTGTCCAGACCGCGGCAATTAACGTCATCCCCACCATTTGTGCGGCACTGCCCATATCTTTAGCATTTTTTGACAACGGATGTCGTTCTAAAGAAATACGATCAATGGCCGCTTCAATTGCAGAGTTCAACAGCTCAATAATCAATGACAGTAAACATACGGCCACCATTAAGGCGCGCTCTACCGCTGAAACATCTAGGAAGAAACTAACGGGGATTAAAATAGCGCTAAGCAGTAACAGCTGGCGAAACGCGGCTTCGCCAACAAAGGCTGCACGCAAGCCCGCCAGTGAATAACCGGTCGCATTAACAATACGGCGGAGCCCGGACTGACCTTTAAAGGGAGACATAGGTACCTATTTATTCATGTGTGGAAACAAAGCAGTATGACCATTGTGCTCAGAGCATACTGCCAACACTGGAGGTTATTCGCTTTGCGGAATGGATTCCATTTGCTGTAAAAGCAAAGCCGCTTGCGTACGGGTGCGCACATTCAGCTTACGGAAAATTGCTGTCACGTGTGCTTTAACCGTGGCTTCTGACACATTTAAATCGTAGGCAATTTGCTTATTCAGCAGGCCATCACAAACCATCGTTAGTACGCGAAACTGTTGCGGCGTTAAGCTAGCCAAGCCTGCGCTCGCCGCCTTTTCATCAGCGGTCACGGCAGCTGTTGCTGCGGTTTGTGCCGGCCACCAAACATCACCATCTAGGATCATTTGGACAGCTTTTTGAATATCTTCTAATGGGCTGGACTTTGGAATAAAACCGCTTGCACCAAATTCGCGAGCGCGCGCCATAACCGTGGATTCTTCTTGCGCGGAAATCATGACCACTGGAATTTGTGGATACTGCCCCCGCAGCAACACCAACCCTGAAAATCCATGTGCACCGGGCATATTCAAATCCAGTAACACTAAGTCCCAATCCGACTTCTCTTGTAAGCGCCCTTCCAGCTCAGCAATATTTTCTACTTCAACTAAACGTACCGAGCTCCCCAAGCTCAAAGTCAGTGCTTGACGTAAAGCACTGCGAAACAACGGGTGGTCATCTGCAATCAGTATTTCATAGGCAGCCATCATTAAGGATCCTGTCTCTTTATTATAGTAGTGTTGTGCAACTTGCCGATCCATGACGTAGCGGTCACATAGAATACCACACAGTACCGCACTCACTTCTGCGCAAGTACCCACAAACATAGGTGCTGATGTTTTTGTCTTACAATCTATCGCCTATAGTACAGAAAACTTAGCCAAAGGTCTTATATTCGCAACAAAAAATCTAACTTATTTGCTTTTTATTGCCCGTATCTGCTCAGTAACGAAGAAAATGCTCGCGGTAGTATTGCAGCTCAGCGATAGACTCACGAATATCAGCTAAAGCCAAATGCACCTCGCCCTTTTTAAAACCATCACGTACCTGCGGCGCCCAGCGTGCGGCCAGCTCTTTAATGGTTGAGACATCTAAATTTCGGTAGTGAAAATACGCTTCCAATTTAGGCATATAGCGGTATAAAAAACGACGGTCTTGGCAAATGCTGTTGCCACAAATAGGCGAGGCATTGGCCGGTAACCACTGTTCTAAAAAGGCAAGGGTTTGTGCTTCGGCTTCAGCTTCGCTGATACGACTGTCACGCACACGTTGCGTCAAACCACTCCCACCATGCTGGCGGGTATTCCATTCATCCATACCGGCCAACACTTCGTCAGACTGATGAATCGCCAGTACAGGGCCTTCAGCAAGGATATTGAGCTGACTATCGGTGACGATCGTCGCCATTTCAATGATCAGGTCATTATCAGGATCAAGCCCGGTCATTTCCAAATCAATCCAAATTAAATTTTGTGCACTGTACATGGCTCACCTCAAAAGTATAAAACGTGCGAACTTCGTTCCACACGCGGGTTTAGATGCAGCGCTTCAATACATCAATTAATGTTTGGTTTTGTTCTTCGGTACCGATAGTAATACGTAAAAACTGATCAATACGCGGCTGTTTAAAGTGGCGCACCAACACCCCGTGCTCACGTAACTGTGCAGCCAACTGCTGTCCATCGTGATCTTTGTGTCGGGCAAAAACAAAGTTTGCAGCCGATGGCAGCACCTCAAAGCCGAGCGCTGCCAAGGCTTCAACCACCCATTCACGACTGGCAATGACTTTATTGCGCGTGTTGTGAAAGTAATCCGCATCGGCAAAAGCCGCGGCCGCTCCAGCAATCGCAGCGCGATCCAATGGATAGGAGTTAAAGCTATTTTTAATGCGCTCTAAACCTTCAATTAGATCAGGATGCCCTACCGCAATTCCCACGCGTAAACCAGCTAATGAGCGTGACTTTGATAAGGTCTGAGTCACCAACAAGTTATCGTATTTTTTCACCAGACCAATGGCTGATTCACCGCCAAAATCGATATACGCCTCATCCACCAAGACCACCGAATCGGGGTTCGCTTGTAAGATCTGCTCTATTTTATCCAACTCTAGCAAACAGCCTGTTGGCGCATTCGGGTTAGGAAAGATAATGCCGCCATTGGGCTGTTGATAGTCCTCAACCCGAATTTGAAAATGCTCATCCAAAGCAACCGGCTGCTGTTCAATACCGTATAAACCACAATACACCGGATAAAAGCTGTAGCTGATATCGGGAAACAATAGCGGCTTATCGTGCTGAAACAAACCATGGAATGCATGCGCCAACACTTCATCGGAACCATTGCCAACAAAGACGTACTGTGGACCAACTGAATAGTAATCTGCCACGGCCTGCTTCAGAAGATCACAGTTGGGATCCGGGTATAAACGCAGATCATCACTGATTTGCGCCTGCATCGCAGCGATAGCCTTAGGCGATGGACCGTAAGGATTCTCGTTGGTATTGAGCTTAACCAAACGCTCAATCTTCGGCTGTTCACCTGGCACATAAGGCACCAAGTTTTTAACAAAAGGGCTCCAAAACTTACTCACGTATTGCGCTCCTAAAATGAGTCAGTCAACGCGCTGCACGCAGTGACTTTAATGCTCAATAACCGCTGATTAAGCAGTCAGTTTATCGGTTTAATCGGCTTTGATGCGGTACTCTGCTGAGCGCGCATGTGCAGTCAAAGATTCGCCACGGGCCAATACCGAGGCGACTTTACCCAACTCTGAGGCACCTTCAGGGCTGCAGTAAATAATCGATGAACGCTTTTGGAAATCATACACACCCAGCGGCGACGAGAAGCGCGCCGTGCCTGAGGTTGGCAGCACGTGGTTTGGCCCCGCGCAGTAATCACCTAAAGCTTCTGCGGTGTAACGCCCCATAAAGATCGCACCCGCATGACGAATCTGCGGTAATAACTCTTCAGGGTTTTCTACCGACAACTCTAAGTGTTCTGCCGCAATACGGTTAGCCACTTCAATCGCCTGATTCATATCAGCCACTTGAATCAAAGCACCACGTTCGCGCAAAGAAGTGCGGGCAATGCCTTCACGCTCTAAGGTCGGTAGTAAACGCTGTATGCTTGCTTCGACACGGTTTAAGAAATCCGCGTCAGGGCTGAGCAAAATCGACTGCGCATCTTCATCGTGCTCAGCTTGTGAGAACAGATCCATGGCAATCCAATCCGGATCCGTTTTGCCATCGCAGACCACCAGAATCTCTGAAGGACCAGCAATCATATCGATGCCAACTTTACCGAACACGTGGCGTTTGGCGGTGGCGACATAGATATTGCCAGGGCCGACGATTTTATCCACGGGCGGCACGCTTTCTGTGCCATAGGCCAAAGCGGCCACAGCTTGTGCGCCGCCGATAGTAAACACACGGTCAACGCCGGCAATGGCGGCGGCCGCTAAGACTAATTCATTGATTTCACCGCGCGGCGTTGGCACCACCATCACCACTTCAGGCACACCGGCGACTTTCGCAGGAATCGCATTCATTAAAACGGATGATGGATAAGAGGCTTTACCACCCGGCACATACAGACCGGCACGATCCAGCGGCGTAACTTTTTGGCCAAGCACTGTGCCGTCAGCTTCGGTATAGCGCCATGAGTCTTGTACTTGATGCTGGTGATACTCGCGCACACGATGGGCAGCCGTTTCTAGCGCGCTGCGCTGCTCAGGAGTGATACGCGTCAGCGCCAGCTCTAAGCGCTCACGTGGCAGAATCAAATCACTCATCTGCGCCACATCAAGGCCATCAAACTGGCGGGTATAGTCAACCAGCGCAGCATCACCTTTTTGGCGTACAGTATCGATAATATCCAGCACGCGTTGATTGATGCTGGCATCAGACACACTTTCCCAACTTAACAACTGATCAAGCTCGGCATTGAAGCTTGCATCTTGGGCATTTAAACGTCGAATCATAGTCGCTGCAGTCATAGCGGGCCTCAATAATAAAAAAACATTCGGGCGCCGCCAGACTAGCAAACCTTCTACGCGGGCACCCGAACAATTCGGCTATGACGCAGATAGGCTGTGTGCATCAACACACGCATACACTGTTCTATCAGTGTCGTGCGCCTACCGCAGCACTTAAGGTAGCAATCAGTTTTTGAATATCAGCATGCTTCATTTTCATCGAAGCACGATTGACGATCAAACGTGAACTGATGTGAGCAATAAGCTCTTGCGGCTCTAAACCATTGGCGCGCAATGTGTTACCGGTATCGACCACGTCAATGATTTTATCGGCTAGGCCAACCAACGGCGCCAGCTCCATGGAACCATACAGCTTAATAATATCGACCTGACGGCCTTGCTCAGCATAATAACGCTTGGCGATATTGACAAACTTAGTTGCCACTCGCAAACGCCCAGTTGGCTCTGGCGCATCCACAGGCCCGGCCGTCATTAATTTGCACTTAGCAATCTGCAAATCAAGCGGTTCATACAAGCCTTGGCCGCCGTACTCCAGCAGCACGTCTTTTCCCGCCACACCTAAATCAGCCGCACCGAGCTCTACATAGGTTGGCACATCGGTGGCGCGCACAATCAGTAAACGTACATCGTCACGGGTGGTTGGGATAATCAGTTTACGACTTTTCTCTGGGTCTTCTGTCGGGACAATACCTGCCTGCTCAAGCAGCGGCAAGGTATCGTCGAGAATCCGACCCTTGGACAGGGCAATGGTTAGCATAAGGTTAGCCTGGTACTCGACGGATTTTCGCACCGAGAAGTTGCATTTTCTCCTCGATACATTCGTAGCCGCGATCAATATGATAAATGCGGTCAATAAGCGTATCGCCTTCAGCCATTAAGGCAGCAATCACTAAACTGGCTGAAGCTCGCAAATCTGTTGCCATCACCGGCGCAGCTTTCAGTTGCGGGATACCCGTGACAATTGCAGTATTACCTTCAATTTGAATTTTCGCACCCATACGCTGCATTTCTAATGCATGCATAAAGCGGTTTTCAAAGATGGTCTCAATTACAGTGCCCGTGCCTTCGGCAAGCGCGTTTAAAGCAATAAACTGCGCCTGCATATCCGTTGGGAAAGCTGGATACGGTGCTGTGCGCACATTAACGGCCTTAGGACGACGACCCTGCATATCCAATTCAATCCAGTTATCGCCTGTGGTGATAACTGCACCCGCTTCTTGCAGCTTAGCCAATACGGCTTCAAGAATAGTTGGATCGGTATCTTTTAACTTAACTCGCCCGCCGGTCACTGCCGCGGCCACTAAGTAGGTGCCGGTTTCAATACGGTCAGGCATCACGTTGTAGCGTGCGCCACCCAGTTTCTCAACACCATCAATCGTAATGGTATCCGTTCCTGCACCTTGAATTTTTGCGCCCATAGCAATTAAACAGTTGGCTAAATCGACAATTTCAGGCTCACGTGCAGCATTTTCAAGAACCGTACGCCCCTTGGCTAAAGTGGCCGCCATAAGAATATTTTCTGTGCCGGTTACGCTGACAATATCAAAGAAAAAGTTGCCACCGCGCAAGCCACCCTCAGGTGCTTTAGCTTTAATGTAACCATTTTCTACGGTGATTTCGGCACCCAAGGCTTCTAAGCCGCGAATGTGCAAATCCACTGGACGCGAACCAATCGCACAGCCACCGGGCAACGCCACTTCAGCTTCACCAAAGTGGGCCACCATAGGGCCTAGCACTAAAATTGAAGCGCGCATGGTTTTTACTAGATCATAAGGTGCAACTAAGGTTTGAATGGTGCGCGGATCAATTTCAACACTGAGTTTTTCATCGATGACCGGCTGAATGCCCATGCGGCCAAACAGCTCAATCATTGTAGTAATGTCATGCAGGTGCGGTAAATTGCACACAGTCACAGGCGCACTAGCCAGCAAAGTTGCGGCTAGAATCGGCAGCGCAGCATTTTTTGCGCCTGAAATACGAATTTCACCGTCTAAACGATGACCTCCGCTAATAATTAGCTTATCCATTAGAGTCTCGTGTAATTGCTTTTAAGAGCGTTCGGCCCAAGCCGTGCGAGTAAAAAACTTCATAGTAACCGCATGGATACTGCCATCAGCAATCCATGGGTTAATCACTGCGTAAATCTGTTGCTGACGTTTAACCGCACCTAATGCCGCTAACTCATCACTGATAATATTGAGCTGAAAGTTGCAGCCTTCGCCCTCAACTTCCACCTGAGTATTTGGTAATTTTTCTTCTAATAATTGTTTTACTGCTACAGCTTGCATAATTAACCTCATTAACAGCAGCCAGCATTTTTAGCCGGCCGCTACATTAGCATTTATTCAGTCTTTGCTGCACACCAAAGGCATCACTCAATCCCAAGGATCTCGGTGAGTCCGCAGACTTGAGCGATTTTGCGCATATCTTCCGGCAAGTTAACCAGTTCCACAGTTTTGCCGCTGTCTTGGCCGTCGCGCATAAAAGCCAGCAACAACGCCAATCCAACACTGCTTGATTTATCGACCCCGGCGCAGCTGATCTGCAGGTGAGAGGCTGTGCTATTGCGCAGCAATATTTGCCCTTGTTTGCGCAACAATGGGCCGCTGCTGTAATCGAGCACGCCTTTAAGCTGCACCACTCCCGCCTCGTCAAAAGCAATACTGGCCTGACTCACGCGTCCTCCTGAGCAGTACGCGTTTTCGCAACTGTTTCAACCCAGTTATCGATGACCCGATCAAGGTCTTGTGCATTGCGCTGCATCGCTTCCGTAAACTGGTCACGGAAGAGCTTACCCAAATTAATTCCGTTAATAATGACATTACGCATCATCCATTGCCCATCGACATTCACCATGGTGTAAGACACAGGATAAATAACGCCTTTATGGTCAGTAACCTCCATGCGCACCTCACTGCGGTTTGCACCTTGAGCAATTGCATTGGGTAGGACACGAATATTTTGATTGTCATACTCGAGCAAAGCGTTGCCATAAAACTGCATCAAACTGCGCTTAAAGTTTTCTTGAAAACGCTGCATTTGCTCAGGTGTCGCACGGCGTGAATAGCGCACCGTCATCACACTTTTAGAAATGCCGTCTGCATCCACAACCGAACCGAGAATAGCATCCATGGCATTGTAAAAAGCGGCTGGGTCCGTGCGATATTTTTCTTTATTGGCTTTTAAATCAGCCAATAGCTTGCTGGTTGTTTGCTCAACAACTTGCTGCGGATCTGTTGCTGCAACACTGATTCCAGTCAGCATCAGCAAGGTAACGAACAGCCCACGACGTAATATGGCTAACATAACGATTATTCCTGATTCACTGTATTCATTAAGAATTTGCCGATCAATTCCTCTAGCACCAGCGACGATTGTGTATCGTAAATGACATCACCATCGGTTAAAACTTCATCCTCACCGCCAACGCTGAAACTGATATATTTCTCACCCAATAACCCAGCCGTTAAAATCGAAGCTGTGGTGTCGATGGGTAGATTATTGACTCTACGCTGAACCTCCATGGTCACTTTGCCAGTATAGGTTTCGGTATCAAAATCAATCGCCACAACCTTACCTACTGTTACTCCAGCCATAGTGACTTTAGCTCGCGTGGTTAGACCTGCGATATTGTCAAAATGAGCGGTCAACTTATAAGTATCAGTGCTGCTGCTTACCGTTAAGCCACTGACTCTTAAAGCCAATAACAACAACGCGAGGATGCCTGCCAACAAGAACACTCCCACACTAATCTCTACGGCACGGATTCGCATCAGAAATCTCCAAACATTAAAGCAGTCAAAATAAAGTCCAAACCCAACACCGCTAACGAGGCATACACCACTGTACGTGTTGTGGCACGGCTAATACCTTCTGAGGTCGGCTCACAATCATAGCCTTGGAAGACCGCAATCCAAGTCACCACAAAAGCAAACACCACACTTTTAATCACACCATTGAGCACATCATTATGAAAATCGACGCTGTTCACCATATTGCCCCAGTAGGATCCTTCATAGACCCCCAGCCAATCAACAGCGACCATGGCACCACCCCAGATACCCACCACCGAGAAAATCGCAGCTAACAGGGGCATCGAGATAAAGCCGGCCCATAAACGCGGCGCAATAATATATTTAAGCGGATCAACGCCGATCATCTCTAAACTTGACAACTGCTCAGTGGACTTCATATTACCAATCTCTGCGGTCAAAGCAGAGCCTGCTCGCCCAGCAAATAATAGCGCGGTTACCACAGGCCCCAATTCGCGCAACAAAGTCAGTGCAACCATCTGGCCTACCGCTTGCTCGGAACCAAAATCAACAAGAATGCTATAGCCTTGCAACGCCAGCACCATGCCAATAAATAAGCCCGAGACAATAATAATTGCCAGCGATAAAACCCCCACAGAGAACAGCTGCTTCACCAGCAAATGCACACCCGTACCGGCACCGCCACGGCCCAACAAAACATGCCATAAAAATATCAGCGAGCGCCCCATAGCTTGCAGCACATCAAGGCCTGCACGTCCGAGTAAGGCAATACGATCCAGGAAAGACTTGCGCGCCATTTAGCGACCTCCCAATAAATCGTCGCGATAATCCGGCGCGTTAAAATGAAACGGCACAGGACCATCAGGAATCCCCTGCATAAACTGACGAATTCTTGGATTATCTGAGTTCATCAGCTCATCAGGCGTACCTTGCCCTAACACTTGGCTATCGCCCACAACATACAGGTAATCAGAAATACTGGCTGTTTCCGCCAAATCATGGGATACCACCACGCTTGTAATACCGAGCGCATCATTTAATAGGCGAATTAAACGCACCAGCACCCCTTTGGCAATCGGATCCTGCCCAACAAAAGGCTCGTCATAAAGTAAAATATCGGGATCCAAGGCAATGGCTCGCGCTAATGCCACGCGTCGTTTCATTCCCCCCGACAACTCATCAGGCATCAAATCCACTGCACCGCGCAAACCTACGGCTTGCAGCTTCATTAACACAATATCGCGGATCATCTCATCCGGCAGTTCAGTATGTACGCGCAGAGGAAAAGCCACATTTTCAAAGACATTTAAATCAGTAAATAGCGCACCGCTCTGAAACAGCACACCGAACTGTTTACGCATATCAAATAATGCACTGCGCGATAAGCTCGGCAGGTTCTGCCCATTCACCCAGACTTCACCCTGCTCCGGTTTTAACTGCGCTGCCATTAAGCGTAACAGTGTCGTTTTACCGCAGCCGGATGGGCCCATTACTCCCGTCACCTTGCCACGCGGAAAACGAATATCGACATTATCGAAAATTTTTCGTGAGCCGCGCCTAAAGGTCACGCCTTTTAATTCTACGGCGAAAGCATCGTCAGCCGACATGTAAACTCCCGCTAAATAAATTGAATGTATTCCAACATAGCGCACCCGTAGAGCATAGCGCATGCAACAAGCGCGACAATATAGCATTGTCAGATGCATACACCCAATAGAAAGACACCTGTTTGAGCACAACAACACAGGTTTTGATAGCGTCTTTTTAAACAATAAAGGCACCTTAAAGTGCCTTTATTACTCTTTCTGCAGCTCGGCCAGAATCAGTGCTGATGACCGCCTTCACCATGCACATGACCATGCGCCACTTCTTCTGCGCTTGCTGCGCGAATATTCACAACTTTGACTTTAAAGTTAAGCTGCTGACCCGCTAACGGGTGATTACCATCAATGGTCACGTCATCACCATCGATATCACGCACAGTAACGATCTGCATGCCGCCATCCGGGGCGGAAGCATGGAATTGCATACCGACTTGCAATTCATCAACACCTTCAAACATTTCGCGGCCTAAAGTGGTAATCAGCTCTGCGCTGTACTCACCATAAGCGTCTTCTGGCTCAATGCTTACTTCCAATTCATCACCGACAGCCTTGCCGGTCAATGCTTTTTCTAAACCAGCAATGATATTGCTTGCGCCGTGCAAATAAACCAACGGCTCTGCGCCTGCAGAACTGTCAATCACTTCGCCAGCTTCATTACTGAGCGTGTAGTCAATGGCGACAACGTGTTGGTCGGCAATCAGCATAAATTAAAAACCTTTATCAATATGAATGAAGGCCAAAGTTTACCTGCACCTGAAACGTAATGCGACTTTAGATTAAATAGACCAATGCTTGCTTGACCTTACTCCATGTCGCGCATGAAGATTGGGAAACCTTATAAATGATCCGGCCTTTTGCATTCAATATACGGTCGCGTCCAAATTTTACTTACATCTTTAAAAGGATCTGTAATGTCGTCTCGAAATGTACTGGTTATTAACAGCGGCAGCTCTTCTATTAAGTTTGCTCTGGTCAATGAAGGCAGCGAACAATTCCCCATCCAAGGCTTGGCCGAGCGTTTAGGCACAAGCGAAGCCGTTTTAAACTGGCAGTTGGGCGATGAGAAACATGTTGCACAGCTGCCCGGGGCGGACCATAAAGAAGCCTTTGCACATTTATTACCCTTAGTACAAAAAGCCAGCCATGGCCAACTGACAGGTATCGGTCACCGCGTTGTGCATGGTGGCGCGCACTTTACTGCCGCATCAGCACTCAATCGCGAAGTGATCGATGTAATTCGCCGCGCGGCAGTACTGGCTCCGTTGCACAACCCTGCAGGTTTAATTGGTATTGAAGCAGCCATGACGCTGTATCCTGACTTAACCCAAGTGGCCGTCTTTGACACCGCATTCCACCAAACCATGCCGCCGCATGCCTATCGTTATGCAGTGCCGGAGCATTTGTACACGGATCATCATGTGCGCCGCTACGGCTTCCACGGTACCAGCCATATGTATGTCAGCCGCAAAGCGGCAGCAATGACAGGCTTGCCGATTGAAGACAGCTGCTGGCTGACCGCACACTTAGGCAACGGCTGCTCCACCGCCGCTATTGTTAACGGTGAAAGTTTAGACACCAGTATGGGCTTAACTCCACTCGAAGGTTTAGTGATGGGTACGCGCAGTGGTGATGTTGACCCAAGCCTGCACAACCATCTAGCCCGCACTTTAGGTTGGGATACTCAGCGTATTGAAACAGTACTGACCAAAGAAAGCGGTCTGCTTGGTTTATCTGGTTTATCTAACGATATGCGCACCTTGATCGAAGCGCGTGAAAAAGGTGATGAGCGCGCCACCTTAGCCATTGAAGTATTCTGCTACCGCCTAGCCAAATCTTTAGCGGGTATGGCCTGTGCCTTACCTAAGCTCGATGGTCTAATTTTCACTGGCGGTATTGGTGAAAATGCCAGCTTAGTGCGCAGCAAAACGCTCGACTATTTACGTTTATTTGATTTCAAGCTGGATGAAGCGGCAAACTTGAAGTGTGTTCGCGGCGTGGGCGGCACCATCAGCGCCGACAATCATCCGCGTGTATTGGTTATCCCAACCAACGAAGAACGCCAGATCGCTGTTGAAACACTGGCTTTGATCGACGCTCAGGCTTAATACAGGACGCTTGATTCATGCATACATTTTTACTTGCTCCAACCGGGTTTGGTGTTGGTTTATCCTCAGTCAGCTTAGGCGTGGTGCAAACCCTGCTGCGCTCAGGCTTAAAAGTTGGTTTTTTTAAACCCATTGCGCAGCCGCACCCTGATGACACAGGTCCCGAGCGTTCCAGCGCATTAATGGAAGCCACGCACGGTATCCGTCAACCTAAAGCACTGTCTTTAGCCTATGTTGAGCGCATGATCGGTAACGGCCAGCTGGACGAACTGATGGAAGAAATCGTCAGCATGCACCAGCAAATCCAGGCCGAATACGACATTATTATTGTCGAAGGTATGACACCGTCACGCCAAGCCAACTATGCTGAGCGCATCAACGCTTACCTCGCTAAAACACTGGACGCTGAAGTCATTTTGGTCAGCGCACCGAGCAGCAATGACCTCAACGAGTTATCCGACCGCATTGAAATGCAAGCGCAGCTGTTTGGCGGCACCAAAGACCCTAAAGTACTGGGCGTGATTATCAATAAGGTCAGCGATGCGCCTATCGCAGGTTTTGTTGAGCGTTTAAAAAGCCATCTTCCGGCATTGCGCAAAGGTGATTTACATCTGATTGGCTGCATTGCAATCAACGAAGAACTCAATAATGCACGCACCAGCGACTTTGCCGAGCTGATCAAGGCTAAAGTGCATAACGCCGGCGATATTCAACAGCGTCGCGTACAAAAAGTTATTCTTTGCTCACGCACAGTAGCCAATATCGTACCCTTACTACAGCCCGGTGTTTTAGTGGTATGCCCTGGCGACCGTGACGATATTATTTTAGCCACCAGCTTGGCTGAAATGAACGGCGTGCTGCTGGCAGGTTTACTACTGACCGGTGATCTAACGCCCAACCCGAGCATTATGGATATTGGTGAGCGCGCATTAAAAGGCGGCCTGCCGGTCATGAGTGTTCCCACGGGCTCATACGATACAGCTTACAACCTCACTCGCTTGTACAAAGGCATCCCCATCAGCGATACCGAACGTGCTAAAGCAGTCACTGAGTACATTGCCGGCTACCTTGATCAAGATTGGCTTGCGGCGCGCTGCAAAACAACACGCCAGCTTTTATTGTCACCGCCAGCCTTCCGCCACCAACTGGTTAAACGCGCACAGGCTGCCAACAAGCGTATTGTGCTTCCAGAAGGCAATGAGCCGCGCACCATTCAAGCCGCCGCTATTTGTCAAAAGCGCGGTATTGCACGCTGCGTATTAATTGCTAAACCCGATGAAGTGCACAGCATTGCTAAAGCACAAGGTATTGATTTACCTGCAGATTTAGAAATTATTGATCCAGACAGCATCCGTCAGCAATATATTGCACCGATGGTTGAGCTGCGCAAAGACAAAGGCTTAACACCACAATTGGCAGCCGTACAACTGGAAGACACCGTGGTTTTAGCCACCATGATGTTAGCGCAAGACGATGTGGACGGCCTTGTCTCAGGCGCGGTACATACCACTGCCAGCACCATTCGCCCGGCTCTGCAATTGATTAAAACTGCACCTGAATACAACCTGGTGTCTTCGGTGTTCTTTATGCTATTGCCTGACCAAGTTTTGGTTTACGGTGACTGCGCAGTGAACCCTGATCCTGATGCCAGCCAATTGGCGGAAATTGCGTTACAGAGCGCTGAATCAGCGCAAGCGTTTGGCATTGATCCTAAGGTTGCCATGATCAGTTACTCAACCGGCGATTCTGGCACCGGCGCTGAAGTAGAAAAAGTTCGTGAAGCCACGCGCATTGCACGTGAACGCAACCCGAACATGCCTATTGATGGGCCATTGCAATATGACGCTGCAAGCATTGAAAGCGTTGGTCGCTCAAAAGCACCTGACAGCTTAGTCGCTGGCCGTGCTACGGTGTTTATCTTCCCTGATCTAAACACCGGTAATACCACCTACAAAGCGGTACAGCGTAGCGCTAACGTGATCAGCGTTGGCCCAATGCTACAAGGCTTACGTAAGCCAGTGAACGACTTATCACGCGGCGCCTTGGTCGATGATATTGTCTTTACCATCGCTCTGACTGCCATTCAGGCAGCCAGCAAAGACTAAGCACCACAGCACTCAGAGTCACTGTTGCACCATGCACAGTGACTCTGACGTCCTATGTAGTACTTGCACTCCCTCGCCGAAACGATAACCATACCCAGATAAACAAGTAGCTTCCTACTGCGCTCAGCGCATTATCTTGAGGTATTGCTTTTATGCTGCATGCACTTCCACCCTTATTGCGTGGCATTATTGCTTCATTAATACTGGCACTTAACACACTGTTTTGGTGTTGGCCACTTTTTGCTCTGGCTTTATTAAAGCTGATATTGCCTTTCCCGCCCGTACAGCGCAGCCTGCGTTTTGCTATGCACTGGATTGCCGAAGCTTGGATTGCGATTAACTCGTTCTGGATGCGCCTCGTGCAGCCCATTGACTGGGATGTTGAAGGTTTAGAGCAGCTGGATTTACGCCACTCTTGGCTGGTGACCAGCAACCACCAAAGCTGGGTTGATATTCTCGCACTGCAGTACCAATTCAACCGTCGCTTACCATTACTAAAGTTCTTTTTAAAACAAGAGCTGATTTGGGTGCCCGTGATAGGACTGTGCTGGTGGGCCTTGGAATTCCCTTTTATGAAGCGTTACAGCAAAGCCTACCTCGAAAAACACCCAGAAAAACAAGGCCAAGATCTAGCCACCACGCGCAAAGCCTGCGAGCGCTATAAAACCAATCCTGTCTCGGTATTTAACTTTCTAGAAGGCACACGCTTTACCCCAGAAAAACATGAGCAGCAAAACTCACCTTTTAAGCACCTACTTAAACCAAAAGCAGGCGGCATTGCGTTTGTACTGGATGCCATGGGCGAGCAATTGCAGGGTTTAGTCAACGTTACGCTGTACTACCCTGCTGGGCGACCCAAACTCTGGGATTTACTCAGCGGACAAATCAAACGCATTGTTATGCGCATTGAAGTGCTCCCCATCCCGGAACACTTTATTGGTCAAAGCTATGACCAAAACACCGAGTACCGCGCTGAGTTCCAATACTGGGTTAACCAGTTATGGCACGAAAAAGACCAGCAATTAGCGCAACTAATCGATGCACAACAGGCTAAGAAATCACCTTAACGGCCTGTTTGCCACCATAGTCGATAGCGCGCGACTGTGCGAGCCGCCATGATGCGCGCTATACTTAGCCCCCTTAAAAACAGATGCACTGTGCGTTAAACCTGTTTTACGCAGCCATTGCCTGCTCATCTACACCGAGTCTGCCGATTAAAGCACTTGATGTTCCCTTCACACTAGAGGAGCGTTTCATGACCGTAATTAAGCAAGATGATTTGATCCAAAGCGTTACTGACGCCTTACAGTTTATTTCTTATTACCACCCGCTTGATTTTATTGAAGCCATGCACGAGGCGTATTTGCGTGAAGAATCCGCATCCGCTAAAGATGCAATGGCGCAAATTCTGATCAACTCACGCATGAGCGCCACCGGCCACCGGCCACTGTGCCAAGACACAGGCATTGTTACCGTGTTTGTCCGCATGGGTATGGATGTGCGCTGGGATGGTGCGACCATGAGCCTTGAAGATATGATCAACGAAGGCGTGCGCCGTGCTTATCAGTTACCAGAAAACGTTCTACGCGCCTCAATCTTAGCCGATCCAGCGGGCGCCCGTCGTAACACTAAAGACAACACGCCTGCCGTGATCCACTACTCCATCGTGCCCGGTGACACAGTTGAGTTTGATGTGGCGGCGAAAGGCGGCGGCTCAGAAAACAAAGCTAAAATGGCCATGCTGAACCCGTCCGACTCCATCGTTGACTGGGTACTGAAAACTGTTCCGGAAATGGGTGCAGGCTGGTGTCCACCAGGTATGCTTGGCATTGGTATCGGCGGCACAGCAGAAAAAGCGGCAGTCATGGCTAAAGAAGTCCTGATGGAGCCCATTGATATCCATGAGCTACAAGCACGCGGCCCGCAAAACCGCATCGAAGAGCTGCGCTTAGAGCTGTTCGAAAAGGTCAACCAGCTGGGGATTGGCGCACAAGGCTTGGGCGGCCTGACCACGGTACTTGATGTAAAAATCATGGACTACCCAACTCACGCGGCTTCTCTACCGGTGTGCATCATTCCCAACTGCGCCGCCACCCGTCACGCACACTTTGTTCTAGACGGCTCAGGCCCTGCGGTATTAGAAGCGCCTTCGTTAGATGCCTTCCCAGATATCGTTTGGGAGGCCGGCCCTTCAGCACGTCGCGTCAACCTCGACACCATTACTCCAGAAGAAGTACAAAGCTGGAAGCCTGGCGAAACCATCTTGCTCAACGGCAAAATGCTCACAGGTCGTGATGCCGCGCATAAGCGCATGGTTGATATGCTTAACAACGGTGAAGAGCTGCCCGTTGATCTTAAAGGCCGCTTTATTTATTACGTTGGCCCAGTTGATCCTGTGCGCGAAGAGGTGGTTGGCCCAGCTGGCCCAACCACAGCAACCCGTATGGACAAGTTCACCCGTCAAATCCTTGAAAGCACTGGTTTGCTGGGCATGATTGGTAAATCAGAGCGCGGCCCCATTGCTATTGAAGCCATTAAAGATAACAAAGCAGTCTACTTGATGGCAGTGGGTGGTGCGGCTTACTTGGTTGCCCAAGCCATTAAAAAGTCACGCGTGGTCGCTTTCGAAGAGCTGGGGATGGAAGCCATCTACGAGTTTGATGTAGTCGATATGCCTGTCACTGTTGCCGTTGATACCTTGGGCGAATCAGTACACATTACTGGCCCTGCCGTGTGGCAGAAAAAAATTGCTGACAGCCTAGCGGTTGAAATCAAGTAAACCCAAGCCCTTCAGCAGCTTAGCAACACAAAGGCCGAGACCCAGCGCTCGGCCTTTTTATTGCTTGCTCATCACCCTTTAAGTTCGGCAGCAGTAATAGCATTGCGGAACATCACCCAACTCTTGTGAGCGTATCGTGGCCAACCGTCGTTATAGTTGTATTGCCTTAAGTAATCCCAAATCCCCCAGCAATGTCGGCTCAATTATGCGCGCGGCAGGCTGTTATGGCGTCAATAGTGTTTTTTATACGGGGACACGTTACGACCGCGCCAAAGACTTTATAACTGACACCAAAAAAGTCCACCAAGATATACCACTGATCAATATCGATGATTTACGCAAAATCTTACCCTTAGGCTGCACACCCGTAGCTGTCGAGCTGGTGAGCGGGGCGCGCGCATTACCTGAATACACCCACCCCGACCGCGCCTTATATATTTTCGGCCCGGAAGATGGCTCGCTGGATAAAGAGATTCGTGACTGGTGTGAAGATGTGGTGTATATCCCCACGCACGGCTGTATGAATCTAGCCGCAACAGTTAATGTTGTACTGTATGATCGCCTCGCCAAAGGCTTAAACACCAAGTCTGGACCGCTACTTAAATAGTCCGGATACACATGCAAAACGGCCCGAGCAGAAGGCTACCCCCACTCAGGCCGTTGTTATGGCGCTGCCAAAGTTACAGTTTGCGCTGAAACTCGGCAATTTCCTCTTCAGCTTTTTCTTTAGTTAAGCCATAACGTTCTTGCAGCTTGCCTGCTAAATACATGCTATGACCTTCAACAACATCAAGATCATCATCGGTCAGCTTACCCCACTGGGTTTTGACCTTACCTTTGATCTGCTTCCACTTACCTTCAAAAATATCATTATTCATACAGCACCTATAAAGTAGAGAATCGCCTACAATCAATGTATTTACTGACTCACTTTTAAACCATCAGCCGCCACAGCTTTCACGCCTTTGATTTCTTTTGCTGTACTGATTGCTAGATCGCGCTCTGCCGCTGTAGGTACTTCACCAGACAACGCCACAACACCATTAACAGTTTCAACTTTAATATCTAAAGCAGTGATATGAGTGTTGGCTAGGAATACAGATTTTACTTTACTGGTAATCCAACTATCGGAGACAGCTTCTTGCACTTCACTCATGGTTTCACTGGCCACCGCATGGGTTAACGGCATACCAACTAAAGCTGTCAAAACAACAAGACCTGCGAGTTTCTGTGTGACTTTTTTCATTTTATCTACTCCGTAAGAGGCTTACTTAATAAGCAAGCACACTAAGTAGAGCTTTACACGCAGTGTTGGTTCAACTACAGCGACCAGCGGTTAGGTCGTCTTTTTGTTTGGCTTGGGCAGCTTTCTAAGCCGCCAAGCAGGCCAGAGTGCCAATAAAAAAGCTAAACCCAGCACTATAAAAGTACGCTCAAAGGCCTGGGTTTCTGCAGCAAAATCGCCTCCGAGCACTCGATGCTGCCATTCTAAAAAAACCGTTAATAAGTTAATCCCAAAAGCACCGCCTAATTGGCGCACAAAAGTGACAGCTCCAGCCCCATAGGGCAGTTCATCAACAGTTAAGCTGTCCAGTGAAGCCGTGCTCAACGCGGGCATAATCAGCCCTATACCCATGCGCCCGAGCGCAGCAATCACACACAGCCATAAAAACCCAGCACTGGCCCCCCAAATGCCATACCAAACGGCCGAAACAGCAAATAAAAACAACCCCACACACAGCAGCCAAACAATCGCAATGCGATCACACAACCAACCACTGGCAAAAGAGGCCAAGCCTAACAAAATCCCTGCAGGTAATAATAAGACACCGGCATGGCCGGCACTGTAGCCTTGAATCGTTTGTAAAAATAAGGGAATCAAATATGTGGATCCGTACAAGCCCAACCCTAAGGCCAACGCAACCCAGCTCGCGCGCCGAAACGCGGCTAAACGCCATAAACGTAAAGATAAAATTGGCTTTTTACTGTTTAAAGTGCGCACAAAAAATACAACACTGCACACTGCGGTAATCAAGGCTAAAACAGCCACCCGCCAATCACCAAAGGCATAGTACTGTGCCTCTGAAATAGCACCCAAGCCTGCAAATATAGCCACTGTTAGCATTACAAACGACAGCACATCTAAACGCTTTGCATTGGGATTACTTTCATCGGGCAACAGCCAATGCCCAGCCAGCAACAGAATAAAACATACGGGTAACGGCAACCAAAAGGCCGACATCCAGCCAAAATGGTCAACCAAATAACCACCCACTGTAGGCCCGATACTGGGTGCAATCATAAGGCCCAAACCGTACATACCTAAAGCTGAGCCACGCCCACCACCGGCATAAACGCGAAAAATCAAGACGGTAGCCAGCGGCTGAATAATACCTGCAGAAGCACCTTGCAAAATACGCAGAATAATCAACTGCCAGCCCTGCGTAGCCAACAGCGCAGCAATTGAACACAGCACAAATAAACCAATACTGATCTGAACGGTTAAACGCGCTCCCAGCTTAGCTTGCGCCCAAGCCGCTAATAGCAACCCAGCTGTCATTGCTGCTAAAAATCCAGTTGCCAACCATTGCGCCATGGGCCGCCCCATGCTGAACTCATCCATAATGGCCGGTAACGCCACATTGATACTGGTGGATGACAACACCATCACCATGCTGCCCAGCATCAACACGCCTAACAGCCAGATACGATAAAGCGGGCCAAAGTGTGCGTTTAAACTGACTAAATCGCGCTTCATGTATTTTTTTCTAAATTGGCGAGCATGTGAGATTGGATCTGCTGACAGTGCTCAATATCCTGCTCTGATAGCCCAGCAAACACTTCTGCACGCAAAGCAGCGGCTATGCTTTCAATGTCTTCGATGACCGCAAGCGCACTCTCCGTCAGGGCTATTTTGTTCACCCTGCGATCATTCTGATCGGGCTGACGCTCAATCAACTGCTGGGCTTCTAAAGCATCCAGTAAACGCGCCAAGGTGGGGTTCTCAACACCGACACTGCAGGCCAGTTCACCTTGGGTCGGCCGCTCTGAATTACGCGCCAAATGCAATAAAACCAGCCAACGCGCTTGCGACAAACCAAGCTCAGCTAAGCGCCTATCCAGCTCAGCACGCCATGCTCGTGACAAATGCGCAAGTTGCATCCCAAAACGGTGCTGTTCGTACATGCTCATGCAACCTCCAAGCTATTGATTAGCTTGCGAAGTATAGCAACTTTTAAACAGCCTGCGAGAGCAGCCACCTTATCCTCTCTGCCGCCAAGAGCACAGCCTAAGAACAGCACTGCCTATTTATTTCACAATGATACGTGCCGTATTTAAATACGCAGGCCCGGCCTCTTTGAGCGCATCACGGTTATAGGTTTCTGAAGCAACATGCACTTTTTCTAGCGTATGCGCCAGCTCTTCCAGATCAATATTAATTTTTTCTAGCGCATTCTCAAGCGTGTAAGTCAGCTCATGGATCTTGACCAAATCCATATCCGTCAGATCACCTGCAAGCACCTGCTCTAAACGATTGTTGTACTCAGAGAAGTGAGCCACTGCCGTTTGTAAATCAGGCGCCGCCAAGCCTTTAAAATGACCTGCCTGCTCTTCGGCAATAGCACCAGACGCGACAACTAGACTGGCAGTCAACACTGCACCTTTAATGACCTTTAGCATGTTTTCCCCTTGCTGAATTTGATGTGTTGGCAAATTTAGCAGAGCTCAGCGCTAATAACAATCATTATCATTCGTATTAATAAGTGACACAATGCCGCAGTGCAAAGCACCCTATGAACGAGGTGATACGCCAGTGCGGGTTAGCTATGCCATGCAGCAGACAAAAAAATACCCCGAACAAGTCGGGGTATTTTACTGACAACACGCAGATTATTGCTTAAGCAGTATCGCTTAGTGCTCCTGCGCGCCTGAGCGACCGATACCTGTTTGACTGCGTACAGTCAAAGCAGTAAATGCATCACGCTCTTTATCCGCACGCGCGCTCTTATCTGTTACAGAGAAGAACCAAATCGCGAAGAAGGCTAACGGGATTGAGAAGATACCTGGGTTCGGGAACGGACTGATAGCTTCAGCGTTACCAAATACATCAACCCAAACTGTCTTACTCAGAACAACCCACAGCGTTGCAAAGGCCAAGCCTAAGAAACCACCGATGGTTGCACCACGCGTTGTACAGCCGCGCCATGAGACCGACAATACCAGCACAGGGAAGTTAGCACTTGCTGCGATAGCAAAGGCCAGACCCACCATGAAGGCAACGTTTTGATCTTCAAAGACGATACCTAGCAATACTGCCAAGACACCTAATACCAGCGTGGAAATCTTAGAAATACGCATTTCTTGCTTTTCAGTTGAACGACCACGGGCAATAACGTTGGCGTACAAGTCATGGGCAATTGCCGCTGCACCCGCAAGCGCCAGACCTGCGACTACCGCAACGATGGTTGCGAAAGTCACAGCAGCCAAGAAGCCTAACAGCAAGCTACCACCAACAGCGTTGGATAAGTGCACCGCCGCCATATTGGTACCACCGATCAGCGTGGTCAGCATATTGCTGTTATCCGCGGCCAGACCACTGTAGAACTCAGGGTGACGAACCAATAAAGCAATGGCACCGAAACCAATGATAAAGGTCAGCAGGTAGAAGTAACCAATAAAGCTACTGGCCCAGATCACTGATTTACGTGCTTCTTTTGCGCTCGATACAGTGAAGAAGCGCATCAGAATGTGTGGCAGACCTGCAGTACCAAAGGCTAGAGCCAGACCCAGTGACAGCGCATTGAGTGGGTTACTACTTACCGCAGCACCTGGCGCCATCAGCTCAGCACCTGTTGGGTGCACTTTAACCGCTTCAGCCAGCATCACATCAGGGTTCCAGTTAAAGGCCATCAGCACTAGACCCGCTAACAAGGTACCACCCGCCAACATCAGTACCGCTTTAATAATCTGTACCCACGTAGTCGCCGTCATACCACCGAAGAACACGTAGATCATCATTAAGGTACCGATAACGATCACTGAGATTTTGTACTCAAGACCAAACAGCAGCACGATTAACTTACCCGCACCCACCATTTGTGCAATCAGGTACAGAGCAATAATCAACAATGACGCACTGGCTGCGAGAATACGCATTGGGGTTTGCTCTAAACGGAACGCAGTCACGTCCGCAAAGTTAAAGCGACCTAGGTTACGCAAACGCTCAGCAACCAAGAACATCACCACCGGCCAACCAAAGAGGAAACCAATGGCGTAAATGATGCCGTCAAAACCACTGACATACACCATACCGGCGATACCCAGGAAGGATGCGGCTGAAATGTAGTCACCCGCAATGGCTAAGCCATTCTGGAAGCCCGAAATACCACCACCGGCGGTATAGAAGTCTGAAGTGGTCTGCGTTTTACGCGCTGCCCACCAGGTAATCACCATGGTTCCGGCAATAAACAGCAAGAACATGACAATGGCTGAAGTATTGGCTTGTCCTGTTGCGGCAAAAGCAGGTTGCGCAAACATCGAAAGCAGAGCGGTACTTAAAAGAAACTTTTTCATTCAACATCCCTCACAATTTCTTCTAACAGAGGGTCAAACGTTTTGTTTGAAAAGTAGACATACAGAGCAATCATAATAACTGCGCTGAATACAACCAGAATCCCTGCAAAAACCCCTACACTCATCGTCCAGCCCGCTCCCAAAGGCTGTGCAAACACCTCTGGCATATAAGCTAAAGTCAGAATAAAACCCGAGTAGATCACCAATGCAACAGCAAAGAACGCCATACTTACTCGAGTTCGGCGCTGAACCAGCTCCGCATATTTTGGGTGCTTGAGCACCTTCTCAACAATTGTATCTTGCATTTGACATCTCCAACTCAACCGGCAGGCGTAAAGCTGCGCCACTTTTGAGCATATTTATTGTTATCACTTACATGCCGGACACGAGCAACACTGCTTAAAGCCACGTATTGAACGTATACATTTATTGTGATTTTTATATTCATGCCTCTAGCTTTTAAGAACTAAAACAAAACTGTCGCCCTGCTCTAGATCCGAAAAATGCTAAATCACTCTTCAGCAAAGAGGCTGTACCCAACGCTCAGCAGCATACCGCTTCTGCACTGCATACGTGGGTTGCTAATGTAAAGATTATGGCAAAGAGGAACAGCCGACCTTGGTCTAAATCCTAAGAAATTTCTCAATAAAAACCGGAGCTTATAGAAAAACAACTGGAAGCAAGTCAACTAAGGCATAATAAATCGCGGACTTTGCCACCAAGGTGCCGCAGCAAGCTACAGCACCTTGACATCACACGAGAAGGTAGAAGAAAACAGCAGAAGCTGTTTTTAGGTACGGAAACGACTCAAGAGCTCTTGTAAAGCGCTGGCCAAACGCGCCACCTCATGACTCGCCTCAGTGGTTTGCAGCGCGCCATCGGTTGTTTCGTTGGTTAAATCATTAATCGCAACCACTGAGCGGGTGATTTCTTCACTGACGGCACTTTGCTCTTCGGCAGCACTGGCAATTTGCACATTCATCTCATTAATGGTGCCAATCGCCTTCACAATCGACTCTAAACAGGCGGTCGTTTTTAAAGTTTGCTCAACTCCAGCACGCGCTTGCGTGCGTCCAGCCTCCATTGCCTCGACGGCTTGCCCAGCACCACGCTGCAAACGCGAAATCATATCATTGATTTCTTGCGTGGACTGCTGAGTACGCGAGGCAAGCGTACGCACCTCATCAGCCACCACGGCAAAACCACGCCCAGCCTCACCCGCACGCGCTGCCTCAATGGCTGCGTTTAACGCCAGCAAGTTGGTCTGCTCAGCAATGCTGCGAATGACATCCAACACGCTACCAATTTCTTCACTGTCCTTAGCCAAAGATTCTATTACACCAGTAGCATGCTCCACCGCCGAGGCTAAACTTTCAATCGCTTCAATGGTTTGCAGTGAGACATCACGCCCAACCAGAGCTTCGGCATCGGCATGGTGCGCAGCATCTGCAGCCAAGCTCGCGCTGCGGGCCACTTCGCTGGCAGTAGCATGCATTTCATTCATGGCCGTAGCCACCTGTGAGATTTCACTTTGCTGCTTGCGCATGCTTTCGCTGGTGTGTTCTGTCACCACAGATGTTTCTTCACTGGCTGCAGCCAACTGCTCGGCAGAACGATCGACATTTTGCAACGCAGTCTGAAAACGCTCGCCCATGTGGTTAAAAGCATAGGCGACTGCCCGCAACTCATCGTTACTAGAATACTCAACGCGGACAGTGGTATCGCCATCGGCCATTTTCTCAGAAGCTCCACGCAGCAGCTTCACCGCCTGCTGAATGCTGCCAATCACTCGCACCGCTAACAGCAACAGCAATCCAGCACCGATGATCAGGGCAATCGCAAATAATTGGAGTGTTTGCTGATAACGCAATTCACCTTCATTAAATGCATCTTGCGCATCCGCCATGAGATGATTGGACAACTCAACCATCACCTCACGCACAGCGGCCACTGCGGGGTTCACCTTGGTCAAAATAATCTGGTTAGCATGGTAAAAATCACGATCATTAATAGCCTGCACGGCCAGATCAACGGATTCTTGGCGTAAGACTTTTACTCGTGCACGTAAAGTCTCATACATCTGCAGCTCAGGACCGGTAAAGCCAAGCGCATCCAGCTGCATCCAAGCTTGCTGGTTGCGTGCTTGCCCTTCTTTAATCGTCTCAAGGTGCAAGCTGACGGGATGATCATGCAAGTCAACAAAAGGTGAGTCTGGGTCATGCTGTAAAGCAAGCAATAACTGCGTACGGGTGCCGTTAATATCAGCAAACACATTATCGAGCAGCTTCATCGGCACCATATTTTCAGCATAAACATCTTCCAGCGCCTTATTTAAAGCACCAATACCCTTCAACCCTACAGCCGCAACCACGGCAATCAAAAGCACTGCAATTGCCGTCAGCAAAATGAGTCGCGCTTTAAGATTAATTTTATTGAGCATGCATTGTCCTCCGCCGCAAACGAGCAGCGCGTCATGTTGGCAATTGTAAAAGCGAGACCCTCGACAACCCTACTGTCTGCAACTGTCTCACCGACTAATTAATGGCGCTATGCTATCAAACTTCTAGCGTGGCATAACGTCACACTTCAATCGAAAAAACTATTATTTTCCAGATTTCAGCCTAGAAACCATAGCCTTAGATCAAAAAGAACTTAAAGAAGCTACAAATCCGACTTGTACGCTATATCGACCTGCACGATAATAAGCGCTTTATTAACTACGGCTCGCGCCTCTATTATTTCCTATGAGCGAACTCCTACTTATTGTGGTCAGTGCCATTTTAGTGAACAACTTTGTATTGGTTCAGTTCCTTGGTTTATGCCCTTTTATGGGGGTCTCCAAAAAGGTTGAAACTGCCATAGGGTTATCACTGGCAACAACCTTTGTGCTAACCCTGGCATCCATTTGCAGCTATTTAGTTCAACAATACATTCTAAAACCATTTGATTTAGAGTTTTTGCGCACGATCAGCTTTATTTTGGTGATTGCTGTTGTGGTGCAATTTACCGAAATGGTAGTCAACAAAACCAGTCCCATGCTGTATCGCGTACTGGGTATTTTCTTACCCTTAATCACTACCAACTGTATCGTCCTCGGTGTCGCTCTCTTGAATGCAAATCGCAGCGAATACACTTTTATTCAAGCCAGCGTCAACGGCTTTGCTGCCGGCCTTGGCTTTTCCTTAGTGCTCGTTCTTTTTGCAGCCATGCGTGAGCGCATTGCTATTGCTGACGTACCTAAGCCTTTCCAAGGGGCTGCCATCGGCATGCTAACAGCAGGGCTGATGTCATTAGCCTTTATGGGCTTCAGTGGTTTGATTAAATTATGAGCATGGTGTTTATCGCAGTTGCCGCACTGGTGACCTTAAGCTTAGTGTTCGGTGCCATTTTAGGCTTTGCCGCCGTACGCTTTCGCGTGGAAGGGAACCCCATTGCCGAGCAAATTAACGCTTTACTGCCGCAAACTCAGTGCGGTCAATGCGGTTACCCCGGTTGTAAGCCTTATGCCGAAGCCATTGCCGCAGGCGATAAAATCAATAAATGCCCTCCAGGTGGTGAAGCAACAATTCAAGCACTGGCTGAATTACTGGATGTCGAGCCTGAGCCGCTGGATGCGGTAGAAGGGGAAAAGCCGCAATTGGTTGCCTTTATTCGTGAGGCTGAATGCATCGGCTGCACTAAATGTATTCAAGCCTGCCCAGTGGATGCCATTCTCGGTGCCGCCCGACAAATGCACACTGTTATTACCAGCGAATGCACCGGCTGCGACCTCTGTGTTGAACCTTGCCCGGTAGACTGTATTGATATGATTCCAGTGCCCAGCGATATTCAAGCCTGGAAATGGGATCAGCCTTTACCGCCCGGCACTTTAATTGCAACTGATCGGGAGTCCTTAGCATGAGTACTTGGCCTATCCATCCGTTGCGCGGTGGCGTACACCCCGCTGAGCAAAAAACACTCTCCAATCAAACGCCCATACAGAACGCACCTCTAGCTCAGCAACTGATTGTGCCGCTATTACAGCACCTGGGTAGCGCGGCAGAAGCCTGTGTGCAAGTGGGTGACTATGTTCTTAAGGGCCAGCTGATTGCCGATTCCAACAGTTTTATCAGCGCCCCCGTGCATGCGCCCAGCTCAGGCACAATCAGCTCTATTGGTCCACAGCCTTACCCCCATGCATCGGGGCAGCCGCTTGAGGCTATAGTGATTGATACCGATGGTTTAGAACAATGGTGTCCACTTGAGCCCATAACAGATTTTTATGCAGCAGACGCTGCACAATTGCTCAGCAAAATTCGCCAAGCAGGCATTAGCGGTTTAGGTGGCGCAGGCTTTCCAACTGTAGTTAAGCTTTCACCTAACGCCGAGCAACCCATTAAAACGCTCATTATTAATGGCACTGAGTGCGAACCCTATATCACCGCAGATGATCGGCTGATGCGCGAGAAAGCCAGCCAGTTGATGCTAGGCATCGATATTTTGGTGCATATCCTGCAACCTGAACATGTCCTGATCGCCATCGAAGACAATAAGCCTGAAGCCATTGCCTCAGTTCGCCAAGCACTGAACAATCGCAGTTACCAGGTGGTGGTCATCCCGACCATTTACCCGTCCGGCGGTGAGCGTCAGCTGATTCAGATTCTTACAGGGCAAGAAGTTCCTTCAGCACAGCTACCGGCACAGTTAGGAATTTTGTGCCAAAACGTCGGCACAGTGGTCGCGGTACATGACGCTATTATTGAGGGCAAACCTTTAATTTCACGCATCACCACCCTCACCGGCCAAGCACTACAAAAACCAATGAATGTGGAATGCTTAATCGGTACTCCAGTGATTGAACTGTTGACCTTTGCCGGCCTGCAACATGAGCAGCTCAATCGTTTGATTGTGGGCGGCCCCATGATGGGTTTCACCTTAACCTCACTGGCAGCCCCCGTAATCAAAACCACTAACTGTTTATTAGCCGCTACCGCTGCAGAGCTGCCAGCCCCGCCGGTGGCCATGCCCTGCATCCGCTGCGGTGATTGTGCGCAAGTATGCCCTGCCAACTTACTGCCGCAACAATTGCATTTTTATGCGCTTGGTGACGATCACGCACAACTGCAAGCACATCATTTATTTGATTGCATTGAGTGCGGCGCGTGCGCCTATGTCTGCCCTTCGAGCATCCCGCTCGTGCAGTATTACCGTGCAGCTAAAGCCGATATGCGTGAGCAAGCACAAAAACTAGCCAAAGCTGAGCATGCCAAAGAGCGCTTTGAGTTTCGCCAAGAACGCTTGCGTCTCGAAGCAGAGCGCAAAGAGGCTGAACGCAAGGCTCGCGCCGAGCGCTTGGCTCGCAGTAAAGCTGAGCAAGCAAAAAAAGCAGCGCAAGCAAACAACGCAACTGAGCATGCGCCAGCAGGGACTTCGGACGATGACATTAAGCGCTTAAAAATAGCCGCCAGCATGGCTCAGGTCGCCCTACGCAAAGCGGAAAAACAACTGGAAATCCATGGTACAGACGCGCTTAAAGAACAAGTTGAACAGTTAAAAACAAACGCTGCACACGCTCAGCAAGCCTTAGCCGCAGCCACGTCGTCAGCCAGCACTGCGCCGGCTACGGATAAGCCTGCTAAACCCGAGCCCAGCGCAGCGGAGCAAGCACTGAAAAAGGCCAAGATAGACGTCGCCATGAAACGCGCAGCCCTGCGTAAAGCTGAACGCAGCGAAGCCGATGCAGCAACTTTAGCCGCACTGCAAGCTGAACTGAGTCAAGCTGAGCAAAGCTTAGCGCAACTTAATCAATCCTCAGCCAGCGCCTAAGCGCACTGGCTTTTGCAATACATTGGGAGTACCGATGACTCTGCCCCGCATTACCTCACCGCACGCCAAGGGCGCTAATCGCACCCAGCGCGTTATGCTGCTGGTGATGGCCGCCACTGTGCCAGGCATTCTTGTCCTGAGCTATTTTTTCGGTATTGGCCCATTGCTCAATATTGCCTTGGCCTGTGGCTTTGCGCTGTTATTTGAAGCGGCGATTCTCGCGCTACGCAAACGCCCTGTGGCGTTTTTCCTTAAAGACGGCAGTGTGTTGGTCACAGGTTTATTACTCGCACTGGCCTTACCCCCCTATTCTCCTTGGTGGTTAATCGCTGTTGCCACAGGTTTTGCTGTGATATTTGGCAAACAGTTATTTGGTGGGCTCGGACAAAATCCTTTTAACCCGGCCATGCTCGGCTATGTTGTGGTTTTAATTTCATTCCCAGTGGATATGACCCTCTGGCCAGCAGCACATAGCGTGGATATGACGCTCGGTTTACAACATGTATTTATGGGGCAAGCATGGCCCGATGCATGGAGCCAAGCCACAGTTCTAGATGCGTTAAAAACCAATAACAGCCTGACCATACAAGAGCTCTGGAACAGCCACCCAGCCTTTGGCTACTTTGCCGGTTACAGTAGCGAATGGGTGAACTTAGCCTTTTTACTCGGTGGCGTATTTCTACTGCGCCAAAAGCTGTTCAGTTGGCACGCCCCCATTGGCATGCTCGCCGCTCTTTTTATTATGAGTTTAGTGTTTTGGAATGGCAGCGGCTCCGACTCCCATGGTTCACCGCTGTTTCATCTACTCAGCGGTGCCACCATGCTCGGCGCTTTCTTTATTGTCACCGACCCGGTCAGCAGCGCAACCAGCGTGCAAGGGCGCTTAATCTTCGGCATAGGTGTTGGCGTACTGATCTATATTATTCGGACCTGGGGAGGCTATCCTGACGGTGTAGCCTTTGCTGTGCTGCTGATGAACCTCTGTGCTCCCACTATTGACTACTTTACCCGTCCACGTACCTATGGACATCAAGCTGCTAAGCGCGGCTTTAAGACGGGAGAATAAAGATGCTGCCAGAAATCAGTCGCTCCGTAGTTAAAAACAGCTTAGTGCTAGCACTCTTTGCCGCGGTCACCGTTGCCGTGGTTGCCATAACGCAGCAAACCACTGCTACGCGTATTGCCGAAGCACAACGCCAAGCACAAGTTCGCGCATTAGGCGAGATTTTGCCAACCCACAGCTATGACAATGCATTACTTGATAACGTGATCTACCTGAATGAATCCCTGCTCGGCCACCGTAAAGAAACACCGGCTTACCTTGCCAGCCTCAATGGCCAGCCAGCAGCAGTGATTCTGCAGGTTAATGCCCCAGACGGCTACAGCGGCACCATTCAGCTTCTGGTTGGCATTATGCGAGATGGCACGCTCAGTGGTGTACGTGTCATCCAGCATAAAGAAACACCAGGCTTAGGTGACCAAATCGAGTTAGCTAAAAGCCCATGGATTAAAAGCTTTACGGGTAAAAGCTTAAGCAACCCGCAGGAGCGGGGCTGGGCCGTAAAAAAAGATCAAGGCGATTTTGATCAGTTTGCCGGCGCCACCATCACTCCGCGCGCGGTGGTGACTGCAGTGCATAAAGCTTTACAGTATTTTGATCACCACCACGCAGAACTGTTTGCGCCCTTAACTCCAGCGGAGGCCAACCCATGAGTCCATCATTTCGCGAAATCAGCATCAATGGCCTCTGGAAAAACAACCCAGGCTTAGTGCAGTTACTTGGCTTATGCCCATTACTGGGAACCAGTAACTCAACAGTTAACGCCCTTGGCTTAGCCATCGCCACCGCTCTGGTGCTGATCTGCTCAAACGCTGCTGTGTCATTAATCCGCAATGCCGTCACCAATGCTGTGCGTTTGCCTGTATTTGTGATGATTATTGCAGCGCTGACCACCTGCATTGAATTGTTGATGCAAGCTTTCACATACGAATTATTCCTAATTCTTGGCATATTTATTCCACTGATTACCACCAACTGCGTGATTCTTGGTCGCGCCGAAGCTTTTGCTGCTAAAAACTCGATCCTGCACGCAAGCTATGATGGCTTGATGATGGGGATTGGCTTTGGTTTAGTTTTGGTGATGATCGGCGCAACCCGTGAATTGCTCGGCACAGGTATGTTATTTACCAATATGCACCTATTGTTTGGCAGTTTTGCCGAGCATTGGCAAATCGTAGTGTTTGAAGATTACAAAGGTTTTTTGCTGGCTATTTTACCGCCTGGCGCGTTTTTAGTCTTAGGCCTGCTGATCGCCTTAAAAAACTGGATCGATCAGTACTATGCCGAGCATATTGCCAGCACAGCAGAGCTGCCGGCCCCCGCTGCTAGCCGTCGCGTACGTGTTACAGGCGTCATTGAATAAGGCCTAAATATGGAACAGCGAGGGGTATTACGCAGCTGGGACGATGAGAAAGGTTTTGGCTTTATTCGCAGCGAACAGGGTGATTACTTTGTGCATATTTCTAATGTGCGCGGTGAGCGGCGCCCCCAGCAAGGTGAAAGCGTCTATTTTGTCGCCGGAACGGATGACCAAGGCCGCTTGCGCGCACAGCATATGCGCAGCAGCGAATTGAGTCTGGATCGTCCTGCCATTCGGCGTAAACCCAACGTCCCAGCACAGCCTAGCCCAGCCAACCGCCCGTCACGACGAAACACCCCTGCCAACCTTAAAAGAACCTTCAGTTTAGTGGTTGCCACCAGCGCAATTCCTGCCATAGGTGCATGGCAGGCTTTTACTAACAATGCACTAATGTGGCCTTTACTGCTGTACATCGGCATGAGTGTATTGAGTGTTTTTCAATACTGGCATGACAAACAAAGCGCACAAAATGGCACCTGGCGCACCCCTGAAAAACAACTGCATGCGGTCGAACTGCTCGGCGGCTGGCCCGGTGCATTGTTAGCCCAGCAACTGCTACGCCATAAAACCCAAAAAGCATCCTATCAAGGCGTTTTTTGGCTGATTGTACTTGTGCACCAAGTGTACTGGCTGGATCATCTCGGTTTTGATGGCCAGTTATTGCAACAGGTGCTGAGTGCACTCTAAAGTTGTCGGCGTAGCACCGACATACAGAGTCGAAGCCTGAACTGCCATTTACAACTCCCGCACCCAAAACAACTCATGCTTACGCACAGCCTTGCGTAAAAACTCATTGTCGCCGGTCTTTGGCCAACGCCGCCCGGTTAACAGCTGCTGGATCTTGCGTCGCAGTTGTCGCTTGAATGGCTGCGGTGTCTGTAAGTCATGCTGCATCAGTAGCGCCATGGCTTTATCCAACTGCTGCTGCTCGCTCAACACACAACTAAACAGCTCATCAGCAGGCAACTCAACCATCGCCGGCGGCAAGGCCACCCCAGTATTGGCATCGCCCATCGGCCAACGGTCATTATCGTGTAAATGGTTGGCATACAAAAATAAGCGCTGGGGTTGCCACGCACTCTGCGTTAACGCCTGAAAAAACGCCTGCGTCGTCGCGATGTGGTCAGCATGGGGGTCAATTTCCGGATGCGGCATCACCACCACATCAGGCTGGAAGTGCTCTAGGCAAGCGCGCAAATCAGCCACTAAATTATGCCAAGTGGGCAAGCCGGTAGCGTCTGCCGGCAACTGCAACGCATTGAACTGACGCGCACTACGAATATCGACCTCAGCGGACTGCTTCGAGCCAAACGCCAAATCCGGTTGCTGCGCCATTGCTGGCAGCTGCATGCAGTAATACCCCAGCTGCACACACTGAGTTTGCGGCACGCCACCCCACAACGGAATGGCCATGCTGTCCCAAGTGCGTAAACGCCCCTTCAGCTGTGCGGCCTGTTCTGCAGACAAACCCAAACGCTGATAATGCTCAGCCTCAATTTCGCCTTGAGTTAAGGTCACAATACTGACATTGTTCGCGCTACTGTACAGCCCAAAAGCGGCCAACTCAGCATCATCGGCATGCGGGGCGAGAATCATCATATTTTCAGCGACAGGGCTCGGCTGCTTAAATACATACAACTGCACCTTGTTTGCCAGCGTACAAAAGCGTCCGTGCAGGCTCAGGCCTTCAGCCAGCAAAGTCTCTGCTTGCCCCGTCAAATTCAGATAACGAATACCTTGGGCTGCGCGCTCAAAGGTTTGCTGATCATTACCGATGCAAACACTGGGATCAAACCAACGCCCCAGCCATGAACTGTTGATCTGCACTTTAGCGATCAAGGTGGCCTGCTGCAGATCCAGCGGTGCTGTATCAGCCCACTGCAAACGATCATTCACAATCCGCAAATCATACCGAGGCACCGTCTCGGGAAAGCGGTATTGGTAGTCATCTTGCACGGCATAAAATAAATGATCGGCAAACCAAGCTTCATGCACGATCCACAGCACCAGCAATGCCAGCGGCAAGAGCCAAAGTGGCGCGATCAAGCCCAGCAGCGCAAGGCCAACCACTATAACCAGCATGGCAATACGCTTACTGCGACGGTGCTGCTTGAGTAACTGCTGTTTACGCACAGACATTAGGACACCTCATAGACCGCAACACGATTGCACCAGCGGTCTTTGTATTCACGATCGGCACGGCCAAAAGAATAACGTAGCGGCTTGTTTAGAGCCCGCGCATACTGCCATTGACTTTGCGTGTTCACAAAACTCAGTACGCTGCCGGGGCTGAGCGCATTGTAATCGGTATCCACCCCGCCATTGATGTATTCAAGACTGATCCACTGCGGTGCTTCAACCCGATACAACACCTGAAACGCCACTGGCACATCATTGATCGTAATAAAGCTGCCGGTCATAAACTCAGCCATCAAGCGAAACACTTCAGCCAGATACGCTTTACCCGGCACGGCAAAATCCCAGCGCTTTTCAAATAATTGCGTATAGATCTGTGCTTGCTCGACCGCTGATAAGCTATCAATAGGTAAAACCAGACCGCCCTGCTCTTCTAATAAACGCTGTTCGCGGCGCTGGTTGTAACGAAACTTTTTACTGTACTGCTCAGGCTCTCGCGCCAAGGCTAAGCCTTGTTTTTGCTCTTTGAGCGTAGAAATGCGCTGTGCGTGTAACTCTGAGACATATTGCGCTTTATGGCGCAGTGCAATCAGGCTCTCAGGCGCTTGCGGCAAAATAATTTCCGCATTGCCTAAATCAAACACACCACGTTTTTTTTGCTGCTTCAACACAGCTTTAGATAACGCAATATGTCGCCCCCACGTCGGTATAGCAGCCTGTAATTCACCATTTTTAGAAAAGCCTAAATAACGTAGAGGGATGCCCGCTAAATCCGATAAGCGCTCAACCACATCTGGATGCGTCGCCACACTACCGCCCCAACGCAACCACGCTGCACGGTATTCGTCAGCACTGATGGGATGCCAGCCACGCTCACGATACCAACGAAAATAGCTCAACATAATCCCAATGGCTCCACTACCGCAAAATAAAGAAAGGATTCTAACACAGCCAATCAATCCGCTTGACGCGGATGCGCGCACTAAGCGCTAGACCATAGACAGTACTGATTAACTTCGTCACGGCGAGGAACAAAACAACGCGGCAATCACTGACTGGCAGATCTATACAACCACCCGGATTGCTGTGCTACGCTCGCCATGTCGTTTTGGTAGATTACGCATCTCATTAAATATTTGAACTCTTTGGCTCGTTTCTACAACCTCACACTGCATGCATTGAGTCATCCAGGTTTAGATCTATGCAATTAGGCTATCTATGATATTTCTTATTACAGGCGGCGCAGGCTTTATCGGCTCGGCGGTGGTGCGCCACCTTATTCAACACACAAACCATACTGTCATCAATCTGGACAAATTAACCTATGCCGGCAACTTAGACTCCTGCGCGCAAGTGAGCAGCAGCTCACGCTACCACTTTGAACACGTTGATATTTGCGATAGCAAAGAGCTTAGGCGCGTGTTCAATCAGCACCAGCCGGATGTCGTCATGCATTTAGCTGCAGAAAGCCATGTGGATCGATCCATTGATGGGCCCGGTGAGTTTATCCAAACCAATATTGTCGGCACTTATAATGTCTTAGAAACTGCACGAGACTACTGGAATACGCTCGACCCTAAGCGTAAGCTCGCTTTTCGTTTTCACCATATCAGCACCGATGAAGTCTATGGCGATTTACCCCACCCGGACGATTTAGCCGACCCTGCACAAGCTGCCGAACATTTGTTCACCGAAACAACAGCTTATGCGCCCAGCTCCCCCTACTCTGCGAGCAAAGCAAGTTCAGATCATCTTGTGCGCGCTTGGCACCGAACCTACGGTTTACCCATTGTTATCACTAACTGCTCCAACAATTACGGCCCTTACCATTTTCCTGAAAAGCTGGTTCCGCACATTATTTTAAATGCTTTAGCAGGCAAACCCCTGCCTGTGTATGGTGATGGCAGCCAGATTCGTGACTGGCTGTATGTTGAAGATCATGCGCGCGCCTTAGTTAAGGTGGCCACGCAAGGCGCAGTTGGAGAAACCTATAATATTGGTGGGCATAATGAACAGCGTAATATCGATGTTGTGCATATTTTATGTGAGTTACTTGAAGAGCTAGCACCTGAACAAAAACCAGCCGGCATAGTTAATTACACAGACTTAATCACTTTCGTTGAAGACCGTGCCGGGCATGATGTGCGCTACGCCATCGATGCCAGTAAAATTGAGCGAGAGCTGGGCTGGACGCCAGAAGAAACCTTCGAAACAGGTATGCGTAAAACTGTGCAATGGTACTTAGACAATAAACACTGGTGGCAACGGGTGTTGGATGGCAGCTACCGCTTAGAAAGACTTGGGAGTATCCAACAGTGAAAGGCATTATCCTCGCAGGCGGTTCCGGTACCCGCTTATACCCCATCACCAAGGGTATTTCGAAGCAGTTATTGCCCATTTATGACAAACCGATGATTTTTTACCCTCTCTCGGTGCTTATGCTGGCGGGTATTCGTGAAATCCTGGTGATTTCTACACCTGACGATTTACCTAACTTTAAAAAGCTCTTAGGCGATGGCTCAGATTACGGCATCAAGCTGAGCTATGCCGAACAACCCAGCCCCGACGGCTTGGCACAAGCATTTATTATTGGTGCAAACTTTATCGGCAGTGACAATGTGTGCTTGGTGCTCGGCGATAATATTTTCTACGGCCAAAGCTTTAGCCAACAATTACAGGCTGCTGCACGCCGCCCAACTGGCGCTACAGTGTTTGGCTACCAAGTCAATGACCCAGAACGTTTTGGTGTCATTGGCTTTGACGCTAACGGCAAAGTTCTTTCTATCGAAGAAAAACCTGCCCTACCCAAATCCAACTACGCCGTAACTGGACTCTATTTTTACGACAACGATGTCGTTGACATTGCTCAACACATTAAACCCTCCAAGCGCGGAGAGCTCGAAATCACCGATGTGAATCAAGCTTACTTAGAACGCGGCGATCTTAATGTTGAACTCCTTGGCCGTGGCTTCGCATGGCTCGACACCGGCACTCACGAAAGTTTGTTAGAGGCCGGTATGTTTGTACAAACAGTGGAGCATCGCCAAGGCTTGAAAATCGCGTGCTTAGAAGAAATTGCTTACCGCAACGGCTGGTTAACGGTCGAGCAGATGCTGGCTCAAGGCAAACTTTTAGAAAAAACCGGTTATGGCCAATACTTATTAAAGCTGGCACACGAGGCAAAGTAATTTTTATGAATGTAATAGATACACTCTTAGCTGGGGTAAAAATCATTGAGCCTAAGGTTTTTGGCGATCATCGCGGCTTCTTTAAAGAAACCTTCAGTGCCGAACGTTACGCGCAGATGGCAGGAATCAGCCAAACATTTGTGCAGGATAATCACTCCCGCTCGCGTAAAGGCGTGCTACGCGGCTTACATTTTCAAAAAAGCAAACCACAAGGCAAACTGGTCAGCGTCATTCGCGGCGCAGTTTACGATGTAACCGCTGATATTGATCCCTCCTCAGCAACCTATGGTCAATATGTCGGCGTTGAGCTGAGCGAAGATAACCATCGCCAGTTATGGATCCCACCAGGTTACGCCCATGGCTTTGTAGTGCTAAGCGATGAAGTCGACTTTGTCTATAAATGTACGGATTACTACGATCCTGCAGATGAAGGCGGTCTTGCCTGGAATTGCCCTGTGCTGAATATTGCATGGCCGTTAAAGGATGTGCAGCTGTCTGAAAAAGATAAAAACCACCCAGGATTAAAGGATTTATATGCATAAAGTGCTTATAACCGGTGCCAAAGGACAGGTGGGTTCAGAACTGCTAAAAGCCTTACCAAAGGGCTTTACCGCCATAGCACTGGACTCTACCGAGCTCAATATTACTGATCAACAGCAAGTCACTGCTGTAATAGCACAACATAAGCCTGACTTAATCATCAATGCTGCTGCTTATACCGCGGTAGACAAAGCCGAAAGTGACTCTGCAACAGCCTTTGCGGTGAACGAGCAAGGTGTCGCTTGGCTCGCACAAGGTGCTCAAGAGGCAGGCATTCCACTCTTTCATATCTCTACAGACTATGTGTTTGATGGTAATGCCACGACCCCTTACAAAGAAAACGACCCGGTCAACCCGCAAAGCATATACGGAGCAAGCAAACTGGCTGGGGAGCAGATTTTATCTAGCACACTGAACCAGCACATTATTTTGCGAACCAGCTGGGTATTTGGCGCAACCGGTAATAATTTTGTAAAAACCATGCTGCGCTTAGCAGCAGAGCGCGACGAACTCTCCGTGGTCGCCGATCAATATGGCTGCCCAACCAGCGCCAATAGTATTGCAGGCGTACTCTGGCAACTCGCTCAAATGTATCTAGCCTCGGGTCATCTGCCTTGGGGTGTGTATCACTTTAGTAACTCGCCAGCCTGCACGTGGTACGATTTTGCTTGTGAGATTTTTAAGCAAGCAGCCAGCATGCAGCTATTGGAAACAGTGCCAACTGTACAAGCGATCACCACCGCAGAATATCCAACCGCGGCACACAGGCCCGCTTGGTCAGTTTTACATACAGAAAAAATAGAACATCTTTTGCAAGCTAAAACACCGAACTGGCAGCAGCAGTTGCGTCAGGTGCTACAAGAGCTTCACTAATATATTTAACCGCTATGGCTGAGGCTAACGCGCAGCTCTAAAGACATGCTGAATCAATCAAAAACAAGATGGCGAGCGCGTGCTGAAATCCGATTAGCTGTGTCTATCCGCCAGTAAGTCCTTGCCGCCTCGCGTCACGCCTCGCCATATCGGAATTAATCGGCGCCTGCCATCAAAGGATACAGCGCGAGAAATCCACCCGCACAAAGATGCCTGCACCTATCTTTTCAGGTAAGATTGCCGTTCAAATATTTAAGGCTACGGCATGCAAAAGCTCGACCATCAAGACTATTTAACCCTGCGCGACAACTGCAAAGTCATCGAGCAAGACGGTTCTGGCGATAAAGTATTGATCCTGCAAGACGGCACGTTTTTAAAACTGTTTCGCCGCAAGCGCTTGATCACGTCTGCGGCAATCTGGCCCTACGCACAGCGCTTCGCTGATAATGCCAAGAAACTCGAAAAGCTCGGCATCCCTTGCCCTAAAATTATTCAGGTCTACCGCATCCCGAGCATTGAACGCGATGCCGTGCACTACCACCCACTGCCCGGCACAACACTACGCGACCTATACAGTGGTGATAAAGAATACCCAGACGATTTACGCGAACGTTTTTTAACGTTTGTTGAGCACATCCAAGATCTCGGCGTGTACTTCCGCTCGATACACCTCGGCAATGTGGTACTCACCCCTGAGAATGAACTGGGGCTGATTGATATATCGGATATGAAAATCTTCCGCCGGCCACTGAGTAAGTGGCAGCGGAGGAGGAACTATGAGCATATGGTGAGAGACCCGGAAGACACCCATTGGCTAAAAAATATCTCTCTTAATACAGATAAGGTTTAATCAAGGCATGAAAGATAACCAATTAATTTATATTGCTTTTGGTGATGAAACTTATCAGACAGAAGCGTTTTTTAGTATCGCAAGCGCTATTGCGAGAAATTTAGAAACATCTGAATTCTTTTTTGATATTAATGTTTACACAGACAACCCGGATTTCTATAAAAACCTCCCTGTACAAACCCATCCAATAAATAAAGACTGGTATGGCGAAATCAACTATCACTTTAGACTAAAGCCGGCTGTTGTGTATGAGAATGCAGACAAGTACAAAAAAACCATATTAATTGACACTGATACGTTTTTTAAGAAAAGCCCGAAATATCTATTTGATAAAGTTACAGAAAATAACTTATTGTGCAATAGTAAAAAAAACATGTCAAAAGACAGCATAAGCAGTGAAACTCAAACGGTAATAAAACAACACGATTTATTAAAAGAAAACTTTATCCACCTTAACTCTGGTGTTATCGGTATAAACAGTAAAACAAAATATATACTAGAAGACACAATCAATATAATTGACTCGCTGCATCCACAACTGCCTAACTTATATACATTAGAAGAGTTTGCTCTTGCCTTAGCTGTCAGCCAAAAAAACATTGAGCTTGTAGAATGTACTGAGCTCATACACCACTACTGGAGTCGAAAAGAAATATTTCGTAAAAAAGTGCAGCACTGGTACAGTAAGCACAAAGATATGCCCTGTTCTCAAAGCGCTCTCAATGATACTTTTAAAGTAACTGATAAAATCCCCAAGCCTCCGGCAATAACAAGGTTATCTAACAAGCTATTTGCTCTTACAGTAGAGAAAAAATATCGCCAATTTATTATTGAGCTACTTAATGCAGCTTACAAATATGAAAATGAATTTGACAATGTAGCAAGCTCTGCATGGATTGAAAGATCCCTCAACAATATAAAAACAAAGCACCCAAATATAACAAAAAAAGAAATCAACAAAATAATAAACAAAAGATATATAAAATTAAAAATAAAAAATCTGAATTTAGATACAAAAACAAACTAAAGACAACCACAAAACAAATTAAAACGAAAACACTCAAAATACACAACATACTATTTTAAATAAAAACCACCAAATCAAAACTCGTCAAGGCTACTTCATGCAAAAACTAAACCATAAAAGCTATTTAAGCTTAAGTAAAAATAGCAAATCCGCCGAGCTCGACGATTTTAATAATAAAGTATTAACTTTGCATGATGGCACTCTTTTAAAATTATTCCCAAAGAAAAAATTATTATCTTATACCGCAATTTTGTCCTGCGCCAAGCGCTTTGCTTATAATGCAAAGAAACTAGAAAAACTAGGTATTCCTTGCCCAAAAATAATCCAAGTATACCGTATTCCTAGTATCAAATATGATGCTGTACACTACCAACCTATCGCAGGAAGATCTTTACGTAAAATTTATAAATGTGATACTGAGCAGCATGATTACTTAACAGATAAACTACTCAACTTTATAAACCATATTCAAACTCATGGTGTGTACTTTCATTCAATTAATCTAGCTAACATAATACTGACTACTGAGTCTGAGTTTGGACTGAATGATGTATTAGATGTAAAATTCACTTGGAAAGTATTAAATAACTGGCTGCCGGAAACAGACAATCGATACATAGTCAACATCAATAAAGAACAAGACAGGAATCTGCTAAAATCAAGTTTTTTTTGTATAGACTCAAGTTTTGATGAAAAAAAACAAAAAAAACGTTTTAATCGCTTAAAAAAAACTACTTTTAGTATTGCCAACAAAAACAACAACACCCTCTACCTGGAAAAAATATTGAAATATGATATTACAGTAGAGCCCATCCTTAATTACCAATTCGTAAGATTTTTACATACCTTCGGAAAGGGTGAAGGTTCATTAGACACATTCAGAATATTAAAAAATGAAGATAAATATTTTTTTGAAAAAATATATTATTCAAGATCTATAGAGCTTAAAAACACTTTATTTTTCTATAAAAAAATAAAAAAAACAAATAAAAACAAATTCTACCCAGAAATAATTGAAAAAATACCTGGTAAAAACATAGAAATAATCATTTTTGAAAAAATAAAACATATAAAAACAAACAATAATAAAATCCTTTTAAAAAATGCTCTTTCCTGCATAAAACAATTAGAGTCCATACCGTCTAAAAAAACCAATTATAAAATATCAGCATTGCGTCATTACCAAAAAAGCATAGAATTTTGTAATAAAAATAATTTAAGCACCGACCCAATATTAAGCGCTTGCAATATAGCTGAGGCGCTCCCTTCATTCTTTGCACACGCAGATCTGAACTTAAATAACATTTCTAGCAATGGAGTAATTTACGACTGGGATAGCTCAGGTTATTACCCAGCTGGATATGATTTAGCTGGTATAATTTGCGAAACAGAACTATACAATAGTACAGATATAGTTAAGTTTATAGAAAACCACTATGACACAAGAAACCTCCGTGCTAATACTAAAGATTTAACCATTTCAACACTTTTTTTAGCCTTCTTAATGATTAGCGGAAGAAAAACAAAAGAAAAAACTTTATTATATAAAAAGCTAGAAACATATATAGTTAACAAAATCAACTACAGCAAATAAAACCATACTATTCTAAATTATTAATATTTTTAAACTTACTCATTAAAACAAGAGACATTACATTAACTGTAATAAAAACAGGAACCCATATTACAAACCACTCTAAACGCGGTTGCGCAATAAAAGAAGCAGAGTCAAACTGAAAAGCTACACTACTAAAAACAATCAACAGCACATTAAATTTTGCCAAAAATAACTTTTTATTTCTATAGCAGTAATAAAAACAATATAGCCACAAAGCACTAAAAGCAACAAGACCAACTAGACCCAGCCGAATAAAAATATGTAAAGGTAAATTATGCGTATGATCGAAACCCGCAGGGTAATTACTTGTATAAATTAAATATTTATAACCAAGGCCGTACCCAAACCACAGTTTCTCTACCCCCATAACCAGACTAGACATCATAATTTCTGGTCTATAAGACATTCCTCTGCTAACAACTTGATCAGAAAACAAATATCCAAAAACTAGGCTTAGGCCTAAAAATAATATAACAGACCATATGGCAAATTTATTTTCTCGAGCGAACACAAAAAGGTAAAATAACAGGGTTATAAGAATGGCAACATAAGCACCTCTACTTTGAGCAAATAATATAAACAGAGTAAACACTGATATAATTGGAAAAATATAGAAGTTTCTTTTATCAACAAAAGCAATAAAGCTTGCAATAAAGAAAAAACCAACATAGTAAGAAGCAAGTATCGGGTGATGCACACCTAAAACACCCCACATTCTGCTAAAAATATTATTGCCTTCCAAGTAAAAAAAATTATAAAAGGAATATAAACAAATTATTACCACTGCCATTAACGCAATAAAACATAATACATTCAGTTTTTTACCACTAAATTCAAAAAATGGTAGGAATGCGCCTAACGACAAAAAAACCAATATATAAAATATATGCTTAACACCTTGCAGCTCATTAAAATAAATACCATTTAAAGCAACATATAAAAATAAAAAACAACATAAAAAAGAAAAAACTTTATTTTCATTCAAAAAGTTAGAAAACAGTCTAATATTAAAAGCCAACATTAAAATTGCCGGCAAAAACAAAAGCGCGATAACACCTTGCTGATATATTTTATTAACGGGGATATAAGCTACACCTAGCGCAAACCAAAAAACACCTACAACAATAACCCATCTTAAAAAAACACCGCCCTTTAACAAGGGCAAATCTGAATCCAGCATTGACTTTTTCATTTAAAGCCTCTAATTAAAGTTTCAAATCCGCATACAGCTATAGCTAAAAGACTTATAACCCTAACTTTCTACGGATATTCTGATAAACAGAAAGCTCAGCTCTTTTCCTTAAAGGTGAGCGTAACGCATCAACCACAACCTTCCCCTGCTGGGCAAAGGTGAATTGTTCTTCAGCTAGTTTCTGTCCATTTTTAGCAATAGCAGCTGCGAGATCTGCATCGGCTCGCAACACGTTCAACTTATCCTTAAGGCTCTCTATATCTTTATACAAAACGATATTGTGCATATCTTCAAAACCAATAGCTTGATTTTCTTCATGACCTTGATCGTAAGCAAAAAGAACACAGCCACAGGCCATGGCCTCGAAGTTTTTAATCATATACTCGCCCATGCCAATATCTGCACTAACAAAAAATCGTATACGATTCAGTGTCTGCAAGTACTCATCACCAGATTTAGTTCGAGTTATCAGCATATCCTCTTGCGCTGCAAGCTGCTCCAGAAACTCTTTACGCTTAGAATAAGTAGCACTTTTAATACTGCCTACAAAGCCTAGCTCAATATCACGCTGTAAGTTCATATTATATAAAAGCTGCTGATCATAGCCTTTGGGCACAAATACGGCATCATAACCTTCAGCTTGTAAACGATTGGTTACTACAGCGCCAGATGTCAAGATCCGCGCCCAAGGCAACTGCTTGTAATGTTTAGAAAACTTACCTTTGTATTTGCAATCAATATAGTTTTGATAAGCATCATGTTCAAGAAATACTAAGTTAGGTATCGTCTTGATAAAAGCAACTTGACGAATTTCTTTCTTAAAACGTAAGAACAACATAATACGATCATAATTGGCTGTATCGACATGCTGTTTAAAGTATTTCTTTAAGTTATCTTGTTCAGTGCTAGTCAGCCAGCGTATATCCATATCGCAGTGCGCACCAATGGCATCATAGAATCGATCCAGAATGATTCTTTGTTCTTTTTGCACTAAAAACAATACTTTCATAGGTATATTCTTTTAAACTTATTTTAGAGAACTGCTGCTAAACAGTTCTTATTAAATAGCTCAGCATTATTATACTGTTGATACCGCAGTTGCTGACGCTCAAACAATAGCCGCCTTACTTTAGCGGGAATATGTTCAGCACACACCCTACTCCACTGCTCAGAATCAATAGCTGCACAATAAACACCGCTGTCAGCCAGCGGCTCTTTAAAGACCAGAAGATCGCTACAAATAACAGGCACTCCGTAATGTATAGCTTCCTGCAAAACAAGGCCCTGACCTTCTTGAAGTGAAGGCACTAAAAGAAGATCGATATTTTGATAAAAGCTAGCAATATCTGTTGTATGACCCAAAAGTTTTATCTGCTTAATTAAGCCAAGTTGATTGATTTTCTCCTGCAGCTCATTACGCAGCTTCCCTTCACCTGCGATATTCAGACTAATGTGAACTCCTTTATCTCTAAGCTGCGCCATACAATCAATGAGTACTGTAAAATTTTTCTCTGCAACCAAACGGCCGACAGCTCCAAAAACAATAAGTTCGCTCTCGATTATGGGCTGTATTTTCACCGCTGGTAGATTCAAATAAGTAGGTATAGCAAGTACGGGTAATAAAGGTAGTTTTTCTCTGATTTCCGCTGCTAGTGTCTTCGATACCGCAATTAATTTAAGTGAAAAACTATACTGTTTATTCAACAGCTCAAGATCACGCGCTTGAAATCGCGTCTGCCCATGAAAGTAAATTAATACTCTAGCTTGTTTGTACTTCTCCAATACAGGCAGCAGCAGTCGAGCCATACCAAGGCCATCTAAAATTACAACATCCGGCTTAATCTGCTGTATTTTACTCAACCATTTTCTACGTAAAAAATAGGCAGCGAGTATTTTTCTTGTCGCTTTTTTATTGCTGTGTAAAGACTCAGCAAACTCTAAATCCTTTTGCTTTGATGCATCACCCATTAAAAAAATACTGGTTTGATGCTCTGGTTTAATGGCAGCTATAAAGTTGCTATGCACTAGGTGAACCGACTTAAAAGCAGCTTCTGCCGACCACATACAGTTAAGAATTCGCATCAAGCTATTCCAAGCTGCCACTGCTGTGTGATTTTGTTAAACTCTTGCCTTACCGCTGTATCCGTAAACTGTTCTAAACCTTTATTCGTTAGTTTTTGCTCCGCTGCGAGACGCAAAATTTTAGCCACCTGCTCTGTGCTGCCTAACTGGAATCTTAACCCAGACTCCCTCACCACCTCCTTCGCCCCACCACAATCCGTCGCTATCACCGGCACCCCTGCTGCCATGGCTTCCAGCAGCACCATGCCAAAAGGCTCGTGATCCGATGTCAGTGCAAACAGATCAAAGGCTTTAAAGTAACGCCGTCCATTGGAGACTTGCCCTAGGAAGCGCACGCTATCAGCAACATCTAAGTCAACTGCGAGCTGCTTTAACTGCTGCTCTAAGCGCCCGCTACCCATAATCGCCAACAAACTGCCAGCAGGGAGTTCAGGACGTGCTTTGGCAAAGCCTTTAATGAGAGTGGTTTGGTCTTTATCAGGGTGTAAGCGCCCCACGTTACCAACGATCCAAGCATCCAAAGGCAAATCAAGAAACTGACGTGCTTCTTCGCGGCTGACTTGTTCAGCCTGCACCGCTTCGACATCAATACGGTTGTATAGGGTTTCAATATGCTCGGGTTTAAACTTCGGTAAGCAGGCGCGCATATCGTCGCGGACGGCATTGGACACGCCAAGCAGGCGCAAGCGATCACGAAAATGATTCGCCAGCCATTGCCTAGAGCGACGTTTGTAGTCGCCGAAGGCGTGGTGCACGCCGATCACCGGGAGTTTAGAGCCCAATAAAGCGATATAAATAGGTTTAAAACGGTGCGCGATGCACAGGGTAAAGTTACGGCTGGCAACGATTTTTTTAAAATCCTTAATGGCCGCCAGCTTTAAACCACGCACTTGTTTGCTGCTGTAATTTAAGAAAATCACTTCATCAGAGGCGCTGCCTTGCACCACTTCAGCATTCGGCGCACCCGTTAAATAGACTGTGCAGACTTTATAGTTGGTGTCTTTGAAGAGCACTGCGTATTGACGCGAGCAATCCATAAAAGGTCCGTCATAGCCGTGGCTAAACTGCAGAACCCATTGTTCTGCAGTGTTTTGCGCAGCTTTAGTTGCTGTCATCAGCCTGACCTTCCTTCACCACCAAAATATCTTCCATAATCAAATACTGCAGATCCGAACCATAGAACATATCCAAAGCATCTTTCGGCGAGCAGACCATGGCCTCGCCGCGGCGGTTTAAGGAGGTATTGAGGGAGACACCATTACCGGTGAGCTTTTCCAGCTCCAGCATCAAGTCGTACCAACGCGGATTGTACTGGCGCTCCAGCACTTGTGCGCGGGAGGTGCCGTCTTCGTGGACCACTTCGGGTACGCGCTCTTTCCATTCATCACTCACTTCAAAGGTAAAGGTCATAAATGGGGATGGATGATCGACCTTGAGCATCTTGGGCGCTACGGTGTCGAGCATGGACGGGCAGAATGGGCGCCAGCGTTCGCGGAACTTAATCTGCTCGTTAATGCGGTCGGCCACATTGGGAATGCTAGGACAGCCAATAATCGAACGGCCACCTAAGGCGCGCGGGCCAAACTCCATGCGGCCTTGGAACCACGCCACAGGGTTGCCCTCAACCATAATTTTAGCAATATGCTCGGGAACGTTATCGATTTTTTGCCACTTAGGCTGGCCTGGATGCTTAGCACAGGCTGCAATCACTTCTTCGTTGGTGTACTCAGGACCAAGATAGACATGCTCCATCTTTTCCACTGGCACACCGCGTTTCTGTGAAATATAAGCCGCAGCGCCCACCGCGGTACCGGCATCACCGGCCGCCGGCTGTACAAAAAGCTCTTTCACTTCCTCGCGGGCAATGATTTTCTGGTTGAGCTTAACGTTCAGCGCACTACCTCCGGCAAAGGCAATACGGCCGGTTTCTTTGATAATGTCACCGAGGTAGTAATCCATCATCTCCAGCGCCAGCTTTTCAAACAGTGCCTGTACACTCGCAGCGTAATGGATATAAGGGTCATCAGCGATATCGCCTTCACGTTTCGGGCCCAACCACTCGATCAGTTTAGGTGAAAAGTAATAGCCTTTGCCCTTTTCTTTATAGCGACGTAAGCCCACCACGTTGGCGTATTCAGTATTAATCACCAACTCGCCATTCTCAAACTTAGCCAGACGTGAGAGGTCATACAAATCAGGATTCCCGTAAGGCGCCATACCCATCACTTTGAACTCGCCGTCCAGCATTTCAAAGCCTAAAAATTCGGTCATGGCACCGTACAGACCACCCAGCGAATCGGGATCATAAACCTCTTTAATTTTATGAATCTTGCCGTTTTCACCGTAGCCAAAGAATGTTGTCGCGTATTCGCCCTTGCCATCAATCCCCATAATGGCGGTTTTTTCTTGGATGCCGGAGCATAAATAAGCACTGGCCGCATGGGCTAAGTGGTGCTCAACGGGTTCAATTTTGATTTTCTTTAAATCAAAGCCCAGCTGCTCTAAGCACCACTGAATTTTTTTGTAGTAACGCTTATAACGGCGATTGCCCATTAAAATGGCATCTAAAGCACGCTCAGGTGCGTACCAATAGCGTTTAGCGTAGTGCCAACGCGCTTTCTCTAAAATACTGATAGGTGCAAAAGGAATAGCCACCACATCCACATCAGCCGGAGTAATACCCGCTTGCTCTAAGCAAAACTTAGCCGATTCATAAGGCATGCGATTTTTTGCATGTTTATCTCGAACTAAACGTTCTTCTTCAACGGCGGCAATCAATTTGCCATCAATATATAACGCTGCCGATGGATCATGGCTGAGTGCGCCAGATAGGCCGAGAATAGTAAGTGCCATGGGTCTGTTTGCCTCTTAGTCTTCAGGGCAGCTGCTGGGCAACTGCGGTAAACGCTGATCAAGCAATGTGTACAATGGGCTCGTTTGCGGCCAATTGCGTAATAATCGGTTACGGTCTTTTGCATAGGCGCGAGTGAAACTGCGCATACTCTGATGCTGCTGCATGGCATCTAAATCAATTAAATAACAGCGTTGTTGGTGCCATAAAATATTGTGACCTTTTAAGTCGCCATGGCTGATTTTCTCACGAATAAGCGCATTCATTAATTCAACTAATGCGTTTATTTCCAGCTCGGGCACGACGCCGCTCGCTTGATAGCTCGCCAAGCGGTCGATTATATCCTGCTCGCCACAATATTCACTAATTAACCAAGCACTGCCGCGCAATCCACACCATCTATTTTCAATCACCGCTAAGGGTTGTGGCGTGGCAATCCCCAATACGCTTAAACGATGACCTTCGCGCCAGCTGTGCCAGGCTCGACTGGGCCGCCAAAAGCGCTTGCACCAATGCATTGGGTTTTTAATGTTATAGCGCTTCACCACCAGTGCGTGTTGATTGTGCTCAATGCGAGCAACAGTCGCCGCGCCACCGGTTTTGTAGATATGCCCTGTGGCAATCACGGAATCCAGATTCGACAGTACAGGCGCAAGCGCATCCTGTGCCGCTCGCCACACCACCTGCAAGCCAAATAAATTAATTTTTGCGCTAAATAAACTGCACTCGCGACCGGCTTTATTTAAATAATCTTTAACCCGCCACTGTCGAATACTCAGAATGTGTTTGTGCAAGCTTTCTAAGCGCAGCGCATGCTCGGCATTGGCCAGCAAATAGTGAACCAGCAGTTCCTCAAGATGAGCATCAAAAGCACTGGGTAACTGGGCAAACAACACGGCTAAGTTTGCGACGACTTTCTCTTGCGACAGCGGCTGGCCTGCGTGTTCACTTTCGACACCGCCACCATCCACCACATACAGCTGATCACCCTGCTGCAAAAGATTATCCAGATGTAAATCGCTTTGCCACAGCCCACGTAAATGCATCTGCGCCACAGCGCTCAATGCTTGGCTAAGTATTGCCGTTTGCCGCTTGCTCAAGGGTGGTTCGGCACTGCACTCAAGCCAAGCTTCAGCAAGACTTTGAGCATTATCGATAAATTCAAACAGTAGATAGGCACTGCCATCGGCCTGCTGCTGCGAAGCTAAGAGTGCTGCACTAGGGATCTGCTGCTCAGTCAGTAATTGTGCACCGGCTAATTCGCGCTGAAACTGGCGCTCGGCTTTCTTGCCAACAAAGATTTTTGCCAGCACGGTGCGACCTTGCCATTGTGCTTTAGCCACATAGCGCTGTTCGGGCAGCACTCTGAGCCATTGCTCAAGCTGCACAAGCTGTCCATTCTCTAGGGTTAAACTCAATGGCAGTTGCGGCGCTCGCCCGGTTAGTTCTTGCAGTTTCATGGGCGCGCCGCCTTATGTTTACGCCGTGCTTCTAAACGCTCAAGCCACTGCGGTATATCTGCAGAATCATCGAGATAACGCTGTAAAAACAACTGCATCTGCTCGCGCCCCCAAACATGACGCGAACGACGAAACAAAGGCTCTAAATCTTTAATGCGATCACGCTGGCCGAGCAAAAGTGGCCGGGTTTTCTCAAGATCAATCAGTTGCGCAGTAAAGCCTGTGGCTTGTTCTTGCAGAAAAATATGCTTAGGGTAGAAACAACCATGCATTTGCCCTGCTTGGTGCAGAGTTTTTGCAAGCTGTGCGCAAGCATGCAAAATACCTTGCTGCTGTTCGCTCGACAGCTGCAACCACTGCTGCTGCCAATGCTCTAAATCATGCCAGCCATCCAAGGCATAGGTCATTAAAATGGCACGCTGCTGCCCTGCAACTGTACGCTGAGCAAAATACGCAGCGCGCAGTGCCGGAATACCCAGCTGGTGATAACGCTGAATATTGCGCATCTCTCGCGCAAAAGTGGGCTCACCCAAAGGTTTGTGTAAGCTGCGCGTTAAATGATTGCTCTGCCGCTTTAAATAAAAATTGTGGCCAGCCAAAGTGAACTGGGCCACGCTACTCCAGCCACCGCGTTCGATATTGGGCTCATCCACCGCGTCCAGCTGCAAATCCCACAATGCGGTAAAACTATTGAGCCGATGCTGCTCAAGAAGATCAATAATGGCAGGATCTATAAAATCGTTCATTCGCGCCCCTCAAAAAATCGCACAATTTTAGCGATCTGTTTTTTATCTTGGGCATTGAGCCGAGCACGCTGGCAATACTGCAAATAAAAACGCAAGCGCTGGGTGTTACTCAGGTGGTATTTGGCCACTTTGTCTAAACAGGCCAAGTCTTTAATGATGCGATAGCGCAGCATCGGCCCCCACCAAAAGGTACCCGCAGGACAATCAATCAAATACACTTTAACTTGATCATCAACCAGCAAGTTACGCCACTTTAAATCATTATGAGTAAAATGATGGCGATGCATAGTGCGTGTGGCATCAGCAATTTGGCGGCTGACGTGAGCAACCCAAGCTCGATCTTGCAGCAATGGACTCCGCTGGTTAGCCAAGGCACTTAAGTCTTCACTGTTAGGGATTTCGCGCGTAATCATCGCACCACGGACAAAAGCGCCTGCTTTACGCTCTAAACCCTGGGCAATCACCTCTGCTGTTGGAATCCCCCATTTGGCAAAACGTTTAAGGTTTTGCCACTCCGCCTTAATACGAGGACGTGCCGCATAACGGCGCAAACCTTTGCCAGCATTGCGGTAACGTTTCACATAATAAGCCACACCACCCCGCTGCACACGAATCAGCTCGGACAAAGGATCATAGGTTATACGTTCACCTTGTAATGCAAAGACTTTTTCTAGGCTGCCAAAATCTGCCTGCAGCGCGCGATACTCTGCTGCTAACCGCCAATTCGACATTACAACGCATCTCCATAGCGCTCTTTACGCGCGTACAGTTTGGCAGCCTTATGCTCGAGCCACGCCAAGAGTTCCGCCTCATCATGCAAAATATCAAGCAGCGGCCGCTGAAAATATTCACGTAAAAAACGCAATTTATCGCGCTGGGTTAAACCAATATCCAGCGCCGAAAAATACAGTGCCGCTAAATCTTTATTGCGCCAGCGCTTTGGTGTTGTATCGCGGGTTTGTGCACGGTGCAAATCAATCACTGACAATCGAAATGAGTCTGCACTGATAGGCTGATCTGTGTGCAACAAAAAATGGCAGATATAGCAATCACGGTGATTCACACCCGCACGGTGCATAGCGCCAACCATCTGCGCAACGCGGGCAATCAAGGCCCTCTTAAGGCGCGGCTCGGGCGGCTGTGTGCACCAATTTATCGAATAATCTTCCAAGCTCACCGTGGGCGCGAGCTCTTCGGTGATAATAAACGAATGCTGCTGCGCCGGATTACTGCCTCGCGCTCCAAAGGCCACAGCCGTCATGGTCGGAATATGATGCTGTTGGAGTCGTTCAATGGCTTTGAACTCTTGCTCAGCGCCCAGCACTGGCGCTTTTGCTGTCAGCCAGTTTTTAAAGATTTCTGCCCAGCCAACACCACGATGAATTTTCACAAAATAACCGCGCCCAGCCACCTCGGTGCGCAACGTACGTCGAGCTTCAAGCTCGCGGTAGACCTCACCCTGCAATTGCTCGACTGCGACAAACGCATCCTGCCCAGCCCACAGACTGGCAAAAGGTTCGTCTAACTTAAGCTTCATGGTAACTCCGCTAAAATAATATCGGCTGCACGCTGCGGCATCGAATACAAGTCCGCCGTTTTCGCATAGTTTAATGCATTAGCTGACCAAGCAGCGCGCAGTTGCCTGTTGGCTAAAATCTGGCTTAGCGCTCCATCCAACTGTTTTTGCTGAAACGGGCTATGCAGCACTTGCCCACAATCGGCCTCTTCAATGTAATGCGCATAGCCGCAAACATCGGTCACCACTACAGGCAAGCCCGAAACCAGCGCCTCTAACAATACAGTGCCCGTATTTTCGTTATAGGCAGGATGCATTAGCAGATCGGCGCCCAATAAAAAGCGTGGAATATCACTGCGCCCTTTAAAAATCCTGACCTGCTTCGACACGCCTAGTGCCGCAGCTTGAATAATAAAAGGTTTGGGATCATCTTGACCTATAACCATCAGGCTTGTGCGTTCGCGCTGCTCGCTCGGCAAACTGGCCAGCGCTTTTAAAGTGCGATCTAAACCTTTGGTTTTAAACCCTGAGCCCACTTGTAACAACAAGTATTGATCATCACAGAGATTAAACTCAGCACGAAACTCAGCACGAATATCATCGGCATTACTGGGCGCGCGCCGGTCTCTGGCAATGCCCGGTGGCAGCAAATGAAAGCGTTCGATAGGCGTCTGATAGTGCTTAATAAAGAGTGGCTGCTGCACTTCAGAGATCATTAAAATCTGTGTTTTTGAGTCTGGGGCAAAGACAGCGCGCTCATAACTGGCAAAATACTTATAGCGGCTGCTGTAACGGTACAACGGATTACGCAGTGTTTGCGCCTTATCTTCATAACAGCCGTCGGCAGCATAATAAAAATCCAAACCGGCCATTTTATTAAAGCCAATCACCCGTGCAACCGGATCTTGCTGAATATCAGCGTGCAACCAGCGATGAAACTTTTCATTACGCTGGTGATTCGAAAAAGCTTTAATAGGCCCAATACGCACATCAAAGCCATCGGGAATCTCACCCTCCCAGATCAAAGTGTAGACACGGATCTGGTGGCCGCGCTGCTGACACTCCAAGGCAATGCGCATAAAGTCACGCTGCAAGCCACCGTAGGGAAAGTATTTGTACAGAATAAAAGCCAGCTGCATCAGTGCACATCCTTAGTTGGCGCGGGCGGCTCGACGCCAGCCAGTAGCGGCTTCAACACCGTCAGCACTTGATCAGCACCGAGACCATCAAAACAATCTAAATGACGATCACCCAAGCCCGCATTCGGTCCTGTTGCACACAAGTGCACTTGCCCTTGGCCGTACGCGCCTACGCGTCCAGGCAAGGTCGGCCCATACAAAGACACACAAGGCACATCTAATGCCGCAGCTAAATGGCCTAAGCCAGTATCCACAGCCACACAGGCTTGCGCGCCAGCAATTTGCACCGCCATTTCGCTTAAATTTAACCGCGGCAACACCTGCACATGCGCTAAGCCTTGAGCAATCGCCTGAGCGCGCGCCTCCTCAGTGGCATTCCCCCACGGGATGCGCACCGCCATATTGAGCTCAGCTAACTGCTGCGCCAGCTCGCGCCAGGCAGTTTGCGGCCAATGTTTACTGGCCCAAGTCGTACCATGCAAAAACAACACATAGGGAGCAGACGGCTCGGCTGTCACTAAGCGCTCGCGGCATAGACTGTACTCGCCCATCCCCGTAGGCACAGGGTAGCCCAAGGCTTGGGCAAACAATTGACGGACGCGCTCAACGGCATGTAAGTCCAAGGCGACATGTATCTGTCGATCATAAAAATAACTGGCCAATGGCTCACGTGCACTTTTACGACTAAACCCTGCAACCGGCGCTTTAAAACCACGGGTTAACCAAGCGCTTTTCAACAACCCTTGCGCATCAATCACCAGATCATAGTCGTGTTGATGTATACGTTTTTTAAACGCGCGCCACTCACCACTGCGCCACGTTTGCCAAAGGTTTTTGCGCCAACGACGAATGGCCACCGGAATCACCAGCTCAACAGCAGGATGCCAGTGAGGAATTTCGGCAAAGTTTTCTTCCACCACCCAGTCAAAACGAATAGTAGGGTGTGCCCGTAATGCGTCAGTCAACGCAGGCAAAGTATGAATCACATCCCCGAGCGAGGATGTTTTAATTAACAATACACGCACTAGATTACGGGCTCTTGTAATGAGAGAGGGGTGCCAACCAAATCAACCAAAGCGTCAATCACTTGCTGCGGCTTAAGCAAGCGTAAGCAATCATAATGGCCATAACGGCAGGTACGCTCAAAGCATGGGCTGCAATCAATGCCCGTACGCACAATCGCCACCTGCTCGGCTAAGGGTGGGGTGAACTCGGGGGATGTCGAGCCGTAAACGGCCACTAAAGGCAAAGCCAAAGCCGCAGCAACATGCATTAAGCCCGAATCATTGGACACCACGGCAGTGGCACAGGACATCAAATCAATGGCCTGCGCCAAAGATGTTTCACCCGCCAAGTTATACACTTCTTCGCGTAAACCCGGGATCAAAAATTGGCGAATGTCCTCACCATCAGCATGATCATTTTTCGAACCAAAAATCCATACCTGCCAACCTTGGCGAATTTTTTCTTCCGCCACTTGAGCGTAATGCTGGGCCGGCCAGCGTTTCGAGTCACCAAACTCCGCACCTGGGCAAAGTGCCAAAATAGGTCGATCCGCCACTTGTAAAGCAAAAGCAGCTAAAGCCTCGTCACGCTGAGCCGGATCAATCTGCAAATGCGGACGCGGATAAGGTTGCGGCAATGGCGCAGCAGGCGGATAAGCCAGCGCCATAAAACGTTCGATCATCAATGGATAACGCTGTTTATCTAAAATGCGCAGATCATTGAGCAAACCATAACGCATTTCCCCTTTCCAGCCGGTACGCAGCGGTATCCCCGCAAAAAAAGGCGTTAGCGCTGATTTTAACGAGTTAGGCAACAAGATGGCTTGCTCATACTGGCCTCTGAGCTGGCGGCCAATTTTACGTCGCGCCGCCAAATCCAGCACCCCATGCCCCAGCGGAAAGCTCAGTGCATGACGCACTTCTGGCATGCGCTGCAAAATAGGCCGGCTCCAGTCCGGCGCTAAAACATCAATGTTGCAATCAGGGTGCTGCTGCTTCAGACACATAAATAATGTCTGCGCCATCACCATGTCGCCGACCCAACTTGGGCCAATAATCAATATATTCATAGTGCAGAGTTTCAAGCATCTAAGCAGGCGCGGCAAGTGCTGGCATAAAAAAGCTTACACTTGCCGATGTTTTATTCTTTGCGCACACGAAACCATGCGGCATAGAGCGCCGGCAAGAATAACAAAGTCAGCACTGTGGCGACTATCAATCCCCCCATAATGGCAACCGCCATGGGCCCAAAGAACACGCTTCGAGACAAAGGAATCATCGCTAGAACCGCCGCCAATGCAGTTAATGTAATCGGACGAAAGCGTCGTACAGTGGCATCAATCACTGCCTGCCAAGGGCTGTGCCCAAGCGCAATATCAGTTTCGATTTGATCCACTAGAATCACCGAGTTGCGCATAATCATACCTGATAACGCAATAGTACCCAGCATCGCCACAAAGCCAAACGGCTGATTAAATAACAATAAAAACAGTGTCACCCCGATCAATCCCAATGGCGCAGTCAGAAATACCAGCACCGAGCGGGAAAAACTGCGCAATTGAATCATCAACAGCGATAACACCACCAGTAAGAATAACGGCATACCCGCAATGACCGAACGCTGTCCGCGGCTTGAGTCTTCAACGGTACCGCCCACCTCAAGTAGATAACCTTCAGGTAAAGCCGCACGCACGGCCTGCAAATTCGGCAAAATCTCTTGAACAACATCCACGGCTTGATGCGCGCCATAAATATCAGCACGTATGGTGACATTCGGCAAACGATTACGATGCCAAATGACGCCTTCCTCAAAACCGTACTCTAGATTCGCCACCTGCGACAGCGACACGCTCGTGCCATGCTCAGTAGGAATAGCCAAACTGCCCAAACTGGCCAGATCTTCACGATCCTCTAAAGTCCCGCGCTGCAGTATTTCAATCAGCTCATTACCCTCGCGGAACTGACCAACGCTGGCCCCCGACAGCGCCCCACGTAAAAACTGAGACACACTGGCGGTACTCACCCCTAAAGCTCGTGCACGGTCTTGATCAATCTGCAGATAGACCACCTTACTGGGTTCTTCCCAATCCAGGTGCACATTGCTGACATGTGGGTTTTCACGCACCACCGCCGCCACTTGACGGGCCAATTGGCGCACTTGATTAATATGCTCACCGGTTATCCGAAATTGCACCGGATAGCCAACAGGAGGGCCATTTTCTAAGCGGGTAATGCGCGCGCGCAAATCCGGAAATTGTTCCTGCATGGTTTTAATCAACCAAGCGCGAATCTCTTCACGCTGCTCAAGATCCTCTGTAATCATCACAAACTGAGCAAAACTAGTGGCCGGCAATTGCTGATCCAGCGGCAAATAGAAACGCGGCGAACCTGAGCCAATATAAGCCACATAATTTTCAATGCCAGAGCGGTCTTTAAGCAGGCTTTCAATTTTTTCAACTTGACTCTGCGTCGCCCTTAACGAGGCCCCTTCCGCTAATTTAATATCCAACAACAACTCGAGACGATTGGAGTCAGCAAAAAACTGCTTAGGCACAAAACGAAAGGTAAAAATCGACCCAGCAAAGAGCAATACTGTCACCAGGATCACTGCAGTTCGATGACTGACACACCAAGTAATTACCGCACGAATCCGCTGATAAAAAGGTGTTGCATAGGGATCATGCTCGCCCTTTTTACTGCCATGCTTGGCGGCTTTAAGACGCGCCAAGTCAGGCAATAACTTATCCCCTAAATAGGGCACAAAAACCACCGCTGCGATCCATGAAACAATCAGCGCAATGCCCACCACTTGGAAAATGGAGCGGGTATATTCACCTACACTGGACTGCGCGGTTGCAATGGGTAAAAATCCCGCGGCAGTAATTAAGGTTCCGGTCAACATCGGAAAGGCCGTGCTGGTCCAAGCAAAACTGGCTGCTTTCAGGCGATCCATACCTTGCTCCATTTTGATGGCCATCATCTCTACGGCAATAATGGCGTCATCCACCATTAAGCCCAGCGCCAGCACCAGCGCACCTAAGGAGATTTTATGCAAACCGATGCCAAAGTAATGCATTAAAGCAAAGGTCATGGCCAATACCAGCGGGATCGAGAGCGCCACGACTAAACCGGTACGAAACCCCAGCGAGAAGAAACATACCAGCAAAACAATGGCCAAGGCCTCAACTAAAACCTGAACGAACTCTCCCACACTTTCTTTAACCGCCGCGGGCTGATCAGATACTTTACGCAACTGCATACCCAGCGGCAGGGTATCTTGCAAACGGGCAAATTCTTCTTCTAAAGCTTTACCAAGAATCAAAATATCGCCACCATCGCGCATCGCCACAGCAATGGCTAATGCATCCTCCCCCATAAAGCGCACACGCGGTGCGGCAGGATCATTAAATCCACGGCGCACCTCGGCAATATCGCCAAGACGAAAGGTTCGCTCACCGATGCGGATAGGAAACTCACGGATTTCTTTGACTGTTTCAAAGCGCCCACTGACACGCAACTGCACACGGTCTGTGGCTGTTTCAAAAAAACCTGTGGCTGATACGCTATTTTGCTCCTCCAGCGCTTGCTGTACCGCCCGCAAGGGTAAACCTAAACTGGCAAGGCGCGTATTGGAGATTTCAACCCACACTTTTTCGTCTTGCAGGCCAAGAATCTCAACCTTACCCACATCTTTGACGCGCTGGAGCTGGAGCTGTACGCGATCGGCATAATCTTTTAATACCGCGTAATCAAAACCCTCCCCCGTCAGCGCATAGATATTGCCAAAGGTGGTACCAAACTCATCATTAAAAAAAGGCCCGCGCACGCCCGGCGGCAAGGTATGTTTAATATCAGCGATTTTTTTGCGTATCTGATACCAGAGCTCAGGCACTTCTTTGGCGCCTAAAGAATCACGCGCAACAAAGGTCACCTGTGATTCACCCGGCCTAGAAAAAGACACCACTTTTTCAAATTCACCGGTTTCCATCAGTTTCTTTTCAATGCGTTCAGTCACTTGCTGCGCAACTTCTTCAGCGGTTGCACCGGGCCAAACCGTATTGATCACCATCGCTTTAAACGTAAAGGGCGGATCTTCACTCTGCCCAAGTTTGCTATACGACATGCTGCCTATAATCGCCAGCAACACCATGCTAAACAATACCAGTGGACGATTATTCAAGGCCCAAGCAGAAAGATTAAAGCGCATCAGTCTTACTCCTTAGCGCTCATGGCGACCGGCTGATTTGCTCGATCGACCGGGCGCACTTCTTGCCCGTCTTGCAACAAATGCACACCCGCGGCGACCACCCAATCTTCCTCTTGCAACCCTTGCACAACCGGCACACTGGTTTGTCCAAAAGCGCCCAACTGCACAGTGCGTTTCTGCACCTTAGAGGTTGTAGGGTCGACCACCCACACATAGGCCTGACCTGCGTCTGCGGTCACCGCCGATAACGGCACTGAATATTGCGCGTCCACCTCAGAAGCCATATAAACCTTGGCACTTTGCCCCAACTCGGCAGCAATAGTCGCCGTACGAAAAGCCACCCGCGCCGCATAGGTGCGCGAACGCGAATCGGCTGCAGGAGCAATCTCTCGAATCTCACCAGCAAAACGCTGGTCAGGCTGCGACCACAACGACACCTCCACCGGCTGTCCCACCTTAAAGCGCTCAATGGCATGCTCAGGCAAGTTAATCGCCACCTCTCGCTCACCATCCACCGCTAACACAAAAACAGTTTGTCCCGCAGCAACGACCTGCCCTGCTTCCACTCGCGCCTGAGCAATGACCCCATAATAGGGTGCTCGCAACTGCGTGTAATTGGCTTGATTTTTTGCCGCTTCCAGCTCTGCTCGAGCTTGACGTAAGCGTGCTTCTCCAGCTTTAAATTGGTTTTGTGCATTATCGTAATGCGAACGACTGAGCAGCTGTCGCTCCAGCAGTTTTGTATAGCGATCACGTTCTGCCCTAACCAGCTCAAGATTGGCTTGTGCAGCCGAGACTTGCGCCTGCATGGCATCTAAATGCAGGCGCACATCTTCCGGATCCAGTTGCGCTAAAACCTGATCTTCACTGACCTTAGCACCAACATCGACCAAACGTTTAATCACTTTACCCCCCAAGCGAAATGCCAACTCAGGCTCTAAGCGCGCGCGTACCTCTCCTGGAAAAGCAACCGTCGTTTCACTGATAACCTCAGGCTTAACCACCATCACAGGGCGGATACTTACGGCAACAGGCTCTTCATGACTGCATGCACTGAGCAGCACCAATGACAAGTAAACAAATAAACAAAGAATGCGATGCGACATAGTAAATTGACCTTTGACTGCAGCCACTGGAATACATAACGAGGGAAGTATAGTAAAATACTACACTCATCAGTTCACTATTTATTTTATATGTTAAAAGCAGCGCAAAAAACCGGCCCCGGCCGACCGAAAAACATGACAAAACGCGCAGCCATTCTGGATGCTGCACAAGTGCTTTTTTTGCGCCACGGCTATGAAGGCAGCAGCATGGATGCCATCGCCCAAGAAGCAGGCGTTTCCAAGCTTACGGTTTATAGCCATTTCACCAATAAAGAAACTTTATTTTGCGCGGCGATTGAAGCCAAGTGCGAAACCCAGCTGGCACAACTGTTTGCCAGCCCCACAGACACCCCACCCTCCAACCTTCGTGCACACTTGCTCGAGATTGCGCACAGCTTCCAAACGCTGGTTGAGAGCCCAGAGTCTTTAGCCATGCATCGTTTGATTATTAGTCATGCGCAAACGAACCCCGCTTTATCGCATCTGTTTTACGAGGCCACAGCGCTGCGTATTATCAATAAAATGGAGCAACTGTTAATCCGTCTTGATAAAGCTGGACAGCTTGATATTAGCCACCCAAGGCAAGCCGCTGAGCATTTTTTTATTCTGCTGAAAGGCACACGCAACTTACAACTTTTAGTGGGTTATCAGCCTGAGCAAGCATTGGCAAAGCTGCAGCAGCATATCGAAACAGTGGTCGATTTATTTATAAAAGTTTATCAGCCCTCGCGCACCTGTACCGAATCAGCAAACCAGCCGAACCTGTAAGGGGTTCTTTTTCAACAACAACCCCTTACAATAACTGCACTTTGTTTTCCCATGCTTGGATACATTACATGTCTGATCACGCTTTACTGCTTGCCAACCTTGGCTCGCCACGCTCAACTTCAGTGAGCGATGTACGCCGCTATCTAAATCAGTTTCTAATGGATCCCTATGTCATTGATATACCTTGGCCGCTGCGACGCCTACTGGTGGGTTTAATTTTACTGACACGCCCCGCTCAGTCAGCGCAAGCCTATGCTTCTATTTGGTGGCCAGAAGGGTCGCCATTGGTGGTCATCAGCGAACAACTCAGCGAAGCCGTCCGCCCCTTGTGGCCGCACGGCCCAGTGAGCTTAGCCATGCGCTATGGTGAGCCATCCATCTCTACGCGCTTATTAGAGCTGGCTCAGCAAGGTATTAAAACAGTAACTTTTGCCCCGCTTTACCCACAGTTTGCCGATAGCACCACCACTACAGCGATCAAAGAAGCTGAACGCTGTATTAAAAAGCACAACCTGCCACTGACGCTGAATATCGTTAAACCTTTTTATGCCGACCCCGCATATATCCAAGCGTTAGTGAAAAGCGCTGAAAGCGAACTGCAAAAAGACTTTGACCACCTACTCCTCAGTTTCCATGGCTTACCCGAAAGCCATCTGAAAAAACTCGATCCGACAGGCTCCCATTGCTTAAGTGATCGTTCGTGCTGTGCAAACGCCAGCCAAGCAGTCCTCGACACCTGCTATCGCGCCCAATGCTTGCGCAGCGCTGAACTTTTTGCACAAGCGGCAGGCTTACGCCCCGAGCAATGGTCAGTGGCGTTTCAATCCCGTCTGGGTAAAAACAAATGGATCGAACCCTACACTGACGCCACCCTAAAAGAGTTAGCGCAAAAAGGTGTGAAAAAACTCTTGGTGATGTCGCCTGCATTTGTTGCAGATTGTATCGAAACCTTAGAAGAGCTTGGCATCGAAGGTCGCGCCGACTTTATCGCCGCAGGCGGCCAAGAACTGGTCCTTATACCCTGTTTAAATGCCGAAGAACACTGGGCGCAAGCACTCACTGAAATCTGCAAAAAAGCAGCCAATGACCTGTCAAACACCTAGATTAGAGCGCCTCCAGCGGCTTCTTTAGCGCCGCTGGTTCTTAACAAATAACTCTACAACCTTTTTAGCTCTTCCCGCTTTGCATTTACAGCGCTATCCTAGGCCCCTAATTTGTTAAGTAGGCATTTTTCAAACCCTTGAACACATCAATCGATACTCATCGCTTTACTCTGGACTCCTTTGAAGCCGCGCGTTTTGCGAATTTGTGTGGCCAATATGACGAGCACTTACGTTTAATCGAGCAACGATTAAATATCACCATCCGCAATCGCGCTGAACAGTTCGAACTGCTTGGCCCCCGCGAACAGACGCGTGCCGCCGAACAATTATTGCGCCGCCTCTACCGCGAAACCAAACACTCTGATCTGACCCCAGATACAGTGCATCTTTTCCTACAAGAATCGAGCATGCAAGAGTTGTCGAGCCCAGCCAGCGCGCAAAGCAGCATCAGTTTGCGCACCCGTAAAGGCACGATTCGGCCACGCGGCGAAAATCAGCAAAACTACGTTAAATCCATCCTCGCCCATGACATCAACTTCGGCGTTGGTCCTGCCGGCACGGGGAAAACCTTTCTTGCTGTGGCTTGTGCTGTAGATGCGCTCGAGCGTGAATTGGTTCAGCGTATTTTATTAGTGCGCCCCGCTGTTGAGGCGGGTGAAAAACTAGGGTTCTTACCGGGTGATTTATCACAAAAAATTGATCCCTATTTACGCCCTTTATACGACGCTCTGTATGAAATGCTTGGCTTTGAACATGTAACGCGCTTAATTGAAAAGCAAGTCATTGAAGTTGCACCTTTAGCCTATATGCGTGGCCGGACCCTCAGTAATAGCTTTATTATTTTAGATGAAAGCCAAAACACCACTATTGAGCAAATGAAGATGTTCCTCACCCGCATTGGCTTTGGCTCCACTGCAGTGATTACCGGCGACATTACGCAAGTTGACTTACCTCGTGGTACAGCATCAGGCCTGATTCATGTCACTAAAGTACTGCAGGATGTTCCAGGGATTGGCTTCACCTTCTTTAAGTCCAGTGATGTGGTCCGCCATCCTCTGGTACAACGCATTGTCGAGGCCTATGCCAATTATGATGCAGCCGCCTCAACCAAGCCTGCTAGAGAGCTACAGCCTTGATCGAGCTAGACTTACAGATTGCCAGCTCCGCCAGCCAACTGCCCAGCCATGCTGACTTTTTAGCATGGTGCAGTCTTGCTTTGCGCCAGCGCACACAGCCGTCCGAGCTTACCATCCGCTTAGTCGACAGCGCCGAAGGCCTAGAGCTCAACTCCACTTGGCGCGGCAAAGATTACGCCACCAACGTGCTGTCATTTCCCGCTGACATCCCTGACGGCATCTTAGATATTCCACTCTTAGGTGATTTAGTCATTTGCGTGCCTGTTGTTGAGCAGGAAGCCGTTGAGCAAAATAAAATACGCTTAGCGCACTGGGCACACTTAGTGATTCATGGCTGCTTGCATTTGCTCGGTTATGACCATATTGAAGATACAGAAGCAGAAGAAATGGAAAGTTTAGAACGCCAATTATTAGCTGAAATTGGTTACCCTGACCCCTATCGTGACAATCAATACACGGACTTAATACAATCATGAGTGAAGATAATTCTAGCAGCGGGCATAAGTCTTGGCTGGAGAAACTGGCCCAAGCTTTTGCCCAAGAACCCAAAACACGCCAAGAATTGTTCGAACTGCTTCGTGAAGCAAACCGCAATAAGCTGCTCGATAATGATGCCTTAGCCATTGTCGAAGGCGCAATTCAAATTGCTGACCTACAAGTGCGAGATATTATGATTCCTCGCTCACAAATGATCAGCATTAAGGCCTGCCAGTCGCCAGAAGAATTTTTACCGGCCATTATTGACGCGGCCCATTCACGCTATCCGGTTATCGGGGAAAACAACGATGAGGTGCTCGGTATTTTGCTGGCAAAAGACCTCTTACCTTTGATTCTAAAAAAAGATGACACCTTTGATTTACGCAGTTTGTTGCGCCCTTGCAATTTCGTACCTGAATCCAAACGCCTTAACATCTTACTTAAAGAGTTTCGTGCCAACCACAACCATATGGCGGTAGTGATTGATGAGTACGGTGGCGTCGCGGGCTTAGTGACGATTGAAGACGTGCTTGAGCAAATTGTCGGTGATATTGAAGATGAGCATGATGTAGAAGAAGACAGTTATATTCGTACACTGCCAACAGGTGACTTTATTGTTAAAGCCCTGACGCCTGTCGATGACTTTAATGACTTTTTCAGCAGCGGCTTTTCAGAAGATGAGTTCGATACCATCGGTGGCGTGGTGATGAGCGCCTTTGGTCATTTACCTAAGCGCAATGAAACGATTGAAATTGATCGTATGCGTTTTCGTGTACTGAACTCAGATAGCCGTCGCTTACATTTACTGCGTATCACCCCTTTAGACAAGAAAAACAAACACGGCAGCTGAGTTGCTCTGTGAGCTCGGCCGCCGCTTTAATACACTAGGAAAACACTGCATGCATTGGCTGACGCAAAGCGGCTGGGTCGGCAATAGCCTGACCTTAGCCGCAGGTGCTCTGATCACTTTAACCTTAGCGCCATTTGATCTGTGGCCGCTCACCTTTGTCGCCGGCATCATCCTCTATGTAGCTTTGAGCCAACTCAGCCCACGCCAAGCAGCCTTACGTGGCTGGTGGTTTGGCTTAGGGATGTTTGCCAGTGGCACCAGCTGGGTCTATGTCAGCATCCATGATTATGGCGCAGCGCCTGTTCCTCTAGCGGCTTTTCTCACCGTACTCTTTGTAGCCGGTTTAGCGCTCTTTCTCGCATTCTTTGGCTGGCTTTGGGCACGTTTTTTTCGCCAGCCCATACCTTCCCTTGGTGATGCTTTTGCTTTTGCCGCTCTCTGGGTCACCATTGAAGCCTTTCGCGGCTGGTTCTTAACCGGCTTTCCTTGGTTGTACCTTGGTTACAGCCAACTACAAGGCCCGCTCGCTGGTCTAGCCCCACTCGGCGGTGTCTGGCTGATTTCTTTTGTATTAATGCTCTGCAGTGCCTTGCTTTGGATTTTAATCAAACAGACGCAGCCGCTGACGCGCTTAGGCGCGGCAATACTGCTCATCAGCATAGGCTCTGTAGCCCTTGCCCTAAAAAACCACTCCTGGACCGAACCTGCTGGCGAGCCTCTGAGCGTCACAACGATCCAAGGAAATATTGAACAAAACCTCAAATGGGATCCCGAGCAAATTGAAGCACAACTATTGCTGTATCAATCGCTCACTTTAAATACTGTATCCAGCGACTTAGTCATATGGCCTGAAACAGCGGTACCCATTTTAAAAGATCAAGCACAAGGCTATCTAAACAGTATGGATCGCATCATGAGTCGCCAAAACTCGGCATTAATAACGGGTCTACCACTGCGACAACATGATGAAAACGGCAACTTACGTTACTACAACGCCATCACCACCCTCGGTGACAGCCAAGGTGAATACCGCAAGCAAAAACTTGTACCTTTTGGCGAGTACGTACCGCTACAAGATATGCTGCGTGGATTAATCGCTTTTTTTGACTTACCCATGTCAGACTTTGCCAGAGGCCCTAACCAACAAGCACCGCTGAACGCTAAAGGGTATAAGCTCGCGCCTTATATTTGCTATGAAGTGGTCTACCCAGAGTTTGCGACTGAGCTGGCGGCACAGAGTGATATCTTACTGACGATCAGTAATGACACTTGGTTTGGTACATCCATTGGGCCGATGCAGCACTTACAAATGGCGCAAATGCGTGCCTTAGAAGCTGGACGCTGGATGATTCGCGCAACCAATAACGGTGTCAGCGCTTTAATTAACCCGCACGGCAAGATCACTGCAACTGTGCCACAGTTCCAGCAAGCAGTACTGCGCGGTTTTGTGGTACCGATGCAAGGTTTAACACCTTATCTACGCTGGCAGTCTTGGCCGTTAATTCTACTTTGTGCTTTATGTTTAATACCTGCTGTTTTACAACGCAAGCTTCAACGCGCAGGTGTTTGAAACCAGCTGGGCAAATGCCGCGCAGTAAAGCCTAAGAAGCCTGCGCGCAATGCCATAAATAATAAAAACGCAATCCATAAACCATGATTGCCCAAGCCCTGCAATAACCAAGCAACTGGCGCGCACACCAAGACCGCCAACAACATCGAGTTGCGCATTTCTCTGGCCCGCGTTGCGCCGATAAATAAGCCATCCATCACATAGCTCCATACCGTAATCAACGGCAAGAGTGCGAGATAGATCAAGTAGTGCGAAGCGGTTTCTTGCACGCTAGGGATATTGGTCTGCAAGGCAATAAACAGATCGCCAAACAACCAAAACAACAGTGCAAAAACACTGCTGGCGAATAGCGAGTAGATACTGACGAGGCATAGAGCCCGCTGTAACGCTCGTTGATCTTGCCTGCCTAAAGCATGCCCGGTGAGTGCTTCCAGCGCATGCGCTAAGCCATCTAACGCATAGGAGCAGATCAGTAAGCCATTAAGTAATAAAGCATTGGCAGCAACAGTATTATCACCTAAGCGCGCACCCTGAAAGGTCACGGTAAAGAACACCGCCTGCAAAGCTAGACTGCGAATTAAAATATCTCGATTGACTGCCAGTAAAGGTCGCCAGCTTGCCCAGCGTAACAGATGCTGGCAAAAGTTTAACAACGGTCCTTTATCAACATAACGCCAAGCTAAAATCAGCCCTAATAAAGCACCTGACCATTCAGCAATCACCGAAGCGCGTGCTGCACCCGCGACTTCCCAATGCAAAGCAAAGACAAAATAAATATCTAAAACAATATTCACGCCATTGGCTAAGAGCAACATCCATAAAGCTGCGCGCGCATTTTGCAGGCCCAGCAACCATCCCGCTAAGACATGCATCATCAGCGCTGCTGGCAACCCATATAAGCGAATCAAAACATACTGTTGGGCGACATTTTGTAAGTCACCCGAGGTATCCATCCAAATCAACAACTGCGGCAGCAAAGGTAAAATAATTGCTAAACACAATGCTGTTAAAACAAGAACCAACAACAAGCTTTGCAATAAAATATAACGTAAGGCGTGTTGATCATTACGCCCTGCTGCTTGTGCAGCAAAACCAGTACTGCCCATGCGTAAGAAACCGCAAGTCCAAACCAGCATCGTATAAATACTGCCACCTACAGCAACCGCGCCCAGCTGATAGGCATGCGGTAAACGGCCAACCACTGCACTATCAACCAGCGCTACCAGAGGTACAGATAGATTGCTTAAAATCATCGGCACAGCGAGCGCAAATAAGCGCTGCCGCGTGCCGGCATGCTGCCATGCATCACGCAACATCAGATAAAAACGTTGCATCAATCAGAGGCCAACAGCACTAGCATACCAATCAATACAGCGCCTGATATAAACGGCGGCGATATAGAGTAACCAGCGGATGCTCTGTACCCAACAGGTCAAACACCTGCAGCAAGGTCTTATGCGCCGCTCCCTCAGCAAAGCTGCGGTTTCGTACAAACAATTGCAGTAAGTTATCTAAAGCAGGCTCATACATTTGCCGCGCCAACTGCTGAATACTCAGCTGTAGCAGGGCCTCGTCATCATTGGCATCTTTGCCTAAACGGGTTTTCAGCTCCGCCATATCGGGCAGCTCAGCGGCTTGCCGTAAAAAGGTTAACTGCGCACGCACTGCGGCAACCGGATGCTTTTGCACATCATCAGTTACGGAGTTTAAGACCGCTTCCGCATCTGCTAAAGCACCACGTTCGGTCAAACAACGTGCAAATAGCACTAAAGCAGCCGGCTGTTGATCATCCCCTGACAACAGCTCTTTAAGTAATGCTTCTGCCTGCGCAAACTCACCGCTATCAAATAAGCTTTGCGCCGTTTCTAAAGGATCATCGCCTTTTTTAACCGGCTCGGCTAAATACTTACTGAGCAAATTGCGGATATCAGATTCTTTTTGCGCGCCGGTAAAACCATCAACCGGCTTACCGTCTTTAAAAAGCACGACAGTGGGTAAGCTTTGCACACCCAAACGAGCAACGATGTCTTGCTCAACATCGCAATCCACCTTCGCTAACAGTAATTCACCGGCATAATCGGCAGTAATTTTTTCAAGCAAAGGCATCAACACCTTACATGGCGCGCACCACTGTGCCCAAAAATCCACTAAAACGGGCTTATGAAAAGAGTTCTGCACCACCAACTGCTCAAACTGCTGCGCACCTGCCACATCAAATACAAAAGCATTCTCAGTCACGTTATGTCCTTTTCTAAACTAAATATAGATAGCCATACAACAGGCTGTTAGCTGCGCACTGCGCGATAAACTTTAAAACCATCACGCTCGGCCAGCACTGTACAGGGTCCTAAATACTGTTCAATAAGCGGCGGATACTTTAAAAAACTATTGGCCACAATTCGTAATTCGCCACCAATCTTAAGATGCTTGGCCGCTTCACTCAGAAGCGTCTCCGTCGTTTCATACTGGGTATGCACGCCCTGATGAAACGGAGGATTGCTGATTATTGCCGCCAACTCTTTAGGCGCAGCATGAATACCATCGCCTGCAAGCGTAGCGGCCTGGAGATGATTAGCGGCTAATGTGAGCTGGCTGCTATATACAGCAAAGGCATCCACATCCAGCATACTGACCTCAGCCTCTGGATAACATGTTTTCAAAAATGATCCAACCACGCCTGCACCGCAACCAAAATCTAAGTAATGTCCAGCCGGCAAATTTTCAAGGCTCTCCAAGAGTAGCTTGGTACCTAGATCCAAGCGACCATGACTAAATACACCAGGCACACTATGCACTTGAATTGCCTGTCCTGCAGCACTCACCGTAAATACCTTACTGAGTGCCGCTAAGTCTGGAGCTTCTGGTCTATTACTGACTTCACAACGCCATAACTGGCAGTGTCTGGCACTATCAACTTTACTGGCACGACCGAAAGTTGCTAATTGTTTGGCGGCACGTTCGGCACCGGCACGCTTTTCACCCACCAAGAATAAGAGACCACTAGGGAGCTTGGCAGCAAGCTCTTGCAATAAATACTCAGTCAGCTCGCGTGATTTGGGTAAAAACAATACACCTACGGCGTATTCAGCTGTCGGCAATTGCGTGGAGAATATACAGCGCCCAGGAAAGCGTTGGGATAACTGCTGATGTTCACCAGCATGCCAACTCCAGCCTTGAGCATTGGGAAGCTCACTCAACAACTCATCAGCCGGCAAGCCTGCTAATAATACATTGCCATTAAATAGTTCGATATTGCGCAACAGCACCTGGCTTCTTGGGTCCATAACTACACACCTGAAAATATCCTGTTATTTTAACAGCAATACTGTGTGTTATGCAGAAAGCTACCTTTTGGCATAAAGACATACAATCGAATATAGGTACGCTGTATTTTTTGCTGCAATTAAATCCTAGATGGCACTGCTTTGCCCCATCTACATGCTGAATAGCTATTTATATAGGTGGCCAAATTCACTATGCCACTACAGTCCTTTATTTTAATTATTTTCTGCTGTAGAACGACAGACGATTACTCTGATGCATGAATTATTATCAGAGTTGGATCATTACTTTAACGTCTTCACCCTCCCAATCGTCTCGCTAGCAAGATGACTGAATAATTTGAGCATCACCTTATAAAACCAACAGTTGCTCAACCACGAGAAAGTACCTGCTCGTAGCTCAGCGCCTGTGTAGCACGGTCGCATATGGGCAACAGGAGGTTGGGTTCAGCGCTGGAGTAACAGCGGCAGTGCAGTGCGCGAGGCTCAGTGCCAGCCAGCTGATTTTCCTACAGGCATAAAAAACCCCAGAGCATTGCTGATCTGGGGGTTTGTAGGCGCTTGACGCTGACCTACAGTGATTCGCAGCATCCCAGCTGCTCAGGCTGCCGGCAGGTCAAGCCTGTCGTCGAAATACTGCAGGAGCATCTGTTGAGTTGCTGTAGGTGGCTTGGCTTGCATGGCAAGTCATCGACACGGATGCAGTAAAGCAAACACAGCCGCCATATGGGCTTGCGTGGGTTATACCGTGACTGAAGTTCATTTTGTTTAAAGCAAAAAAAAGGCCACCCGCTAGGGTGGCC
>JAAYFI010000033.1 GCA_012728315.1 Gammaproteobacteria bacterium
GGAAAACTGCTCAGGCAGGTCAAACATATAACGGCCCACACAAACAGGGCGTGGATTAGCCAATAATGCTTCGGTCACTTTTTTCTCCTTGGCAGGTAACTTGATTTCAACGGAATGGCAGGCCTGCAGACTTAAAGCACAGGCGATAACTAGCAGCCCAAAAGCTATTTTTATAACTGGTCGAGTCATGTTTTTATTTATCCTTTAAATAAATATTTAGACGTTCGGGGTTGATACCTTTCTGTTTGGATCCTGTGCCGGCACCACTGGTTTTAGCTCTGGTCTTTCCGCCAGCATCATCAACCAGCTCAAGTGCTTGGTTTTTGACTGGCTCACCATCAAAAGGCCACGCAACTTTAGGCGTAACGGAAAAGTCGGCCTTATCCCACTGCTGAACAAGTTCAGTGGCACTTTGCCCTGAGAACTTTTGCCAAACTGCTGCTCTCTGAATGATCTTATCTGGGGCGCCGCTTTCAACCACACCGTTGCCGATGCGTATGTAAGCACCGCCACTGACTAAAAAAATCTCTTGCTTAGCACTAATAACCAACTTGCCTTGGCTACTGGTGATGCGCAGGTCTTTCAAGGCATCCAGATTCATTTCACCATCCTGCGCCTGAATTTCTACATTGTCTTTGGCAGCAAATATTTTAATGCCCAGCTTTTGCGCAAATAGGCTAATTCTTTCACCAGCAGCAAGACGAAACGCCTTAAAACTACTGATATCAGTGTTATCACCACTGGTGGCAATCAGGTTTTTACCTGCCGAAAGCTGAAGGCTGGATGGCGTAGTTTGTGCAATACCCTTAGGAGCTGACAGCACAAGTCCAGCCTGTTTTAGTTCAGTCAAGGTGTCTTTTAAAAGTTCTTTTTGTGTATCCAGATCCGCCAACTCGGCCTTAGCAGCGTCTGCTGCCGCACGCAATGATTCAACCAGATGCTCTGCTTGCTGCAGTTGTTGTAATGCTTCTTCCATAGCCAAGGCTTGACTCTGTGCTTCGCTGCGCTCATCGGCACTAATCAACAACCCCTTTCCTGCCCTAATCGCACCCCAATCATCCGTGCGCAGCTCAAAGCCTTCGCCACGCTTATTGCGTTCGGCATTGACTAGGTGCCCAAGGTTGAGCTGGGTTTTGCCACCGTATTCGGTGCTGAGTTTGATGTGTTCTTCGCCGCGCTTATCTTCCATGCGCAGTTTGTTATTGGACGGTGTGCGCAGTACGTTGCGGGTATTATTGCGTTCGGTGACATGGTCAGGATGACGCGAATCATGCAAAGCGTGGGCAATATACGGGCGATCAGGGTCACCCTCGTGAAACGCAATCGCCACTTCTGTGCCTTGAATCAGCGGCAAGTGCAAACCGTAGGTATCTCCGCCGTAAGGTTTAGCCAGACGCACCGGCATGCTTTCATAGCCTTGCGGTTTGTCATCTAAATCAGCATCAAACTTAACCCAATACAGGCCGTCTTTATTTTGATGGGCGTAAATATCATTGGCTTTAGCGCTGGTGATGCGTGCGGTTAAAGTGCCGCTGATAATGGGTCGTGGTTTAAGTGTGGGTCGCCAGCACAGGGTTTCGCTGTAGGGCGTAGCACTCACTGCGATGTTTAAGGCTTCTGAGCGGCTGGCACTAAAACGCAGCTGGGTAATTAAGATAGGCGCTTTAAACACCGAAGGTAAACTGCTGGGCACTCGACTGTCGTTAATGGTTAACACTTGGCCTGGGCTTAAGCTTGGATCATTACTGGTGGCACGCAAACGCGTTTGCCGTGCTAAAAAACGCTCATGGTCTAAGCGCGCCCAGAAGTTGGCCGTTTCTGCCTCAGGGTTGAGCTTATCGCCCTGAGTTAAGTGCCGCGCCTGATAATGGTACACATCGCCATAGTTTTGTTCTTCGCCATCACCACGGGTCATATCGGTGCGCGCGGTTAACAACAGGTCTTGTGCTTGACGGTAGTTGTAGTCTTTAACTTGTACGCTGTTTTCAACCACTTGATGACGCAGCGACAAACCCCAAATCGAGGCGGTGCCGCTATCGCTTTGCCCTGATGGGCTATTGAGTGGCAAACTTTTGTCGAACGCATAGCAGCTCTGCTGGTCACCAAAGCGAATAATTTCAGTTTGTGTATCAGGCTGGAGTGCAAAGCTGTAAAAAATCCCGACCTCAGCTAAGAGTCGCTCAATAAAGGCGCGGTCGCTTTCATTGACCTGATTGATTTGTTCGCGCTTGGGGTATGTCTGCTTGAGGTTGAACTCAAACTCCCACCCTTTAAAATTATGTTCGCGCAAAATCTGCTCGACCACTTGCGGGATCGACTGATTTAAAAAGAAGCGATAGGAGCGTTTTTGATGCCGCAGCAATGCAAAAAACGGCTCGATCGTCAGTTGATACTGCGCTTGATCAGCCGAGCCCGCTAAGCGCTTAAAGTCAGTGACGATGCCGTGCACCACTTTCTCTGCCGTTTTTACCTGCGTAAGTTGCGCCAAAGGTATGTGCGTGCCAACAAAACTAAAGGTCGCACTGCGCCGCAGTAGCTGCTGCGGTTGTAAATCCTGCGCGCTGGAGGTAAATTTCACTTGATAGCGGTAACAATCACTCAAGGTTTCACGGCCAATAAAGCGTTCAACATCCAAGTGTTCAGCACAGCCTTGGACTTTGAGTTGATAGCGATTTAGCGAACCACTTAATTGAGTTTTGACGCTATCTAGAAAGCTCATGACAGTGCCCCTTCTAATTCCGTCAGCTCAATGGGCTGATCAGCATCCATTTTCTCGACAAACTCCAAACTAATCCCCTCTTCTGCGTTGTAACCCAAGTGCAAATGGCTGGCCGCAGGCAAGGCTTGAGCTTGGCGTAACAAAAGCTGTTGGCTCAGTACCGGCAAGATTTGTTGATTAAGCAGGCTGTCGATATTGCGTGCGCCGCTATCCGGTAGCAGGCAGGCTTCAACAAGGCTGTCATAGAGTGACTCGTCAATGCGGCAGGTTAAGCCATAGTGGCGCTGTAAGCGTTGAGCCACTTTATTGAGTTTGATTTTTACAATACAGCGTAAAGCGTCAGCGTCGAGAGGGCGGTAAATGACGCTTTGAAAGCGCGCTAATAATGCGGGCTGAAAATGCTCGCGCAGGATGGGTCGAATCAGCTCATGTAACTGTGCTTCTGTGGCGTTGGGCTGTTCTTGTAAGTAGTGGGATAAGTGGTCGCTACCCAAGTTGGACGTCATCACGATGACGGTGTTACGAAAATCAATTTCGCGCCCCTCTCCATCACGCATGACGCCGCGATCAAACACTTGATAAAAGATATTGAGTACATCGCGATGGGCTTTTTCAACTTCATCCAGCAGCACAACACTGTATGGCCGTTTACGCACGGCTTCGGTCAGCACGCCACCTTGGCCGTAACCCACATAGCCCGGCGGTGAGCCTTTGAGCTGACTGACGGTATGGGCTTCTTGGTATTCAGACAGGTTGATGGTGATGAGCGATTTTTCACCGCCGAATAAGTTATCGGCAAGGGCTAAAGCGGTTTCCGTTTTACCTACACCGCTGGTGCCCACTAAAAGAAACACGCCTAAGGGGCCATCTTCAGCGGTTAAGCCTGTTTTGGCCGCCCGTAAACGCTGAGCAAGTTGGTGTAATGCAGGTTCCTGTCCAATCACGCGCTGGCCTAGCTGTTCTTCAAGTGTGAGCAAATTGCCCTGCTCATCTTTTAACAAACTTGATTGGGGTACGCCTGTCCAGTCAGCAATGACGTTGGCGACGGTGCGCACATCCACATCTAAACCAATCAGCGGCTCATCTGCTTGCACCTCTGCAAGTTGCTGCTGCAGTTGCTGACTTTGCGCAAGCTCATGCGGCTGCTGACGGCACTCTAATAGTTGCTTGATAAGCGCTTGCTCTTGAGCAAATTGTTGCTCGGCAAGTTGTAAGCGCGCAGCGAGCGATGCAGTTTGTGCGCTGATTTCAGAGAGGCGTTGTGTATCTGTGGTCTGCCCAAGTGCCATTTCATCCAGCAACGCTTGTTGTTCTAGCTCCAATGCTTGAATGCTTGAGCGCAGCTGCGTCAATAGCGCAGGCTCTGTGTCGAGACTGATGCGTACCTGCGCACAGGCGGTATCCAGTAGATCCACCGCTTTATCAGGTAACTGACGGCCGGTTATATAGCGCCGTGATAAAGTGACAGCCGCTTTCACGGCAGCATCACTGACATGCACACCATGAAACTGGGCGTAACGCAGCTTTAAGCCACGTAACATGAGGCAAGCCGTTTCGTCATCAGGCTCATCGACTTTGACCATCTGAAAGCGCCGCTCTAACGCTGCATCACGCTCAAAATACTGTTTGTATTCCGACCATGTGGTGGCTGCAATGGTGCGTAGCTCACCCCGTGCTAAAGCAGGTTTTAATAAGTTGGCGGCATCGGCGCCACCTGCTTGATTACCGGCACCGATAATGGTGTGCGCTTCATCAATAAAGAGTAAAACCGGTTGCGGTGATTGTTGCACGACTTCAATAATGTTTTTCAGACGCTGCTCAAACTCACCTTTAACGCCTGCTCCGGCTTGTAATAGACCTAAATCCAATGTTCGTAGGCTTATATTTTTTAAACTGTCAGGCACATCGCCATGAGCGATACGTAAAGCCAGCCCTTCCACTAAGGCGGTTTTGCCGACCCCCGGCTCGCCGACCAGAATCGGATTGTTCTTACGGCGTCGCGATAAAATATCGATCATCTGACGTACTTCATCATCACGCCCAAAGACTGGATCGATTTCACCCGCACGTGCCTTGGCTGTGAGGTCTTGAGTAAATTTATCGAGCACGGCTTGCAGGGCTTCATTGAACGCTTGCGCAGACGTACCTGAAGCTGCTGGGGTATGGCTTTGTAATTGATTGGCCGCTAAATCGACGTCTGTGCTTAAAGACTCTGTTTGCTGTAAATCTGGACGCTCTTCTGACTGCTGATCAAGCAGTGGCCGTAGGCGTTCTAGCTGAGCATTGCTCAAGCTCAATAATGGCCAAACACCTTCACAATTTAACAACTCAGGATGGCTCATCAGGGCTGACAACAAATGCACGCTACGTATTTGGCTTTGCTGCTCTTGTAAGGAAGCAATCAACCAAGCCTGCTGGAGTAATTTGCACAAAGGCGCTGATAGCTGCGGTTGAGCGCTACGAATTGAGCGTGGCAATTGCTCAATGGTTTGCAGCAGAGCCTGCCAAACCCCATCCATGTCCCATTCATAACGGCGGGCAAGTACGGTGATGTCGCTTTCACCCTGCTCCATCAGTTTTAATAACCAATGCTCAATAGTAATTTGGCTATGACCACGTGTTTGACACAACGACGCAGCTGCTTCTAGGGCCTTAACGCAATATGGATTTAAGCGACGTAGTAACACTATAGATTGCTGTGTCATAGCTTTAGCTCCCTGCTCAATGAGTGTGCTAGAGCGCAACTCATGTTTTAAATAAGAAGATTAGAAATGTATTATTTTTCTCAGCGCTCAAGATTAAAAGCTGAGAAAAACAATAAAAAAGGCAGACGATAGCTCGCCTGCCTTAACGCCCTTAGGCGGTGGAGCGCTCACTCCATGAATCGGAATGAATAATGTTGCCGTCTTTGTAGGTCCAGGTGATTTTCTCGTAACGCAATTCGATTTCTTCTAAGTGATTGTGCTTTTCTTTAGAAGGATCTTTCACGTCGTGCATTTTTGGCGCTACTTTGACAACTTTGACGTTTTCAAGCGTGGTATTGAAGTACTCCACTTCTTGTCCCGCATCATCAATGCGATACCATTTAAACTCAGCCGACTTTAACGTTTGGCCAGTGGTAACAGCTTTGTATAGGTAGGGGCTTGAGGCATCAATTTCTTTGATAAAGACAAAAGGGGTATGTATGCGTGTACCCGTTAACTTGCCCGTATTGTTATCAGTAGGAATGTATAAACAGTGATCCTGAGCAACAACTTCAATGCTTCCTTCACGACTCTGTACATCGACCGAGCCTTTGATCTCTGCTCCGCCATCGTCTTTTAGCCATAGATATACAGGAATTGCCATATTTACTTCTCCATTTGCAATGACAAGACATCATCTTTCGTAAACGATGATGTGTTTTTAATATTCACTTCCTGACAAGCATCGGCTTGGGGAAGCAAACGGATTTCAACGCGGCGATTTTTACCGCGTCCTTCCTCACTATTGTTATCCGCTACAGGGCGCGTATCGCCAAAGCCCTGCACCGCAAAACAATTCGCTGATAAATCACTGGTGGCCAGCATCCAGTCACGCACAGACTCTGCGCGCTGCTGTGATAAACGTTGGTTAGCCTGCGGGTTGCCAGTACTGTCGGTGTGACCTGAAATAACAATTAACCAGCCGGGTTTAGCTTTAACGTCTAACAAGGCACTGACTAAGACTTTGTTGGCTTGGGGTTTTAATGAAAACTGGCCCACATCAAATAGCGCAAGACTGTCTAAAGTGACCGCACTGTCAACACTCTGAATGATCGGCGCAGGTGCAGGTGGCGGTGCCCATTCGCTCAGTGCGGACTGGATCGGGGGTAATAAGCGTCCTCCTTGATACAACGCCACAGAGTAGGCAGTCGGAATCCCTTCTCGCTCCCAGCGCGTCAGTTGCTGTACGCTTGCTCTCAATTGTTTTTGTGCCGCTAATTTAGGCTCAACAGGCTCACCACTAAGCCCGCGAAACAGCACTAAATCATTTTGCGCATGCTGAATTAACCGTTGGTTATGGTTGAAACTGGCCAGCATTGCTAACAGTAAAAACACTGCAACAATGCCTGCAAATTGCGCCGCTGTTTTTTCCATGACAGTTAAATTGAGTCGATTCACCTTACGACTCAGCAAAATCGCTGGGAACGGTAGAACGGCTGGAGCTGTAACATTAACCGTGCTGACTAAACCTGTGCGTTGCGTAAGATAGGCTAGCCACAGATTATTCGGCAATGTAACCACCGGGGCAAAGTGCACAGCTACAGCTTGCAATGACAGTGCTGGCGTACCTGCTTGGGGCAATTGCCACAACGGCAAATAGGTGTGCTGTAACCACTGCAAAGCATGTTCCAAGTTAACCATTAATGGTAATGGATAGGTCTCGTGGGCATGACGCTCGAGCCAGCCGTCTAAGGTTCCTAATGTGCTGAGCCCCTCAGCAACCTGTATAGCTTGCCCAGTTTTGGCGCTAAACCATAATGCGGCCTTGTTCTGCGCAACGACTGGCTGAGCAGAGCGCAATGAGTTTAAGTACAGCACACACCACATCTCTTGCTGATTAGACATATAGTGGGAAACCTGTGCAATTGCTCGCCGCCATGCAAATACCGACTCCAACAATACATCTTGATCGGTCAATTGTTCAGGCAGTACCGGCAGCATGATGGCTACTCTAGAGAGCAACTCTGGACGCTGCTCAGCCAACCAATGCACCGTCTGCAAAAAACTTGCGTTATCTGCAATACTTAAATACCAACCTGCTTGTAACTCTCGATACGAATCAGCCAGAGGTTGCTCTAAGCCGCACACCAATACTAAAGTGCCTTGAAAACCTTGCGCTGGTAACAGTTGCTCATCGAAAGCCGGCTGTGCTTTTTGACGCTGCCGATAAAGCTGATAGTTAGCAGAGCTTAAAACAGCAGCCAACGCGATCAGCAGCACGCTTAATAACACGCTCAAGCTCAAGCCCAGCAGCCAAAAACCCCACAGCAACCACAACGCTAAACCAAGTGCACAGAGCACTAAGCTTTGCTTTATCCAAATGTGCATGGTGTGCCCTTAATGCAATAACTGTTGCAGTTGTTGCTGCAGGGAATTGGACAAATACCACCATAAAGCAAAGAGTGCAGCCCCTCCCAGCACCCAACTTAACCAGTACCAGTGACGTCGATTAAAACTTAAACCCGGCGTTTTGGTGAGCGGTAAATGGGCTGTTAGTGCATAAGCTGGTACGCGCTGAGTCAGTTGCTTTAACACTTGGGTTCGATGCTGATCCTGGCTGCTGCGATATTGCCCTGTAAAACCTAGGGCGAGCACTCGATGAAAGCAGATCAGTACGGCCTTTTCTGCATTAGTTTCATGCAAAACATTGGCAATACGGTCCCATAGCTTTGCACCTGCTTCGAGCGTATTGAAGTACGTTGCCTGCAATGGTGACTTAAGCCATTGCTCATAACCTGCATCCTGAATATTCCTATTCATGACGCTTTCATCCAGCAATGCACACTGGGCATATAACATGTGCTCAATGGCCGCGGTGGAATACCCCAGTTCTTGTAGCTGCTGTCTGGCCGTATCAATCTGTTCACATACACGCTGATAAAAAGCAAGGCCATTCTCAATGGGTACACCATTTTTAAGCTGGCATACCGTTAACCATGTGTCAGCAAACACACTATCAATCGTGTTCGCTGGGTTTGTTGCTTTATTAGTCATGAGCGTAACACCGCAAAAAGTTCCAATTGCACATCACCTAAAGTCCCTGGTATATAAAACGCACATTGACCTGAAGCCAGCATCGCTTCGGCTGCTGGATTATTTAGCTCCAAAGCGAAATATTGGTTTTCTAGACGCATTGGAATCGCCGCTGGAACGTGGCTTAACGCGCGTAACGGAACACCATTGAGCGCCACATTGACAACATCTGAAACATCATCAGGGCTACCCACTTTGCACAATAAAGGCAGTTGGCTCGTGAGTAGATGCGCTGGCAAACCAGAACGTACAGATAAATAAAAGTCAGCATCTTCGCGTAAACGACGGTCATGCAAAGTACCCGTCCAAAACTGCCCATTTTTTAGCAACTCAATAGCAATAACTCGCGATGGCAAACTGGCTTCGAGCAGCTCTGTCAGTAGCTGTAACAGTGGCGGAAAAACCGCCTCTGGTTGGCCGTGCTGGTAGGCTGGAATTGAATCGTTACCGTGTTCCAAAGAGAAGGTCAGTAAGCTGCCTGCGAGGCGCACCAACTCACGGTACAAGAGTTCAGGATGGCGATTCGGCGCGCTGTGCAATTCAGCTAACACAGGCTCTGCACTGTTTAATGCATTGAGCAACCAGAACAAAGAAACATCTGCCACGGCAAAGTCTGCCATGCGCTCATTGCTTTCGCGGCGCATCGCCATCAGGCGGTTACGTTTAGCTTGTAAACGATAGATCAGCTCACTAAAGCCAGTCAGCAACGCCGGACTGGCAGAATACGCCAGCATCGGCGGCATAAAACTTGTATCCAGCTCCCAAATGCCTTGGCCATTGCGACGTAAACGCGCTACCGGACAGGTCAGGTAATCGCTATTTTCATCGTGTGCAAAGCGCAAGCGCAGTGCATAACGCTGTACGGCAATTTCTGTTTGTTCATTGCCGACAAGATCTTGTACTTGCACCCACTCTTGCAAGTAACGGCGCGGACGATCCACCTGCCCCGGTAAGGCTAGGTTCGCACCATTAGCCTGAAGCAATGGTAAAGCCAGCACAATATCGGCAGTTTCACGACCGTCTAACACAGATAGATCACATGCAGGTGGCAAGTTATCTGCCAGCGCGGTGTCAATCAAAGTGCCATCAGGTAAGCACACAATAAGCTTGGTTGCGTTTAACCGTGCGACGCTTAAGGCGTTTAGATCAAACTCAGCACAAAACACACCCCAAGGATTGGCAATCATGCTGTGCGCTAGAGTATCTGCGACATAAGCATCCCAGCGGGCCTGCTGTTGAAACTGTTGCGGGGCCAAAAAGGCCCCATCAGTCCACAATGGACGATAAATTTTCATCCTAGCCTCCGCTTACGCTTTGGCTTTAGGCATCTGAGATACTAACGATAGATTGACGTCCATCCCCTCAACCTGAAAATGCGGCACGGCATACAGTTTGACGCGGAAGAAGCCGGGATTATCGTCGATATCTTCAACTTCTACCCGCGCATCGCGCAATGGGTGCGAAGCTTGCAAATCATCACCCGGATCAGTCATTTCTGTCACTAAACCCCGCACCCAGTTATTGAGCTCCAGCTCCAAGAGGCGACGGTCTTTAGTGGTACCAATATTTTCTCGTTGAATCAGCTTCAAATAATGCGCGATACGCGACAATAAGAAAATGTATGGCAAGCGCGAGTTAATGCGACTGTTAGCGGTGGCGTCTGCTGTGTCGTATAACGCTGGCTTTTGCGCTGAATTAGCCGAGAAAAAACATGAATAATCACGATTTTTATAATAGGACAGCGGGATAAAGCCGAGGTTGGCAAACTCAAATTCACGTGTTTCAGAAATCATAATTTCTGATGGAATTTTAACTTGATTGCCCGTACCTAAATCAAACAAATGAATCGGCAAGTCTTTAACTACACCGCCTGCTTGTGGTCCGCGAATTTGTACACACCAGCCATTACTAATGAAGCTTTTAACCATATTTGCTGCAAACGAAAAACTGGCGTTAGTCCACAAATACTTTTCATGATCAGGGCCTTTAACTTCTTCCACATAGTTAAAGCTACGCACTGGCACCGTATCTGGACCATAGGGCAAGCGGCCTAATACTCTAGGCATGGTCAGCCCAATATAACGGGAATCATCAGTCTCACGAAACGACTTCCATTTTAAATACTCGGCACGATCAAAGTAGTTACCAATATCCTTAATTGCTGCTACTTCTTCCATGCTCTCTTTACCAAAGAAAGCCGGATTAACCGAACCAATAAACGGCATATGCGCGGCGGCAGAAACTTTAGAAATATTGCGCAGCAGAGCAATGTCTTGAGGACTGCGATCAAACTCATAGTTAGAAATAATTGCGCCTATGGGCTCGCCACCAGGCGTATCGTACTCTTGAATATAAGTGTGATAATACAAGCCGCTCTGAATCATTTCTGGGCTGTCTTCAAAGTCTTGACGCAAATCGTCTTTGGCAATATCAAGAACTTCTAACTTAACATTCTGCCTAAAATCCGTACGATCAACTAACGATTTAAGACCACGCCACGCAGACTCTACAGCTTGAAATTCGGGGTGATGCATCACTGCGTCTAACTGTTTACTGATCTGCTGATCGAGCTCGGCAATATGATGGTCCAGCAAAGTTTTATCCAAGCGTTCTACAGCCTGCCCTGACTTTTTCAAACGCTCTAAAAAGACTTGCACACCTGCAGTAACGCGCTCATTAGCGGTCACTTCAGCCAGTCCACTGTCATCTTGAAAACTATTTAAATCACTTAAAGCAGCAACCGGCTCTAAATTAATTTTGCCAAATAAAGAGGCATAAATACCTTCAGTGGCAACCTGCTCAACAACCGCTGATTGACTTTGATTATTTTCCACATGAGCTGACATACAAACACTCCTTGTTAAAAGTTACTCTAGTTCTGATTTTTTTGGTGCCAAGCTGGCTAACTCTGTGCGTAACTCATCACTCAGCGCACTGTCCTTTAAGATCGTTTCTAGCTCTCGACGGAAAGTTACATTATCTAATAGATTAGATTTTAGATCGCGTAGCAAGTTTCTCATTGCGAGCATTGCTTTAAGTTGCGGAACTTGACGCGCGACCTGCTCAGGCTCAAAATCTTTCATGTCATTAAAATTGAGCTTTACCCCTTTATCACTGCCATCGCCTAACAATGTATCTTCAACTGTTAGGTTAAGCTCTGGGGAAAAACCAGACAGAACATTATTAAAGTTATTTTTATTTAAATTAACTCGTTCACGCTCAGACACTGGCCTATTTTCTTTTCCATTACTAAAATCACCAACTACTAATAGTTTTAACGGCAATTCAATCTTCTTCTGCGCCCCTCCCGTATGCAAATCTAATTTAATATTGACACGTGATTTAGGGACTTCATTTTGAAAACTTTCTGACATTGCGTCGATCCTTAACGTTAAGACTTATTATCTAAGGGGAGTATACTCGAGCATAGAAAAAGACTTAGCAACTCAAAAACAGTGACTCAGGTCAAATTTTTGACTCTTGACAATGACAAATGCAACAACAAACTAGAAAATTAAAAAACACATACCATAAAGCAAAAAAAAAAATGAAAAACGCATCACAAAACACGCCCAACAGAAAAACTATAAGCTTATTCAAAACCGCTAACGAATTAATAGCCATATATAAAAATCTGCCAAAACAGATAACATACAACTTAATAAACACAGCAAACATGCAGATGAAAAGTATATTTTCAATCACCAAGAAACATGCTCTTTCCTATTAACACCTCCTAAACAGCGCAATATTCGCATATAATACGTTCTCAAAATGGCTCTTCCGAGCAGCCAAGCCGTTATTAAAGAGCTGAACATTGATGAACACAGTAAACCGACGCTTCTCCGTGGCACCGATGATGGATTGGACTGACCATCACTGCCGCTATTTTTTACGACTGATCTCCAAGCGTGCGCTGCTGTACACCGAGATGGTGACTACCGGCGCCTTGATCCATGGCGACAGTGCGCGGTTTTTACGTCATGCAGAGTCTGAGCATCCAGTGGCATTGCAATTGGGTGGCAGTAACCCTGCTGACTTGGCCGTCTGTACGAAAATGGCAGAGAGTGCGGGCTTTGATGAGGTTAATCTCAATGTCGGCTGCCCCAGTGACCGTGTACAAAATAATATGATCGGTGCCTGCTTAATGGCGCATCCGCAGCTGGTGGCTGATTGCGTTAAGCAGATGCAGGATGGCGTCGATATTCCGGTCACCGTTAAGCACCGCATTGGGATCAATGGTCGTGACAGTTATGCCGAACTCTGTGAGTTTGTCGGCACGGTGAGTGATGCAGGTTGCAAGAGTTTTACTGTGCATGCGCGCATTGCGATTTTGGAAGGTTTATCGCCAAAAGAAAACCGTGAGGTGCCACCGCTGCGTTATGACATTGCTGCGCAGCTAAAAACTGATTTTCCTGATCTGGAAATTGTATTAAACGGTGGTATCAAAACCATTGAGCAATGCACAGAGCACTTGCAGTCGTTTGACGGCGTGATGATCGGTCGTGAGGCTTATCACAACCCTTGGTTGCTCAGCGAGGTCGATCACCAACTCTTTGGTGACGTCCAGCGCAATATCAGCCGCACAGCTATTCTTGAGCAGTTGCGCCCTTACCTGCTGCAACATCTTGCTCAGGGCGGAAAAGCACCGCATATCACCCGCCATATCCTCGGATTAGCACAAAGCTTTCCAGGTGCACGACGTTTTCGTCAATTGCTCTCGGCGGATATCTACAAAACTGACGAACCGATGCGCGTCTATGACCAAGCCATTGCAGTTCTCGAGGGTCGCTAAGCGCCGATAAACAATTGCATCCCATTCAGCGCTCGGTTATGTTTTGTGCGCTCTTTTATTTAGCCCCTAATTGCAGCCCTTACTATGACGTCAAAACTAGAACAACTAAAACGTTTTACTACTGTAGTCGCCGATACCGGTGATTTAGATGCCATTGCTCGCTTACAGCCAGTCGATGCCACAACCAATCCATCACTGCTGTTAAAAGCGGCGACTTTTCCACGCTATGCGCAGATGATGGCACAGATTCAACAGGATTTTCGTGGTAATCCACAAGCGGCATGCGAGCAGCTTGCCGTAGCCGTCGGCAGTGAGATTTTATCGCTGATTCCTGGACGTATCTCAACCGAAGTCGATGCCCGCCTCTCCTTTGACGAACAAGCGACCTACGAGTATGCCCTGCGTTTAATTGATCGTTATGAGCAGCACGGTATCGACCGTCAACGCGTGCTGATTAAAATTGCTGCCACCTGGGAAGGGATCCAAGCAGCACGCCGCTTAGAAAAGCTCAATATCCAAACCAATCTAACCTTGCTGTTTTCTTTTGCCCAAGCGGCTGCTTGTGCTGATGCAGGCGTATTTTTGATTTCCCCATTTGTTGGGCGAATTTATGATTGGTACAAGAAAAACTTAAACCGTGAATACGCAGGTCTAGAAGACCCAGGTGTGCAATCCGTATCGCGCATTTACCACTATTACAAAGCAAATAACTACCCAACCATTGTGATGGGCGCCAGTTTTCGTAACCTTGGTCAAATCGAAGCGCTGGCCGGTTGTGATCGTTTAACCATCAGTCCAGAGCTATTAGAACAGCTCAGCACTGAACAGGGCCCTTTAGAGCGTAAACTGCAAGCGGGCGCGCAAGGTGAAGCGGCCATTCTGATGGATGAAGCAGGTTTTCGTTGGGCTCATAATGAAGATGCCATGGCCAATGAAAAACTCGCTGAAGGGATTCGCGCTTTTGCACGTGACCAAGAAAAACTAGAAAAGCTATTTAACTGATAGAGAGTGCGTTGTTGAGCCTAAGGGTATCAATAACGCACTATCATCAACTGTTGCGCTATCAAGACGGTGTGCTTTCTAGGGCGCTCACCAAGTCACGAAAGGCTTCACGATTGGATTGATTTAAGCTCATCAATATCTGATGCGCTTCTAAAACCCGTTCTTTTACCAGCGCTTCAGATTGATCCTGCTCAGGCAAATCATCCAAGCACTCAGGGCAAGGTGCAGGTGTATGCACCAAATTAAACACCTGATTAAAGCCCATCGAATCGAGCACGCGACTGACATCAGGGTTGGTGCTAGCCAGCGTTGGTAGCATGCCAAACTTACGCTTCGATAAAATCGACAGCTTCGCCAACAAACCTAAAGTGGTGCTATCAATACTGACCACCTCAGTTAAATCAATGACAATCGATTTGAAAGAATGCGCTTTAAGAATTGTTTCAATTGTTTCGTTCAGCGCCGAACAAAAAGTTAAGCGCACATCGCCCACACACTTTAAAACGAACGTATCGTTATATTGCGCACACTGAATTTTACCATCACTCATGCAAGATTCCTGCTCAGCACTAGCATGGCGATATCATCGGGCATATTGCTGCAGTTAGCTAGCCCTAGACGTGCGACAGCTTTTGTGTAGTCCCCCTGCACAGCACTCATTATTTTGGGTAAAGCCGCTTCACGGGTAATTAAATATTTCCCCGGGAGCGCATCAAAAATCCCATCGGAAAAAAAACTCAAACTAAACGCATTCGGCAGCTGCATCTGCTCATCATGGAATTGTGCATGTTCAAATAAGCCTATGGGTTGACCTTTGCCGGGTAAAAAAGCAGCCTGCCCATCAGCGTACAAAACCGGCGAAGGCAGATGTCCAGCAACACTCCACTGCAAAGAATCGCGTTCAGTATCAATCATCGCGCAGATCAAGGTGATATGCCGGTCAGAGCCATAGGCTAATAAGCGCTGATTAACATAGGCCAGTAGCGAGGCCGGTGTAATAGCTGCCGTCGACTCAGGCTGAGCGCCGCCAAACAGCCGCTCTTGAATAATACTTTTTAGCAGCATACTGATCAGTGCCGAGGCTGTACCACTGCCAGAAACATCAGCCAAATACAACATTAAGCGACCATCAGGTAGCTTAAAGTAATCCAATGAATCACCCGTCAGGTACAGTGCAGGCACTACACAATGCTCAAACTTAATGCCCTGCGCTTGCCAAGGTGTGACCGGTCGAATATGTTGCTGCAGTTGTTTGCCAGCCTGCTGATCCTCGATCAGTAAAGCATGCTGTTTTTGCAATATAAGCAGTTGCTCAGCTGCGCTCTTATGAGCAGATTGTTGCGAAATTGAATGCATTACTTATGAGTCATCAATAGTGTCTAAGCGCAAAAGGTACTCTTATCACCACGCTGATTCAAGCAGTCTCTAGTAGAGCGCTATTGACTAAGCCGCTCTCATTGAGCGGTTTGAGATTGAGTTGAAGCCTTTCCCAAAGCCTCTGAGCAGTGCAATTGAGTTCTACATCTCTTAAGAAAACCCTGCAGCCCAGCACGATAGGCTCACAAACCCTACTGATAGTTAAAGTACATGCTTTACATTTAAAGCAAGATAAGCAATGTTAAACACAGCGTACTGCATTGGGCATAAAGCTTAGGCGATTGCGCATGGCATACCCTATAGTTTGCAGCATCTGGAGCATCCCATGAACTACTACAACGAAAAACGCGACTTTATCCGCATGCGTGTCGAAACCGCCGCGACCTTCGAGCTCGATGGACAGGTATATGATGCTGTCTGCATTGATCTTTCTAGCACAGGCCTGCAAATCGAAACCGACAGCACACTGCAGTTCAGTCCAGGGCAGGCTCTACGCGTCAAGATCCCATCCAGTCATAGCAAGCTCCAAGGCCTGGAAGCCGACGCTCTGGTGCAGCGCATAGAAACGCTGGACAATGGGCGTATCTCCCTCGGCCTTGAGATCACCTCTATGCGCTAGATACAGTTCTTAAAAGTCATCCACTACATTACCGTCAAGCACTTTAAATTCGCGGTTTTGCAAAAATGCATTACGCATAAAGCGGTATTTATCACCGGTAATTAGACGCTCGGCTGCCAGTAAACTGGCGCGTGTATCTACAACATTTAATGCAAATACACTATTACGCACGGGAACATCATTATTGTAGCGGTAATGACTAGTAAAGTTGTCTGGATACAACGCCAGAGCATCACGCACGGTACTTGGGCCTAATAACGGCAATACAACATAGGGGCCACTTTTCACGCCCCACGCCCCTAAAGTCTGGCCGAAGTCTTCGTCATTGCGCTGCAAGCCCATTTTGGTAGCCACATCAAAGAAACCGAGCACACCAAAAGTGCTATTAAAGAAAAAACGTGCCGTATCCACGCCTGCATCATGCATTTTTAATTGCAGCACGTTATTGGCCAAGTTGCGCACTTCACCTATGTTACGAAAAACGTTATGCACACCCTCTTCCACCGCATCTGGGGTGACTTTCTGGTAACCCTTAGCAATGGGTTTGAGCGCCCAGCGATCCAGTGCATCATTAAAGCGAAAGACCCCACGGTTGAACGCTTCCCAAGGATCATCGTTTTCACCGTAATCTTCCCAGAGTTCATCGTCGTCGCTGTAATCAGTTTCTTGCGCAACAACCATCGTTGGCAAAGTTAAGCACCCTGCAACCAGCAGCATACCTAACAAACGTTGCACTGGCTTACTCATAAAATGCTGCATGAAACGCCCCACCCTAGAATTTGACAAACGAAATACGATCCGATGGATACTGCAGATCAAGCGCAACATCTGCAGTATCAGCACCCTCTATTATTGATCAGCAAAACGCCAACCCGTAGCGTCTTTACCATCCTCTAAAACGATGCCCATTGCTGTTAATTGGTCACGAATCCGATCAGATTCAGCCCAATCTTTATTCTGTCGAGCTGCTAAGCGCGCAGCAATCAAGGCTTCAACCTCGGCAGCATCGACACGCTTATCTGCACCTGCTTGTAAAAAGCTATTGGGCTCAAGCTGCAATATCCCCAAGACAGCACCCAACTCTTGCATACGCGCCGCTAAACCTGATGCAGCAACTGGATCTTGGCCGTTTAAACGATTCACCTCGCGTGCCATTTCAAACAGCACTGAACAGGCTTCTGGCGCATTAAAGTCATCATCCATGGCTTTGCTAAAGCGCTCAACAAAAGCTTCACCACCCGCCGCAGGGGCAGGATTAACGCTCTTTAAGGTCAGATAAAAACGCTCTAAGGCTGAACGCGCTTCACGTAAGTTGTCTTCCGAATAATTGATCGGGCTGCGGTAATGACTGGACACTAATAGATAACGCACCACTTCGGGGTGATACTTTTCCAAAACGTCGCGAATGGTGAAGAAGTTGCCTAAAGATTTAGACATTTTCTCGCCATCAACACGTACTGCCCCTGCATGCATCCAAGTGGTTGCATACTGTTGACCTGTCGCCGCTTCACTTTGTGCAATTTCGTTTTCATGGTGCGGGAAAACTAAATCAGGCCCACCACCATGAATATCAAAACTGTCACCGAGGCAGCAGGTCGACATCACTGAACACTCGATATGCCAGCCCGGTCGGCCTTTACCCCAAGGTGAATCCCAACTGGGCTCGCCTGGTTTCGCGGCTTTCCAGAGGACAAAATCCAATGGATCTTCTTTCGCCTCATCCACCTCAATACGTGCACCAATTTTTAAATCACTGATTTTACGCCGCGACAATTTACCGTAACCGACAAACTTTGCCACGCGGTAATACACATCACCATTACCTGGCGCATAAGCAAAGCCTTTATCAATCAGAGTTTGAATCATTTTAAACATGCCATCGATATGTGCGGTGGCGCGTGGTTCTAAGTCTGGGCGCAGCACATTAAGACGACCTTCATCTTCATGCATTGCCGCAATCATGCGCTCAACCAGTTGTTCAAATGGCTCATTGTTTTCTTGCGCACGACGGATGATTTTATCGTCAATATCAGTGATATTGCGCACATAAGTGACATCGTAGCCACGGTGCCGCAACCAGCGCGTGACCACATCAAAAGCCACCATAACCCGCGCATGACCAATATGACAGAAGTCATACACCGTCATACCGCACACATACATACGCACATGGTTGCCTTGTAACGGCTTAAGCGGCTCTTTTTGTTTCGTTAGGGTGTTGTAAATCATTAAGCTCATGCTTTCCCCCAAGAATCACGCAAAGTCACAGTGCGGTTAAACACCAACGCGCCAGGCTTACTGTCAACACTGTCTAAACAGAAGTAGCCTTCACGCTCAAACTGGAAACCTTCACCAACCTGCGCCTGCAATAACGAAGGCTCAGCGCGGCAGCCTTTTAAGACCTGTAAGGATTCAGGGTTAATATTATCGAGGAAAGAGTCGCTGGTTTCGCCATCTTCGTCTTTATCTGGGTTAGCTGTTTTAAATAAGCGATCATATAAGCGTACTTCACACTCAACACTTTGCGCCGCTGGCACCCAATGAATCACGCCTTTAACTTTACGCCCTTCTGGGTTTTTGCCTAAAGTTTCAGGATCATACGAGCAATGCAGCTCAACAATATGACCCTCAGCATCTCGAATGGCTTGATCTGCGCGAATCACATAACTGCCGCGTAAACGCACTTCGCCACCTGGCACTAAACGCTTATAACCCTTAGGTGGATTTTCGTCATAATCATTGGCATCAATATAGATTTCACGAGCAAAGGGTAACTCACGTACACCCATTTCACGCTTAGGGTGACGCGGTAACTGCAAGATCTGCTCTTGCTCTTCAGGGTAGTTTGTAATCACCACTTTCAGCGGCTTTAACACACACATTGCCCGGCTGGCGTTATTGTCGAGATCCTCACGGATACAGAACTCCAGCATGCTTAAATCAACAATGCCACCTGCACGGTTTACACCAATCATGTCGCAGAAATTACGAATGGATGCCGGCGTATAACCACGACGACGGAAGCCACTGATGGTCGACATGCGCGGATCATCCCAACCGCTGACATGGTTGTCATCAACCAACTGCTTGAGTTTGCGCTTACTGGTGACTGTATAGTTTAAGTTTAAGCGAGCAAATTCATACTGACGTGGCTTCGCCGGTACCGGTAGTTGCTCTAAAAACCACTCATATAAAGGGCGATGATCTTCAAACTCCAAGGTGCAGATTGAGTGCGTAATCTTCTCAATGGCATCGGACTGGCCGTGAGTGAAGTCGTAACTTGGGTAAATGCACCACTGATCACCGGTCTGGTGATGATGGGCATGGCGAATACGATACAGAATAGGATCACGCAGATTCATATTCGGTGACGCCATATCAATCTTGGCGCGCAGAGCACGCGCGCCATCGGGGAATTCCCCAGCACGCATACGCGTTAGTAAATCTAAGTTTTCGCTAACACTGCGCTCACGGAATGGGCTGTTTTTACCTGGCTCAGTTAAGCTGCCACGGTATTCACGGGCTTGCTCTGGCGATAAATCACACACATACGCCTTGCCTTGCTCAACTAAATAGACCGCCCACTGGTACAACTGCTCGAAATAATCCGAGGCATAACGCACCTCACCATCCCACTGAAAGCCTAACCAACGTACATCGTCTTTAATTGCATCAATGTACTCTTGCTCTTCTTTGGCGGGGTTGGTGTCATCAAAGCGCAAATGACAAACACCGCCAAACTCTTTGGCCAAGCCAAAATTCAGGCAGATGGATTTAGCGTGCCCAATGTGCAGATAACCATTGGGTTCAGGGGGGAAGCGCGTAACAATACTGCTGTGCTTACCTGACTGCAAATCAGCTTCAACAATAGGACGAAGAAAGTTCGCGGCGACATTTACGGAAGATTCAGACGTGCTCATGGGCTATTAAATACTCATTACTGCCTATTATGGGTAGGCTGGCTCAAATAAAGTGCTTATCATACCCGAACCTGCCACCTCTCTGACAGGTCTATGACTTTTTAGCTTCTATGGATCCATTCAATGATTAAATTACACACCAATCACGGCGCTATCACCTTAAAGCTCTTTGCTGACAAAGCGCCTGAAACCGTTGAAAACTTTATTCAATATGTAAAAGATGGCCACTACGACAACACCATCTTTCATCGCGTAATCAGCAACTTTATGATCCAAGGCGGCGGCTTCGATACCGCTATGCAACAAAAAAGCACCCGCGCACCCATTAAAAACGAAGCCAATAACGGCTTATCCAACAAAGCGGGCACCATCGCCATGGCACGCACCATGGAGCCGCATTCAGCTTCAGCGCAGTTTTTTATTAACGTCAAAGACAATGATTTCCTCGACCATAGCGCACCTACTATACAAGGCTGGGGTTACACCGTATTTGGTGAAGTGGTAGAAGGTATGGATGTTGTTGAGTCCATTAAAAATGTTGCTACCACCAGCAAAAACGGCCACCAAGATGTACCGCGCGAAGATGTGATCATTGAAAAAGCAGAGATTATCGAGTGATTCTGCTGATTTCAGACCTCCATTTACACGAGGAGCGCGCGGATATTACCGACGCGTTCCTTGCGTTTCTTCAGCAACATGCCGCGCATGCACAAGCACTCTATATCCTAGGTGACTTCTTTGAAGTATGGATTGGTGATGACGCCATCACCCCCTATCAGCGCTCTATTGCTCAAGCATTAAGCGAAGTGGCGGCAACAGGCACTGAAATCTATCTCATGCATGGCAATCGTGACTTTTTACTGGGCGATGACTTCTGCGCACTGGCTGACTGTCAGCTGCTCAAAGACCCCAGCATTGTCAAGCTGGCTGGCGAGCCGGTCTTACTGATGCACGGCGACAGCCTCTGCACCAGCGACCGTGGCTATATCCGTCTACGAAAAGTACTGCGCAATCCATTGGTTTCATTTGTTTTACGCAACCTGCCGCTGCGCACACGTCAGCGCTTAGCGGGTGACTTAAGGCAAAAAAGCAAAACCAGTACGCGCATGAAAGCCAGCGCGATTACTGATGTCAATCCCACAGCCGTCGACCATGTTATGGCGCAATATAAAGTGCGCACCTTAATCCATGGCCACACGCACCGCCCAGCAGTGCATCATTTACCGAACAATAAACAACGTCTGGTGTTGGGCGACTGGGATACACAAGGTTGGTGTATTAAAGCCAGCCGCCATAAATTAGAACTTGTAGCTTTACCTTTTGCTCAGCGCATAGAGGCTGATTAAGTTAAGCCTCTAGCGCTTGCGCTCTTTGCCTGAAGTCCTGCTTCGGCTTGGGAATCCCGCTGTGAAATCTAAATTCAGCGTCTTGCGTTAAAATAGCTTCGCGCTCAATGTTGGCAAAATAGGCAACGCGCTCAGCAATGGGCTGTTTCGCGTACATTTGCGCCATACGCAAATAGCCTTCGAAGTGACGCGACTCAGACTTCAGCAATGACGTATAAAAGCGACCTAGCTCTTCATCTAAATAAGGTGCTAAGCGATAAAAACGCTCACAGGATCGCGCCTCAATAAAAGCACCAACAATCAGAGTATCAATAAGCTTGTCTGGCTCTTGACGGGCAATATGTTGATGCAAACGCTGCGCATAATTTGAGGCACTCAATTGACGGTAGCGTATACCGCGCTTTTTCATTAAAGCAGTGACTTGCTCAAAATGACGCAGCTCTTCGCGGGCTAAACGTGACAGATATTGCTGCAGCTCTTCTCGCTCCGCATAGCGAAACATTAGAGTCAGCGCTGTGCCTGCAGCTTTTTTCTCGCAGTTGGCATGATCCAGCAGCAGCTCTTCAGGGTGTTCCAGTGCACAATCAATCCAACTTTGTGGTGTTTGGCACTGTAAAAAAGCTTCAATTTCAGGTATTAACATAGGTATGCACTAAAGACGATAATGAATGTGTGCCATTATACGGAGCAAGCGCAGAACAGCCAGCCTTGAGACTTGATTAGCATCAGTATCCAGTATTCGATAAAGCTGGCATTCTAATAACTACAACGCTTTACATTCTAAAAACGCAGGGAGAGACACATGCAAGCTATCCGCAGCATTTTGGTCGTAATGACCCCCAATCAACCCGAAGGGTTGGCGCTTAAACGTGCCAAATTAATTGCCGGCGTCACCCAATCGCGCCTGCATTTATTGGTATGCGACAAGCGCGGCGAGTACGGTCAATACCTGGCTGATATAGCCCGCGAACTTAAAGAGGATGGCTATGAAGTCACCACTCAGCAAGCGTGGCACGAGTCATTCCACGAGACTATTATTCAAGCGCAACAAGCTGAAAGCTGCGGTTTAGTGATTAAACAGCACTTTCCTGAGAACCCGCTCAAGCGCGCATTGCTAACCCCGGATGACTGGAAGTTACTCCGCTATTGCCCATGCCCAGTCTTAATTGCAAAAACCAATCGTCCTTGGACCGAAGGCACTATTCTTGCTGCGGTCGATGTAGGTAACAACAGCGCCGAACACAAAGCCTTGCATGCCAGCTTAATCAGCAATGCTTTTGAAGTAGCCAGCATCGCCAAAGCCACTTTACATGTGTTTACTGCGCATCCTTCACCCATGCTCTCTGCTTCAGATCCGACCTTCCAATTACGCGAAACCATTGAAGCGCGCTACCGTGAGCAATGTGCCAATTTCGTTAAAGAATTTGAACTCGATGACAAGCAAATGCACATTAAAGAAGGCCCTGCTGATGTACTGATTCCGCAAATGGCCAAAGAGCTGGATGCCGTTGTAACAGTGATTGGCACTGTTGCTCGTACCGGCTTATCGGGTGCATTAATTGGCAACACTGCTGAAGTCGTACTGGATGCAGTTGAAACAGATGTACTGGTACTTAAGCCTGAACATGTTATAGCTCACTTAGAAGCTCAACTCGAACATTAAACCTGCTGCACAGAAGCCGCTCACTCCTTTTTTTGAGCGGCTTTATCGTGCAGGCTCCTTTAGCACGATAAGCTACAAAATAGCGTAAAAAACATGTTAGCCCATGGTCTAACATAGAAAACCCCATGTAAAACACTCAATGCCCCTTAACTTTATAGCGCTTGTGTCTTAGAATAAGCGCGCCATTTTAGGCAATCACGTCCAAAGTCGAGGCTGTTTTCAAAGCGCTAAAGGGTTTTACTCTTGGCGCTGCAGCGTAAATAGCAATGATAAATCACCGTATTGATCTGCTTACGCGTGCCTGCAACACTTTGAAAACAGCTTCTGGATAAGCGCCCCTTTCCTGTTTGGGGGCCAATGATGAGGATAAAATACTGTGCTTGAAGCCTACCGCAAACACGTAGCAGAACGCGCTGAACAGGGCATTGTCCCTCAGCCACTCACTAGCGAACAAACCTCAGGTTTGGTTGAGCTACTAAAAAACCCACCTGCTGGCGAAGAAGAGTTCCTACTGGACCTCATTACCAACCGCGTACCGGCGGGTGTTGATGAAGCCGCTTATGTTAAAGCTGGTTTCTTATCAGCGATTGCCAAAGGTGAAGCCACTTCACCCCTGATCGACAAAGCACACGCAGTAAAACTGTTAGGCACCATGCAAGGTGGCTACAACATTGAAACGTTGGTTGCTTTACTCGACAACGCAGAACTGGCTGAGTTAGCCGCCGCTGAACTTAAGCACACACTGCTGATGTTTGATGCGTTCCATGACGTTGCTGAGAAAGCCAAAGCGGGTAACGCTAGCGCTAAAGCAGTAATGCAATCTTGGGCTGACGGCGAGTGGTTCAAAGCGCGCCCAGCACTTGAAGAAAAAATCACTTTAAGCGTATTTAAAGTCACTGGCGAAACCAACACCGACGACTTGTCACCTGCACCAGATGCATGGTCACGCCCTGACATTCCATTGCACGCATTAGCAATGCTGAAAATGGAGCGCGATGGTATTAAACCAGACGTACCAGGCTCCGTTGGTCCAATTAAGCAAATGGAAGAACTGAAAGCTAAAGGCTTCCCTGTTGCCTATGTGGGCGACGTTGTAGGTACGGGTTCTTCACGTAAATCAGCCACTAACTCTGTATTGTGGTTCTTCGGTGACGACATCCCTAACGTGCCTAACAAGCGTGCGGGTGGTTTCTGCTTCGGTACTAAAATTGCTCCAATCTTCTATAACACCATGGAAGATGCTGGCGCACTGCCAATCGAATTCGATTGCACCAACCTGAACATGGGCGATGTGATCGACGTTTACCCATACAAAGGTGAAGTACGTCGCAACGGTTCTGACGAACTGGTTACAACCTTTGAGCTGAAAACTGACGTTCTGCTTGATGAAGTACGCGCCGGCGGCCGTATTCCATTGATCATTGGTCGTGGTTTGACTGAAAAAGCACGTGCTGAATTAGGCATGGGCCCATCTGATCTGTTCAAAAAACCAGTTGCACCGGCAGACAGCGGCAAAGGCTTCACCTTAGCGCAGAAAATGGTCGGTCGCGCTTGCGGCTTAGCTGAAGGTCAAGGTGTACGCCCTGGCACTTACTGCGAGCCAAAAATGACCACCGTTGGTTCACAAGATACTACTGGTCCTATGACCCGTGACGAGTTGAAAGACTTAGCGTGCTTGGGCTTCTCTGCTGACCTCGTGATGCAGTCTTTCTGCCACACTGCGGCATACCCTAAGCCAATTGATGAGATCACGCACCACACATTGCCTGACTTCATCATGAACCGTGGTGGTGTTTCACTGCGCCCAGGCGACGGTATCATCCACAGCTGGTTGAACCGTATGTTGCTGCCTGACACCGTTGGTACCGGTGGTGACTCTCACACCCGTTTCCCAATTGGTATCTCCTTCCCTGCGGGTTCTGGTCTGGTTGCGTTCGCTGCAGCCACTGGTGTTATGCCACTGGATATGCCTGAGTCCGTACTGGTTCGCTTTAAAGGTGAAATGAAGCCAGGTATCACTTTACGTGACCTTGTGCATGCGATCCCTTACTACGCGATCAAAGAAGGCCTGCTGACTGTTGAGAAAAAAGGCAAGAAGAACATCTTCTCTGGCCGTATTCTCGAAATCGAAGGCTTAGACAACTTAACCGTTGAGCAGGCATTTGAACTGTCTGACGCATCAGCTGAGCGTTCTGCAGCAGGTTGCACCATTAAGCTGCCAGAAGACGTAATCGCTGAGTACCTGCGCTCTAACATCACCATGCTGCGCTGGATGATCAGCGAAGGTTACGGCGATGCACGCACCATTGAGCGTCGCGCACAAGCGATGGAAGCTTGGTTAGCTAAGCCTGAGTTGATGGCTGCCGATGCTGACGCTGAGTACGCTGCAGTTATCGAAATTGACTTGGCTGAAATCAATGAGCCTATTCTGTGCGCACCGAACGACCCAGACGATGCTCGTCTACTGTCTGAAGTTCAAGGTCGCAAGATTGATGAAGTATTCATCGGTTCGTGCATGACCAACATCGGTCACTTCCGCGCGGCGGGTAAACTGCTACAGAAAGTTGACACTAAGATGCCAACTCGCCTGTGGTTAGCCCCACCAACGCGTATGGACCAGTACCAGTTGACCGAAGAAGGTTACTACGACATTTACAACAAAGCAGGCGCGCGCATGGAAATGCCAGGCTGCTCATTGTGCATGGGTAACCAAGCGCGTGTTGAGACAGGTGCGACTGTAGTTTCTACTTCTACACGTAACTTCCCGAA
>JAAYFI010000110.1 GCA_012728315.1 Gammaproteobacteria bacterium
AACGAGCAGCGCGCACTGCTTTGCTTTATGCGTAAAACCGGCTTAATGGTCGATGAGTGTGGGTTTTTTGAGTATGGTGACAGAATGGGCGCCTCACCCGACGGGATAACTAGCGACGGCGGTGTTCTTGAGCTAAAGGTGCCGTTTGGCCTGCGTAACCAGCAAGATGCACAATTTAAACCGCTGACCGATCAGCCACATTATGCGCACCAGGTGCAGATGGAGATACTAGCAAGCGGTCGAAGCCATGGCTATTTTGCGCAGTATGTGGCACCAAAAGGCGATCCGCTTAGCATTGATTATGTACCGGAGCAAATGGCCATTGAGCGCATTGAATCAGATTCGGAATGGATTGATTCGGTGCTTCCAGATTTGGATGCGTTCTATAAACGGCTTATCAGTGAGATTGATAACCCAGAGCATCTTGAGCCTTTGCGTGTCGTTATTGACACCGATGAAGCTTCTTTTTTGCTTGATGCGATTGATAAATTGAAGGCTGCCCAAAAAGACCTCGAAGCTCAAGAGAAAGAGGCTTTATCAAAACTGATTGATCTTGCTGATAGTAAAGACGCGCTGATCCATGGGCGCAAGCTGACTTTAGTAAAGCGCGTAGGATCTATAAGTTACGCAAAGGCAATCGCAGAGCTTGCACCTGATGCGGATCTTGAGAAGTGGCGCGGCAAGCCTGGTGCGAGCTGGCGTTTAAGTTGATCTGTAGTATCTAAGCCAGCCTTAAAAACTGGCTTTTTAAATGTGAGGTATAGGATGTTAAAACCACGGAGCTACCAGCAAGACGCTCACGACAAAGTCATTGATCATTTTAAAGGCTCTACGCTACCTGTAGTCGTAGAAGCAGCAACAGGCGCAGGTAAGAGCATAATAGTGGCCTTGATTGCGAAGTCGCTGCACGACCTAAGCGGCGGCAAGCGCGTGCTATGTATTGCGCCAAGCGCTGAGCTAACGCAGCAGAATTTTGATAAATATATCGCTATTGGTGAGCAAGCAAGTATTTACAGCGCAAGCATTAGCAAAAGCCTACGGCATAAAGTTATTTTTGCCACGCCGTTAACATTTAAGAAAGTAGCGCGCCGGCTTGGGCATGAGTTCGCCGGAGTTATAATTGACGAATGCCACGGGATAACTGCAACGATAAAAACCATCATATCGGACATGAAGGAGTTTAGCCCTAACCTGCGAGTTTGCGGATTATCTGCAACGCCGTATCGATTAAAAGATGGCTTTATTTTCGGAATGGGGCCGGACGACAAGCCGCTGAATGAGTCGATTGCGCGTGATCCGTACTTTTATAAGTGCGTCTACTCAATTGGGGCTAGGTACCTGATTGAGCAAGAGTTTTTAACTCCGATAGCGGCTGGCGAGATCAACAGTGAAAGTTACGATACAAGTGGTTTGAAAGTACAAGGTAATGGTAAATACAGCGCCGCTACAGTCGCTGCAGCGTTTGAGGGTTGGGGGCGTAAAACAGCAGGCATAGTTGCAGACGTGGTTGCACAAACACAAAACGCAACCGGAGTTATGATTTTTGCATCGACAGTGCGACACGCTGAGGAGGTTATGGCCAGCCTGCATCCCGACAACGCCAGATGTGTAACTGGAACAACAAACAAAAAAGAACGCGATCAGATAATAAAGGACTTTAAAGCGCGCAGATTTATGTATCTAGTAAATGTTAGCGTTTTAACGACGGGATTTGACGCGCCAAACGTCAGTCATATTGCTATTTTGCGCGCAACTGAGTCTGTTAGCTTGCTGCAGCAGATCATGGGCCGTGGAATGCGCCTGTACGATGGTAAAACTGAATGCGTAATCCTAGACTACGCTGAAAATATAACGCGACACATGCCAGACGGAGACCTTTACGCCCCGCAAATTAAAGCGGCGTATCAATCGAGCGGTGAAAACGTACTAGAATGCTATTGCGAGCAGTGCGATCGTATAAATGTTTTTTCAGCACGTCCGAACGATGATGGATATGACATTGATGAGAACGGATACTTTACTGATCTGCTAGGCACTAGGGTGATGGTTGAAACAAACATAAAAGACGAATTAAAGCCGTTGCCAGCGCATTTTGGCCGCCGATGCCAGCACGTCCACATACGCACAGGCGAGCGGTGCGGCTACTATTGGTCTAGCAAAGATTGCCCTGTATGCGAGCATAAAAACGATATTGCCGCGCGCTTTTGTGGATCATGCAATGCTGAGTTAGTTAATCCTAATAAAAAACTTATCGACATTCACACTAAGCACAAAAAAGACCCAACAAAAGTACAGTGCGACGAACTACTAAGCATTGAATATGCAAACGGTGTTAGCAGAGCTGGTAATGATATGATCACTGCATTCATAGTAACGTCACGAAGGAAGTTTGAAGTATATCTTACTGAAAATAGCGACTTTGCGGCACGAAAGAAAATGGCATTCTCAAATGCTACGGACGGCTTTAAACGCAAACCAAGGACGCTAACTTACGTCAAAAAGGGCGACTTCTGGGAAGTGTTAGGTTTTGATCAACCTACCGATGATGAATTATTAGCGGAAAAAATAGCATGAAAGTTAAATGCCCGACTGAACACGCAGAGCAAACAACGTTGGTAAGCTGGTTTGATCGTACGTACGTATCACTAAAAGGCCGCATGTTCGCAATACCGAACGGCGCACAGCTTGCGGGCACCATTGCGCAACGAGCTAAGCAGGTAAATAAGTTAAAGGCTGAGGGTATGCAAACTGGAGTGCCTGATTTATTTTTACCTGTGCCTGCTGGAGGCTATCACGGCCTTTTTATTGAGATGAAGCGCTCGAAGGGCGGCGTAACAAGCGCAGACCAAAAAGAGTGGCACGCCTACCTGAATGGGTCAGGATACCTGTGCGTAGTGTGCAAAGGCCACGATGCGGCTATTGGTATCGTTACTGACTATATGAGCAATACAAAATGGATTAAAAGCGAGTGAAATGGAAACGCCGCTGCAAAAATACCGCCATATCAGAATGCGGTACTTATCTTGTCGCTGGCTATCGCATCGGGGACCAGGTACTTTACCGAGCAAGTCGTGGTGGTGTTTTCGTTACTGAACCGCTGGATAGCATGGATAAGATCAATAAGTCGTTAAAAAGCCGCTAGGGAAGCGGCTTTGTTTTACTTGCAGTGAAAAGGTGGCGGCACACAAATTACTGCATAATCGGCACCCAGAACTTTAACGTCCATTCCGGCATCTTTGCATATTTTGTAATCCCTAGCTCGCTGACTGTTGTCTTGACAGCCAGCAGATAGAAAAGACGCCGCCAGGACTAGCATTAGTTGCCATGGCTTCATAACTGATCCCCAATATCTGCAGCCGCCATAACAATAGCGCGCCTAGTTACAGCAAGCGGACAATTTCCATCCTGCCACACCTTTTCACCATCAAATGGCTCTGCGTAGGATGCCCCATTAAAAACCCTTAGCTCCATTTGCAGTGATACAGCTAACCTAAAAGCATCACCGTCATCATTGATCGGATCCCACAGCCCAGCGTATTTTCCCAAGTTGAACCGCTCATAACGCTTAAATGGCTCGCTCCAAATTACTGTCAGCCCAGCAGCCTTTGCCGCCAGCTCAATCAATTCTCGATCTGTTCTCATCAATGCTTCTCCAAATAATCAATAATTTTCTCGACTGTTTTAATATGCGGGTTTTTCGTCTTCCCCGTTTTAATCAGGTGCAGCGTATTAAAGCTGATTCCGGTGTACCGATGTATAGCCGTAAGATTTCTATGCTGCATTTTTTTTACCACTTCATCTAATTCCATAATCACCTCTTTTTGGTTTTGCTAACTATAGCATAGAAACATACTAACAATAGTTGTTAAACGTACTAAAAAGGCTTGACGCGTTGCGCGGTAGCGCGTATATTTAACCCATCGAAGCAACAAACACTAAACGAAAGGAAGGAAATTAAAATGACTAACTTAACTCAGAACGCAAGAACGGCAGCAGGCATTATCGTAAACGCAATGACTCTGGAAGGTATTGAGGCGGCTAAAGAAGCGTTTCTTGCAGACCAGTCTTTACCAACAACGTTCAACGATGGTGTCAACGATTTCACTCTAACAGCAAGCGAGTTTATTGACGCTTTAGATTTTGCAATCAAACGCTTAAAGTAAAACACCGTGATTAACGCGCCGTGTAACAGCGGCGCAAAACTGAATGTGAGGAAGTAAAATGTTGATACTAAACGAACACCTGCACAGCTACGACGTAAATGTAGATAAAAACGAGGCTGGAACTGGCCAGTTTATCACGATGTCTTTTTTCAACCGCGCTGCTGATCTGCGCTTTAGCATGAGCACTGGCCAGGCTAAACAGCTGCTTGAGTCACTAAAAGAGGCGTTATGTGATGAATAAGGTAATTTTGATTTCAATTGGCGCGGCAATATCGTTTGGCTTTGCGGCCATTAACTACGCTGCGAGTGGCTCCCTGCGAGCGGTGCAGTTAGGTGAGCTGACGCTGGTTTGCGTGATGAAAGACGAGGCGCGGGTGATTGATCCAAAACTGGTAGTTGATTTTGTGGATGGGGTTTGGGTATTTAAGGCGGGCAGCGCAAAGAATTGCAGCGTAAAACCATCCAAATAAGTAAAAGCATGGTACAATACGAATGTTCTAAGCGGTGTAGTAACCGTTAAAGTCTAAAGCTAACAAAGGTCTGTACCATCTTTCTCGAGGCTCGCTTTTGCGCCTTTACTACCGAGACTGATGGCGCAGACCTTTTTTATGGAAAACATAAAAATGAAAACTAAGAAGCTGGTATGCGGTGTCGGTATTAATAATGCCGATTATGTTGTTCAAAAGTTTGAGACAATTGGCTACATAGGTGGTAAACGAAAGCGGAAGCGGGTGTGGATATGCCCATATTACCAAGCTTGGGTAGATATGCTTGCACGCTGCTACTCTGCCAGACTGCATGCGCGTAACCCGACATATACGGGCTGTACTGTTTCAAAAGAATGGCACACTTTCAATAATTTCAAGGCGTGGATGGAAACCCAAGACTTTGAAGACAAGCAGCTGGACAAGGACTTGCTATTTGAAGGGAATAAAATATACAGCTCTGAAACGTGCGTATTTGTCACGCCATTGGTAAACACGTTCACCACCGAGAGCAAAGCATCACAAGGTGGATGGATGGTTGGGGTGTGCTGGCATAAGCAAGCAGAAAAGTTTCACTCCAGTTGTAGCAACCCCTTCTCAGGAGAGCAAGAATACCTAGGCCTATTCACCAGTGAGCAAGAAGCCCATAACGCATGGGCGAAACGCAAGCTTGAGCTAGCGCACGAACTATCAGCAATGCAGACAGATCCTAGAATTGCTAAAGCTCTAATTGATCGTTATATGACTACTCAAATTAAAGGGGGTGATTTATGAGCGATCTTAGAAAAAGAACGGCGTTTTTGCTGATTGATCATAGGCGCGTATTTAATCAGAATCCATCTAAGCGCGCTCTTATGGATCATATAAAATTGCTTCAGGATCGTGTGGATGAACTTGAGAAAATTGTTGAAGGTGGTGAGTTATGATCCATGACAACCAATTTGAGTACGACAATGCGGAACCAGATTTTAGCGATTACCAAGACGAACCGGCATTTGCTAAGTTCGCGGAACACGTAACACTAGAGCTGCTAAGAGGTCGCGAATGCCAAGGTATCGACGGGCTAATGCTTTTAATTGACCTTGAGCTTGCCGGCGGCGGATACCAGTTAGCACTTGAATGGGTTTGCGGGCGGGTTACTGAAGACCAATACAGAGCATGGCTTGATGATTAAAAGAACCAACAGAATCGCGCTATCCGCTATGCATGAGATAGCTTTTGTTTGGGTGCGCGGAGTTGAGGGAGTTAGGCTGTTCAATACACGCACGTTAAAACAGATCATTCCGAACCGTTTCCACTTCCATGCGATAGAAAAGATGCAGCACAGGTATAATGTGACGCTGCTGGTGAGTGGAAACGATGAGTACGTAAAGGTGTTCTCGTTCCAGCTTGGTGAGCAAATGAGTCATAAAACGCTGGTGCCGTATTTGAATATTGCGCACGATGAAATGCTGGGCGGAATCAATCCGAACCATGATAAGCATGCGGCATGGGTTATCTCGGTTGATGGCCACCCTATTGATGATAGTAGTTTAATTAAGTATTTGGAGCTTTGAGAATGATTAACTTGAACAGTGTAACGCATGAGAAAAAAGGGAAAACATTTTACGTATTACCTGGCAGCATAACGACCGACCGCGCTTACTACGCGCTCGATGTACTGATGGAGATTAGCGACTTGACGGAAAGAACGATTGAGGCTCGCAAAGCAAGAAAGACGGTAATGAGGACAAAATTGGGCGCGGTTGTTACGCGCAATCAGAGCGGCAATAAACGTTACTTTTTGGGGGTATAACATGAAAATCAAAGAATGGGACGGTAGCGGATTACCACAAATTGGAACAGTGTGCGAGTACCTTTTTGCTGAGGGTGATGAGTGGCGAAAATGTAAGATTGTTGCGTACTATCTTGCAAATGTGGTGGCGATTGATGTGATCCACAATTCAGCAGTTTTATTGCGCGTCGGTCTATTCCGTCCGATCAAAACACCGGAGCAGATTGCGGCAGAAGAGAGGCTACATGCTATTGATGAGATGGCGGATTTGGCGCGGCGTGGCGGTAGTACATTTAAAGAAATGATGAGTGCCCTTTACGATGCAGGCTACCGTAAAGCCGAGGTGAAGAAATGAGTTATGAAAAGTATTTTAAAGACGTGTCTGGTTACGATGTTATTGATGTTTATCGTACACATCGTATTTTTGGTCTTAATGATGAGGTTCTTTGCCACGCTAGCAAAAAGCTTTTACTCAGCGGCGTGCGCACGGGCGGCAAGACTTTGGAGCAAGATGTAAAAGAGGCGCGCGACACGCTGACTCGCTGGCTTGAAATGCTGGCAGAAGACTTGTGTAACGAGCAAGAATCGGACGGCTGGACTCCTGAGGCGATTGAATCTGCTGCGTTTAAAGCAGTTGTTGAAAATGTAGATGAGTTCAGCAAAGCAAAACCTTGCGAATACACGCTCGGCGAGGTTGTCGGTGATGCTGTTTTGAGTGATTGGGCTGAATGGGTTGCGGTTGATAAGAATGGGGGTGTATTCGAGTACAGTAGGGCTGTAATTGCATGCTCTGAAGAAGGAATATTTAAGCGAGATAGAGAAAAAAGCAAGCAGCATGAATTTAAGTTCAGGGTAATCAACAAATTAGTCCCACCACTCAACTTTGAAAACTGTATTTTTGAGGTAAAGAAATGAAAGTAGAATTAGTACATGAGCGCGGCGACGCGCTAATCGCAACAGCTGCACGCGCATCGTTTAATCGCCGTGCCGATCAATACACAGACGATCAGAACGAGGGTTTGCAGCGCTATCTAGTGCGTCCTACGCCACAGCATTTTGCGCCGTTCTGCCACGTGCGTTTAACATTGCGCCTGCAGCACTGGATGATCATTTACAAAAAGCTGGACGCATACAATAAAGCGGGCATGATTGATATTCGACAGCATGATGGCGTAGTCGATGTGTCTCACAGCCTATGGGGATGGTACATCATGCTGCGTGACAAGAAAGTTCATTTTTCGATTGTCGATTCGGTGATTGATCATTTGCAAGCTATCGCACCAGTTGCAGCAAAAGTGCTTGAGCTTGATAAGTACCGAGCGCGCGATATGCATAAAGATGGTTATGTGCAGGTGCATAAAGCGCCGGTTAGTTATGAGACTGATTTTGTTACGCTAAGGGTTGAGCCACCGATAGCCATTGCACGTCAATTCATGAAAAGCGTTGTTGGCTATATGTACTCAGAGGCCTCAGGCCGCTATATCACGTACTCGAAAATACACATGCCAACAGAGTTGCACGGCAAGCCAGCCAACAAAAAACAGGGCTCAGGCAAGCCGCTTGGGTTTATCCGTAACACTATCGCAAAGGCCGTTATCAAGACGTCATACGCTGTAAGTAAGCTGGCGTATAACTTCCTGCATCGTGTTCTTGGTGTGGCTGTAGAAGAGGCTAGGTGCGTCATGCCGATCTATACCGGTACTGTGTTTGTTGTCACTGCGGCGCGCCAAGACTGGGATCGCGTTATTTTGCTGAGAACTGGAAAAGGCGCGCAGACCGATATTCAGGTGTTGGCCGGATTGATTGAAGTTGAGCTGAATAAATAGAGTCAATCGCCAGCTGTAAAAGGCTGGCATTGTTCGCGTAAGCGCGTATAATCGAGTTGTTCTAAGGCTGTGGTGGCCTAATTAGGTTAGTTGCAAAAAGTCAGTGTATTCTTATCGAGGCGTACTTCCCGCCAACACCACCGATAACAGTACGCTGACTTTTTTTATGGGTGAATGGTATGAAACCTAAAAAACTTGTCTGCGGTGTCGGCATTAACGACGCTGATTATGATGTTCAAAAGTTTGAGACGATTGGCTGTGCAGGTGGAAAACAAAAGCAAAAGAGAGTCTGGACCTGCCCTTACTATCGAGCTTGGGCAAGTATGCTTAATCGCTGCTACTCTTCAAAATACCAAGAGAGCTGCCAAACTTACAAGGGTTGTATTGTTTCAGAAGAGTGGCTTACGTTTAGCAACTTCAAAACATGGATGGAAAAGCAAGACTTCGAAGGCAAGCACTTGGATAAGGATTTATTGCTTGAAGGAAATAAGGTTTATGGCCCTGAAACATGCGTTTTTGTCACGCAAGCGGTTAACAAGTTTACCATTGATAGTGGGGCGACGCGCGGCGAGTGGCTGATTGGTGTGTATTGGTATAAGGCATCAGAAAAGTTTCGAGCCAAGTGCCGCAACCCTTTTACCAAGAAACAGGAACACCTAGGCAACTTCGATTGCGAACAAGAAGCGCACCAAGCTTGGGTTAAGCGCAAGCTGGAGCTGGCGCGTTTGTTAGCGGCTGAGCAAACAGATGAAAGAGTTGCAAAGGCGCTAATTGATCGTTACTCGAAGCCGTATGTCGATAAGGATTTAAAATGACCAGTGAACAAAAACAAACACTAAAAGAGTTCGACCGGCGGCAGGAAAAGCTAGAGCAACAGCTAAAGGCTCTGCTTGAGCGTAGACGCGAATACGTGAACACAAATCAACTCAATGAAAAGGTGGGCGTGAAATGACCTACGATCCGCGCAAGTCAGTAGCCGTACCAGTCACGATACAAGAAGCCATTGATGACGTTGCGCGCATTGAGCAGCTTGTTAAAGATGCTTATCGACTATTAGATATGGCTGATCAGATCGGTGAGCGTCACAAGATCCGAGTCAAGGCGCAGGTACACAATCGCCACAACTTGCACCATGAGGCGGCATTGAAACCTATCAGAGTGCAGGCGTGGCAGCGCTTGATGGGCGTTACTGGTCTACGCCAGATAATGGACACAAAGGCGCTCGATGAGTTTGAAGGTCAGCTCTACAAAGATGCGCCAGGGTTCACCGAGGAAAGCGTAAGAGGCACGCTGCTAAGCAAGCTGCAGGACTCTGAAACCATGTTTGCGCGCGGACTGGTTGATATGTTCCGTAAACTAAGCGGTGCGTACAAGACCAACAGTGACGCGGCGTTCAAAGTACCGCGTAAGGTGATTATTGGTTACATGGTCACAACCACAATGAACGGCCTGACCGTCAGCCATCACAGCGCAAGCAGGCTCGACGATATTGACCGTGTGTTCCGCACGCTGGCAGGTCAAAAGTTCGAGTCTTACGCACTTCATGCTGCGTTCGGCGTGTCCTGGCAATCTAGCGGTAACGTACATGAGTGCGAGTTTTACAAAGCAAAGGCGTATAAAAACGGCAACCTGCACTTAGAGTTTAAACGCGAAGATTTGCTAGAAAAGGCGAATGATATTATAGCGCAATGGTACGGATCAACATTGGGAGCGACACGAAAATGAGTAAGATATACACAGAAGCAGAGCTGCAAGAATTGTTAAAAGACAAGGCGCGCCTGGACTGGCTGGCAGACGTAAACAATAACATCGGCAACGTACTACTGCCGACCGATATCGTTGAGCGCAATCTAGGAAGTTTGCGCGATGGGATTGATGAGGCAATGAAGCTGTGACCGCAAAAACACCAGCGCAGCGCATGCGAGAAATGCGAGCGCGTAACAAGATGAAGGAAGATGATCGGCTTAGAAAGCTGCTGGCTAAAACCATTAAACTACAGCTGTACCATGCTACTAACGAGCAGCTAGAGCGTATTATGCTAGAGCATGATATTGACGAACCGCAAGATGTGATCAGCCGATTGATAGCTGGTTATTCTCAGCTAACAGAAGATCAGAAGCTGGTTATTTTTAACTAACGTAACACTTTAACGTAACGAGGATTAACTATGAAAAATATAAGATTATGGTTTTGCAGTAAAGTTCTCAGCTTTATCGCGTGGGCAGATCGCTACGCAGACACAGAAGATAAAAAGAAGTACCTGGATGAGCAAAAAGAGTTTTTCAGCAAGCGCTAATACCACAACCAAGCCAGCCCTAACCCGCTGGCTTTTTTAATACCCAGTCGATCATTCGCGAAGTATTTCCTTTAAACCGCATAACGATCACTAGCAGCACCGTGCTTGCCACAATATGCACATAATCCATAAGTGCCGCATGGTTAGGCTGGATTAGTATCAGATAACCAACACATGCCAAGTTAAAACCAGCGATAACAAATGCTAGTAAACCAGCAGACAGTCTAAAGTTTTCTGCATTACAGCGCTGCTTATACGCAACGATCAGTAAGAATATCGACAGATGAATGATGATTTGCAGAGAAGCTAACATGTTATTTTCTCCAGTTTACAATAAGAGTTATAAGTTCCATGATGCGATCCTTTAATACACTCTTTACGCTCGCAAGAAAAGCCACACCCAGCGCACTTACTACACTAGACGTCAGCATCATGTTGCTAGTTCCCCACTCTGATACGCCAGCGCCGTAACCCATTAGGCCGCTAACTACAGACAGCAGAACAAGACGCCACCATTCAACAGCCTGCGGCATAGCAAGGAAAAAGCATACGCCAGCTAACGCACCAATAGCGGCGTGAGGCTCGACAAAGGTTAGCGCTGCAAATGCTCCGACTGTGACTATCTCGTTTTTCATTGCGAGCCTTAAAATGGTTTTGTTTATTCTAGCATTAAAGGCCGTGGTGGCGCGATGCAATCACGGCCATTGCAGTTCGTTATGCGCCTGTATTTTACGCTGCAAACTGTGCAGCGCGGCTCTGCATGATAGCACGTCACGCTCAGCCTGATCGGTCACTGCTGTAGCGCTTCTAACAGTTTCTGCGTGTAGTTCGACTCGCTCAGACGTTGCTCCATTTCCCAGCTCTCGACCTGTATCGGCTGTGGCATTGGTCGGACAGCTTGTACGGACGAACACGCGCTCAGTAACAGTAGTAGGCTCACGATTGATAGCATCTTGATAGTCTGCATAGTACTCCTCGCTGATTGTTTTGTAGTTGTCAGATCGCTGATTGACCTCGGCCAGCGCTTTAACGTATGCGTCTTGCTCTCTACTAGCCTTGGCTTCATAGTGATGCGCAGTTTGGCTGTATGATAAAGCCGCTCCACCGATGAAGCCGAAGGCTAGTGCCAGAAATATTGTCTTCATGTCATGCTCACTTCTCTACCGTCGCTGCTGAGCACAGGCAAATCGTAACGGTGCGCCGCTGGTACAGACTTCATCGGACTACCATCGATCCAACGGCTCGGCCAGTAATAGTCGGTAATACGACTCGGCGCAAACGGTGAGATATTAACCTCATCATTTTGATTACCACCGATCAGCATGATATTGCCACGGCTGTCTTTGCCCACAACAAAACCAACATGACCACCGCCGGATCGATCCAGAACAGCGATACAACCGTAAGCAGGCGCATCGAGTTTTGTTAGTAGCGGGCTCGCCCATTCTTTAGCGCGATACCATTCTCTAACGACAAAACGGCCAGCCTTGCCCATGACATATCCGACAAACAGGCCGCACCATGGCGTCTCGTCGTCACGCCACCACGCCCTAGCTTCATTGCTGAACTTGCCCATCTCGTCGAGCATTTGAACGATTGCAGGATTGTGTTTAACTCCCTTTACTTCGCGCATACCGATAAACTGTCGCGCTACACTGATCCAGTTTAATTCTGCCATATTAAATCACCTGCAAGTTGTCGGAATATCATGCCATGCACCCTCAAAAATGTGACGGCCTTCGTGCTCTAAACACTCAGGATAATAATCCCTGAGTATCTGTATCTCACAAATACCCTGATCGGAGCAGCGAGTAAATCCTACCACGTTTGGTTTTTGAGGAGGAGACAGCTCATCCACTATTTTGTAGTGAACGAACGCCTCCGTGCGGATTAAGTCGTAGTGTGGCGTGCAGCCTGTTAGCATGAGTGCAACTATCAATAAATATTTCACGCTGATCCTGCAAAGTTATGGATTGGATTCTTAGGTTCCACTAGAAACACCGGATCAAATACTAGCTCGACACGACTGACAATATCTACGTGCCAGCCGTCGAACTCAATTACTGTTGGCTCAGCATCGGGATCAGTTTCATCATATTCGTATTCTTTATGAATACCTATAACTTTAATTGAATAATTATATGATGGAATGCCAGCAGTAGCTGCATTAACAGCAGCGATTGCTTTGGCTTCGTTATCGAATTTCAACTTATAAGTGCGTATCATTATTCCTCCACTGTAATGTTGCGGATGTAGCCGTGACCTGTGAATGTAGCTATACCGTCAGTCACTGTGTATGTTACGCCAGCATCCCAGTCGCCTGTAGGAGTTTGAGACGGTAGTAACGGGATGTTTAGGATGTCGGGTGAGCGGGTAGCTGGTGTTCCCAATGTCTTTATAACTGAATGAGGGAAATCAGCAGTGTCTCGAAATGACGGCAGTGCTACTGTGACTTTATGGCCGGTGGTCGGTGCTGCCAGAGTGTCAGTAGTACCTCTATTGTTTGACGCATAGAGGGAGAAAGACTTCATAGCCGTACCAGCCTCGGAAGACAGAGTCTCAATAAGATAATACTCGTTGATATCTGAAATTTTGCTTTCAACAACCCTGTTTCCCTTGTGTTCTAATGAGCCGTTTTTCAGGTTTACTACTATAGATACGAGTGACGAAGCTGCGCCGAGCGCTAAAAATGAATCAGCAGAAGTCTTTTTAGCTAGAATACTCCTATAGTAGTACCCACTGGACGGGCTGACGGTACCGTTTGGGTACACTGGGATCTCAGTACGAATTAATGAAGCAGATCCATCACTAACAAACTCACAGACCTCCCCTATTTGCGTGTCTGGTTTGCTTGTTGCAGTCCACGTTGAACGATTAGATGAAATCGTTGAGTTGTTTGGAATTAATTCAGTAGAGCTCTTTTCGATCAATAGCCCATCATTGCTAATCCTCGGGATGTTATTCTGTACTTCAACGAGATTCCCATCTTGCCATTCCGTAGCGGAGGATAGGCGGATGAACTCGGAGATGTCGCTTAAATTAACGGGCATCTGATCTTTCGAGTACTGATTGCCTACGAAGTCAAATACAGTGCTCCGTTTTGGGATGTGGGAAGCATACTGACTAAAAGGCACATCTTTACTCAACCCAATTGCCACACGCAGTGATTCTTTGGTGTTAGCTAAAATGGCTGTTTGTCTTTCTATACCAATCAAAGACGGATCAACTGTGAACTGCGGTGCAGGATTACCGTCTATCAAATCAACATACGTAGAAAACGGTACATCTTTACTAGCACCGACAGCTAATCTGATTTGCTCTTTAGTATTAGCCAGCAACTGTAACTCGTCTGCAATACTCATCAAGACTCTCCATTGATTGCGACCAGCACAGATTCAACGTCACCGATCAGCGCGTCTATATTACTAAGGCGCGTGGATAGTCCCGTTACGTCGTCTATTGAGTGCGAATGCAAAATGCTGGCCTTGCCATCCTCTAGCGCCTTAACATCGACAGCCACAGCCTCCGCCAGCGCTTTTACGCCCGTCTCTAAACTCATAATTTAGCCGACGCATAGTCTGCTGCAAAGTCGCGCGTCGGGTCGCCAACGCCAATATTGGTGCATGCGGTTAGTTGCTGCTCGGCTGTTAGTACCTGAGCCTCATCAAACCGCACACGATTATTGATCTGCGTGATCATTGATTGGGCAAGGTTTTCATCGTTACCTAGTGCTGCTGCCAACTCACTCAGCGTATCGAGTGCTCCAGGAGCACCGCCTACTAACGCATCAACTGCCGCTTGAATAGCCGTAAATGTTTTATTCGCAGACCATGTGACGGTGGTATCGCCTAACCCGGCGCCATCATCAATCTCAACTCCGCCGCCACTTTCAGCAGCCTCGTTAATGGCAGCGACTAGATTGTTTTTTGCTGCGGTCTGCAACTGACTAAGATCGCCAATTTTCAGGTTAAGTGATTTAACATCTGCGCCAATAGCCTCTGCTAGTGCAATAACTCCTGTTTCTAAACTCATAATTTTAACCTCTTGATAATAAATAGTATGCGACTGGATCAGGATCTAATCGATCACGAACATAGAGACCGTCAGGGTTCATTTCTAGTCGATTGTCAGGTTCAGCGCTGATCGCTACAGCTACGGATCCGTCAGTAATTTCAAGCGTCAGTGTCTCGCAATCTTGAACCTCAATTTCTATGTTCAGCGACATCTCGATTTATCCTCCAGCACAGTAAACTGGCCAGTTAAGTACGTTCGATTGACGCCATCTGTTCGAGTGTACTCCACATCGAACGAGTAATCACCTGCTCGCCAAGTGGCTGTGACTTCCCCGTCTATTCGATAAAAAGTGACTGTTCCATCAGCGGCTATCGAGCTATCCAGCGCCACGACTTTACGCCCCATCTGATCGACAATGTGCGCGCAAATATCAACTGGCACAATCGGCACATCGGTAACTTTATCAGCAATGCGCATCGAGAAGCCAAGCAGTGTATCGCCACGCCAAATACTTCCTCTGTCCCACTCGCCTGTGTATTTTGGAATCATGCCATCACCCCGTTTAGTTCTTTCATCATATCAATCACCATATGTGTCAAACGGGTTTATCGTAAAGACCAACGCACCAAACTCACCGACTTCATCAAATTTATCACCCTTGATTTTCCAACCTAAACGCACTCTCAAGCATCTGCTCCTAGTATAAGGCGTAACGCTATACCACTCAAACGCCCGTAACTTTTTACTGTGGCAGCGTGCTGTGACAAACAGCCAGCCTGGCACTTTGTACTTGTCGCTAATAGCTGGATTGCCGCGAAACTTGCGAGTTGTACACTCTGTGTAATCCACTGAGAGAAAACGTTTCAGACCATACAAACGATTGCGGCGCATCCATCCTACACGGTTCAAATATCCCCGCCAACCTGTTAGCTCAGAATGGTCTTTAAGCCACTTGCGGTCCCCCTGCGGCGGGTTATCGTATGTGCCAAACCAACCACCCCAATCAATATCATCTGGGCGCGTCCATGTGCTCACGATGAATGCAGCAGGTGTGCTGATTGGTAATAGCAGGATGTATAGTAGAACGCTGAGTGTGTATTTAATAATTATCATATCAGCCGATCCTAAATGCTTTGATTATTCCGCCTGCGTTCCCATTATTCATAGAGCCTCCACCACTCCCTTCTGGTACCGTAAAGTACGGTGCACTCGGAGTTGTGTAGCTAAAAGATATGTTGAACCTACTAGATACTTTGCCGAATAAACCCCACGAAGAAGCCGGTTGGTACGACTTTAGTGATATCGCACTCGCTCCTCCGTCTCCGCCTTCGGCTACTCTTATGTTCGCCACCCTCGAATCACCTATTGAAGTCGTACCACCTTGCTGACCCGATACGTCTGGGGCAGTCGCAGCTGAGCCACCTGTGCCTGCTGATAGCGCTATCGGTGGGACCAGTGATCCAGTGTGTGAAACAGCTGATGCTGGACGTCCTGAGTCCCCATACCACTGGTAAAAACTATCGTACCCGCCGCCACCACCACCGCCGCCGCTCAGATACACGCGATAAATGCCTGCGCATCTATTCATAGCCGCTAGACTTACCTCACCTAGCGGTCGTGTTATTGCCGTAATAGAACTTAAACCTGCCATATAATCACCATGCGTCAATAACCATACCGCGAATTGTCTCGCTGTCTACTTTGTAAAACAGCATCAAGTCTCGACTGGTTGTGCCCGTTCCAAACGTTGGTGCAACGCCACCTGCCCAGTTTACTGTTTGTGCAAATGCGACTGTTTTTCTGCCACCGCGCTGCAAACGAACGTGCCAGCTAAAATGCTTTCCTATCGTATCTGGCATGTTTGAGAAGTCGATTGTCAGCGTGCCTGACGTATTAGATGATCCCAAGCTCATGATGTGAAAGTCAGATTCTTGCACGTCGCATGTGACTGTTTCCGCAGCAGAGACTGCGACATCACCATGGTCTTTAGTTGGGCGTGGCCCCGACCCATCATCAATGTTTTGGATTACATCATCAATAGCCGCCGTAGTCGCAGCTTGACTCATTGGAAGCTCAACCGAGCTTCCGGTTGTTTGGAGCAGGTTGGCGGAAAGAACTACTTGAGAAGTCCAGCCTGTACCAGAAGAAGCTAGACCACCTTGAATCCAAGCAGCAGGGCTATAATGACCAACCCGCAATCTCCCCCAAGAATTTCTAGATGCGAAATGAATACCTGCTGCAAAGGTACTTACACCGTTGTCAATACTACGCGAATAGATAACTTTAGTCTGATTTGTAGCATCATCAACACTCGCCGGATACTCGTAAGGATCACTCCGTTCTTCCCCCATCCCCATCCAACCACCGTCACCAACTTTTAAGACTCTACCAGCGGTTCCGTCTGTATTGGAGGTCGTTAGATCCGCAGTAGCAGCAGTCCCCAGCGGCGCGTCATTGACCTTGACCACGCCCTGAAAATTGGGGTTATTGATCGGTGCTGCACCCCCGCTAATATCCTCCACATACTCAGCAGCGATCTCAGCGCGCACTGCGCTGGCCTCGGACGCATCGGCTGACAGCTGAGCCGCTGTAGCTCTGCTATTTGCTGTGCTTGCGCTAGATGCTGCCGCTGCCGCACTGCCTGCGGCATTGGATGCTGCTTGCTGTGACAGCACACGATCAGCGCTAACTGCAGACTGCACGCCTGCAACAGTTGACGCGCTCGTAGCAGCATTATCTGCGCGAGTGCTGACGAACTCAGCAAGAATGTTTGCCTCGTCTGCAAATGGCTGTAGCGCGCCAACCATCGCATCGGCTTTAGAGCTAAAATCAACGGGCGCATCGGCGCGCACGGGCGCGGGCGGTAACTGTGTAATTTTTGGCGGTATCATACTAAACCCTCTACTGAAATTGTTGCGTCAGACATACACACGCCGCGCACGTTGATATTAAAGTCTCTGAAAAACCCGATCACGATTGTAGCCTCTTTGTCTTTATCGCCGATCCATACGACGGGTTTTGATCTAACGCCCGCAAGTATACGCTGCACGCGCCCTGTTTGCTCTGTATCAACTGCTACATCATACTCTGCTCGTTTGCTAAAACCACGTCTAACAATCGTAGTTCTGCCAAAATCGTCAGTTGTTTTTCTGCTGTAGTCGATGATACCGGCTGACACGCCCGATAGCGTCATGCCCAGCTCTACCTGAACGCCTAGTGTTAGGAATCCAACCGCTGCGGTACCCGTTGGCTCGCTAAAAATAACCTCAATCGCGGCCATTGGATATGATGGTAGGTCGCTAAAAATAACGTCAGACGTTCGATCAATCGGTTTGAAAAAATACTCCCACCAGCTCGACACGCCAACATCTGCGAGCAGGCGCGTTTCCTCAAACACGACGCCATCGTTAGGATCGGTCATTCGAACGGTCATAGATACCGCTGAGACGTTAAACGCTGATACAGCTGTGACCGCTGAGCCTGTTTGTATGCTCACGGCTAGCGCTGTCTCTGCTGTGCTCTGTGTCTCAATGCGTTCATCAAACATGCGCCAGCTGTTTACTGCGCCAACGTCCAGCCATGTTGCTGGCGTTTTTAGCACGCCTAGGTCTGGTCTATCGGTTGTAGATGATGCCAGCACCTCGTATATGTGGCGATTGTAGATCACCTGCGCGCCCTGCGAGTATGTGCCAGTCGCCCACTGCGGCAACGACTCGTCAATGGCTGTATTGCTAACAACCATTGCGGGCATAATGTCAATCGGATCAATAATAATCACGCTGTGCGCTCCTGTGGCAATCCGTCAAAGTCCCATCGGTCTAATATCTCTGTGTTTTGAGCGCTTTGGCGCGTATGTTTTGCAATCGATCGCAGCGCATCTGCCTGCTGTGCGATAGTGTTTTCTAGTCTTGTGATAGCTGCGCTTGTCGAGTCTCCTGATCGACTACCGTTAAGAATGCTTTCCGTTTGCGATGCGTTGAATATGCGTGATGATCCAGTAGCTTCAAGTTCTGGCCCATTCTCACCAACAATCCTGAGCCCACCACTGTGGAATCCACCGCTCGCAAATGCTGGTATCTTGGGTGCAGCGGCCGATGCCGCTGCACTCGTTAGAGCGTTCTGCAGAACTGATAGTGATTCGCCAGATTTGATCCGATCAGTCCAGTGCTTTACGCCCTGTGCATCGGCTTCATAGCCCAGTGTACCCTGGTACATGCGCTTGATAGTCGCCTCTAGTCCAGCGTTGCTGGAAGTCGCTGCTGAGCTACCTAGATCTGTCTTGGACGTATCGCCCGACATGAATTTGTTCTGCTGGTGGATTGCTGCAACCACTGAAGCGTTCATTACGTCTACGGCTTCGCGCACAGACATGATTGAGTTATCAACGCCGCCTAGTGCATCCATCTGCAACTTAGCCGCTTCAAGCTCCTCGTCAAGCGCTGCCATATCTGCATCATATTTTGCTTGCATCGATGAGCTGATACCTGAGAATCCACTGCTCACGCTAGAGCTGATTGATCGCGTGTGTTCAAGCTGTGCGCTCAAACGAGCGTATATTTTTTCCTCGGCGCTTAGCTGTTTGCCGTTTAGTTCACCAAGGTCGCTGATAAGATTTGCTGTACGCCCTTGCTCTCGCTGTAGCTCGACTGCTGTTTTGTATGACGCGCTATCAATTATAGATGACGCTGCGATAGCGTCAGCCAGACCGTCGGTGTCTGCTAGTGACCCGCTTGCCAGCGCTCTACGAACAATGCTTAGAGACTGCTCGCGGCGCATCGCAACGACCGCAGCGTCCGCGCCCATGAGTCGATCTAGCGCGCTTTTCACTGCGTTATCAATCTGTTTGAAAATATCAATTAGGCGCTTAGATATATCCATTGACGCTGATAGGCTTGACGACTGAGCCCTAGCTATGCTCGCAGCGGCTTGACTCGATGCCTGACTCGCTGCTTGCTGCGCCTGAGCAGCTGCATTGAACTCTGCCGTGATGCGCTTGCGCTCTGCTGCGATTGATCGTTCTAGTGTTGAGTAGGCGCTGCCTGCTTGCGCCATAGACGCGTTTACGGCATTCGCTGCTGCCTGTGCCGCTGCCTGAGCCGCCGCTGCCGCCTGTGCTTCAATAATGCTGAAATACTGCGCCGCAGTGCCAGCCAATGCCATCATTTTTGTGAACATGACTTGACCGGCTTCGCTTGTCAAGTCAATGCTTTCTACCATTTTCCGGTAACTCTCACGACTATCAGTCAGAGTGACTTCAGCATCTTTGAATGTTCGCGTGATTGCATCAATTGCGTCTTCTGTTTTCTCCTCTGCGCTAAAGAAATTATCGTAATAAGTCGCAGCATTTGCAGATAAAGCGTCTAATCCTCCAGCCAGCCCACTTAGGGTTTCTGCCAGCTTGCCGCCTGCCACGCTTGCATCGAACATTCCCACGTCTAAGTAGCGCAAAACCTCGTTGACACCAACAAGATTGCCGACAAACTCTTGTAGTCCTGCAAAATCAAGCCCTAGGTCGGAGCCGACCGTTTTGTCAATGTGGCTTGTGATTGTCTCAGCTGCATCAGCAAACCATTTAGCAACAGCCTCCTGCGCCTTTTCTTCCGACAGTCCCATCGTGTTAATTTGCTGCAAGCCAATATTCAAGCCGCTTAACACGCTATCGCTCACATCAAAACCTAGTTTTTTATACAGATCAGACACGCTGTCTTTTGTTGCATCGAACGCGTCCGTGAAAAGACCTAAGCGCTCCGCATCCATTTCGCTATAGCTGGTTTTCTTTTTGTTGCTGCTAAATAGACCGCCCTTTTTCTTTTTGTATTCGTAGTCCCAGCCGCGTAGATCTCCATCGTTTACATCGAGCGCAAGACCTGCCGCCTTTGTTTGCCACTTGCCGCCGAATAGTTTTGATCCACCGATAGCTCCGAGTATGCCGCCAACGATTGCGCCTATAGCTGAGCCGACAGCAGTGCCAACGCCCGGAAGCACAGCAGTGCCAGCCGCGCCGCCCAGCGCCGCACCGCCTTTTGCACCCAAGTAACCGCCCGCAGCGCCGGATGCCGCGCCTTTAAATCCTGAGTTCTGGTATCCCATGAACGCACCACCAAGCCCAGCTAGCCAAGGTGCTGACGCGGCTACGTTGCCGACCATTGAGCCGGCTCCCATCATTCCGCCTGCGCCAGCCGTGGTCGGACCTGCTAAGCCCGGTGCAAGATAAGCACCCTGCACGCCAGCCTGAAATCCTCCTAATCCACCAGAAAACATGCTCCCATAATAGCCTCCAACACCGTTTAATGCGCCGCTAATGCCGCCAGACTGGAATCCAGAGTATGCAGCAGGCCCCCACCCTGTTAGCGCGCTGTATGCCGAACTAGCCAAGTTTGCTATGCCGCCAATGCCGCCACCGCCGGTCATCGACGCTATCTGTCCAGCGCCACCCCCGATGCCGATTGCGGCGCCGATCTGCATGATTATTGGTCGAGTGATAGCCATGTGAGCCAATTCTGCGAGCATTTGTTTGAAGGCGTTGGTTAGATTGTCGCGAAAACCTTTGAACCCGTCACCGATATTGCGCCATGCGTCTGCAAATGCGGAGTCAACGCGCTCTAGGGAGGATTCTGTCCACTGCGCCCACTGGCTCGCCTCACGCTGCGCTTCCCGCATGGCGCGATCAATAGCCCGGATCTGCTCTGGCGTTTCGGCCCATGTGCGCAGCTCCGACAGCTCTGCCAGTTGGCGGTTGAGCCGCTCCTGGGCGGTTGCGGTGGAATCAATCAGTCGATCAATTTTGCCCAGCGCCTCCAGCTCTTCGCGAAGGTCCTCCTGCGCCTTAAGCTGGTTGCGAAGCTCCTTTGTTTCCTTCGATAGCGCATCAGCGTTTTTACCTGCCAGCGCGGCAGTCAGCTGCTTTTCAATGTTGTAGGCGCGCTGCGCTTCTCGGCCAGCGACTGTGGACTTGGTGTTGGCCTGCAGGATGCCGATCTGGGCCTGCAGGTCCTTGTTCAGCAGGAGCATGCTGGATACTTGCTTGGTAATATCCAGTCGGTCGAGTGCGTCCTGCTGATCTTTCAGAGCCTTCACTACAGCGCTGCGAGAGCTGGCCCCGGTCTTCAGCAGCTGCTCTTCTACTTTTTGCTCTAGTGTGAGGGCGCGAACACTATCAGCGCCGGCGAGGTAGGCGTCAGCCATTGCGTTAGCTGATTTGGTCGTTATCTCGGCCTGGGCAAGCAGGCCGGCAAGAGCTTTGGCTTGCTCCTTAGTTATGGTTGTCGTAGCTGCTAGGCTGCCCCCGAAGCCGCCGAGGCGATCAAGTACATCGTCTAGACCCTTACCGACAGCCTCCAAGTTCGCACCTGCGCTCTTGCCGACATTCGCGAACATGTCTGCGTAGATGTCAGAAACAGCGTCCGCCTCGCGCTGAGTGTCCGCCTTCATCTGCTCAAGCATTGCCTTATGCTCTTTGCCGGTCTTCGATCGAATCCCTTCAATACCGCTACTGATGGCGTCCGCAAATCCATCAAGACCCAGTGCTCGAAGCGCACCTTGCCCCAGTCCAGTTAGCAGCTGCAGCAGGTCTGCCAGTTTATTGCGGAACGCGTCTAGCGGATTGGTAAGGGCGAACGATATGCTTTCGCCCATGCGCTCGAAGTACCCGCCCAACTGAATAGCCATCTGATGTATCCCGCTCGCCAGCTTGATACCAGCTTTCTCGAAAATCTCAAACTCATTGCGTAAGTAGGTGCCTATCTGCCATCCAGCGATGAAGGCAGCGACAACCATCAGTGAGCGCTGGAGCAAACCAAGCGCGCCGGTTGCCGTAACTACTTGTGCAGTAAATAGCTTGAGCACAGCAGTGTAAGCAGTCGTTGCAGTTGATGCAGCCAGTTTTGCGGCAGGTATAGTGTAAACAGCGACGACATAAGCAGCGGTTAGTTTTGTGGCTAGAATAATCGTGTTAGCTATCGTGTCGATATTATCGCTGAGAACTTTAATAGCCTTTGTGCCAACCTCCAGTGCCGCATCGGCAAGATCAACAATTTTAGCAGCCAGTGCGCTTGTCGTGCCCGCCGCCTGATCCATCTGCCCAACGAATGCTGTGACGTTGTTACCGACTCGAACAAAAGCATCACCTAGCGTAGCTGGCATTTCCTCAGCGCGCGCGCGAACGTCGTCTAGTGATCCGACGATAGACGATGCAATAACGTCGCCTGTTATTTTGCCTTGTGACGCCATGTCGCGCAGACCTGATACTGTCGTACCAAGTTTGGTAGCCAGCGCCTGCGCAACCTCGCCACCGTTAGCTAGTACCGTCTCTAAGCCGTCAGCCTGCAGCTTACCTACTGCCATAGCTTTTGATAATGCGTTCTGCACACTAGCGGCACGCTCGCCCCGTGTTGCAGTAAGCACGAGCATGTTGTTCAGCGATTCTGTAAAGTCAGCCGCGTCCGATGCGCTGCGACCAAGATCTCTGAACGTCGATACGTTGCGAGAATAGATTTCCGACGTTTGAGCAAGTGGCGAATACGATGCGTTTGCAATTTGCAGCAGGCGCTTCATTGACTCGCCTGCTGTGTCCATGCTTCCCGTTGCAGCGCCTACGCGACTCTGCATATCAGACCATGCGTCTGCGTACTGAGCTATTTTTGAGACGCTGAACGCGGCAACGATAACACCGCCCGCAGCCTTAGCCACGCCACCCAATGCGCTAATTTTACTCGATGATCGGTCAGACTGGTCGCCGACTTCTTTAATGCTTTTAGTGGCTCTGGTTGCGTCGCTCGATAGCGAATCGAGCGAGCCTTCCGCGCCCTGTGCAGACTTTTTTAGATCGTCTAGGTTCTGCGACGCCTTGCCGATATTATCGACTCCATCAACTCTAAGACCAAGCGCCGCAATTTCCATAGACTCACCTACTTATCTTTTTTCTGACTGTGAGCGATGTACTCACGATCCATTGCGCTCATTATCGCATAGAAACCTTCAAAATCCATGCTTATGCAGCGCTGATAATATCGGTCAACTGCTGACCACGGTATAGGCCCGACTGACATGCCTGTTTGCCGCTCCGTTGATAGCCGCCAAAACGCCTCCCATAGCGTTATTTCAATATCGTGCAGATCAGGCGGTATCAGTTTTTTGGGTATGCTCAAACCAAAATGCTCGTAGCCTGCAATGAGGCGACGAGCATCGGGGTTTTCAATTTGCCACGCCAGTCGGGCGGTTAGTTTTTTGTTGCTGCCTCAACAAAAGCCTTAGCGTCGCCGTCGATTTTAGATGCGCACTCAAAAACCAACTCAGAGAAGCGCTTAAAGTTGCGTGACGTGATCAGCTCCTTGGCTTTTTCCTTACTGTACGGGACGTCTTTTCCGTCCTGTTTTAAACCGCGCCAATCTTTTAGCACCACTTCATACAGCAATTCTTCGCCATTCTTGTGGTTTTGCTCGTCCGTTAGCTCTTTGCCGCGATTCTTTGCGCGCATGGCTGCTTGCTTCGCTTGCGCTGCTTTACGAACTTCTTTCGAGCCCATGCCGCAAACGAACAATTCAAGGTCGCCAGCATTGTCAGGCGCAACCCACGCACCTGAATCAACAACGTTTAGCTCTGCATCGGTTACTACTAATTCATTTAAATCCATGATAACTACCTCGGTTCTGGTTCGTATAAAAGCGCGCTCCGGTGAACCATTCCTTCGCGCGCCCCCGTCAGGGTTAGATTGTAATGATACGCCCGTTTACTGCAAAGCTGTAGGTGCGCAAGTACAGATCGTTTTTACTGCCACCTGAGCGAGCGCCGTCAAGCACAAGCGCTTGGAACATGTCAGTCATGCCAGAAGGTGCAGCAGTGGCGGTGATGGTGCCTGTGCCTGCGCCGGTTGTCGCAATCGCTGCTCCGCCTGGCGCTGATGATACGCTGAAACCGCTAGCGTCAGGCGATGTGACGTAGTAAGCCGTGCCTGCTGATAGTTCAGTTGGTAACGCGCCTCCTTCAACAGTGAAGATCACGGGCTGGTTAGCCGCCAACCCGTGACCTGGCCACGCAACAACGCCTGGCGTACCGATAGCAATAGTAACGACAGATTCAGCCGCGCAATCTGCACCGCGCTCAACTTTAATCGCGTACTTCTTGCAATTATCGTCGATAGCCTGCTGCACAATGATCTGGCCCGGATCAAGCGATAGCGGGATAAACTGGTTAGTCATCGTGCCGCCGTTGCGGGTCCCCTTTGATTTGAGCATCCAATTTGAGTTGATTAGCTCGAACTCGTTTACGGCCTGCTCAGCACCTAGCTCGCCGACGTTGTATAGACCTTCAACCTCCTGCCACTGCACGGATGCAAAATCAGCAGGTGTTACTTCAAGCTTTGCAGTTACGGGCAATTTACTAATGTAAATGCGCGTGCCCGACTGGGTATATAATTCTTCACTCATCTTTAGCGCCTCGTTTTTCCGGTGTTTGCGTCTTAGCGACTGCCTTGACGATTTTAGCAGCCGCTGATTTAACACCAGTGACCGACTCTAGTAGCGCCTTGCGTGCAGCTTCGCGCCGTTGTTTGCATTTTTCGCAACTCATGCGAATGTCCTCCACGGGATTCTAACAGGAACGTTCCAGTAACCGCCGTCCTCATAACCATCCACGACGTGCGGTGCTGATGTAATAGTAACGCAAACTGAGCCGTAGTGCACCGTACTGCCTTCTTTAAAATGTTCGGCTATCTGCCCAGCTTGATCAATAAAAACGCTAGTATCGCCATGTATCGGCATAACCAGCGTCAGCATTAAAAACCCGCGCCGTGTGTGTTTTTTTCCGGTTGCGATCAGTTCAGGATTTGGCGCTGCTGACACATGGCCAACACGAATATAGCCGCTCGTTACTGCTGCGAATGTCTTAGCTGGCCAAGCTATCTGGTAGCTGAGCGGCAAGGTATCTATGCCGCTTTTCAGTGCTAACCATATTTGCGTTTCAATTGTTGGCATTATGTTTTACCCTTGATCTCGCTGACCGCTGTTTTAACGATGTTAGGCCATTCCGCCACAGCGCCTTCTATAAAGTAATTTCCTTGCTGATTATACACACGTCCTAGACTATCTGCTCCAACAAAGCCAAACTCCTGTCTAGCGGCATATTTTGCCTGATAACCAATGTAGATCGTCTCATCTGCTTTTAGTGTCGCAGCGATCAGACCGATATTGCTACCGGCATAAGGGCCGTCTGTGGTGTTAGGCATACCCTGCTTGCTGGCAAGTAACGAGCGCGCAAGGTTGCCAGTAAGGAATGGCACGCGGCCGCCTTCCGGTTTGGTTTTGGCCAGCTCCTCGCCCAATAGCTCGACTGAACGGCCATGCACTGCATTTAGCCGCTCTTTCGTCTCCGCAACCCATGCGTCTATTGATTCTGTAAAACTGGCCATTTGTGCGCCTCGCGTTTTTATCAGTATAGCATGGGCGTAAAAAAGCCCCGCACCTGCGAGGCTGGTTTGTTGTTATTCGGCTGGCGGCTTAGGTAGCTGCATCCAGTGGGTCGGCTCTCGTTCTAGACTGACATGCTCGCTATACGCGTCAACTACGCTGAACTGCCAGTCATGCCACCAGTCATCACAGTAAAGGCACTTCCTGTAGCGCGCCTCAATGATTCCGGCGGGCGTCCACAGTAGAACATTCGTGCCGTCTTTCGGTACGGTGTCTATCGGGTGCCATACACTCATAACTCACCCCCAATCGCGCCAATAGCCTTCACAACGTGCGATGCGCGCTCTTTAGCTAACTGATAAATATCTTTGTAAGGCATCTCGGCCTTTACGCCATCACGAATGGCTATGTCTACCACGCCCTCTAGGATTGCGACTTGCTTCAACTGGTTAGCGTCTAGATTGTCTCGCTGACCTGACTCTATGCCCAGCAAGCTGTTAGTCATGCGCGTTACGTTACCGAAGTAACGCTCAGCCGACTTGCTACCTGCTGCGCTGGCGTACTCTACAAGCAGCTTAATGCTATCAGTCTCAGCCTTGCGTACTTCTTTGCCGTCAATACGTGCAATATCACGATTAGCAAGCTGTGCTCGTACCTTCTTAAATGCGGCAACTAGCTTCTTCTTTAGGTTGCGCGCTCTTGGTGTGTTTTTGATATAGGTCAGCATTAGGTAGCTTTGATCTTCATTCAGCAGGTAGTAAGGCTGGGGTCTGCCGCCGCCTTCTGGTTTAGCGAGATGTCTCGCGAAACTACCGAACTCCTCAAAGTCTGCTGCATACTTGTCCATCACATCGCGCATCATATCGCGGTGTCGAACATCAAGGCGGGAAGCCATAAGGCGGGAATCAACTAAGGGGATTTGCTTCTGGTCTAACATAATAATGTCTTGCATATTTTCACCTCAAAACAGTTTATGCCGCAATCGGCAGGGTAGGCATTGCACCTAGGGGTATTATACCACAAAAAACCCCACACCATTCCGGTGCGGGGCTAAACTTTAGAGCGCCGAGGAAAGGACTCGACAGGTGCAATTTAGTATATGTGCAGCATGTTGTCAAATCACTGATCTAATCAAGCGGTATTCGCAGTCGCAACCGCAGTTAATAACGTTGTGCGCCCCGCCATTTGGATCATGCGGATAAAGCATCACAGAGGAATCACTTAGCACAAAAGGCGTATCTAGCCCAACAACCGACACACCCGCCATTTCAATGTGTGTAATGCGCCCATCACCGCCGCGCCTATGCCGCCACGTTTTAACGACTGCGCTACGGTCTAATCCTTGTTGTTCTGCTGCTTGCTCCCACGCATTATCACGCGCACCCATCACGGCGGCTGCGGTCTCTGTGGTCGCCACAGTGTCTGCGCGCGCTTTTAGCAGTGCGTTACTGTACTGGCGCTCGGATAGAATGCGCTGCGCCTCTGGTACAGCCTCACCGCGAACGTATGCCGCTAGAATGCGCTGCTCGGTGGCTTTGTTCACCTTGTAGCGCATGGCAAGGCTTCCGTCTGCGCGCCTAACAACTAAGTCTTGCACGCCATCAGCCGAGCGCATGCCGTTTGATACTTTAGCAAGCCTTGCCGCTCTTGGTGCGTCCAATCCTAAAACACCACCCTCACGCACACCACCGATACCAACGCGCCCAACTAAATCGCGCGCGATAGTGTGCGGATGGTTACCACCCATATAACCCGCCGCGATAACCTCCCGCGCCGTCTCGACCTGCTCTTGCACAAAACCAACGACGCGTGTTGCAACATTTTGCCGAATCCATTTTTCAGCTGCTGGATTTTGTAGACTGAATCGCAGACCTATAGCGCCTTGGCCTGATCCAGCGATTAGCGAGGCGGTAGCAGTGCCGGACTCAACAAAAACGCTGGTTAATACTTGGCTGTATTCGTTAAACGCGCCCTCACTGATATTGAGCGCCTGCACTGCGGTAAACGTTGAACCTGACTCAAGCGCAGCGATCAAAGCCGGCCAATCTACATTTGCATGCAGGTCAACCACGGCGCGCATGAATGCCTGCCGGATCGCTGGCTCGTGCTTGCTCAGTAATTCAGCAAATTGGCGTGCTTGTGATCGTGTTTGGCGTAGTGCCATTGTTTAGCCTTCTTTGAACTGCTTGCGCTGCAACTTGCACAGACTAGCTAGATGATCCTGCAACACCATCAGCGTCAAGCCCTCAGCAGTCCGGCACGCAACCTCTGTCGATGTGATGGCGTCTTGCATCGGGTCGCTGATTAGCTCGCCATTACTGTTTTCCGATGATCCACCGAATGCAGATTCAACATCGCCAAGGCATACGCCCGTAAACTTCACAGTAGCCGAAACAACGTTGAACGATTCGATTCTGTCGATCTCAACACTTTCCACGCCGCCAATCTCGTGGCCGCTGTATGTAACTAATTTGGTTCCAGCAGCAGTGCCGTCGCTGATGATCTTGATGCCTTCCATATTCTTAGCTCCTTACGATGAATTTTACGGCTACAGTCGTACCAGCCTCGGGAATGCGCTGCACGGACAATATATTCACGCGCACACCATCGACCGATAAAATATCACCGGCCTGGTACCGCATATTTGGCGCTGCACAGATAGCCTCACGGTCACTCGCAAGGATAACAGCGCTACCAACTTCCGTACCGACCAGCTTTGAGCTAACGCCTTTGACCGCGCCTTTTAGTAATTCAGTCTGTTCAGTTGGCTGCACTGGTAGCCATGGCTTAGCAGAATCTGGAACACCGGGCGTTACACGAATGAGTTGGACTGCGCCTTGACCGAGACCACCTTCTGACTCGGGCGCTAGCATCTCTCCAACCATTGTTTCCATATCGTCGTATAAAGACATATCAAATCACCCTGAACAGCGAATTAGGATCACGCACGCCTTGCTTGCACAGCAACGGCAAAACCATGCCGTTGATGATGCTGTCGGACGGCATACCCGCTGATGCATCTGTACCCGCTGCATCGGCCGCCGAAAAGAACTCGCGCTCGATCGTGTCTACACGCTCGCGCTTGGTTTGACGGCTTGCATCTGTGCCTTTTGTCGCCCAGCCTGGCGTCATATCTTCAAGGTATGCTGCACGGTAAGCGGCATTGATCCACGCTTGCGGCACAAGGTCGCTAGGCACGGTCTGGCCGTTCATTTTGTGGCCTTTGCGCGGCCATGCTAACAGCTGATTAAAACCACCTGCACGGCTACTGCAATTCAGGCGCGCTTCATACGCTGCGTCAATATAGTTGCTACCGATCTGCCGCAAAACAGCAGGGTCGCCCATCGTCGGTGGCAAGCCTTGCGCGGCAAGCCATTCTATAAGCCCGTCATCTGTGCCGTATGCCATATTATGCCTCGCTCAGTTCGTGTTGGCGTTCGGGTGGTTTCGGCAAGGCCATCCAATGAGTGACAGAATCGGCATTGAAGTAGTCGTAGTTTAAGCAGAATTCTCCGTACTCTTCCGACCAGTAAGCTACAAACATGTCACCGTCACGGTCAATTACCAATGCAGTATATCCATCCTCTGGAGGCCTGCAGTCCGCTGGAATCCACTCACTCATAACTCCCCCCCACACATCCACGTATGCCATATCATACCTCTTTTTTAGCGCGCTTAGCAGGTTTTGGCTTCTCGATTTCTTCAACCTTGAAATAGCCCACTGACTTTATCAAGCTGAGTTCGGCTGATGTTAAGTCGTCACACTCTAACACGCCACGCGCTGGAATTGTTTTATCGCCAATCTGATACGGACTGTTAATCAAGTTCTGTATTCTGTACATAAGTCATCACCCTAAAAGTAAAAAGCCCCACAGAGTTTAACCCGCGAGGCTTTATTTTCACATACCCAGCATTACAGCGCTGGCGTGATGGCATCTAAATAACGCAAAGCGCCGTCTCTTATTAGAGTTAACTGGCCGACACGACCAATGCCCGGGATTTGCCAGCTCAAAGGTCCGTTCTGATGCACATCGAGGAAAGAAAACGGTTTTGGCATTGGGAACTCAAGCGCATCTGGTGAGTTGCGGTAGCCCACTGCACGACCTTGGCCAACCACTGAGCCGATACCGGCCGTTGCAAGCGCTGGCAATTCGCGGATCGTGATCGAGCGACCGGTGCGCTGAGTCGTCACGTTATTCGCCATGAAGTACTGGAAAATAGTCATGTTAGGACTGGTCACACCATACGGCGTGTTGGTGATGTGGTTCATCGCAACAGCCGGTAGCAGGATCGTATCACCTAGCAAACTGGTCATAACACCAGACGAGCTTGGAGTGCCTTGCAGTAAGCTGTTCAGCTCAGTAACGATCTGATCAGGCGTTTTCAGGCCAACACCGGTTGCATCAACCCAGTTTCTGGCGTTGCCGGTACCGGTTGCAGGCGCAACAGCTGGAGTAACGCCAGCTTTGTTAATTAGACCAGTCCAGCCCTTGTGGCCACCACCGTACAGCGCCGTTTCAGCGCAGAAAATATCGGCCGCTTGACGCGCTGCAATAGCCTTGCGAGCGGTCAGCGGGAAGCCAGCGTGCATTGCTTTACCAAGTTCTTCAATGTTGTAGCCGTAACCGACCGCGTACATCGCAAAGTCTACGCCGATGCTCATTAGCGATACGTCAGCCTTTGGCACATCTTCTGCCCAGCCTGATTGCCATTTAGCGGCACCCGCCATATCGCCGACTTGGAAGTCAGCACCGCTCGCCCACTCTGGGTAGTCGGTATTGACCGGTACAAGTGACGCATAGTCAACGATGTCGTACTCGACGTTAAATGCGCGGTTTGACTGCACTCGTGTTTGTTGGCGTAGGAAGTTAAGGCCCTGCGCGTCTGTGATAATTTGACTCATGATAATTACTCCTTAGCCTTCTGAGGGAACAACGGTAACAGCGGCTGAACCCGGTACTAAACGAATGCGCAAACCAACCGCGCTGCCCTCTGCTGCTGCCTCATCGAACTCGCAGCCGCTTAACGGTAACAGACCGGCAGCGCTCGCACCATGAAACTTGCGCGTAGCTGGATCATAGAAAGGCTTAGCGCCTTCGGTCACGTCATCGCCTGCCAGCACGAACACTGTACCCATATCAGCAACGCCAAGCAGGTCGCCAACCGCAAAAGTAGCAGCGCCGTCAGAGGTAGGTGTGCCCAGCATATCGACGGTGCGCAATGCGATACCTACGAACACGTTACCAGTAGTGAGCGGAGCGACTTCTTGATCGCCGGTTGCGCGTTGCAATGGAATAGCAGAAGCAAACTCAACTGAAGCAACGCCGGTGCGCGGATTGTCTTCTTCCATGTTTGCCCATGTACCGACAATGCCGCGCTGCATGGTTGTTGCGTTAGGAATTAAAGCCATGATTAGGCCTCCTTGTTATTGCGAGTTAAACGGGCAACGTAGGCACTGTGACCATTATCCGCGCTATCGTTAGTGGTTTTAAGTAGAGCGTCTTTAACTGGATCAGTCGGTGCGGCATCTTCTGCGAGAATATCAAAACGAGCATCAATGTACGCGTCAGACTTATCGGCAATAGCGGCATCACCCAGGCGGGTAGCGACCACGGTTTTGCGGATAGCAGAGTCGGATAGACCGGCAAGCTCAGCAGTTGGCGCAATTTTCTTTGCAGTGGCGATCAGCTCAGCGCGTGCTGCTGCTTTTACGTCAATATCTGCGTCAGATAGAATCTTGCTTTTAGCGTCATCTAGCTGTGCTTGTAATTTCTCAAGCTCAGCATCTTTCGCTGCCAATGTTTGTGCGTGCTTTGACTCAGTATCGGCCAACGTTTTAGCGGCGGCGTCCTTGAATCGCTCAACTTCTGCGGCGTCCTCAGCGAGTACCTGTACTGCCTTGTCGCCCAATACTACTGTTTTGGTGGTCATAAGACCCTCCTTTGCGGTTTTGGGCGTGACGCCCTGTTTTGCGTTATCGTTAATTGGAGCAACACCCCATGAGTCACCTATTCTAGCAGTTCCAGCGCGGCCGTGCTGCTCTTGGCTAATATGATTTATTCGGATTTTACGCTGCACGGCATCGTATTCTTCGCCGATATCATTAACACCGTGCACAAACTCGACATTGCATGTGTAACCCATGGATAGCTCACGGCGTCCGTTATTGTAGTCAGCGATTGCCTGAGAATCCATTAGCACTAACGGCACGCGAACATGATCGCCATCGCGCACCACGTCGCCGCCTAGCTGGCCAGTGGCAACCCGCTTCCAGTTATCAGCCGTCACTGGCTCATCTGGATGGCCGTTTACAGCAGGCTTATGCGCGTAGCTTGCTAAGCTGTCTTTATGGAAAACCTCAGACTCTGGCCGATACACGCGTACAATATCAAGATCAGATCGCCCAAGCTCTGCACCTGTATATAACTGAATACCAGTTCGCGCTGCCTTTACATCTGCGACTAAATACCCGTCATTTGTGATTCGCGGCTGGCTGGTTGTTACGCTGTCTAAGAATCTCATAATTCACCCTCAGTAAAACTATTTTGCTCAGATAGCGTACCGTATTTCTCGACCGACCTTTCAAGCCCAGGCAACACGCCTAATTCGGTCAGCTCGTTTACCAGGCTATCAGATAGCGCATCAAGCGGGATAATCTCACCCGCTGTGCTTCCTGCTATTGCTCTAGCGCCGTTTGCGACTTTGCCGAATATATCGGCACGCTCAAGCTCGGTACTCTGTCGCAGTGGGCGCCACTCATAGTGCACATCAAGCGGATTACTGCCCAGCGCTTGACGAACGATCAAACGGTCTAGCTTGCGCATAGCTGGCGCTATACGAGTAGCCTGCTCATGGGCAACACGATCATAATACACGCGCTCATCACCGTCACCTTGGCCAGACAAACCAGCTGCTGAGCGACCAAACAAGCGCGTAACTGGTATACGGAATGCTCCGGCAATCTCCTCTTGAAACTTTGCGATAACCTCTGGCAGGCTTCCGAACGATGCCGTCTTCTGATCGTACTCATCATCGCCATCGATCACCACTGCGCCGTTAATGCCTTTCATTGCTGCTTGCAAGTGCGCACGGCTGATAATTGCATCGTCCTGATTCGCGGCCAACATATCGGCAAAACCTTTGAACTTGAATACATCGACCTTTGCTTCAAAAATCAAACTGGCAATGTTTGCCATCGTGCTGTTGCGCTGGTTTAGCGCATCGCGCGCAGCCTTGATTACGCTGTCGCCCCACGCTGAATCATTGGTCGAGTAAGCGGGATCTTTAACTGTATGCGCACCGTGCAGGATTACAAAACGGCTCGCATGGATTGTTACACGGCCGCCATTATCGCCGCTGTTTAGCGTGTAAAACTCTGGAAATCCGTAGTATTCGCTGTCGATGTCTTTGACGACAGGCTCTGCTTTTAGCGTGTTGCGCGTCATCACCACGATTGATTTTAGTTGCTCGGTGTCGCCTAATGGAATTGATTTATCAGGCGCTGCTGTATTGATATAGATCGCAGCACCACCGAGCAGGCGCGCACTAACCAAGCACTCTTGCAGCTTTGATTGCAAACCTAGCTGATCTTCGACTGCCTCGATCTTACTGATCTGCTCAGCACCGGCGCGCCACGACCGCCATTTACGAACAGAATCTTCTGCCGGTAAATCAACACCTGCTCGCGCTACCCAGCTGACCGCGTAGGTAGTTAGCAGCTCTTGCGGATCGTACATTGTATCGACGTACTGAGTGTGCGCGGCCTTGTCTCTTGCTGTGCCTAAATTGGCAACAACATTTCGCAGACCGTCAGCTATGTTAGTTAATATACGCATGCATACCACCGTTTTTATATTTGTCAATCATACAGCTGTATGCGGATTGTAACAACACTAGAGGAAGCCTGACCATGAGTAGCCCTCCTTCTTCGTAACTGCGAACGCCATCATAACGCTATCTGCTAAGTTTGGCGATTTTGTGCCGTCAGGCGCTTTATTGATCTGTATTTTACCGCGACTTGAACGCTTGTATGTTGGCTGGCTAAGCTCAGTGATCAGGTTGTTCTGCTGTGCCATTCCTTTGCGTATAACGATTATATCATCAACATTGAACGGCTTGCCATCGGTGACCGCCTCATGCGTGATCTTGAACCGGTCGCGCAATAACCACCACGATTGGGCTTTTAAGTTATCAAAAAAACTTTCATTGGTGCGGCCTTTGACGTATTCCTTGTCTGGATTTACTACGCTCGCACCACCGTGGAACGCCTCGCACTCAATTGATCCAAGGCCGCTGTAGTTGCGGTCAATGTTAATAACTCTGGCATCACCGCGCACACCGGCCCCGAGACCGTCCGAGTCATAGCGCAATCGGTCGATACCCCACTCATCACACAAGCCAAACGCCTTCTGAGTCGTGCCGTAAATGTCTTCCACGGTCTTTCCGTGCCAGTCCTTAACGTCCTCAATGATTACGCCGTCTCGCAATGTGATTGCATTGCTATCCTTTCCAAGGTCTGCAACGTCCAATGCCGCAAACCGTTCGCCTGTGGCATCAACGCCTAGCTTCTTGTCAGCGTCAATAGCAGATTGCACCCATGCGCTAGGAATCAGCACACCATCAACCGATGCCGCAAAGTCAATGTCAATCTCTTGGGCGACTGTAATCGGATCAAGTATTGATTTCTGCTTCTCGTACCACTCATCATCTTTGCGCGGATCGTCACGCCAGTGGAACGTGAACGTGTTGAACTTTCCAGACCTTACCTTTTCCGCGAAAGGGTTTGCTAATCCGTTAGGCGTTGATATATCCAGCCTGCAATTCGTTGTCTGCGATAGTGACGCTTCGACAAGCTGGGGGCGTTCTAGGAACGCGCTCTCGTCAACAAAATAGATACTGGCACGATCACCGCGCCCGATACCGTCACCAGCCTCACCAACCAGAACCGAACCAGTATTTGGAAACTTTATCCGCATGTGCGGGTCTGTGACGCCTTGCACGTAACCACCGCGCAATTCCGGCGGTAGAAGCTGCATAAACATACGCGCCTTAAAGAAAAGGCTTTTAGGGCTGCCGATCTTGTCGACGTATTCTTCTTTGCGACTACCGAAACCGATCACCAGATCATCTCTAGTCACGCTAAGCACACAAGCAAGCGCAACAGATAACCAGCTTAGGCCCATATCACGGCTTTTAACTGTTGGTGCGGATGTTTGGTTTTTCCATTTGTCGACCGCCCAATCAATCCATTCAACCTGCTTATGAAAAAGAATAAAAGGAACGATAACAGGTAAGCCGCGCTCTGCGTTTCTTGGGTCAGCAGTGCAGCCCCAATCAATAATCATCTGAGCTGGATTGTTTCGATAATACGCAAGCAAATTGGAGAATGAGTTAGGTGTTGCGCGCAGCTTCTTAAGTCGATCCGCGCGCTGCGCAAACACCGATGAATAGTCAGGGTTTCGAAAATCAAACCCGTCAACCATTCATTAAGTCCTGATACGCCTTTGCAGCGTCTTGCGGGTTCATGTCTGCAGTCACCTTAATATCTTGCGTCTGCTTAACTTCTTGCTTGTCCGCCAAGCCAAGATCACGCGCAATAATATTAGGGTTTAGCATATCAGCAGCAGCGCCGGTGAACTTTTGCTCATAGATGATTTCTTCGGCTCGCGTGATGACTGGGATAAAATCATCTAACTCCTTGTAATTTAACCATGTTTTATGGTCAATACCCAAGAAAAGCCTAAGCCCTGTTAGAGTCATAGCTCGCATTTTGCTAACAGTGTCTTTTGTTATCTGGCCGTTGGCGTGAAAGATCTTCTGCTCAAGCAGCGGGTTGTCTTCTACCCATTGGAAGTATTCAACACAAGCCTCCCACAAGCAATCCGACGTAGAGAATATCTTGTCTCTGCCGTGCTTTGCTCTTGCCTTCCAGAACTGATTTCCCATAGGAGCAGCCATAACTTAACCCTCTAAATGGTGCAGGCTCCGCCACAATCATTATCAGCCTCAATGGGCTGCTCGTCTTCGGCGAGTTTCTGTTCTCTGCGCTGCTCAGCTTCTGCTAATGCGCGTTCGTCAATATCAAAATCATCTAAATTCATACTACCACCATTAAAAAACCCGCCAATTTCGACGGGTTGATTATACCACAATACGGCTATCTGTTTTTAATGCAGAACAATGCCCATTTTATACCGAACTCTGCGCGCTGATTTGCAGCGTTTTCTGGTGTCTGCATGGCGTGCTGATCGTATGCGTCTATGATGATTCTATGAAATAGATCGTTATCCAGCAGGGCCATAACCTTGCTAATCGGTACGCCTGACTGCCTTGCATTCATGACCTCTACAGCAGTCTCCTCTAGCTCGGAGCACGTCTGGCTGCTGATAACATGACCACCTGCAAACGCTGGTGCACTCATTGCAACAGATAAAGCCAAGCCAATTAGTAATTTTTTCATTTCTCATTCTCCCATTTATTCATAGAAATTATCATCAACTTCACCACTCTTTGCAAAAGTCCCGCTGTATGGATCTAATCCTCTAACTGACTCCGATAAACCACTGCACACCTCCATACGGTATATGTCACTAGAGTCTCCTCCAACCTCCACCATAACAACACCACCATCAAACTCTCCTGTGAACGTGAAGGTATATTTGTAGTAGCTGGAGAACTTTACTTCAACATCACCATACCTATTCATAAACTCTTGTTTAGTCATTTCTCACTCTCCACCAGCTGTTTATAAACCTCTCCCCAGTCCGCCGTACTGATACTTGGCCGATACATACGACCATCAATCAGCACTGATTCGTGCGATAGGCTGCCAAGATTCTGGATGCCTGCAATCTGAGCTACCTTACGCTTGCTGCCTGCTTTTTTGATGAGCTCGCTTAGTGGGATTGCTGTGAGTGTTTTCATGCGTCACCGTCCTCTACTTGCCATACTTCTTTCTCAATCATCACGATCCGCTTTCGCTCTTTCTTACCGCAATGGTCGCAGGTTCTTTGATCCCCTTCTTCTCGCCATTTATGGGCTAAATCTCCGTGAATGGCACAAACGCCGATCTTTAGGTAATCACCCCAGAAGGCGTCTGTTACATCCACCCAGTTTGCCGTGTCATGAGGCGCGCCATAAGCGTAACGCTCGATTTTTTGGCCTACTAGGCAAAGGTTCCTCAACTGCCGAGCATGAATCCAGTCACCATCTCGCTCGCTGCCAATATACAGGCTTGGCTTGTTTGACTGTACGCCATAGAACATGTTCCATGTTGCCGCCCATATGCGGTGCTCGCTCGGGTTGCTGTACTTTTTCATGTAGCGGTATAGCTGCCAGCTAAAAAAATCAGACTTGCCGCGCACCTTTGGTTTTATTTGATCTGCTGTTGGCGTCATCGTTAGGGTTTTCATTTTTCACCCCAATAAAACTCATTACCATCTCGGTAGATTTGTTTTAGTTTTAGCTTTGACGTTGCGTGAATCTCAGGCCCTCTACCAATCGCGTATTTAAGGTTATCAGCAAAACATGCTTCAAACTCGCTATCCCAGATACAAGAAAAAAACTTAAATCCGAACGATTCTAATGCAAGCCTGCAAGCTTCGCTCGTATCAGCACACCACCACCCACCAGCCATCAACTCATCCGAGGTCAACGGCTTAGCTTTATCAACACCTAATGCAGGCCCTAACCAAGAACGCTCAACCAGTCGCTGCTGCAGCTCGTTGCGCTTCATCTCTAGCAGACTGTACAGGTGGTTCTGCAGTTCGCCATGCGCCCCGTCGTCAATGTCGGTTTGCATTAGATTCAATGTTAGTTTTACTTCATCGTTGATTTCGTTCATGTCACTTCCTTTCATGTTGAGACCCACGTGCGTACACAAAAGTGAAGAGGCATGGGGCATATTGAACTATTAGCCGCTTACGGCGGCAAGTCGGCTTTTTAGTCTGTGCTGACTTAGCACCGCTTTAGGCCGGTGAGTCTTTGGTACGTGCTAAGTATACGCGGTGGTGCGGGTAATGCAAGTGGTTTATGGTCAATACAGTATTTTTTATGATTATTGATGGCTACACATAGTTATCACTTTAAGAAAATGCTGTAAGTCATTGATTTGTAAGGAAAAAATCTATTGATTAATAATTATAATAAATAACTATAAATACTAATACTTACTTTTTGCGGTGCTTTATAGTCTTTAGGGTATAGGTATAACTACTATCTATAGAGGGTAGTCTGTATATATTATATGTATCTCTAATGGCGTTATTCATCTATTCAGTAATTTATAGCGTAAGTCGTTGATTTCAAAGTGTTTTAATGATTAATCAAGCATGTATTCATCTGCCTTTCAGCGAATAATCAATAAAAAGTTCTTGATAAATTGCTTAATTTGTATATTCTTGCGTTTCTGTATTTTCGAACGAGGTGGAAAATGAAAACAAAATACCCGGCGTACACTTTGCTTCATGAAGTCGATACGCAAATAAAAAATATGTCCATCGGTGATGAAGTTGAGCTTAAAATAAAAGATCCTAAATTCGTTATTGGTGTTTATGCGAAAAACAGCAGCGTAGTCTCGACTGCTAAGCGCGTGGCGAACGAGAAAGGATGGCGCTCTATCGTCACGCTAACCAAGGGCGATAAATTCCCAGTTATTCGGAGGCTTGGATAATGGCCGTTATCGACTACACGGATGCGCTAGATGCAGGCTGGCGAATATTCCCGCTGCACGACATTGTAATAACGTCAGACGGCAAGCGCTGCGGTTGTGGCGATCCTGAATGCAAGACAATTGGCAAGCACCCGCGCAGCGCGGCATGGCAGCATACGCAAGACTGGGATGATACCCAGTTGGCCTATCTGGAAGACGAGGACGGTACGTTTTTCGGAAACCAATTTTTAGACGGTTATGGCATCGTTACTAATACAAGCGAGCTACTGGTAGTTGATGTCGATGGAAGAAACGGCGGTTTTGAGTCTGCTAAGTCGCTGCAAAAAGTTCGAGAAAAATGCGGCTACATTGTTCGGACTGGTAGTGGTGACGGTGAGCACTGGTATTTTAAACGGCCCGCAGATTCACTAGGCAAGGCGTTGTGCACAAATCTAGCCCAGTACAAGGGTATTGATTTTAAATCAACTGGATACGTAGTGGGGGCATATAGCGAGCATGAGAGTGGTTTACGTTACGAGGTAATATTGGGCAGCCCTGCTTCTGTGACGATGGCGCCCGATGAGCTGCTGGATTTACTGGAGCGTAAAGAGAAATCGTACACGGTAGGAGATTATTCTGTAGATGAGAATGAGCTGGCCACCATGGTTGACGCTATTCCTAATACCGAGGCCACTACGTACGAGGAATGGCTGCACATCGGTATGGCGCTGCATAACTCAACAGGCGGCGCCGATACCGGGCTAGACCTATGGGTAAATTGGTCAAGGCAAAGCAATCCAAGCGAGTGCGTTAGCACTATGTCAGACAAATGGCACGGATTCGGCAAGAGCGCAAACCCTGTTACTGCTGCAACGATTGCGGCTAAGGCGCGTGAAAACGGATATGCCGCGACGGTTGAATTTGTCGATGATACAGAGTGGGCAGATGATCCTATTATTGAGCCAAAACAAAACAGCAATGCGATCATGGAGCATGATCCGGAGCCTAGCGACTTTAGCGGGTTGGTCGGTCGAGTTTTCGAGTGGATTGATTCACAGTGTCTGTTCCCGCGCAAGCATTTAGCGCTGGCTGCAGCAATGCAGGTGGTTGGTAATGCCGCAGGTTTGCGTTACCGAGTTGATCCGGTATACAAAACTACTCTCAACCTTATGACGTTTGCGGTCGCTGATAGCGGATCGGGAAAAGAAGCGGTTTATCAGGCTGCGTCTGAGCTGATTGCGGCAGCTGGACAGTCCGCAGCAATGCATGGCGGCATTAAGTCGGAGCAGGAGCTGGTCAGAAATATTGTACGGCACCAGGCGAGCATGTATATGGTCGATGAGTTCGGATCAATGCTAGCTAAGATCGGTAACGCAAAAGCAAAAGGAAACGCCAGCTACTTGGAAGCTGTTCCAGCTGAGATTATGAAGATATTCACAAAGGCGAATAGCAGTTACTTGGTATCTGGAGATATGCGCGAAACAATTGAGGAGCGTATAGATAAGCAGATTGCAACTGCTCAAAAGCGCGTCGATGACGGGCGCGGAGGTGAGCAAGAGCTGGATGATTTGCGCGCCGACAGACTAAAGATAAATAACGGGATTGCAGCGCCTTTCTTGTCGTTCTTTGGCATCACTGAGCCAAACAGTTTTGATGCTGCAATACGACTTGATCCGGATATGCTGGTGAACGGGTTCCTTGGGCGAGCGCTGCTTTTTAGAGAGCCTCAAGCGCTGCCGTTGCGGCGTGACAAGTACGCACCTATGCCGCTGTGCGACGAGTTAAAGGCTCGACTGTTTGAGCTGTACGCGCAAGGCCATGCGGGCAAAGAGTTCGATAGAGTAAGGCTTTACGGTGATCGTCGCATTATCAATATATCAGCTGATGCGCGCAAAGAGCTTGATGATGTTTATCTGTACTGGCGCGGTCGCGGGCAAGAGCTAGAGCACGAAGGTCAGGGCCTGCATACGATCACTACGCGCGTATGGGAAATGACAATTAAACTGGCAGGAATACTAAGTATTCCCGTGCAAGATACTCACGACATTACAGTTGAGCTGCACCACGTCAGGCAGGCTCACGCCATCGTTCGCCGCGTGACTGATTTTAAATTGAGCCACTGTATAGCAATCCTCGGAGCTGATAGCCACGACAAAGAGGAGCGCACGACGGGGCTAATTGAGGGCGTTATAACGGTCATAAAGGGAAGCCCAGACGGAATAGGCGCTGGCGTTATCCGCAACCGGAATAAAAAATATGGCAGCGCTAACGTGAACGCATGCATTGATCATTTGATTAAAAATTCAGTGATTGAAGAAGTCGAATATAGAGACGCCAGAAACCGTGTACAGAAAAAATATAAATTAAAATAGCATTAAACTACTTGCACCGCCCCGCATTGCGGTGCTAGTATTATCACACAAACAAACGAGAGGGATTGAAAATGCTAGATGAATTATTGGTAGCCATGCGAAAGCATGATCGCGTAGATATGGCCTACAAAAGCGGCGTGTCGATCCACACGATCAACCGACTTATGAGCGGCGCAGATAGCAATCCTACCATTAAAACGGTGGAAGCTTTGCGTAAGTATTGCGATGAACAGGAGCGAGTAAAATGAGCTTTTTAAGCAGAACTAAAAAACCATCAGCAAAGCCGCCGATTATCACGATTGTAGGCAGTCCAGGCACGGGAAAAACGAGCTTAGGCGCGCTATTCCCTAATGCCCTTATATTGCCTACAGAAGACGGTACGAGTGTTTTTGAAAACTGGGATGAAGATATTCAACCCGATGTTTTGCCTCGCTTGCCGAAATCTGCAAAAGACCAAAACGGCAATATGTCGCGGTCAAGTCGTGAAACTTTAATGCATATTGTTGACGAGCTTATGACTAGCGATCACGAATACAAGACTTTTGTAGTCGATTCGATCACTACGCTAGACGGCTTGTTCGGCCATGAAATAGCACTGCGCGATAACGTTGGCACCGTTGCCGATGCTAGCGGTGGGTTCCATAAAGGCTACGCCGAGGTTATGAGCTGGCACGCTGATTTTATTTACAAGTGCGAGCAGTTGCGCGCCGTAAAAAATATGGCGGTTGTGTTTTTAGCGCACACAGGCGTTAAAAAGATCCGCAACAGTCCTGATGCTGCAGCTGATTACAGCGTTTTTAGTCTCGACATGGATACGCAATCATTGAGCGTATACGTAAGCCAGTCTGACGCTGTGCTTTATCTTGAAAAAGAGAAATTCGTAACGGGGCAGGAAACAAACCGCAAAGGCCAGACGACCAAATTCGGACGAATAACGCAAACAGGCGTGCGTAAATTGATCACAACCGGCGACGGGCACGTTGGGTATGTGAACGCAAAAAACCGGTATAACATGCCGGCCGAGATGGAAGTTGAACTCGGCACAAACCCAGTCACGCAATACATTAAGTTTTTTAATCAGGAGCAACAATCATGAGTTTTTTCGGAAATATTGACACTCAAGAATCTAGTTTTGAAATGACCGGCGGCGACCTTGCTCCGATTCCTAAAGACACTCGCGTTTTAGCGATCTGTGAGGAGGCTAAAAACAGCGAATACAATGGCGACCGATACATTAATCTTAAGTGGCGCGTTAGCCAGCCTGCTGAGTTTGCTAATCGCGTGCTATTCCAAAAGCTACGGGTTTACAGTCTAGATAAGGCTGAGGCGCACAAGCGTATGCTGGCTGCTATTGCGACGAATGCTGGCGGTAAATTGTTCGCTGCGATGCAAAAGGCAGGAGAGCAAGAGCCTAGCGATATGAGCCTTAGCACTATCACTAATTCGCCAATGGTTTTACTGCTTGACGTGTGGGAGCTTGACGACAAAAGCAAGTCAGGAAATTGGGTTAAGTCTGTATCAGCTCGCAAGGCTGGATCTGCTCAAGCGCAGCAGGCTGTAAAACCAGCTCAAGCACCAGCGCCAACGCCGCCGCCATCTGATGTTTTTGAAGACGATATTCCTTTCTGATAATCCAATTAAAAATCCGTACTGCGCAAACAGTACGGCTTAGGAGTTACAAATGAACAGCACAATCAATGTATCACAAAGAAGCCCAGAATGGTTTAATCAGAGAAAAATGCGGATGACAGGCAGCCGTATTGGTGCAATTTTAGGCGTCAGCCCATGGCAAAAACCTGATGACGTTTTGCGCGCCATGGTGCGCGAGTATCACGACTACCCTAGTGAGTTTGTTAGCAATCCAGCGGTGGATCACGGAAACAATAACGAGCAG
>JAAYFI010000034.1 GCA_012728315.1 Gammaproteobacteria bacterium
TGATACCCAGTGAAAGTCTTTACTTGGGTTTAAAAAACGGCTTTCAAATTCAGCTGCGGCATTTTGCCAAGCCGGATTCACGAAGCACCCTCACGCACCGGTAGTTAAAGGAACCGACATGAGCGAATACTCGATTTTTACCTCTGAATCCGTATCTGAAGGTCATCCCGATAAGATTGCGGATCAAATTTCTGATGCAGTGTTAGATGCCATCATCACTGAAGATAAGCAAGCACGCGTGGCGTGCGAAACACTGGTGAAAACTGGTGTGGCGATTATTGCTGGCGAGATTTCTACCAGCGCCTGGATTGACTTAGAGCAGCTGGTGCGCGATGTCATCGTGGATATTGGCTACAACAATTCTGATGTGGGTTATGACGGCGGTACCTGCGGCATTATCAATATTATTGGTAAACAGTCCGTGGATATCGCGCAAGGCGTTGACCGCAGTAAGCCAGAAGATCAAGGTGCCGGTGACCAAGGCTTGATGTTTGGCTATGCCAGCAATGAAACCGATGTGTTGATGCCTGCACCTATTACTTTTGCTCACCGTTTAATGGAGCGCCAAGCAGAAGCACGTAAAAGTGGTTTGTTGCCTTGGTTGCGTCCCGACGCTAAAAGCCAAGTCACTTGCCGTTATGAAAACGGTAAAGTGGTCGGTATTGATGCGGTGGTGTTATCCACTCAGCATAATCCAGATATCTCTTTGGCTGATTTGCGCGAAGCGACGATGGAGTTGATTGTGAAGCACACTTTGCCTGCAGAGTTGTTGCACAAAGACACCCAGTACCACATTAATCCAACCGGTAACTTTGTGATTGGCGGACCTGTGGGTGACTGCGGTTTAACCGGTCGTAAAATTATTGTCGATACCTACGGCGGTATGGCGCGTCATGGTGGTGGTGCATTCTCAGGTAAAGATCCATCGAAAGTTGACCGCAGTGCGGCTTATGCAGGCCGTTATGTGGCGAAAAACATTGTTGCGGCAGGCTTGGCTGAGCGTTGTGAGATTCAAGTCTCTTACGCCATTGGCGTGGCGCAGCCGACGTCGATTTCTTTGAATACCTTCGGTACCGGTAAAGTCAGCGATGAGCAAATCATCAAGCTGGTGCGTGATGTATTTGATCTACGTCCTTACGCTATTACTCATATGCTCGACTTGCTGCACCCAATGTATCAAGCCACGGCATCTTATGGTCACTTTGGCCGTACGCCCTATGAAATGACCGTAGGCGATGACACTTTCACCGCTTTCAGTTGGGAAAAAACAGATCGCGCCGAAGCCTTACGCGCTGCCGCCGGTCTGTAATACGCTCGATAAACCGCTTGGTGCTTGGCATTGAGCGGTTGCTGCTCGATGCTGAGCTGCCATAGCGCTCAGCTGAGCATGCAGACGATGTCTCGCGCAGAACTATGCTGCGCTTATAGTGCCATGTGCGCTTGTCTTTAATGCCGCCTTCTTTGCGGTTATCCGCTATAATCCTGTTTTTGATTTACGACAAAGATTGCCCCCTGCGTTTAGGTGGGCGAAAATAGCCGTCTTTATTTTATTTTCAGCGTCAGGAGATTCAGTAATGCCCAGCCGTCGTGAGCGAGCCAATGCCATTCGCGCCCTCAGCATGGATGCTGTGCAAAAAGCCAACAGTGGCCACCCGGGTGCACCAATGGGTATGGCGGATATCGCCGAAGTCCTGTGGCGCGATCATCTGAAGCATAACCCTAACAATCCCGCGTGGGTTGATCGTGACCGCTTTGTTTTATCTAACGGACACGGTTCAATGCTGCTGTATTCCTTGCTGCATTTAACCGGTTACGATGTCAACTTGGATGATTTAAAAAACTTCCGTCAGCTCAACAGTCGCACTCCTGGGCATCCTGAGTTTGGTTACACCGCAGGTGTGGAAACCACCACAGGCCCACTCGGTCAGGGTTTAGCCAATGCGGTGGGTTTTGCTTTAGCTGAAAAAGTGATGGCAGCACAATTTAACCGTCCACAGCACAACATCGTTGATCACCAAACCTACGTATTCTTAGGTGATGGCTGCTTAATGGAAGGTATCTCCCATGAGGTGTGCTCCTTAGCCGGTACCTTAGGTCTGAATAAACTGACTGCATTCTATGATGACAATGGTATTTCCATTGATGGTCAGGTGCAGGGCTGGTTCAGTGATGACACCCCGCGCCGCTTTGAAGCCTACGGCTGGCATGTGATTCGTAATGTCGACGGTCACGATGCTGATGAAATTGCTGTAGCCATTGAAGCCGCCCGTGAGAGCGATAAACCCACTTTAATTTGCTGCAAAACCGTGATTGGTTTTGGCTCACCGAACCGTGGTGGTAAAGAAACCAGCCATGGCGCGCCATTGGGTGAAGAAGAAATTGCCTTAACCCGTGCAGAGTTGAACTGGCCGCACGCGCCGTTTGAAATTCCTGCCGATATTTACACTGAGTGGAATGCAGAAGAAGCCGGTGCCAAAGCCGAAGCTGAGTGGGATGCGCGTTTTGCCGCTTATGCTGCTGAGTTCCCAGAACTGGCTGCTGAGTTTAAGCGCCGTATGGCCGGTGATTTACCAGCTGACTTTGCTGAGAAAGCAGCGCAGTACATTGCTGAAGTAGCGGCTAAAGGCGAAAGCATTGCCAGCCGTAAAGCCAGCCAAGACAGCCTCAATGCTTACGGCCCATTACTGCCTGAGTTACTCGGTGGTTCAGCTGACTTAGCCGGTTCCAACCTGACCTTGTGGAAAGGCTGCAAAGGCGTATCGGATGTCGATGCCTCAGGCAACTATGTATTCTACGGTGTGCGTGAGTTTGGTATGAGCGCCATTATGAATGGCGTGGCGTTGCATGGCGGTTTGATTCCTTACGGCGCGACCTTCCTGATGTTTATGGAATATGCCCGTAACGCGGTGCGCATGTCAGCGTTGATGAAGCAGCGTGTGCTCTATGTGTTTACCCATGACTCCATTGGTTTGGGTGAAGACGGTCCAACCCATCAGCCGATTGAGCAGCTGGCCAGCCTGCGTACCACGCCGAACTTAGATACTTGGCGTCCATGTGATGCGGTGGAGTCTGCCGTGTCGTGGAAATATTCGCTGCAGCGTAAAGGCGGACCAAGCGCACTGATCTTCAGTCGTCAAAACCTCGAGCACCAAGAGCGCACAGCTGAGAAAATCGCCAATATCGAGCGCGGTGGTTATATCCTCAAAGATTGCACAGGCGAGCCTGAGTTGATCTTGATTGCGACCGGTTCAGAAGTCGGCTTGGCGGTTCATGCCTATAACGCGTTGACTGAGCAAGGTCATAAAGTGCGTGTGGTGTCGATGCCATGCACCAGCGTTTTTGATGCGCAAGATGCAGAATACAAGCAAGCGGTATTGCCCATCGAAGTGGGTGCGCGTATTGCCATTGAAGCTGCGCATGCGGATTACTGGTACAAATACGTGGGTCTTGATGGCCGCGTGATTGGCATGCAAACCTATGGTGAGTCAGCGCCAGCCAACCAGTTGTTTGAAATGTTTGGCTTTACTGTGGATAGCGTTTTGAACGTTGCTGCAGAGCTGCTTGACGACGAATAAGTGTTTGTTGTGTCATTGTTATGCCGCGTAGAGCTTTTAGCTGTGCGCGGTTTCTTTCGCTAAAGGATCATCATGTCAGCACGCCCATTTCGAGTTGCACTAAATGGTTACGGCCGTATCGGTCGCTGCGTGTTGCGTGCATTAAGCGAGCGCAAGGACAAAGCCAACTTTGAAATCATCGCGCTCAATGACATTGCCGATCAAGCCAGTATTGAATACCTGACCCGTTTTGACTCCACCCACGGACGTTTTCCCGGCGAGGTGCGTGTCGATGGCGATTGTCTGCACATTGATGGTGTGTGCGTCAAAGTACTCTGCGCCGAAACGCCAGAAGAGATTGATTGGGCGGCATTGGATATTGATCTGTTGCTGGAATGTTCAGGGCAATACACCACGCGCGCCGATGCCCAGCGTTTTATTGCTGCGGGGGTGCCGCGAGTACTGCTCTCGCAGCCAATGGACAGCGCCGCCGATGTCGATGCCACTATTGTCTATGGCGTTAATCACGCCTCTTTAACTGGCAGCGAGCAGATCGTTTCCAATGCGTCCTGCACCACCAATTGCGGCGTGCCTTTGCTGCAACTGCTGGAAAACAGCGTGGGGATCGAGCATGCCTTTATCACCACCATTCACTCGGCGATGAATGATCAGCCGGTGATTGATGCCTATCATCACAAAGATTTGCGCCGTACCCGTTCTGCCTTCCAATCAGTGATTCCGGTGTCGACCGGCTTGGCACGTGGTATCGAGCGTTTATTACCGCAGCTGAACGGTAAAATCCAAGCCAAAGCGATGCGCGTACCTACGGTGAACGTATCCTGCTTAGATATCACCGTACACACTCAGCGCGACACTGATACTGCAGAAATTAACCAGCTATTTAAGCAAGCCGCTGCGCAAGGTGCGTTGCACGGCTTGCTTGATTACACCGAATTACCGCACGCCAGCTGCGATTTTAACCACGATCCACATTCGGCTATTTTTGATGCCAGCCAAACACGGATGAGTGGCCCACGCATGCTCAATTTTGTCGCTTGGTTCGACAATGAATGGGGCTTTGCCAACCGTATGCTGGATGTGGCTGAACACTTTTTAAACGTTGCCTGTACCACTAACCGCTCAGTAAAGGACTAAAATTCCATGACAGTGTTAAATATGACTGACCTTGATCTTGCTAACCAGCGTGTTTTGATTCGTGAAGATCTCAACGTGCCAGTAAAAGACGGTGTTGTGCAAAGTGATGCACGGATTGTGGCGGCATTACCCACCATCCGTTTAGCCTTGGAAAAGGGCGCGGCAGTGATGGTGTGCTCACACTTAGGACGTCCTGAAGAAGGGCAGTTTAGTGAAGAAAACAGCTTGGCACCGGTGGCCGCTTATTTAAGCCAAGCACTGGGCCGTGAAGTACCTTTAGTACGTGACTACCTGGATGGCGTGGACGTTGCTCCAGGCGAAATCGTGTTATTAGAAAACGTACGCTTTAACAGTGGCGAAAAGAAAAACACCGATGAGCTAGCAAAGAAATATGCAGCACTCTGTGATGTCTTTGTAATGGATGCCTTTGGTACTGCACACCGCGCTCAGGGTTCGACCCATGGTGTGGCTAAGTTTGCGAAAAAAGCCTGTGCGGGTCCTTTATTGTCAGCCGAGTTGGCGGCGCTGGGTAAAGCCTTGGATGCACCTGCGAAGCCAATGGCCGCTATTGTTGCTGGCTCGAAAGTATCCACTAAACTGGATGTGCTCACCAGTTTGTCTGATATTTGTGATCAGCTGATTGTTGGTGGTGGTATTGCCAATACCTTCTTAGCTGCAGCGGGTTTCCCAGTAGGCAAATCACTCTATGAAGCAGAGCTGGTGGATACGGCCAAAGCCATTGCCGCGAAAGTTAGCGTGCCATTGCCTGTTGACGTGGTTGTTGCCAAAGCCTTTGCTGCCGATGCAGAAGCCACAGTGAAAGCCGTGGCTGATGTGGCTGAAGACGATATGATTCTCGATATCGGTCCAGAAACCGCGAAGCAGTTTGCTGAATTACTGAAAAACTCAAAAACCATTCTGTGGAATGGTCCAGTGGGTGTGTTTGAGTTTGATCAGTTTGCTAATGGCACCAAAGTGTTGGCACAAGCAATTGCGGAGAGCGACGCATTCTCAATTGCAGGCGGTGGTGATACGCTGGCAGCCATTGATAAGTACAATGTAGCTGACAAGATTTCTTATATTTCCACTGGTGGAGGTGCTTTCCTTGAATTTGTCGAAGGCAAAGTTTTACCAGCGGTAGCTATTTTACAAGAGCGCGCACAGGATTAAGTTGATTTAATCAGCGCGCTGATCGATATAAACCGGCTGCTATAGAGTCAGCCGGATAGATTTTAATGACCTTGCGGGGAAACACTATGGCTCTAATTAGCATGCGTCAAATGCTGGACCACGCCGCCGAGTTTGGCTATGGCGTACCAGCCTTTAACGTCAATAACCTAGAACAAATGCGCGCAATTATGGAAGCAGCGGATAAAACCGACTCTCCCGTGATTGTTCAGGCGTCTGCGGGTGCGCGTAAATATGCGGGTGCACCATTTTTGCGTCACCTGATCTTAGCGGCAATTGAAGAATTTCCTCATATTCCAGTGTGCATGCACCAAGACCACGGTACCAGCCCTGATGTCTGCCAGCGCTCCATCCAGTTGGGCTTCTCATCCGTAATGATGGACGGCTCACTCGGTGAAGACGGCAAAACGCCAATGGATTACGAGTACAACGTTGCGGTGACGCGTCGTACCGTGGAAATGGCGCACGCGTGCGGTGTGTCTGTGGAAGGTGAGTTAGGCTGCCTAGGTAGCTTAGAAACCGGTATGGCCGGTGAAGAAGACGGCATCGGCGCTGAAGGCGTATTGGATATGGAGCAAATGCTCACTGATCCAGAAGAAGCCGCTGACTTTGTTAAGCAAACTAAAGTGGATGCTTTGGCGATCGCCATTGGTACCAGCCATGGTGCCTACAAATTCACTAAGCCACCCACTGGCGACACTTTAGCCATTGAGCGTATTAAAGAAATTCACAAACGTATTCCGAATACGCACTTGGTAATGCACGGTTCAAGCTCTGTCCCTCAAGAGTGGCTGCAGATTATCAATCAGTACGGCGGTGATATTAAAGAAACCTACGGCGTACCTGTGGAAGAAATCGTTGAGGGTATTAAGCACGGTGTGCGTAAGGTCAATATCGATACTGACCTGCGTTTAGCATCGACTGGCGCCATGCGTCGTCACATGGCACTCAATCCAAGCGAGTTCGACCCACGTAAGTTCTTTGCCGAAACCGTTACTGCCATGCGTGATATCTGTATTGCTCGTTACGAAGCCTTCGGTACTGCCGGTAACGCGTCAAAAATTAAGCCGATTTCTTTAGAGAAGATGTATCAGCGTTACGCCAGCGGCGAGCTGTATCAAAACATCAAATAAGCGTATCGCGCTAAACAAAACCCGCTTACTTGGTTAAAGAGTAAGCGGGTTTTTTTATGACGTGAAGTATGCTCGCTCAGACATATCTGCATTCCGTTTGGTGTTGTTTTATGCTGAGAGATGCACGTTTAAGTTCTTAGAGTTGAGCGTGAGCCGCTAACTATAAAGGGTTGGCGCTTTTGCAAGGGTGGTTATTGTGCGCTCACTTAGAGCGATGTAAGCAAGCACGAATTGCTGCAAGCAGCTATCTTGCTAGGGCCGGAAAAGCTGCGTATAAACAATGTCTTACTGTTAAGTTAGCCAAGTAGGCTTAGCGGCGAAACGCGCATGCTTGCTAATATAATGTTAGGCATCATACACATAGGGAGTCATATGGACGGTACAGTAAAATGGTTTTCTAAGGAAAAAGGCTTTGGGTTTATTGTGGGGAGCGATGATATTGAGCGCTTTTTTGGAGTTAGAGATATTAAGGGTGTTGATCTGCCTAACAATGGTGATTTAGTAGAGTTCGATTCAGTCGATGGAAAAAAAGGGCCAAAGGCAATCAATATTACCATCACGAGCAAAGGTGAAAGCTTGTCTGATGAAAGAGTATCTTGTAGTAACTGCGGAAAGAAAATGATTCCGCGAATCATTACTGGTCCGCCGCTTGTTCATGGCCAAGGGAGCTGGACACCTGTACCCAAGAAATCAATATGCCCATTCTGTGGCAGTATGCATCAAAAATTTTCCGCATCAGCAGGAGAGAAGATTGGTTTAGTTATCTTTGTGATCGTTTTTATTTGTATTGTGGGTTTTATTTCATCAATATTTTAGCACTAACAAGTACCAGCAATCGGGCTTTGGTAAGCTGTCACCGTTTTTGCAAAAGACACAAAAATGCCGCCACTTCACCCAAGCCGTTGTGGTAGGCGTTATAGGTAAAAATGGGAGTAATACTTGGCCGTACCTGATTTTCAATCATTGATGCTACCACTACTAAAGTTTTCGGCCGACGGCGAAGAGCATACGATGCAAGAAGCCCGAGAAGGGCTAGCAGATATGTTGGGATTATCCCAAGATGATCTTGAAGAGCGGTTACCTAGTGGTCGGCAAACCACCTTTGCAAATCGTGTGGCATGGGCAAAGGTGTATCTGACCCAGGCAGGGGCTTTGGAATCACCTAAGCGGGGTAGTTTTCACATTTCTGACCGTGGTAGGAAGATTCTTTTAGAAGGGCCTGACTGCATCAGTATCAAGTATTTGGAGCGGTTCAAAGAGTTTCAAGAGTTTCGGCAGGCGAGCAACAAAAGCCGAACTCAAAAAGTTACGCATACGCATGATGACGTCTCCTCTACGACACCTGAAGAAACACTAGAGCAGGCGTATCAACAGCTCCGAGACGAAGTTGCGAATGAGCTTCTTCATCTTATTAAAAGCAATACCCCAGAATTTTTTGAGAAACTTGTCATTCACCTCATTGTTTCAATGGGATATGGCGGCTCAGTAAAAGAAGCGGGGAAGGCTACGCGGAAAACTGCGGACGAAGGTATTGATGGCGTAATCAAAGAAGATCGCCTCGGTTTGGAGACGATATATCTTCAAGCAAAACGCTGGGAGGCTGTGGTTGGTAGGCCAGAGATTCAGAAGTTTGTTGGTGCTCTTCATGGTCAGCGAGCTAGGAAAGGTGTTTTTATTACCACTAGTCGTTTCTCAAAAGAGGCAATGGATTATGTGGGTCAGATCGATCCAAAAGTTGTTCTGATAGATGGTTCTGATCTTGTTCAATTAATGATTGATCATGGGGTAGGTGTGAGTTCTGCAGCCTTGTACGAAGTTAAGAAAGTAGATACAGACTTCTTCATCGAAGATTGACCGTAAAACCTATAGCAAGGCCAAGCACAACGACAGTTTTCGTTGCGGCTTCGCCTCATACAAAGCTGCGCATGTTGGCGGCTTTTCAGTTGCTTGGGGTTGCTTACGCCAATAATTAAACTGTGCGCAATTCAAATCCCGTTGCTTACAAAAAACCGTGCCGGATAAACCCTATGCCTGCCAGGCATCAATGTGTTGCCGCCAGAATTGCTGGCGATCTTGTGCAGTCATAACCAATACCCCCCTTTCAAAAAGATAGGTATGAGTGTGAAGCTGGATAGCTCGAGTTAAAAGATGCTGATTTAAGGGCGCTTACACTACAATAGTCACCATCAACAACATAAGAGAACTCGTATGCAGTTGCTTAATTCTTCAAGTCGCTATGGTTTAGTCAGCGTACTTTTCCACTGGGTGGTCGCGTTGGCAGTATTTGCTTTATTTGCTGTAGGGCTATGGATGACCGATCTAACCTATTACAGCCAGTGGTATCGCACCGCGCCTGCGCTGCATAAAAGCGTTGGGGTTGTGCTTTTTGCAGTCATGTTGCTAAGGGTGGTATGGCGTTTGTTAACGCCACAGCCTGCGCCAATCAGCAGCCATTCCACTGCAGTACAATTACTCAGCCGCTTAGCTCATGCGGCGTTGTATCTGGGTATTTTTGTGGTGATGATCTCCGGTTATCTGATTTCTACCGCAGAAGGTCGTGGCATCAGTGTCTTTGATCTGTTTGAAATTCCAGCGTTGATTACTGGCTTGCCCGATCAGGCGGATCTGGCTGGAGCTGTGCATTTCTATGTGGCTTGGGCATTAGTGCTGGTTGCTGGGTTGCACGGTTTAGCCGCACTCAAACATCACTTTATTGATCGTGATGTGACGCTCAAGCGTATGTTGGGTTGTGAGCCTAAATAATTTATGTGACTTAACTGCTTTCAGTTCATTTAAGGTGAGAATATGTTTAAGAAAACCCTCGCAGCGCTGCTACTCGGTTCAATACTAACCAGCGGTGCAGTATCGGCAGCAGACTATGTGATTGACCAAGAAGGTCAGCACGCTTTCGTTAACTTTAAAATCAGCCACTTAGGCTATAGCTGGTTATACGGCACCTTTAAAGATTTTGATGGCACTTTTAGCTATGACGCGGCGCAACCGGAAGCCAGCAAAGTCAATGTGACGTTGCGCACTGCTAGCCTCGACAGTAATCATGCTGAGCGTGATAAGCATCTACGTGGTAAAGAATTTTTAAACACCAGCAAGCACCCCATCGCAACCTTTGCTTCAACACAGGTGCTCAGCACCGGTGAAGGGACTGCTGATATTGTTGGTGATCTCACCCTCAATGGCGTCACTAAAGAAATTGTGATTGCTGCCTACTTTATTGGCGAGGGTGATGATCCTTGGGGTGGTTATCGCGCCGGCTTTGAAGGCACAACAACGCTGAAGTTAGCGGACTTTGGTATTAACGCCAACTTAGGCCCGGCCTCAGAAAGTGTTGAGCTGACTTTGGCGGTTGAAGGCGTGCGTAAGTAATTGAGCAGTGATTCAACCCAGCATTACTTTGGAGTGGTGCTGGGCTTATGGATTGAATGCTGATGTTAGGTGGGGTGGGGCTTGGTACCTGAATTAAAATACTTGTCAGCCTATGCGCCAGAATTGCAGGCGCATGTGCGAACTCTGTTGGCGCAGGATAAGCTCGGTGCTTATTTGCAGCAGCGTTATCCCGAGCGGCATAGCGTGCAAAGTGATAAGGCTTTATATCAGTTTACCAATGATCTCAAGCAGCAATACCTGCGCAATGCTCCCAACATCGATAAAGTGTTGTACGACAGTAAGCTGGATGTACTGCGCCATGCGCTGGGTTTGCATACCGCGGTCTCAAGGGTGCAAGGCAATAAGCTCACGGCAAAAAAAGAAATCCGTATTGCCTCATTGTTTCGCGATACGCCACCGCAATTTTTGCAGATGATTGTGGTGCATGAGTTGGCGCACCTACGCGAAAAAGACCATAACAAAGCCTTTTATCAGCTGTGTCAGCATATGTTGCCGGATTATCATCAATACGAATTCGATTTACGTATCTATCTCACCTGGCGCGATACGCTGAATAAAACGGCTAACCAATCTGTTATCAAGGACGCTTAATCATGCAACGAGTACCGAATCTTTTAATTGCTAGCCTGCTGCTTGGATCAGTGTATGCAAGCTCAGCAGTGGCCGCAGCCACGCCACTGCTTGTTCCGCAGTTGGTTGAAGTTGTGGCGCAGAAAAAGTGCTTTCAAGAAGAAGAGCAAGAGTTTTGTGCTGAGATCCGTATTGATCTGGAAAGCACAGGCGTCGACTGGCTCGATCAAGCTCTGCTGGCGCGCTTGGCCATCACTGAGGCAGAGTCAGTAGCGGTGCCGATTGACGTGCCAGCGCAGCTGCAAGAGATCAAACAGCAGGCCAATGCTTGGCTGACTGAGAGTTATGCGGACATTAAAGAAGCGCGTGAGGCTGAAGAGCCTTATTTTATTAGTTATGACCATAGCGACAGCATTCGCTTTATTGCCCAGCGCAATCATTTGGCCAGTTTCAAGCAATTTAGTTACGTTTACTCCGGTGGTGCTCACGGTATCTACAACACCAGCTATGCGTTGTTTGATTTAAATACCCGTAAGCAATTGCTGTTGCCGGATATTTTGCAACGCTTTGCTGATGCGAAGTTACTGCAAGCGTTACGCGAGCTTTATCTGGAAAACTATGCCGATTATGCAGAAAGTTGGCTGAGCGACAATCTAGCCGAGCAGGCGCAAACCTTTTTAACCGATAACTTTGTTTTCAATGAGCAAGGCTTGACCTTCAGTTATGCGCCTTATGCGTTGGCTCCGTATGCGGAAGGGGAGGTGCGTTTAACCCTGCATTACGCTCAGCTGCAAGACATACTTAAGCCGCAATATATATTGGATAACTGATTGCACTGTGCAGATGCTGCGTGTGGCTAAGACAGCAGCATCTACGTTGCGCTTGGTTCCCATGCAGGCGCGAGGCTACCAAGCAATACGCCCGACTAACATATCTTTAAACATCACAAAGTCGCCTGCCAAGCTATAAAACGGATGCTGAAAGGTTGCTGGGCGATTCTTTTCAAAGACAAAATGTCCGAGCCAGGCAAAGCCATAACCACACACTGGCAGCGCCAATAACCACCCAGCGTGAATTACACCGAAAAGAACACAAGTGGCAATGCTCAGCACAGCAAGGGTGCCGCAAAAATGTAAACGACGGCTGGTGCGGTTTTTATGTTCGGATAAGTAATAGGGATAAAACTCTGCGAAGCTGGTAAAGGTGCTGGGTCTATTCTGCTGCATGGACTGCGCTCTCTTATTGTTATGGCTTGCTGATAGTTGTAGCGAGCGCAGTGCCGGCTGTCAATGTGCCTCTTATTGCCGTTATAGGTTGCTGACTAAGCTGAGCAGATCAGTGGATGCAATAAACTCTTCACAGTTTTTCTCGGGGCCTTGGCTGTCCGGTTGCAGTACTGCGCGCAGATGGCCAATGCCATAACGCTGGGCGCTGCGCAGCACTGGCAGGCTGTCATCAATAAATAAACTGCGCGCTGGTTGGTAGTCGATTTGCTGGCTGAGGTTGCTCCAGAAACGCTGGTCTTCTTTAGGATAGCCATAGTCGTGCGAGCTGACGATGATGTCGAGCAGCGGCTCTAAGTGGACTTTTTCCAGCTTAATATGCAGTGAATCTCGATGCGCATTGGTCACTAATACAGTGTGTTTGCCAGCCTGTTTCAGTGCGGCTAAAAAATCATCGGCATTGGCGCGTAGGTCAATTAAATGCGCGGTGTCGCGTTTCATTTGCTTGATCGGTAGATCCAGCGTTTTACTCCAGAACTCAACGCAATACCAATTCAGTTGGCCGCTGTAAGAGGCAAATAAAGGCTGTAAATACGCATCGGCTGCTGCGCGTGAGAGTCCATTTTTATCGGCATAGCACTGCGGTAAGTAATCGAGCCAAAAATGATTATCAAAATGCAGGTCGAGCAAAGTACCGTCCATATCCAGTAAAACGGTATCAATTTTCTCCCAAGGCAGCAGTTGCATAGTTAAATCTCTCTAAAACTGTGTGTGCAAGCGCGCTATGATACCTGCATCGGCATTGGGAGTTTTGTTATGCGGGAAAAACCAGTCATCTTAGCCAGCGAA
>JAAYFI010000035.1 GCA_012728315.1 Gammaproteobacteria bacterium
AAAACTCGCGACTGCGTACATCAGCAAGAACACCGGCTTTTTCGCAGGAGCGCTTGAAGCGACGCAGAGCAACGTCAAATGGTTCGTTGTCTTTAAGTTTGACAGTTGGCATCCGATTCGTACCTTCATCAATGACCGGGTTATAAGATATGCATTGAATAAATACATATCCGTTTTCAAGGGTTGCGGATTATAGCTGCTTTTTTCCATAAAAGCAAAGAGCTGATAAGAAAAGCATAGAACATAACCGCTGAGCCGCTTATGATGCTTACTTATTCCATTGTTGTAAAGTTGGGCGGGTTGATTAAATGCTGGTGTTGGGCTTAGAAACATCCTGTGATGAGACAGGTGTGGCGTTATATGACAGTGAGCGAGGCTTATTAGCGGATGCTTTATTTAGCCAAATTGACCTGCATCGTATCTATGGCGGTGTGGTTCCAGAGCTGGCATCACGTGATCATATTAAACGTATGCTGCCGCTTATTGAGCAAGTGCTGGCTGATGCACACTGCAAAGCTGAGGCGATCCAAGGCATTGCTTACACAGCAGGCCCAGGTCTGGTGGGGGCGCTGCTGGTGGGTGCCTCTTGCGCACAAGCTTTAGCCTTTGCTTGGGGGATACCGTCCATTGGTGTGCATCATATGGAAGGTCATTTGTTGGCGCCTATGCTTGAAGAGACACCGCCGCAGTTTCCGTTTATCGCGTTATTGGTATCCGGTGGGCATACTCAGTTGGTGCGCGTTGATGGTATTGGTCACTACCGTTTGCTAGGTGAATCCATTGATGACGCCGCAGGAGAGGCCTTTGATAAAACGGCTAAATTGATGGGCCTGCGTTACCCCGGAGGTCCAGAAATCGCACGATTGGCTGAACAGGGAAAACCGGGGCGTTTTGTTTTACCCAAACCTATGACCGACCGTCCGGGCTTGCAGTTTAGTTTTAGCGGTTTAAAAACAGCCACCTTAACCGCGTGGCAGAAATGTAACGCTGCAGGGGATGATAGCGAGCAAACGCGTGCCGATTTAGCGCATGCTTTTCAAACCGCTGTAGTGGAGACATTAACCATTAAGTGTCAACGTGCGCTTGAGCAGGAAGGTTTGCAAAACTTAGTGATTGCCGGTGGCGTGAGTGCTAATCAAGCGTTACGTCAGGCGTTACAGCGCATGCTGGAAAAACGAGGTGGGCAAGTGTTTTATGCGCGCCCTGAGTTTTGTACTGATAATGGCGCAATGATCGCTTATGCCGGTTGTCAGCGTTTATTGGCGGGGCAAAGTGAAGGCGATGCTATACAGGTGCGCGCGCGCTGGCCTCTGGAAGAGTTGGCGCCGCTGTAATCGTTTATTCGTCCTTAAAGGTACGTTCATTGCCGGCAAGTAAGTCTTTTAAATTACTGCGATGGCGCCAAACCAATAAAATGCTGAGTACGCTAACGGGCAGTAATGCTTGGGGTTGTTGCCAAGCCAATAGCGGCAAGCACAACGCTACGCTGGTTAGCGCAGCTAATGAGCTGATCCGAGTTAAAGCAAAAGTCAGCAGCCAGACGGCTAGCGCCAATAAGGCCGCTGGCGGATATAAACCCAATAACATGCCGGCCGTGGTGGCCACACCCTTGCCGCCGCGAAAGTTAAAATAAATAGGGTACAGGTGACCTATTACCGCTGCTAAGCCCACCCAGGCTTGCTGTTGTTGGCTTAAATCTAGAGCGCTGGCGATTAAAATTGGCAGTAAACCTTTGCTCAGATCGCCAAGCAGGGTCAGAATAGCCAAACGTTTACCCGCAACACGTAACATATTGGTGGCGCCCGGATTACCCGAACCTTGCGAGCGTGGGTCGCTGTTGCCGTAATAACGGCTTAAAACAATGGCGAATGAAAACGAGCCAAGCAGATAAGCGCACACCAGTAGTAACTCAAACATTTGCATGATCCAAGGCTAGCGAGTCTTGATTCTAACGAGGCAAGAGCAAAGTGGACACGGTATTTATCGAAAGTCTAGAAGTAGACACTGTTATCGGTGCTTATGACTGGGAGCGTACAATTCGCCAAAATCTATTGGTGGATGTGCAAATGGGCTGGGATAATCGTCCTTGTGCGGCAGATGATGCGCTGCATTTGGCATTAGATTACGCTGCGGTTTCTGAATCTATTCAGCATTTTGCACACGTCAGCAGCTTTGAATTAGTGGAAACTTTCGCTGAGCGGTTGGCGGCATTATTAATGACAGAGTTCAATATTCCTTGGTTGCGCTTAAAAATCACCAAGCCTGGCGCGGTTAGCGCTGCTCGGGGTGTAGGGGTGGAGATTGAACGCGGATGTCGTTAGTCGATGTGTATTTAGGCTTAGGTAGCAATATTGAGCGTGAAAAGCACCTTACGGCTGGGCTGGATGCTTTATCGCAATTGCTGGGTGATATTGAGTGTTCGCCTGTATTTGAAAGCGAGCCTGTGGGGATTCGCAGTGATTGCTTTTTAAATATGGTGGTGCGAGTGAAAACCGCAATGCCTCTGTCAGAGCTGGATCGGCACCTTAAACATATTGAAGCGCTCAATGGCCGTTATGCTGTGCCGCGCCACGGCTTACCGCTGGATATTGATGTGTTGCTCTATGGTCAGCAGGTGGGTGTCTACGGCAGTGTTAGTGTGCCGCGTGCCGAAATCTTAAAAAATGCTTTTGTCTTATGGCCTTTGGCAATCTTAGCGCCGGATGTTTTGCATCCCGTACAGCAGCTGAGTTTTCTTGAACTGTGGCAGCATACCCCGATTAATCAGCGTTTATGGCCGGTTCCATTTGTTTGGCAGCAGCGAGTACTGACGCCACCGGAGCTGATTAAGCGCTGTGTGATTTAGCGCACGATAATCTTTGCTGGGTGTATGATGTAACAAGTGCGAGCTGACTATTTTATTAGGGGGCAATGATGCGGGTTCTGGTCTTAGGTGCGGGTGTTATCGGTGTAACAACAGCTTATTATTTAGCTCAGCAAGGTTATCAAGTGCTCGTTGTTGATCGACAGCTTAATGTTGCTGATGAAACCAGTTTTGCTAATGCCGGACAAATCTCGCCAGGTTACGCTTCGCCTTGGGCGGCGCCAGGTGTGCCTTTGAAAGCGATGAAATGGTTGGTGCAACAGCATGCGCCTTTTTCTCTGCGCCTAACTGCAGACCCCTTTCAATATCAGTGGATGCTGCAGATGTTGCGCAACTGTACCGCGAAGCGCTATGCCATAAACAAAGAGCGCATGGTGCGTTTAGCCGAGTACAGTCGTGATTGTTTAGATGCGTTGCGTGCGCAAACAGGTATTGAGTATGAAGGGCGTCAGCAGGGTACTACGCAATTATTTCGCAATCAGAAACAACTGGATCATGCCGCGCAAGATATTGCTGTGCTTGAGCAAAGTGGGGTTGCTTACGAATTGCTCAAGCCTGAAGAAATAGCTCGGGTTGAGCCCGCTTTGGCAGCGGTTGCTCACAGCTTAACAGGAGCTCTGCATTTACCGAATGATCAGACGGGTGACTGCAACCTGTTTACTCGCAACTTAGCTGAGCAAGCTCGAGCATTGGGTGTTGAATTTCGTTTGGGCTGTACTGTGCAAAATATCCATAGCACAGGTGATCGTATCACTGGGGTGCTGATTGACGGCGTTGTAGAAACGGCAGATCAGTATGTGGTGGCTTTGGGTAGTTACTCGCGAGCGATGCTGGCGCAGTTGGGCATAAAAGTGCCGGTGTACCCATTAAAAGGCTACTCACTGACAGTGCCTATTACCGAGCCGTCCATGGCGCCGCAATCTACGGTTATTGATGAAACCTATAAGGTGGCAATAACCCGTTTTGATCAACGTATTCGTGTGGGAGGCATGGCGCAGGTGAGTGGATTTAACCGCGATCTCAATCCTAAGCGTCGCGCCACGCTCGAATATGTAACTAATTTACTGTATCCACAAGGTGGTGACTTAACGCAGGCGCAGTTTTGGACGGGGCTGCGACCCGCCACGCCAGATGGAACGCCTATTGTTGGTCAAACCGCGTATCGGAATTTGTTTTTAAACACTGGGCACGGCACCTTAGGTTGGACCATGTCTTGTGGTTCAGCCAGTTATTTGGCTGATGTGATGCGTAGCAAAACACCGCAAATCAGTAGCGAAGGTTTAGATGTTTTTCGTTACTGTTAAGGCCAATAAGAGTCATACCGTGCAGTGGTTTCGATACAGTTGGGCGGTTCATCTTGAACATCTAATATCAATCTGGAGAGTGAGCAGGCCATGCGTCCAGCGCGCGCGTTAATTAATTTGCAAGCATTGCGACACAATTACTTGCTAGCACAGCGGTTGTGCTCAGGCAAAGCCTTGGCGGTGGTTAAAGCGGATGCTTATGGGCATGGTGCGGTTGCTTGTGCGCACGCCTTACATGATTTAGCCGATGGTTTTGCCGTGGCCTGTTTGGAGGAGGCGCTTGAGTTACGCGCGGCAGGAGTGACCTTGCCTATTTTGTTGTTGGAAGGCTTTTTTGAAGCAAGCGAACTGGAACAGATTGTGGCGCACGATTTATCCTGTGTCATTCATGCGCCTTGGCAGCTTGAAGTTATTGAGCAAGCGAGCTTAACTCAACCTGTAGCGCTGTGGCTGAAAATGGACTCAGGCATGCATCGTGTGGGTTTTTCCCCTGATGAATATCGAGCGGTATGGCAGCGCCTGCAGGCCAGTAATAATGTTGCCTCTATTGTGTTAATGACACATTTAGCGCGCGCTGATGAATTAGACTCGACTCAGACGCAAGTGCAATATCAGACTTTTTTAAGTGCAACGGCAGGCATACAAGCGCCAACGAGTGTGTGCAATTCTCCTGCTTTGCTTGCGTGGCCTGGGGTGCGTAGTGATTGGTCGCGGCCTGGAATTATTCTTTATGGCAGTCAGCCGGTCGCCATGCCGGCAGGCACAACTGAAAAGTTGCGCCCCGTGATGACACTGCAATCAAAAGTTATTGCGCTGCGCGACTTGCCTGCCGGCGAGCCGGTAGGCTACGGCGCACATTTTGTGACCAGCCGGCCCACGCGTGTGGGCATTGTCGCGCTCGGTTATGCTGATGGTTATCCGCGTCATGCGCCAACGGGCACTCCTGTTGCAGTGGATGGCCAACTGACCCAGTTATTGGGGCGTGTCTCCATGGATATGCTGGCTGTGGATTTAACTGATATCAGTACAGCTGCAGTTGGCAGTACTGTTGAGTTGTGGGGAGAACAGGTTTCAATTGATGAGGTGGCAGCGCGCGCAGGTACTATTTCTTATCAATTATTATGCAATGTAAAGCGCGTTCATTATGAGTATTTGGCTGTTTGATCGTCAAAAAGCCTTATTCCCGTCATTGTTCTGTTTGCCTGAGGGCGGGGAGTGGTTATACTGTGCAGAGCTCGCAAAAGACGTGTTGCGAGAATGAATTGCCATGAAAATAGAGGGTGTACTGTGAACCTGATGAGAAAAATCCTGGTGGCTCAAGCAACTGTTCTAGCTTTATGGGCGGGCAGTGCACAAGCAACCACTGATGAAGATATTGCGCAGCGCATTAAGCCTGTGGGTGTTGTGTGCGTTCAAGGGGATGAATGCGATAAGGCTGCTGTAGCGGTTTCCGCCAGCGCTGATGGTTCACCTGCTGCAGCTGCAGGCCGTAGTGGTGATGAAGTGTACAGCAAGTATTGTACTGTTTGTCATGGTACAGGCTTACTTGAAGCGCCTAAAACAGGTGACACTGCAGTTTGGCAGGCGCGTGCCGATGCTAAAGGCGGCTTAGATGGCTTATTGCAGAGTGCAATCAGTGGTATTAATGCGATGCCGCCAAAAGGTACTTGCACTGATTGTAGCGATGAAGAGCTGATGAGTGCGATTCAGTCAATGTCAGGTTTGTAAGTCTGAGATTGCTAAAAAAACCGCCATATGGCGGTTTTTTTATGGGTTAGCAAAAGAGCAGAAGCTAGAGGTTCTGCCTAGGGGCGATGGTTGTGTGGCAGAGTTATAGCAGTGGCTTGTTGATTGCACTGGGCCTAATTATGGCCATTGGCGCGCAAAACGCATTTGTCTTATCGCAAGCGCTGCGTCGTGAACACCATATATGGGTTGCCAGTCTGTGCGTGTTTTTTGATGTTTTATTGGTGGCTTGCGGTGTGTATGGTTTGGCGCAAATGCTGATCAATAGCCCTATGTTGTTAATGATTGCGCGCTGGGGTGGTGTTGTTTTTTTATGCTCCTACGGATTTTTAGCGCTGCGGCGAGCGCTCACTCAGCATGCACTAAAGGCAGCAGCAACGGAGCGGCCGGCACAGTCATTACGGATGGTGCTGATAACAACGCTAGCAGTGACCTTGTTAAATCCACATGTGTATTTGGACACGGTATTGTTGATTGGCTCCTTGGGGGCGCAACAAACATCGCCACATGCGTATGTATTGGGTGCAGCGACAGGTTCGCTGTTATGGTTTTTTAGTCTAGCGTTGGCTGGAGCAAAGCTAGCACCTTGGCTGGCGCGGCCTGTTACCTGGCGTGTGATTGATTTTTTAGTGGCTTGTATGATGTTTAGTGTGGCCGCGCAATTGGTTATCAGCAGCTAAAGCCTCATAGATACTGCGTGGATAAACAACCCGTGGGGTGCTATGATGTTTGACCAAGAGCAAGTTGGAACTGCTGGCATTTGAATCAGTAGTCCGCTGTATAGGCTTGCTGATTGTGCTTTGTCTGATGTAACTGGAGAAATAATTATGGCTTTTGAATTACCTGCACTGCCTTACGAAAAAAATGCATTAGAACCTCATATCTCTGCAGAAACTCTAGATTTTCACCACGGTAAGCACCACAACGCTTATGTTGTGAACTTGAACAACTTGGTTCCAGGTACTGAGTTTGAAGGTAAAAGCTTAGAAGAGATTATTAAAACTTCAAGCGGTGGCGTATTTAATAACGCTGCACAAGTATGGAATCACACATTTTACTGGAACTGCTTAGCACCTAATGCTGGCGGTGAGCCGACGGGCGCTTTAGCTGACGCAATCAATGCAGCTTTCGGTTCATTTGCAGCCTTCAAAGAAGAGTTCACAAAAACTGCAATCGGCACCTTTGGTTCAGGCTGGGCATGGTTAGTTAAAAAAGCTGATGGTTCTTTAGCTTTGACGAGCACCATTGGTGCAGGCTGCCCATTAACAACCGGTGACACCGCATTGTTAACCTGTGACGTTTGGGAGCACGCTTATTACATTGATTACCGTAATGCGCGTCCTAAGTATGTTGAAGCGTTCTGGAACTTGGTGAACTGGGACTTTGTAGCGAAAAACTTTGCTGCTTAAAACGCCCTAGTTATTTAACTAAGCTCAAGTCAAAACCCTCAATCACTGTTTTACAGTATTGAGGGTTTTTTTGTATTGGGCCGCTTTTTTGACAAGGTGGTTTTTTTATGGTTTATGGGGGTGCTGGATCGTATTCGATAGTAAATTGACAGCCTATGATGACAAGTAAAAATAAATATAAGGTATTTGTTTGAATATTGAACGTAAAGACAGCCTGTCTTTTAAGCTTTTGCGCTGGGTGCTCGGTGCGGCACTTTTGGTGGGTGTGATCTTAAGCTTTATGCAAATTATTTATGATGCTTATGTCACAGACCAGCAGATTGACACTGATGGCCAGCGTATTTTGGCAATGTTTAAAGATCCGTCCACGCAAGCGCTATACAGTTTAGATGAAGATATGGGGCGGCAGGTGATTGAAGGTCTGCTGCAACATGAAGCTGTACGTTCTGCGAGTATTGGCCATCCAATGGAGGCATCTCTTGCGCAAGGCGCGCGAGCTTTACAGGACCATATGTATCGCAGATTGACAGATTTAGTGCTGTCGCAAGAGCGTGCATTTACCGTGGCCTTGGTAAGTAATAAGTCAGGTGGCGAGTATTATGGTGACTTGCAGGTTGTTTTAGACACTGCGCCCTATGGTCATCGCTTGCTAACCAATGCTGGGGTCATTCTTATTTCAGGTGTGCTACGCGCACTGATCTTAGGGCTGGTTTTATACCTGATTTACCATGCGTTGCTGACCCGGCCCTTGGCGAAAATTATCCGCCACTTGGGGCGTATTAATCCAGAGCGTCCTACGGACCATAAGCTCCCCTTGCTGTATGGTCACGAAAAAAATGAATTGGGAGTATGGACGCTAAAAGTGAATCAGTTGTTGGCTTCCATTGCGCGTAATACCCATTTGCGCCGCGAGGCTGAAGACAGCTTGCTGCTCATGTCACAGATTGATTTTTTAACGGGTTTGCCGAACCGACAAGAGTTGCAGTTGCAGTTGGATAAAGTCTTAGATGAGGCACGAAATGGGCAGCACGGCGTTGCAGTATTGTGTTTAGGTTTAGATGATTTTAAAAATATTAATGAGCAATACAGCTATCAAATCGGTGATTGGCTGCTGCAGAGTGTGGCGCAGCGTTTACGTGCGCATAGCCAGCTGACTGGCTGTTTAGCGCGTCTTGGCAGTGATCAGTTCGTGATTGTAAAGCCGGGTGTGCAAGAGCCTGATCAAGCCGCAGCCTTGGCTCAATCGATTCTAGATTCTTTAAAAGAGCCACTGGTGGTGACGCAGCTATACGGCTCTGATGCCTTATCAGTGAGTCTCAACGCCACTATTGGCATTACCTTATACCCTGATGATGGCGACTCTGCCGAGTTGTTATTGCAGCAAGCTGAGCAAACCATGCAGCTGGCCAAAAAAGGTGCACGCAATAGCTATCAGTTTTTTGTTGCCAGTATCGACTCACAAATACGCCTACGTCGACGCATTAAAAAAGAGCTGTTAGAAGCACTCTCTAAGCAGCAGCTGTATTTAGCCTACCAGCCGCAAATGGACTACAGCAGTCATAAAATCGTGGGTGTGGAGGTTTTATTACGTTGGCAGCATCCAGAGTTGGGGATGATTTCTCCCGATGTGTTTATTCCATTGGCAGAGCAGAGTAACGATATTATCGTGCTTGGCGAGTGGGTTTTAGAGCACGCTTGCCAGCAGTTGCGCAATTGGATCGATGAAGGGATTACGGGTGTAAGAGTGGCGGTTAACTTGTCCGCTACACAGTTACATCATGTGGATTTGCTGCGCCAAGTTCGAGAAAAACTCAGTCTCTACAACTTGCCGCCCGATAGTCTAGAGCTTGAGGTGACTGAAACAGGTTTAATGGAGGATATTCAAGCCGCAGCGAGCAACTTACATGGCTTGCGTGAAATGGGTGTGCGCTTGGCGATTGATGATTTTGGTACGGGCTATTCTTCATTGAGTTACTTAAAAACGCTGCCTCTAGATAAAATCAAAATTGATAAAAGTTTTGTGCAAGATATATTCGATTGCGAAGATAACGCTACTATCGTAAAAACCATTATCCAGCTGAGTAAAAACTTAGGGATGCGAGTGATAGCTGAAGGTGTTGAGACGCCTGAGCAAGAAGAGTTTCTAATTGCGCTGGGTTGTAACGAAGGGCAGGGGTATTGGTATGGCAAGCCCGCAACTGCCACAGAGGTGCGTGCGCGTTTTTTTAAGCAAAATTAAACTTAAGAACATGCATTGCAATGGGCTGTTGCTAGCTGAAAGCGCCTGCTGTACCGATCTAATGCCTTACGGGCTGTGCTTGATGTCTATTAGCCATTTAGGATAGTTAGATTTCAAGCCATTTAAATAGTGACTGGCCCCCAGCTGTTGTACTTGGCGTCCTATCCAGTGCGCGCGCTGTAATGTGGATGCATTGGGTTGACTGGCGCTGCGTGTTAAGGGGCTGGGTAGTATCGCTGCCAATAGATAGGCTTGCTGGTTGGATAAATATGCCGCTGCGGTTTGAAAATGATACTGCGCTGCGGCTTCAGCACCAAAAACGCCCGGCCCCCATTCAGCGCTATTTAAATACACCTCAAGAATGCGTTCCTTACTCCAGAGCAGTTCAATCCATAGGGTGAACCAGGCTTCCAGCGCTTTGCGAGGCCAGCTGCGTGATGACCATAAAAAAATGTTCTTAGCCACTTGCTGAGAAATCGTGCTGGCACCTCGTATAGTGCTGCTGTTTTGGTTGTGCGTTAGAGCAGCGCGGATAGCGACTAAGTCAAAACCGTAATGATTCGCGAAATGCTGATCCTCCCCAGCAATCACAGCCATTTTTAGATTGTCGGGCAGTGTTTCCCAGGCGATCCAAGTGCGCTGACTCTCGTACACTTGTCCCTCCAGTTGCGCGGCAATCTGACGTTCAAGCATTAAGGCGGTAAAGGGCAAATTGACCCAGCGCATTAGCAGCACTACCACTATACTGAGCGCCAGTAGTGAGAAGAGCGTTATTGATAAAGTGCGCAGTAATTTTTTAAGCATAGTGTGAACCTGGCTCAGTAGAGGCTAGAGTATAACCAGCGTTGTATTATTTTCGAGGTGTTAGTGTGCGTTACGGAATATTTATCGGGGCTGTTTTAGGTGCGCTTGCGGTTTTAATCGGAGCTTTCGCCGCACATGCTCTAAAACATACACTGAGCCCAGCCTCTTTGGCCGTGCTGCAAACGGCAGTGCAGTATCAGTTTGTGCATGCGCTGGCTCTCTTGCTGGTCGTGGCGCTGGCGCATTACCGTCGTTCGCGAGCATTGTTTTTTGCGGCAGGTTTTTTTACATTGGGTACGCTTTTGTTTTCTGGCAGTTTGTATCTGCTGATATTAACACCGCTTAAACCTGGCTTAATAACCCCTGTGGGCGGCAGTCTACTGGTTATGGGCTGGCTGAGTTTAGCTTACTCAGCCATAAGCACCCAGCAAAAACATGGTGATTAGTGGCTGAACCCGCTAAAATAAGGACCCTTCGGAATTTCACGGTTGTGTTATGCATATTCAGTTGAATGGTGAATTGTATGCTCTGGGCCAAGCGCAGAGTGTGGCATGTTTGCTTGAGCATCTGCAGTTAGCAGGGCGCCGCGTTGCCGTCGAGTTAAACTTCGAAATAGTGCCACGCAGCCAGTATGAATCAACGGTGCTGAAAGAAGGCGACAGTGTTGAGATCGTACATGCAATAGGCGGCGGTTAGTCGTGGCGGATGCTTTACTTATTAAATGAGGCTTGAGATGAATCTTGCGCGCACAGATCACCCCTTTACGATAGCGGGAACAACCTACTCATCACGACTATTGGTGGGTACCGGTAAGTATAAGGATCTTGAAGAAACCCGTTTGGCGATTGAGGCCTCGGGTGCGGAAATTGTTACTGTAGCCGTGCGCCGAACGAATATTGGTCAAAATAAAGACGAAGAAAATCTATTGGATGTGATCAGTCCAGATCGTTATACAATTTTGCCCAATACTGCGGGTTGTTACGATGCAGAATCAGCTATTCGCACCTGTCGTCTGGCGCGCGAATTATTAGGCGGGCGCAACTTGGTTAAGCTGGAAATTTTAGCTGATCAGAAAACCCTATTTCCCAATGTCGTGGAAACCTTAAAAGCTGCCAAGATTTTGGTTGATGAAGGTTTTGATGTGATGGTTTACACCAGTGACGACCCGATTATTGCCCGTGAACTGGAAGCCATTGGTTGTGTTGCAGTGATGCCTTTAGCCGGATTAATTGGCACGGGTTTGGGCATTTGTAATCCCTATAACTTGCGCATTATTTTAGAAGAAGCCAAGGTGCCGGTGTTGGTTGATGCCGGTGTAGGTACGGCTTCAGATGCGACCATTGCCATGGAAATGGGCTGTGCTGCGGTATTGATGAACAGTGCCATTGCCAATGCTCAGCAGCCAATTATGATGGCGCAAGCGATGCGCCATGCCATTGAAGCAGGACGTTTGGCTTATTTGGCCGGACGTATGCCGAAAAAACTGTATGCCAGCGCCTCTTCCCCACTTGATGGCATCATTGATTAAGTCTCTCTACTCAATGGCTGCGTAAGTTCTACGCAGCCATTGTGCTTATATAAATAGGAATCCCATGACAGACGATCTTATCACCGACGCAGCCTTACCCGTGCGTCGTCGTGAAATTAAAAGCTATGTAATGCGTGCCGGGCGTATGACTGACGGACAGCAGCGCGGATTAGATCAAGGCTGGCCAAAATTTGGTTTATTGTTGGCCGATGGTATACAGGATTTTGATCGTGTATTTGGGCGTCAAGCGCCGCGCACTTTAGAAATTGGCTTTGGCATGGGGCAGTCCTTATTGGAAATGGCTCAAGCTGCGCCTGAACAGGACTTTATTGGTATTGAAGTGCATCGTCCGGGTGTTGGTGCCTTGCTGAGTGGTTTGCTGAATGAAAATATCAGCAATGTGCGAGTGTACAGTTGTGATGCGTTGGAAGTGCTAAAAAACTGTATACCCGATGCCAGTCTGGATCGTTTGATGCTGTTTTTTCCTGATCCATGGCATAAAAGTCGTCATCATAAGCGCCGCATTGTGCAGCCAGAGTTTGCACAGCTGGTGCGCAGCAAGTTAAAAGTAGGTGGTGTGTTTCATTTAGCCACAGACTGGGAGCCGTATGCCGAGCATATGTTAGAGGTTTTAAATGCCGCGCCAGGTTTTGTAAATTTATCTGAGCAGCAAACGTGGGTGCCGCGCCCAGCTGAGCGGCCCGTTACTAAATTTGAGCGCCGTGGTGAGCGCTTAGGACATGGAGTGTGGGACTTAAAGTTTGCTCGAACAGCTGATTAAGCTTGAGATGGCTATGCTTTTCGAGTGATATGACAGGCAGTATAGGGTATGGTTTGATCTGTATGTAAAGCACGATGCTCACATTGAATAATAATTAAATACGCACGATAAAAATAAATATACGTGCATATGCATCCGGGGGGATACACATGATTAAGCCATTGCTATTAATAGCTGTGACGGCCTTCGCTTTTAACGCTTATGCTAAAGTCGATGCCACTCAAGCTGCGCGACTGGGTCAAGACTTAACGCCACTGGGCGCTGAGCGTGCCGGCAATGCGGCCGGTACGATTCCACCATGGGCTGGCGGTATTACTACGCCACCGGCAGGTTATACGCCTGGCATGCACCATTTGGATCCATATGCAGCTGATGTGCAGCTGTATACTGTCAATCAGCACAATCTGGAACAGTATCGTGCACAGTTGCCCATTGGTTTGCAAACACTTCTGCAGCGCAACCCTGATTACTATCTGCGCGTGTTTCCAACACGGCGTAGTGCTGCAGCACCGCAGCGTATTTATGCTGCAACGCGCATGAATGCTGAACAGGCAGAGCTGATCTCCGGCGGTAATGGCGTGCAAGGTGCGTCTGCTGGAATCCCGTTCCCTTTACCGCAAGATGGCCTTGAGGCGATTTGGAATCACATTATGCGCTTCCGTGGTGAGCAGCTGCATTCAGTGATGAATCATGCGGCGGTTTTAAATAATGGGAATTACAGTTTAGTGAAGCGCGAACGGGATTTGTTTTTTGTTTATGGTCGCGAAGGGATGACAGAAAAAGATCTCAACAATACCTTGTTCTATTACAAATACCGCGTGGTTGCACCCTCGAGCCTGTCCGGCTCGGCCTTAGTGGTGCAGGAAACCCTTGATCAAGTTCTAGCTATTCGTAAAGCGTGGCGTTTTAGCCGTGGTGAGCGTCGAGTGCGTCGTTTGCCGATGCTGGCCTATGAGTCTTTGCAACCTGACACCAGCGGCATGGCCACCGCCGATGTGGTGGATGCGTATAATGGTGCGCCTGATCGCTATAAGTGGAGTTTGTTGGGTAAGCAAGAAATGCTGGTGCCTTACAACAGTTATGCAGTGCATCAGGCTGGCATCCCGTACAGCGATATTTTACTGGAAAAAAACGTTAATCCAGCGTTGCTAAGATATGAACTGCATCGCGTGTGGGTGATTGAAGCTGATTTACGGATCGGTTATAGCCACCCGTATGCGAAGCGCCGCTTTTATTTAGATGAAGACAGTTGGCAAATTTTAGCAGTGGATTTATATGATAAAAGTGGTGAGTTAATAGGCCTGCAAGAAAGCCATCCAATTAACTATTACGATGTTTTATCATTCCTAAGTACACTAGAAACCATCTATGATTTTAAAAACAACCGTTACTTTGTTGATGGTTTAGACAATAACGAGCCGATGTATGACTTTACTGCAAAATTGCATCCGCGTGACTTCACGCCACAAGCATTGCGCCGTGAAGGTAACTAATGGGGTATAAGTTATAAATAAAGCCGCCTGAGTGTGTGGCGGCTTATTAGTTTCTATCGGCGAGGATACCAATCAAAATAAAGCTCAACAGCAGTACAGGCGATAAACTATAGTTATTTAAATGGTTAAGTGCCCCAGCCAATAAAGGGCTGAGATAAATAATGGCTAAACCATAAACAACAACGCACACTAAGACAAAAATTAACGTGCGTATCACAAAGTTGAGATGACCAATAGAGCGGCGCACCCAAGCATTAATTGATGGACCAAAAAGCACCAATGCTGTTGCCATCAGCGCTAAAGCGATATCACTTAGATGTAAGCGCGTCCATTTTGATAGCGTTACGACTAAGTCAATCAGTATATCCATAACAACTCCTTATTATTCTTTGTTCTAATCCTCAGAGGTTAGAAAGATCTGTAATAAATCATTTAAAAATAGTTGCCCTTGTGCGCTGGCGACTAAAGTCTCTGGATCATGGCCGAGCAAACCACGCTTTCGAGCGAGCAATAGGCCATCTTGCAACACCTGTGGAGCTAAGCCTGTACGCTGGCTAAAGAGTTTTAGCGGCACGCCTTGCGTCAGACGCAAGCTGTTCATTAAAAACTCAAAAGGTAAATCTGCTGCTGAGAGGGTTGTGCTGCCGGCTAAGAATGGCGTATTAGGGTTGAGGTAGTCTGAGGGCTGGCGGGTTTTCCAGGTGCGTTGAATACGCCCTTGAGGGTCACTGACTTTGCCGTGTGCGCCTGCGCCAACACCAATAAAATCACCGAATGACCAGTAGTTGAGATTGTGCCGTGCATAAGCATGCTCACGGGCATAAGCCGACACTTCGTATTGCATAAAACCATGTTGAGCCAATAAGTTTTGCCCGGCTTCCTGGATATCCCAGAGTACGTCATCTTCCGGCAGGATCGGCGGTTTACTCCAAAATACGGTGTTGGGCTCCATGGTGAGCTGATACCAAGACAAGTGCGTTGGCGCGAGGTCAATGGCTGTTTGCAAGTCAGTTAACGCTTCTTCTGGAGATTGCTCTGGTAAGCCATGCATTAAGTCGAGGTTGAAATTATCGAAGCCGGCTCGGCGCGCCATAGTCACCGCTGCAATGGCTTCTGCTGCCGAGTGAACGCGGCCTAAAGCCTGTAGCTTGCTGTCTTGAAAGCTTTGGATACCCATGGATAGGCGATTGATACCTAGAGCGCGGTAAGCTGCAAACTTGTCCTGCTCAAAGGTGCCTGGGTTTGCCTCAAGGGTGATTTCAATATCAGCACTAAAGGGGATGCGTTGTTTGATGCCGGCTAATAAGGACTGCAGCGCCTGCGCAGAAAACAAGCTGGGCGTGCCACCACCAAAGAAAATAGACTCTAAAGGCCTGTTATGCACATGCAGCAAATCAAGATCTAAATCAGCCAGTACGGCCTTTACATAGTCTTGCTCAGGCAGCTCTGCTGTGGCGGCATGGGAGTTGAAATCGCAGTAAGGGCATTTGCGAATACACCATGGAATATGCACATACAGCGACAGCGGCGGTAATTCAAAGCCGTTGGCTAGCGGGTGCTGTGTGCTTAAGTCCGAAGCAATCAGGCTCATAAAGACAGCTGTTGTCTAAGCAATTGCATAGCCTGGGCGCGATGGCTCAGTTGGTTTTTTAAGGCGCTGGGCATTTGCGCGCTGCTGCATTGGTGTTCGGCAACATAAAATAATGGGTCATAACCAAAGCCATGCTCACCTTGGGGCGCATGTAGGATACGACCGCGCCAGCGGCCTTCGCAGATAATGGGTAATGGGTCTTTTGCGTGTTTGAGTAATGCCAGGACACAGATAAATTGTGCACCGCGTTGTGCGTCGGGTACGCCTTGCAGTGCGTTGAGGAGCTTCTGGTTATTGCTCGCATCATCACCGGCTTGGCTATAGCGTGCGGAGTAGATACCGGGCGCTCCTTGCAGGTAGTCGACAGTTAAACCTGAGTCATCGGCCAAGGCCGGCAGCCCCGAAATCTGGCTGGCATAGCGTGCTTTTAAAATAGCGTTTTCAATAAAACTTAAGCCGGTTTCTTCTGGCTCAGTTTGCGTAAACTCACTGATAGAGCGAACTACAATGTGCTCACCGAGCATGGCTTGCAGTTCGCGCAGTTTGCCAGCGTTATGGCTGGCTAGAACCAGTTCTTTCATAGATCGGGAAACACTTCTTGATTGAATTTTAGCAGGTGATTTTTGCCTTCACTGTCAGTGATTTTCAGTTCAAAACGCAGCACTTCTTGGCCTGTAATGGCAAATTGGGTTAAGTAATACACCGCATCACCTTCATCAATTTCTTTAAAGGTCAGCGTTGTTGTTTGCCCAAGCAGGTTTTGGAAGCTGCCAGTGACTGTGCCTTTTTGTCCTTTGCCAGCCTTGACCATAGACACATTGAGAACGGCTTGGTTTTTACTGCGATTTAAGCCAACGGCTGTTGCTGTTTCTGGTTGTAAGAATGTGGAGTTAAAGATGCTGTAATGCACATCTAAATCACCATAGCTTCGCTTGTACTCAGCCTGTGCAGCACATGCCATAAAGGCGCTTAAGCAGAGGGCTAGAAAATAGCGCATAGCGGTATACTCCTGAGTTATCGGGTTTGCGCAGCTGTTACGCGATAAATACCAATTTCACCGAGTAAGTTAGGCCAGATGCGACTCCCTAAATTATGGCGATGTTGACGATCCACGGCAAGGCGATCCAGAACTGTCATCTGCATATCGCGACAGAGCGCTTCAAAGTCAGCAAAGGTACAAAAGTGAATGTTAGGTGTGTTGTACCATGTATAAGGTAAAAAGTCCGAAACCGGCATGCGACCTTTATGGGCTAAGTACCAGCGGCAGCGCCAATGACCAAAGTTTGGAAAGGTAATAATGCAGGTGCGTCCAACGCGTAACATTTCTTGCAGAATTTTATCGGGGTAGTGCACCACTTGCAGCGCTTGGGTCATAACGACCACGTCAAAACTATTGCTGGCAAAGTTACCTAGGCCCAAGTCTAGATTTTGCTCAATGACATTGACGCCTTTGTCAATGCAGGCGGCAATATTGTCAGCATCAATCTCTAAGCCGTAACCGGTGACGTTTTTGTGCTCTTGCAACCAAGACAAGAGTTCGCCATCACCACAGCCTAAATCAAGTACTCGGCTATTGGCAGGAATCCACTGCTGAATAATTTCTAAATCTGCTCGCATAGGTGCCTCACACGCTGATACGGTTCATATAACCGCCAAATGCTTGTAGGTAACGTGGAATTGGAATCAAAAACGCATCATGGCCTTGTGGGGCGTCGATATCTAAATAGGATACGTTCTTTTTAGCTCCCATCAGGGCATCAACGATTTCTTTAGAGCGCGCAGGTGAAAAGCGCCAGTCCGTGGTAAAAGAAATAATACAAAAATCGGCTTGAGCTGCGGCAAAAGTGGCGGTTAAGTCGCCGCCGTGTTGAGCTGCAGGATCAAAGTAGTCCAGCGCTTTGGTCATCAATAAGTAGGTGTTGGCATCAAAACTATTGGAGAACTGTTCACCTTGGTAGCGTAAATAGCTTTCCACCTGGAATTCGACACTATGGAAATCATAATTGAGCCGATCAGTTTTTAACTCGCGACCAAATTTCTGCCCCATTGAGTCATCGGATAAATAGGTGATATGCCCCACCATGCGTGCGAGCATCAGGCCGCGTTTAGGGATTTTTCCTTCTGCAGCAAAGTGCCCAGCATAAAAGTCAGGGTCGGTGAGAATGGCTTGGCGGGCCACTTCATTAAAGGCAATGTTCTGTGCCGATAGACGTGGTGCGGCGGCAATAGATACGCAGTGGCGTACACGATCTGGGTAGCTGATTGTCCATTGTAGGGCTTGCATACCGCCGAGGCTGCCACCGACAACCGCGGCCCATTGTTCAATACCTAATTGATCTGCTAAGCGCGCTTGGCTATGAACCCAGTCCTCAACAGTAACCACGGGGAAGTCGGCACCGTAGATTTTACCGCTTTGCGGATTAATACTGCTGGGGCCTGTGGAGCCATGGCAGCCACCTAAGTTGTTGAGCGCAACAACGAAAAACTTATTGGTATCGATAGGTTTACCAGGGCCAATGCATGTATCCCACCAGCCGGGCTTGCGGTCATCGGGGTGGTGATAACCGGCAGCATGATGGGTGCCCGATAGCGCATGGCAGATGAGCACAGCATTGCTGGCAGTAGCGTTCAGCTCGCCATAGGTTTCATAGATCAGCTCGTATTGATCTAAGGTGCGGCCGCAGGCTAAGTGTAATGGCTGATTAAAATAAGCCACCTTAGGACTGACTAAACCGACAGAATCTAAAGGAAAAACGGAAGACACGGCAACACTCTCTTAAATAAGAGATGCAGTCTAAAGAGCCAAGCCAGTCGCGGCAAGTCGTATGCGCTATTTGTCTTGGCACAGGCTCAACTGCAGCACTGTAATTAATTTTGCTTGATATTTAAGTGCGCAAACTCGAGTAAATTCGGTAGTTTTTGCGGAGCAATAATGCGCACACGTTTTTGCCGAGAAAGCTCACCGCTTTCAATCAGTACCGCATTTTTATTAACGCCAAAAGCTTTGCTTAAAAATGCAATTAACTGACTATTGGCTTTGCCGTCAACAGGTGGCGCATTTAGGCGTATTTTCAGTCGATCACCGTGTGTGCCAACAAATTCACTGCGTTTTGCACCAGGCTGCAGATGACATAATACAACGAGGTCATCTGCGTCCCATCGCGCGTAAGCACTCATAAGAACGGGCTAACCAAAGCGCGAATCGGCCCGACTAAGCCTGTGCTAGCGGCTAAGTTTCCAAGCACCAAGCGCTCCAGTAAATTAATGGCAATAAATGCAAAAATAGGCGAGAGGTCTAAACCGCCTAAGTTAGGTAAAAGATTGCGAATGGGTGCAAGCAAAGGCTCGCAGATTTGCAAGGTCAGTTGTGCTCCAGGATTGCTGCTGCCAGGTGCAACCCATGACAAGATCACACTAATAATCAAAGCAAAGAAGAAAACTTTTAAAAATAAGCTGGCTACAGCAATAAATGTCCAAGCTAAAATGTTAGGCAACAGTTGCTGTACAGGCAATCCGGCGATTGACAGCACTGCAATGATCAAGAGCAGTTGCAGCAGGAGTACAAAAACTAAGCCTGCTAGATCAATCCCCGCCACGCTCGGAATCAGGCGCCGCATTGGCGCAAGAAAAGGTTGCGTTACTTTTACGGTAAATTGTGACAGCGGGTTGTAAAAGTCTGCGCGCACCAGCTGCAAAATAAAACGCAATAACGCCACCAATAAATACAGCTGGCCTAAGGTTTGGATAATGTAAATAAACGCTTCAGTCAGTCCCGACATACAATCCTCTTATTCGCTTAATTGTTGGGCAAGTTCAGCTGAGCGCTCTGCAGCACGCTGCACTGCATGGTCAACCAACTCAGTAAATCCGCCTTGCTGGAATACCTCAATCGCTGCCGCCGTAGTGCCGTTTGGCGAGGTCACTTGCTGGCGCAGTTGCGCGGCATCGAAAGGGCTTTGACACGCCATTGATGAGGCGCCTTGCGCGGTGTGTTTGGCCAGTAGCGCAGCGGTTTCTGCAGGCAAGCCCAGTTTAATGCCGGCTTGGGTCATGGCTTCAATTAAGAGAAAGAAATAAGCAGGCCCGCTACCTGAGACAGCGGTGACTGCGTCAATCAGTTGTTCCTCAGGGAGCCATACAGCCAGGCCAACGGCTGATAATAGCTGTTCAGCCTGCTGCTGCTGTGCCGCCGAAACCTGCGCGGTGGCATAGAGTCCGCTGACCCCTTGTTGGATCAGTGCCGGTGTATTGGGCATGCAACGAACAATGGAGTTTACCCCAAGCCAGTGGCTTAAACTTGTGCTGCTGACGCCTGCAGCAATGGAAATAATCAATTGCTGCGCAGTCACGGCAGGAGCGAGTTGTTCGCACACTTGGCGCATGATTTGTGGCTTAACTGCGAGAACGATGATATCGGCGTCTTTAATGGCGAGGCAGTTGTCACTGAAGGTTTTGATATTATAGGCGTCTTGCAGTGTTTGCAGTTGCTGTGCGCCGGGGTCACTGGCGCGAATCTGCTCGGGCTTGATACCTTGCTTGCACAAGCCGCCGATCAAGCTGGCAGCCATATTGCCGGCGCCAATAAAAGTAATGTGTGTGTTGCCCACGTGGTAAGGCTCCTCTAATGTTGCTCTTAAGTGCATATCATGGCACATCGATGCTGTGTTTAAATCCCGTAGAACACTATAAATACAAGGATAAATTGTGCTGTCCATAGCGAGCTTACGCAAAATTACTGCACGGCTGATGTTTTTTGCTGGGCTGTGCGGTTATGACTTGGTAAATTCTTTAAGTATTGAATAAAGCTGCAAGCCACTTCACAGCTTGTGGCAGCAACTTTTGCATTATTGTCTGCTATCGTAGACATTCTTGATATCGAATTACACCGTAGAATTATATAACGGTATTTTAACTGCTTGTTTGTGATTGGGGAGTCCCATGGATATTACTGAACTGCTGGCCTTTAGCGCGAAGCAAGGCGCATCTGACTTGCACTTGTCGTCTGGTTTGCCACCTATGATACGTGTCGATGGTGATGTGCGCCGAATCAACTTGCCGGCTATGGAGCATAAGCAGGTTCATGCGCTTATTTACGACATTATGAATGATAAGCAGCGTAAAGATTATGAGGAGTTTTTAGAAACGGACTTCTCTTTTGAAGTCCCTGGTGTGGCGCGCTTCAGGGTGAACGCCTTTAACCAAAACCGTGGTGCGGCGGCGGTTTTTCGAACCATTCCTTCAAAAGTACTGAGCATGGAGGATCTTGGTTTAGGTGAAGTGTTCCGTAATATTGCTGATGTGCCGCGTGGCTTGGTGCTGGTTACAGGGCCGACGGGTTCTGGTAAATCCACCACCTTGGCGGCGTTAATGGACTATATCAACAGCACCAAGTATCAGCATATTTTAACGGTTGAAGATCCGATTGAGTTTGTTCATGAATCAAAAAAATGCTTGATTAACCAGCGTGAAGTTCACCGTGATACCCATGGTTTCAATGAGGCCTTGCGTTCTGCGCTGCGTGAAGACCCTGATATTATCTTGGTGGGTGAGCTGCGTGATTTGGAAACGATTCGTTTAGCCTTGACCGCTGCTGAAACGGGGCACTTAGTCTTTGGAACCTTGCACACCACCTCGGCTGCGAAAACCATTGACCGGGTGGTGGATGTGTTTCCTGCTGAAGAAAAGTCGATGGTACGCTCGATGCTGTCGGAGTCTTTGCAGGCGGTGATTTCACAAACGCTATTGAAGAAAGTGGGCGGCGGGCGTGTTGCCGCACATGAAATTATGTTGGGCACACCGGCGATTCGAAACCTGATTCGTGAAGATAAGGTCGCACAGATGTATTCAGCGATTCAGACCGGTGGGGCCTTGGGTATGCAGACCTTGGACGGTTGTTTAAAAGGGTTGCTGGCCAAAGGTTTGATTAACCGTGATGCAGCGCGTGAAAAAGCCAAAACCCCAGAAAACTTTTAAGCTCACCAAGCGGTGAATAGGACATATCATGGAATTTGAAAAGCTTTTGCGTTTAATGGTTGAAAAGGGTGGCTCGGATCTGTTTGTGACAACAGGTGTGGCGCCTTCAATGAAAATTAACGGTAAAATTATGCCGGTCACCAAGACACCACTTTCGCCAGAAATGGCTCGTGAAATGGTGCTCGGGGTGATGAACGAGCAGCAGCGGCGTGATTTTGCCAGACAGCTTGAGTGCAACTTTGCAATCAGTGCACGTGGTATTGGCCGTTTCCGTGTAAGTGCCTTTTATCAGCGCAACTTGATTGGCATGGTGCTGCGGCGGATCGAAACCAATATTCCAAGTATTGATGATTTAAAGCTACCTGAGATTTTGAAAAAGCTGGCCATGACTAAGCGTGGTTTAGTGTTATTTGTGGGGGCTACGGGGACGGGTAAGTCAACCTCTTTGGCGGCGATGGTTGGTCACCGTAATAAGCACAGCACGGGGCATATTATTTCAATTGAGGACCCCATTGAGTTTATTCATCAGCATCAGAACTGCATTGTCACGCAGCGCGAAGTGGGTATCGATACTGAGTCTTTTGAGGTGGCGCTAAAAAATACGTTGCGCCAAGCGCCGGATGTGATTTTGATTGGTGAGGTGCGTACCCGTGAAACCATGGATTACGCTGTGACTTTCGCGGAAACCGGGCACTTATGTTTAGCGACCTTGCACGCTAACAACGCCAACCAAGCGCTGGATCGCATTATTAACTTTTTCCCCGCAGATCGGCAGCAGCAGGTGTGGATGGATTTATCGCTCAACTTACGAGCCATTGTCGCCCAGCAGTTGGTGCCCACTCCCGATGGTAAAGGACGGCGTGCGGTGATTGAAGTGTTGATCAATACGCCTTTGGCCGCTGATTTGATTCGTAAAGGCGAAGTGCATGAGTTGAAGCCTTTAATGAAGCGCTCTACGGAGCTCGGCATGCAGACGTTTGACCAAGCCTTGTATACGCTTTATTCGCAAGGTGAGATCACTTATGAAGATGCCTTAGCACACGCCGACTCTGCTAACGATTTACGCTTAATGATTAAGCTGGATTCCGAGGTTGCCGGTGAGCATCTAACGAGTATGCCTTCTGGCTTGTCTTTAGAAATTGCCGATGAGAATCCAGGTCGGCATATGCGCTAATCAATAAGGAGATAAGTACATGGCACAGAAAATACGTGTATGGGATGCTCCGCTACGGGTGTTTCACTGGCTTTTAGTGTTGAGTGTGGTTACCGGCTTGGTTACGGGCTGGCTCGGCGGTAGCAGTTGGATCGATTGGCATGAGCGTGCCGGGTTGGTCATTATTGGTTTACTGAGCTTTCGCATAGCTTGGTTGCTGTTGGGTTCGACCTATGCGCGTTTGTCGACCTTACTCTGCTCGTTGTTGTCATTACCGCAATATCTGCGAGGTGAATGGCGACAGCTTGGGCACAATCCACTTGGTGTGCTATCCGTGTTTGCGATGCTTGGCATGCTGAGCTGGCAAGCGGTTAGCGGTTTATTTACGAATGATGGATCGGTCTATACTGGGCCGCTGTATCGGCTGGTGAGCAGTAGTTTTAGCACTGATTTAACGCGTCTACATAAACTGGGGATGTGGATCATTATTGCTTTGATTACTGTGCATATCCTCGCCATCTTGGTGCATTATGTGCTGAAAAAACACAATTTAGTAAAGGCCATGCTGACGGGTAAAACAGAACAGCAGTACCCTGAGCAAAAACCAGCGCAAGGTGGTCATTGGTTGGCTTTTATATGCGCTTTAGCCATTGCTGGCGCTGCTGTGTATTTAGCTTCAGGTGAGTGGCAGGCAACGCCGCCGCCAGCACCGGCAGCTGCACCCGCTTGGTAGAACGCAGACTGGTTTTACATTTAAAAAAGGTCGCCTTAAGGCGACCTTTTTTGCATAACACATAACGAGACGCGCAGGACTTAGTCCATGCGGTATTTGTCGTGACAACCTTTGCAACTGTCGCCAGTTGCAGCAAAGGCTTTAGCAACTAAAGCTTGGTCGCCTGTTGCAGCAGCTTCAGCGAGTTCATTGGCTGCTTTGTTGAATGCGATGGCTACTTTAGTAACACCTTCGCCATCAGTGAAAAACTCTGGCTTGACGCGGGTTTTGGTGTCGCCGATGCTTTTCTCAGTGCCTGCGCCGTAGAGTGCACCCATGCCTGAGTTTGCTGTTGCCGCAATACTATTAGCTGCTGCTTGCACTTGTGCAGGATCCCAAGCAACACTTTTATCAATGGCCATATCTTTAATTTTGCCCATGTTCCAGCTCATAAAGCTGTAACCGGCTTTGCGGTAGATAATTTGATCTTCAGGATCAACTTGGGCGCTGGCGTTAAAGCTGGCGGTTAAAAAAAGTGCAGCTAAGCTGCCAGTCATTAGTTTTTTCATTAGGCTCTCTCCTTGTTAACAGCATGCGCCCAGGTCCGGTTGCTGCTGTGTGATTACAGTGAATATTTCACTGCGCAATAAACTGTGTTGTCCGATGCTATCGCATTGCTGTGATGATATAGAGAATATATCGCGAAGAATTCTTTGCAATGGTATTCATCAGAGCAGTAAAACATAACGCCATAATAACGTATTTAATGATTAAGGTAATTGTATAGGATGATTTGGCTGTTTCCTGGGTTTCATTATTCGGTGTTAAGAGTCATTCATCTTAGAGGGTTGCCGTATTATGGCGGAGCAAGCTTGCCTAGGCTGGCTGGGGTTTTATAGGCCAGAGCCGCGGCGTGGATGAACCGCTAATCGCTCGCTGAGCAGAGTCTACAGATAAGATAGGCTTAATATGTTAGGTTAGGTAGCAGTACTCTAAGGTTGCTTGCGATTTTTAGCTATAAAGCCTCATAAAAAACACTAAATTTGTGTTTACATCTTGAGTCCTGATGCAGACCTTGCCAGACTTCGCATGGCGCGGCGGTGACGCGCATTGAACTGAAAAAGTACGACTTAATAAAGGAGCTATGCGCGTGAAAAAAACTAAGCAAATGTTATTGGCCGCCGCAGTAGGCATGGCTGTTGCTGTGACGGTGCAAGCTGAACAGCAGCGAGTGCTGAATGTGTACCACTGGTCTGACTATGTTGCGCCTAATACCATCAGTGATTTTGAAAAACAAAGCGGTATCAAAGTGGTGTTTGATGTGTACGACAGTAACGAGGTGTTGGAAGCTAAGTTGCTTTCAGGCGGCTCGGGCTATGACATTGTTGTGCCGTCCAATCCGTTTTTAGCCAAGCAGATTAAAGCAGGTGTTTATCAAAAGCTCGATAAAACACAACTGCCGCAGTGGGATAATCTTAATAAAGATTTATTGCACACTTTAGAAATGAGCGATCCAGGCAACCAGTACTCAATCCCTTATATGTGGGGTTCGATTGGTATGGGCTATAACGTTGATAAAGTGAAGGCCGTATTGGGTGATCAGCCGGTCGACTCTTGGGACTTGATTTTTAAGCCTGAAAATATCAGCAAACTGCATGAGTGCGGTGTGGCGCTATTGGACTCGCCCACTGAAATTATTCCTGCAGCGCTGCATTACTTAGGCTTGCCTGCCGACAGTGAAAAAGCCGAAGATTTAAAACAAGCAGAAGAGTTGCTGTTAAAGATTCGTCCTTATATCACCTACTTCCACTCATCTAAGTACATTTCTGATTTGGCCAGTGGCAATATTTGTATGGCCATAGGCTACTCTGGCGATCTGTACCAAAGTAAGTCACGTGCTGAAGAAGCCGGGGGTAAGGTGAAAATCGCCTATAAGATCCCTAAAGAAGGCGCAGGAACCTTCTTTGACATGGTGGCCATACCAAGCGACGCTAAAAACGTGAAAGAGGCCCACGCGTTTATTAATTATTTGCTACAACCACAAGTGATGGCTGATTTAACCAACTACTTGCAGTTCCCTAATGCTAACGAGCAGGCTACTGCACTGGTTGATGAAGCGATTCGAACGGATCCAGGCATTTATCCGCCTGCAGAGGTGATGAGCAAGCTGTATACTTTCCCGGATTTACCAGCCAAAACACAGCGTTTAATGACGCGCAGCTGGACTAAAATCAAATCAGGCAAGTAATTGTCGAATCCATTAACACCAGCAGCCGTTATACATGCGCGCTGCCGGTGTTGCTGATATTGAACAATGGGCTGCACTGCAGCTCAGTTTAGACTTGGGAGGATGGGCTATTGCCTAGATTGATGCACAGTGTTGTGTGGGCGCTGACGGCGAGTTTCTTATTGAGCAATATGGCTTTTGCTAACCCTAAAGTGCATGTTTATAACTGGTCGGACTATATCAGTAAGGCGGTGCTTGAAGACTTTACCGCACAAACGCAAATACAGATTGTGTACGATGTGTTTGACTCAAACGAAGCGCTTGAGGGTAAGTTGCTAGCTGGACGCAGCGGTTATGATGTTGTCGTGCCTTCGGATCATTTCTTAGCCCGTCAAATACAAGCGGGTGCATTCGGTAAGTTGGATCGAAGTCTATTGCCCAACTGGGATAACTTGGATCCGCAGTTGATGGCGCAAGTGGCCAGCAATGACCCCGGAAACCAATATGCTGTGCCTTATCTATGGGGCACCAATGGCATTGGTTACAACGTTGATAAAGTTAAAGAAGTGCTGGGTGTTGACACCATTGATTCTTGGGCCGTGTTATTTGAGCCAGAGACTATGGAAAAACTCAGTACCTGCGGCGTAGCTTTTCTGGATTCGGCGGATGAAATGATTCCCGCGATGCTCAATTATTTGGGCTTGGATCCCAATAGTCATAAATCTGCAGATTATAAAAAAGCAGAAGAAAAACTGGCGCAGATTCGCCCTTATGTCACCTATTTTCATTCATCAAAATATGTTGGTGATTTAGCCAATGGCAATATCTGTGTCGCTGCGGGATTCTCTGGCGATGTTTTACAAGCGGCCGATCGTGCTGAAGAAGCGGGCCAAGGAGTACGTGTTGCATACAGTATTCCTAAAGAAGGTGGTAATCTATGGTTCGACATGTTGGCTATCCCAGCTGATGCTAAAAATGTCGAAGAAGCTCATGCTTTCATCAACTATTTGCTTGATCCTGCGGTGATTGCAAAAGTCAGTGACTATGTGGGGTACGCCAACCCCAATCGCTACGCTGACGAATTGATGGACGAAGATGTACGTAATAATCCAGCGGTCTATCCAGAGCAGGCTGTTTTGGATAACCTATTTGTTTCTAAGCCTTTGCCAGGCAATGTGCAGCGCATTAAAACGCGTAGCTGGACACGTTTTAAATCTGGAAAATAATCATTTGTTAATTTAGTTGTAAAGCTCGGCCGTAAGGCTGGGCTTTCTGCATTTGGAGAACTCTATGGCAATAGCCTCAGGCGCGTACAAGAAAGCACTTGCTAACTTGCAAAAGCCCAAAGACGTGTTGGTTAAAATTGAACGCGTCACCAAGTACTTTGATGACACCTTGGCAGTGGATGAAGTCTCGCTAAATATCAATAAAGGCGAGATCTTTGCTCTACTGGGTGGCTCGGGTTCAGGGAAGTCAACGTTGCTGCGCATGTTGGCTGGTTTTGAAACGCCAACTGAAGGCCGTATTTTGCTGGATGGTGTGGACATCACCCATATGCCACCCTATGAGCGCCCAATTAATATGATGTTCCAGTCCTATGCGTTATTCCCGCATATGAGTGTTGAGCAAAATATTGCTTTTGGTCTCAAACAGGACCGTTTAGACAAAGAAGAAATTGCCGAGCGTGTTGAGGAAATGCTGCGTTTAGTGCATATGACCCAATATGCCAAGCGCAAACCGCATCAGTTATCCGGTGGTCAAAGGCAACGTGTGGCTTTAGCCCGCTCCTTGGCCAAGCGTCCCAAATTATTGTTGCTCGATGAGCCAATGGGCGCTTTGGACAAAAAATTGCGCTCGCAAATGCAGTTGGAATTGGTTGAGATTATTGAGCGTGTTGGCGTGACTTGTGTCATGGTCACCCACGATCAGGAAGAAGCCATGACCATGGCCGAACGTATTGCCATTATGCATCAAGGTTGGATTGCTCAAGTGGGCAGTCCGATGGATATTTATGAAACGCCAGCCAGCCGTTTAGTCTGCGAGTTTATTGGTAACGTTAACTTGTTTGATGGTGAAATTATTACCGATGACTCGGACCATGCGGTGATTATCTGCCCTAAGCTGGAGCGTCCTATTTATATTGGCCACGGTATTACCAGTTTGGCGGAAAATAAGCGGGTGACCTTTGCCTTACGTCCGGAAAAGTTGCTGTTATGCAGCAGTAAACCCGAAGACCTTGAGCATGAAGATTACAACTGGGCCAAAGGCATAGTGCATGATATTGCTTACTTAGGTGGGCACTCGGTGTACTACGTAGAATTAGCCTCGGGCACCATTGTCCAAGCTTTTATTGCTAACTCAGAGCGTAACGTCAAACGTCCAACTTGGGATGATGAAGTCTATGTGCATTGGGTGGATGACAGTGGCGTGGTATTCCAATCATGACTTTGCGCGATAAATTACTCGGGATGCTGCCCAAGGGCCGCCACGCAGTGATTGGCGTGCCATTTTTTTGGATGCTACTGTTCTTCCTATTACCCTTCGCTATCATTATTAAAATCAGCTTTGCGGAAGCGGATATTGCGATTCCACCGTACACCAGTTTGACTGAGTGGGCGGACAGTCAGCTGACTGTTTTGCTGAACTTTGGCAACTATGTGCTGCTCAGTGAGGATCAGCTGTATATCTCGGCTTACCTTGGCTCGATAAAAATAGCCATTGTCAGTACGCTGCTGTGCCTGTTGGTGGGCTATCCAATGGCCTATGCCATTGCCCGCTCCAGCAAGCAGATGCAGCCGGTGTGGCTGCTGCTGATTATGATGCCAACTTGGACTGCATTATTGATTCGCGTGTATGCCTGGATGGGGATTCTCAGCAATAACGGACTGTTGAACAATGCCTTGCTGTGGCTGGGTGTGATCAATGAACCCTTGCAGATTCTTAATACCAACATTGCGGTGTATATCGGCATTGTCTATGCCTACCTGCCGTTTATGGTGTTACCGCTGTATGCCAACCTGGTTAAGCATGATCTGTCGCTGCTCGAAGCGGCCTCTGATCTTGGCGCGAAAGGCTATACCGCGTTTTGGAAAATCACCGTGCCGCTATCAAAAAGCGGCGTGATTGCCGGCTGCATGCTGGTATTTATTCCAGTGGTGGGTGAGTTTGTGATTCCAGAGCTGCTGGGCGGCCCGGAAACACTAATGATTGGTAAGGTGCTGTGGCAAGAGTTCTTTAACAACCGCGACTGGCCAGTGGCTGCATCGCTGGCGGTGATTATGCTGTTGATTTTGATTGTGCCAATTATCTTATTTAATCGTAACCAAGCCAGTGAAATGGAGGGCAAAGCATGAAGAAATTCAACTTCTCGCGCTTGATGCTGATTGCTGGTTTGTTATTTATTTACCTGCCCATGCTGATTTTGGTGATCTACTCGTTTAACGCTTCACGCTTAGTGACGGTGTGGGGTGGCTGGTCAACCAAGTGGTATGCGGGCTTGTTGGATAATACTCAGCTGATGAATGCAGTGCTGCGCTCTTTAGAGATTGCCACCTACACGGCAATTGCAGCAACAGCACTCGGTACTTTGGCAGCCTTGGTTCTGACTCGGGTGGGTCGCTTTCGTGGACGTACGCTATTTGGCGGTATGGTCACCGCGCCGTTGGTGATGCCTGAGGTGATTACCGGTCTGTCTTTGCTATTGCTATTTGTTGCTATGGCGCAGTTGATTGGTTGGCCGATGGAGCGCGGTGTGGTTACGATTTGGATCGCCCATACTACGTTTTGTACCGCTTATGTGGCGGTGGTGGTGTCCTCGCGTTTACGTGAAATTGATCGCTCCATGGAGGAGGCGGCAATGGATCTGGGCGCTAAGCCTTGGAAAGTATTTTTCCTGATTACCATACCTATGATTGCGCCGTCTCTGGCGGCAGGGGCGATGATGTCTTTTGCGCTGTCATTGGATGACTTGGTTCTTGCAAGCTTTGTTTCAGGTCCCGGCTCAACTACCTTGCCGATGGAGATTTTCTCGGCGGTGCGTATGGGAGTTAAACCAGAAATCAATGCGATTGCCAGCTTGATCCTATTGTTTATTTCTTTTGCTACTTTCCTGCTGTGGTTCTTTACCCGGCGTGCAGAGAAAGCCAGAAAGAAAGCCATGGCGCAGATTAAAGAGCAGGAGCGCGCCGGCTTAGTCTAGCCTTGAGTGAAAGCAAAACGCCGCAGCGGGTTATCCCCCGACTGCGGCGTTTTTATATCGAACAGTCACCAATGAGGTAGTGAGCTATTGACCTGGGCTGACATGCACTCCCGCGGTGTTGTCTAGCAGGCTGCTGGTTGCGGTTTGAATATAGGCATTGAGCTGCTTAAGCAGTGATGCATCGTCGCTATGCTCTGTCGCTGGCGCGCTCTGCGGGTTGGTACCGAGCTGGTAAGTCCAAACTCGAGCATCAAGATCTTTGGGCTTAATCACAATACGCTCACCTTTAATCAGTGCGACGGTCTGATCGCTACCTGAGGGTTTGATAATGGCAAAGCCTGGGTCACCTTCAGGTAAGGTCAGTAAATCGCGACCCCAGCATTGGTGCTGAACTTGACCACCTAAGCGGCCCATAATAGTCGGCACCATATCCACTTGTGAGCCAACGGTAGCGTTTTCTGTGCCCCATTTTTCTTGGACACCTGGCGCAATCAATAACATCGGCACGTGGAAACGGTACAGATCCATCTCGGTCATTTGCTCAGGTGCACCAAAGCCATGATCGCCCAGCACAACAAAGAGGGTGTCGTTGTACCAAGGCTGTTGTTTGGCTTTTTTAAAGAACTCACCCAGTGCCCAGTCGGAATAGCGCATGGCGGTCAGGTGTAAATCTAAACTGCCGTGCCCGGTTATTGTTTCAGTGGGCAGTACGTCGGGTAGTGCGTACGGCGTATGGTTCGATAGGCTTTGCAGTAAGGCATAAAAGGGTGTGTCATTGGGCAGCTTATTGAGTTCGATAATACTGCGGTCAAACATATCTTGGTCAGACACGCCCCAAGTTGGATCCGACACTACAGGGTTCACATAATCGTTACGGCCAATAAAGTTGGTCATACCTTGATTACTAAAGAAGCCCTGTTGATTGTCCCAAGCAAAGTCGCCGTTATACACATAGGCATCTTGGAAGTTGCGTGCACTTAAGAGCTGCGGCAAACCAGAAAACTGATTGCCGCCTTCAGGGCTTTGCATTAAGTATTCAAAGGCAGGCAGGTTAGGGAAGCAGGCCATGCTGGCGAACATCCCTTGGTGGGTGTGGGTGCCATTGGCAAAGAAGCGAGTAAACAGCAAACCTTCTTTAGCTAACTTATCGAACTCTGGGGTGATCTGATCTTGACTGCCGAGCGCACCGGTATAACGCCCAGCAAAACTTTCCATCAGAATCACCACGACATTGCGCACATTCAGTTGCGTATCCGCCACTGGCGAATAAATGCGGCGAATGGCGGCGTTATCGGCATCGATTAACTGATCTTGTGCCGTTAACACGAGCTCGCGGGTGATATCTTGCGCCTCATCGGCCGGTAGCGTGGCCTTCCAAATATTATCGCGGTGCGCAGAAAAGGTGGTTTTCGCCGCGTTATATAAACTCAAGACAGGGTTTAAACCCAAGTGATTGGCAAACATCGAATGCGTAGTATAAGCATCACCCCAGCGCAGTGGTGGACCTTGGCGCAAGGTGCCGCGTGCAGCAACCACACAAATGACTAGGCAGATTGAGAAAGCAACGCCTTGGGTTAAATAGCTATAGCTTGAATCAGTCGAGTGGTAGGAGCGGGTTGTTCGTTCAGCCCAAGAGAGCAAGAAAAACATCACCACAGTGCCAGCCAGCCAGGCGCTGAGTAAACTGATCACCGGAAAGCCATGCCACAGCATACTCAATACAGTGGCAGGATCTTCATTGAGGTATTGGAAAACTAAGCTGTTGAGGCGCTGGTGAAATTCACGATAAAAATCCAGCTCGATAATACCTAGCAAAATACTGATAGCCGCGGTGAAAGTCAGCCAAGCCACCAGTAAACGGCGTTGATTCATTAACCAAGGTATTAAAATTCCCAGCAGTAATGGCACGCTTACATAGACAATTAAGCGCAGATCAAAGCGTATGCCATTGCTAAAGGCTTCAAGCAGATCTGCCGTGCTGCTGCTGTCGATCATTTCATGATTGTAAGCTAAGAGTAATGCCCGCAACGCGGTCAATAAAATCAGCCACAGCACAATACTGGCGGCAGTGAAGAGTAAGTGCGATTTTAAACTAATACGTGTTTTCGGCACGTGGGAAGAACGAGCAAGCATAAGTAACGCCTATAAAGCATGGAAAGAAAAGAGTGTTCTATCTGCGCAGTGAGCAGCTGTAAAAGTTAAGTAAGCTTAGTGCGTAATTTTGGGTTTAGGTTGCAGTAGTGCTGCAAAAAAAGCTGCCAATGGGCTTGCGGCATACCGCCACGGTGGCGCCCCAGCTGTTTAATATCATGCAGGGCTGCTCGCGAAGCAGGCCAGCGGCGTCGAGCTTTTTCTAGATCCAATAAAGCCACTTCAGGTGCATGTTTAGGGTCGGTTTTAATAAAAATATGCTTGGCATAGCAGCAGCTATGCTGCCAGCCTGCCTGATGCATGCGCGATAAAGTGTGAGCAATTTGCTCTAAAACGGGCTCAATCTGTGCGCTATCAATTGGGTGGCTGCGCTGCTGCTCATACCACTGATCTAGACTGATAAAGCCTGTAAGCGCCTCGGTGACTAATAAAGCATGCCAGTCCGAGCCTTTTTTCTTGGCACCATAAAAAACCAGTTTGGGTACTTGCACGCCAAGACTTTGCAAAGCTTGCATGGCATTTTTTTCGCGCAAGACTGTGGGGCGACCTAGAGGGTAGCGCCAAGAAAAAAAACGGTGGCCTATTTGACGCTTGCTGTACAAGCAAGGCTGCTCTGGGGTTTCGGGAGCTAAAACTTGCACACCACTTTCGCCACCGCGGCGTTGATTGGGTTCTTCAACCCATTGCCCCGTGCGTGCCCACCAGTGCTCAAAATCTTGATCAGAGGTATCAAGAGGGGTACTCATACTGTAATCCTTATACTGGGGCTTAGCTTGCTATGAGCCCGTGGTTGCGCATTAAACATAATGTCATTTCACTTAACCTAAACAGTTTTGAACATGTAGCGATTTGGCCAAGTTTGCTTGTGTCATGCTGCGCAGAAGAGCGTGTAACTGGGCATACTTGGCGTCAGCTAATATAAGTTATTGCGGCCGCAGGTGTAAGGTGCTTTGTGTATATTGCTGGATATCTTGGTCCGCTAGATGTTGTTGGACATACTGGCCATGGATATAAGCGCGGGCTTGATCGGCGTAGTGGCGATCGAAGCGTACACCGCTTTGTCCGACCGGATTAATCCCAAGGGCGTGTTCTGGAGTGGCAAAATCAATAATACGGCGTGTGGAGGGGCCGTAGATCACGGGCCAAGGTGCGCTGCCGTAGCCGCTGGATAAATTATTAGGCATTTCATGCGCCCCAGGTGCAGCAAAGCTGCCAACATTCAGCAGGCTGTCGAGTGGTGATTGCTGCCCGAGCGGATGTTTATGAGTCAAAGTATGGGCTTTGCCCCAGAGCCAATCATTTGGATCAGAGCCCAAAGTCGTGCGCAGATGTAGCAGTGTGGCTTGCCAGGCTTGCCCCACCACCTGCTGGCGTGTTTGGGCTTCTGCATTGCTGTGGTTATGCCACCACGGCGAGTCGGGGGTTGCTGCTAATAAGGGCAGGGCGCTGTCAATAATACGAGTATGCAACAGGTTGTTAAATACATTTTCGCCAAGCTCATCGAGCATCGCAGCTTGTAATAACTGATAGGTAAACTCGGTAAATAACGTGGGCAAATAGCTGTTGATAGGGTAGTCACCTGGCCACGCTGCCAGTTGCTTGACGAGTTTTTGTTCTTCAGTGCCCCGAGCTACTTCCTGCAAATCAGCGAGCAAAGGTGCCAGTACACGCTGAGCATAGCCGGTGCGGTTATCTAATTGTACGGCTTGGCTATTTTGCGTATCCCATTTGATGTGCGGCTCGCTGAGCCGTTCAATGAGTTGTGCACCGCGGTCGGATAAATTGTAATAACCGGGCAGTGGGATTTTTTTGGGGGAGGCCGGTAAGAAGTTGGCAGAAACAATATAACCACGCTCGGGGTTTTCTTCTTGTGGGTTATCAGTGAATGGATAAAAGCCATATTTTTTGCTGGCTGCTGATTGGCTGTCGAGAATAAATGCCGGTTGTGCGCTTTTATCGCGAATCGGCATTTTGGCTGCGGCCCACCAAGCGATATCACCTTGGGCATTGGCCCACACGAGGTTAAGACCGGGCGCGTGGATTTGGCTGGCGGCTTGGCGTGCTTTATCTAGAGTATTAGCGCGGTTGAGTGCATAGAACGCATCTAAAATAGGGTTTTCTGTTTCAAGAAAAGCCCACCACATGGCAATGGGTGTTGTTGGGCTGTGGTTGCCCAGAGCGGTGTTAATAATGGGGCCATAGGCTGAATGCTGCAGGATAAGCTGCTCAGGCTCTTGATCTTTGATCGCAATCCATTGCGTTTGGCTGTCGAGTGTTTGCCACTCATTATTTTGCCAAACCTGCTGTGGATTATCCGGGTTGGTCTTGAGAGCAATTAAATCTAAATCATCATTTTGGAACATGGTCATCGACCAGCCAAACTCACGGTTATGGCCAAGCAAAGCAAAAGGGTTGAGCGCTTGGAAGTGGCCATACAGTTCAAAATCAGGCGTTTGCAGATGTGCTTCGTACCACACCGCGGGCACAGAGAAACTAATATGCGGGTCTCCGGCTAATAGCGGTTTGCCACTTGCCGTTTTTGCGCCACTTAATACCCAGGCATTGCTGCCTTCAAACTGTGGTAAGCCCGCAGCAAATAGAGCGTCTTGGCTCAGTTGCGCCAAACTCTGCAGCTGCGTCCAGTCGTCTGCGCTTAATTGAGCGTGGGATGGTTGGGGCACCGCTCCGCTATAGGGTGTTTTAAGATCAAAAATATCTAAATATTCTTCACCCAATTGCTCGCGAATATAGCTTAACGTAGGTTCGGTACGAAAAGCCGCAGCAAAGCTGTAGGCTAAATAACCAGCAATGCTCATGGTGTCTTCCATGGTAAAAGGGCGTGGTGTTACGCCAAGTAGATCAAACTCAAGGGGTTTAGCGCCTTGTGCTTGAAATTGGTTAATACCGTCTAGATAGGCTTGCAGTGCTTGCGCAGGCGCGCTGTTCATATCGATATTTTGCACGTACTGCTGGGCATGTTGATAAAGACGTAAAGTGCGAAACAATCGATCAATTTTGACTGTTTTTTCGCCAAGGATTTCAGAGAGCTCGCCACGTGCGAGGCGGCGCATAATTTCCATTTGAAAAAGACGGTCTTGAGCTTGCACAAAACCTAAGGCGCGGTAGGCGTCCAGTTCATGTTGCGCCCGTATATGTGGTACGCCACGCTCGTCGTAATGCACATCTACAGCGGCCTTGAGTGACTGTAAATGCAGGGTGCCACTGCGCTGTGGTAGCTTGTGCTGTACGTACCATGTGCTTGCTAGTGCGCCGCAAGCAAGTAATACAGCGCAAAAAATTAAAAAACGTTTCATGGGTGCTGGGCCTGTATAAAGCGTAAAAATACTGCGCAATGTTTAAGTGTAGGGTGGCGCAGGGCAAAATGTATAAGCGCATAGCTAAAAGTGTGGGGGCTTTGTTGTCAAATGTTTAGCTGCAACTATTTAAGTTGTGTGTGACACAGTCGATGACTACAGCTGAGGCCTTAATCACTGGAAAAGCTCGACTTATAACCGCTAAAGCAGCAAGATCAACAATAAATAAAATTTACTGAGTGCGCCTTGATAGTCGTTCAAGCAGTAAAAATAACAATAAAAAACTCGGGGGAGTTGTTGTGAAGATTCTATTGTATCCAGCTATTCAACTGATGAATCGTTTAAGTTTCGGCATGAAGTTTAGTCTAATCAGTGCATTGTTTTTCCTGCCGATGCTGGTTACTAATTTTTATTTGGTGCGCGATTCGTATCAAGACTTTATTCATACTCAGGCTGAAATTAATGGTCTGCAGTTGCTCGATGCCAACTTAAAAACCACAGCGCAATTAGAACACTGGCATGATCTGTTGCGTATCAATGCTGTGATTGGGCAGGGCGGTGCCAGCGGTGATTTAGAGCAGCGCATTGACCAATTGCAACAGCAAATAGCCAGTCAATGGCAACGGCTGGAGTTACTGCAGGGTGATGAAGAGCAGCGTGCTGATTTTACCGTGAAGCGCGACCAGCTGCTTGAGCGCCTTGCTGCGGTACATCAGGAGCCCTCTTTGCAAACTCGCGCAGTATTGGCAGGGGAGCTGTTAGCCAGTGGCGTGCTATTTAATCGTTTTATCAGCAGTCAAACCGGTTTAAGCCAAGACACGCAGCTGGAAGTGCGTCAGCTGGTGGCGTTAATGACCGAAGTGATGCCTGAGATCACTATGAGCTTAGGGGAAGGGCGTGCGGTTGCAAGTTTATCGATGGCGCGCGGCTATTTAGACTCGACCAATAGTAATCGTTTGGAGGATTTGCAAATTAGCCTTGAGAAACTTCAGGCTGAATACGATATGAAGCTTAAAGAAGCTTTGTCGAGTAACGATAGGGTTTATCAGGCGCTCCATGGCTTTGCCAACGACAGTCAGGCGACCCTACTGGACGCTGTTCGCTTATTTGAGAATGAAGTGATTATGGCGAACTCCTTGGATCAGCCATGGACTGATGTGTATCAAAAAACAACGGATTTAATCAATCAGACTCATCTTTTAAATAGCCAGGTCGTGCGTTATCTAGATGGCTTATTAGGTGAGCGTTTAGTCAGTTACCGCTGGCAGATGATGCTGTTGATTGGTGCTTTAGCGGCGGTTTTTTTGTTGATAGGCTATCTATACAGCGCTTTCTATGTTTCTACTCGCGCCAGTTTGCGCGGTCTGAGTGGCGTTATGGATCAGGTCGCTGCGGGTGACTTAACTGTGCAATTTAAAGTGCAAAGTGCTGATGAGCTGGGTGAGCTCGGTCGCGGGTTTAATCAGACAGTGGCGCGTATTAACGCTTTACTGGGGCAAATTAATAGCACTGTGCATGATGTTGAGGGGCAGGCCGCGCGGGTTGAGCGTGTTTCAGCGCAAAGCAATAATGCAGTGGCCCAGCAGCGCGGACAAATTGAGCAAGTTGCCACGGCCATGAATGAAATGTCCGCCACCTCACAAGAAGTGGCCAATAGTGCAGCCGCAGCGGTGGCGAATGCACATAACGTCAATGATGAAACCATCAATGGTCGAGCACGTGTTGAGCAACAAGTGAGCAGTATTGAAAAGCTGGCGCAAGAAATCGACAGTTCAGTGGTGGTCATTAATCAGCTGGCGAGCAACAGTAAGTCGATCGGGCAAGTGCTTGATGTGATTAAAGGCATTGCCGAACAAACCAACTTGTTGGCATTAAATGCGGCGATTGAAGCTGCGCGTGCCGGCGAGCAAGGGCGTGGTTTTGCTGTGGTGGCCGATGAAGTGCGTAACTTAGCCATGCGTACACAGCAATCAACAGAAGAAATTGAGCAAATGATTGCGCAGTTGCATAGTGGCGTGAGTTCGGCCGTGAAGGCGATGGGTGTCAGTCATGTGATGGCTGGTGAAACCGTAACTCAGTCCGCGGATGTGCAAACTGCCTTAGAAAATATTCTGGCAGCTGTAGGGATGATTGTTGATCAGATTCAGCAGATCGCTGCCGCTGCCGAGCAGCAAACCGCAGTGGCGCATGATATTGATCAAAATATTGTCCAGATTAACCAGACTGGCGAGCTGACTGCAGAAGGTGCTGATGAAACCGCACAAGCCAGTCACGATATGGCGGTGCGTGTGGATCATCTAAAAACCTTAATCAGTACCTTTAAAATTTAATCGAAACACAGGTGTTATTGAGGCCAGCCAAATAAGCGTTGCACATTTGCCGTTGTGTGCAACGCAAAGGCTGCACTACTGATGCCGTAGATTTGCGCCAACTGCTGACAAATGCGCGGTAATTGTTCAGGGCTGTTGCTGTGTCCGGCCAGCCACGCGGGTGGCATATCGGGGCTGTCTGTTTCTAAAGCAATACTGTCAAGGGGCAGTTGCCTTAATACGCTTTGTAAGCGTGTCGCGCGGGGCCAAGTTGCCGCGCCGCCAAAGCCCAATAAAAAACCGAGCTTAATGTATTCCCGAGCCTCTTCATAACTGCCTGAAAAAGCATGAATAATCCCCGCGCGTGGAAGTTTAGCGCGTTTTAAAATGGCTATGATTTGGGCATGGGCACGGCGTGAGTGGATAATAACCGGCAAATTAAATTGGGCAGCGATCGCAATTTGCTGTTCAAATAAATGGATTTGTTGCGTTACGTCTAAATCTTTTAGGAAAAAATCTAGACCGATCTCGCCAACAGCACACAGCTTAGGGTGATCTTGATAGCGGCTGAGCCACTCAATTAACGTCTGGATATCGCTTTCTTGATGCTCTTGCAGAAAGTAGGGGTGCAGACCCAATGCAGCATATAAGCCGTCATTGTGTTCAACCAGTGACCATAGGCGCTGCCAGTGCTGACGGGTGACTCCCACGACCAGCATTTTTTCTACCCCAAGCGCGCGGCTGCGAGCAATCACTTGTTCTCGAGTCTGATCAAAGATGGGGAAGTCGAGATGGCAGTGACTATCAATTAACAACATAAGCGACTCCAACAAAAAAGCGAAGGCTTAACCTTCGCTTTTAGCATGAGACCGGTGCTTGAGTAAGTCCAGTGGTGCTGCCTGAGTTTAGTGGGATTCGCGCGCTGACAAGAACTTAATATCCGGCCAGCGCTCTTCCATAATGCTCAGATTCACGCGGGTGGGTGCTAAGTAAGTCAGGTGCCCACCGCCATCAATGGAGAGGTTTTCGTGGGCTTTATCTTTGAACTCTTGCAGCTTTTTCTTATCGTCGCATTCAATCCAGCGTGCAGACCACACGTTAATGTTTTCGTAGATGCACTCCACTTTGTATTCTTCTTTCAAGCGGCTGGCGACCACATCAAACTGCAGCACACCAATAGCACCGAGAATAATATCGTTGTTGCGCTGCGGGAAAAACACTTGGGTTGCGCCTTCTTCGGCCAGCTCTTGCAAGCCTTGACGCAGTTGCTTAGCGCGCAGCGGATCAGATAGGCGTACACGACGGAACAGCTCTGGCGCAAAGTGTGGCACGCCGGTAAAGGACAGCTCTTCACCTTCCGTAAAGGTATCGCCAATTTGAATAGTGCCGTGGTTATGCAGGCCAATAATATCGCCGGCATAGGCTTCTTCGAGGCGCTCACGGTCGCTGGAGAAAAAGGTTAAAGCATCAGCAACACGGATGTCTTTATTGATACGCGCATGACGCATTTTCATGCCTTGCTCATATTTGCCTGAGCACACGCGCATAAAGGCAATGCGGTCGCGGTGGCGCGGGTCCATATTGGCTTGGATTTTAAAGACAAAGCCGCTGAACTGCTCTTCATTTGGCAGTACTTCACGCTCCAGTGCCATACGAGGTTGTGGCGGTGGTGCCCAGTCGACAAAAGCATCCAGCACATGGTCAACGCCGAAGTTGCCTAGGGCCGTACCGAAAAACACCGGTGTCATTTTGCCTTGCAGAAACTCGTCATGATCAAACGCATGGCAAGCACCTTGCACCAGCTCTAACTCATCAACGAAATTATCGTACAGATCACCTAAGTGCGCCCGCGCTTCAGCGCTGTCTAAGCCTTTGATGATTTTTGCTTCGGTGCGCTCATGGCCATGACCGGGCGAATAGACATAAATCACATCTTCAGTGAGGTGGTAGACGCCTTTAAATTCACGGTAGCAGCCAATTGGCCACGTGATGGGTGCGGCTTTAAGGCCGAGTACCGCTTCAATTTCATCGAGCAACTCAATGGGGTCACGAATATCTCGGTCTAATTTATTGATAAAGCTGATAATGGGCGTATCACGCATACGACAGACATTCATCAAGGCGATGGTGCGTGGCTCAACCCCTTTACCACCGTCGATCATCATCAAAGCACTGTCGACTGCAGTCAGGGTGCGATAGGTATCTTCCGAGAAGTCCTCGTGTCCTGGAGTGTCGAGTAGGTTGACCATGTGTTTGCGGTAAGGGAATTGCATCACCGAGGTGGTAATGGAAATGCCGCGTTGTTGCTCCATGGCCATCCAGTCTGAGGTGGCGTGGCGGTCAGATTTACGCGATTTAACCGTACCCGCCACAGAAATGGCCTGTCCCATCAGCAGTAAGCGTTCGGTAATGGTGGTTTTACCGGCGTCCGGGTGGGCAATAATGGCGAACGTACGACGTTTCGCGACTTCGGCAGCCTGTTTGCTCATGCTGATAGTGCCTCAAATAAAAAGGTTTCAAAAATAGCCGAGCATTATAGCGGACTTACTGGTTTAGATGGAAACCGACAGATTGAATCGGTCGTTGAATACAAGCTGCTGCGAATCTCTGCAAGTGCCAGCGGCGGCTTAGGTTAGAATGCTTGGCAAAATGCGCTACACAAGCGCTATCAACACTTTTAGGTAAGATATTGTATGGCTTGGTTTGATTGGTTTGAGCAGCGCATAAATCCCTATCCTGAACAGCCGCTGCGCATGAAAAAAATAACCGTTTTTCATTTTGTGCGGGCCTGTGCGCGGGGTTCTGGGCTGTGGCTGTTGATTTTGGTGTTGTTGAATGCGGGGTTTGGGGTTTTTGAAGCGGTTTTGTTTCAGTTTATGGGCAAAATTGTCGATTGGCTGGGACAGTTTAGCCCCGAACAATTGTGGGCTGAGAAAAGTACAGCGCTATTGGGCATGCTGTTACTGATAGTGCTGAGTCCGCTGTGGGTACTGCTGACCAGTAATGTGCGCTTTCAAACCCTGCAAGGGGTGCTGCCGATGCGTTTACGCTGGCAGTTTCATCGCTTGTTGCTCAGCCAAAGCATGCAGTTTTATCAGGATGAATTCGCTGGGCGCATTTCTGCCAAAGTGATGCAAACCGCTTTGGCCGTGCGCGACACCATTATGATTTGTGCAGAAATGCTGGTGTATGTGGTGATTTATTTCCTCACTACAGCGGTCATTTTATTCAGTTTTGATGCGTGGCTCTTGCTGCCTTTTGTGGCGTGGTTGCTGATTTTTGTTGGGGTGCTCTGTATTTTCGTCCCGCGTATGGCGCAGCTTGCGAGCACTCAGGCGGATGCCCGCTCGTTAATGACGGGGCGTATTACCGATGCGTACTCCAATATTGCTACGGTGAAACTGTTTTCCCATGGTGGCCGCGAAGCAGGCTATGCCAAGCAAGCCATGCAAGAGTTTATGGGCACTGTGCATGCGCAAATGCGTTGGGTCACTTATATCGAGTTGATCAATCATGCTCTTAATATGCTTTTGGTGGGCGGCACAGCGGCACTGAGTCTGTACTTATGGCAGCAGGACTTAATTGGTGTGGGCGCGGTGGCCGCCGCGATTGCAATGGCCTTGCGTTTGATTGGCTTATCACATTGGATTATGTGGGAAGCCACAATGCTGTTTGAAAACTTGGGGACTGTACAGGATGGTATGAGCACCATTAGTAAACCTGTGCAGTTACTGGATGCCCCAGACGCAACAGAACTGCAAGTGCCGCATGGCGAGATTGAGTTTAAGCAACTGTGCTTTCACTACCGCAATGGCAAGCCATTGATGAGTGACTTTAATTTACATATTAAAGCCGGTGAAAAAATAGGCTTGGTCGGTCGATCGGGCGCAGGGAAATCCACCTTGGTGAATATTTTGTTGCGTTTTTATGATGTCAATAGTGGTCAAGTGCTGATCGATGGACAAGACATTGCCACAGTCACTCAGCAGTCCTTGCGTCAGCACATTGGCATGGTCACCCAAGATACTTCTTTGTTGCACCGCTCTGTGCGCGATAATATTGTTTATGGCCGCCCTGACGCCACGGAAGAAGAATTGCAGCAAGCCATAGAGCGTGCGCAAGCAGCAGAGTTTATTCCATCATTATCTGATGCTAAAGGGCGTAGCGGTTTGGATGCGCATGTGGGTGATCGCGGTGTGAAGCTTTCCGGCGGCCAGCGTCAGCGCATTGCGATCGCGCGGGTGATGCTCAAAGATGCACCCATTTTGCTCTTGGATGAGGCGACCAGCGCTTTGGATTCAGAAGTGGAAATGGCGATTCAAGAAAGTCTGTATGACTTAATGGCGGGTAAAACCGTGATTGCTATTGCTCACCGTTTATCCACTATTGCTGCCATGGACCGTTTGGTGGTGATGGATAAAGGCCAGATCGTAGAAGTGGGCAGCCATCAGGAATTATTAGCGAAAAATGGCTTATATGCACGGCTATGGACGCGCCAGTCCGGTGGTTTTTTAGGCGAATAAAAAGGCTGCTATCGGCTGCTGTTGTGCGAGCGCCGGCGCAATACCGAGCAAGCAGCAGTGCTTGCTCGTGCTAGCGTTAAATGTTGAGTTAGAAAGGGTTTTAGATGAATTTTGCAGTCTTAGCGGCCTATGTTTTGGCAATCATTGTGTTGATAGGTACGCCGGGGCCGATTGTAGCGCTGGTAATTAATGCGGCCTCGCGACATGGTTTTAAATACGCGTTAATAACGGTATTAGGTGCGAACTTAGCCTCGTTATTGTTATTGGCCACTGCTGCACTGATTATCGCTGGGGTCATTGCCCTCGATACACACAGCCTGCAATGGATCAGCCTGATAGGCTGTGGGTTTATTGGTTGGATGGCTTGGACGGGTTTGCGTGCTGAATGGAAACGACCGAGCGAAGAGCTAGCAGTGCCTGTTGCTTCGGCTAGACAGCACTCCGCTTTTTTCAATGGTTTTTTCTTAGGCGTTGCCAACCCCAAAGATATTGTTTTTTTTGTGGCTTTTTTTCCGCAATTTATTACGGTGACAGCGGATTTTAAACTAAGCCTTGCCGTGTTAACTTTTATTTGGATCTTGGCTGATTTTTTTATTCTTTTAAGCTATGCGTTGCTGATGCAAGGCAATGTTGTGCAGCGCCATAAGCGCACTATTGCGTTATTATCATCCGCTTTTTTATTGCTGATTGCCTTGCTGGGTTTCCTGTATACGCTGTCAGGCTGGCAGTCTTAATCTGTAGGACTATGCTTTTTCAGCAGGTGTGATGTTTCTATTTCCTCTTATCGATGCAGTGGCTGTGCTGAAGCGCATAGCTTGCATTGATTGTATTTGCTCTTTGGGGCTGAAAAAATTGATGGCTGCTGCGGATGCGTAGCTCTGCAGCGCTCTATGTGTGGATTTATTTAAGGTAGCTGTGATGCAAAACAATCGATTGATAACTCAGCGTGAGCAGCGTTTTGCCTCTGATGTTAAGCTTATTTCAGCCACTGATTTACAAGGAGTGATTACACATTGCAATGAAGGCTTTGAAAGTGTCAGTGGTTTTTCTCGACAGGAATTAATCGGGCAGCAGCACAATATAGTTCGCCATCCGGATATGCCCAAAGAGGCTTTTGCCGTGATGTGGCAGCACCTTAAAGCTGGGCGCCCGTGGATGGGACTGGTCAAAAATCGCTGTAAAAATGGTGATTATTATTGGGTGAGTGCCTATGTGACCCCCGTCACTGAGAATGGTGAGGTGGTCGGTTATGAGTCGGTGCGCACTTGTCCTGCACGCAGTGATGTCGAACGTGCTGAAAAACTCTATACACGCATGCAGCGTAAGCGTCGCCAGCTCCAGGTTCCGCGCTATTTAAAGCAGCTGCTGCTGGCCGTCAGTTTTATTATTCCAGCCTTAATTTTAGGTTATAGTTTTTCGCCTTTAGCCAGCACCTTATGGCTGATTGCTGCACTTTTAGCCTTTGGTGGCCTTCAGTATCTGCAATATCGGCATGATTTGCAGCTCATTAGCGCAGAACTGCAGGGGGTGTTTATGCACCCTTTAGCTGCCAGCACTTACACCAATCAGCCGGGTATGACAGGTAATCTGATGGTGGGCGTAATGAGTTTGCGCGCGCATTTGGATGCGGTTTTGACGCGAATCGAGGATGCTTCGCGTCAGGTGGGCCAGCAGTCCGTACAAGGGCTGGCATTAACAGAAATGGCACGCCAAGACGTCCGTGAGCAGAGCCAGCAGACCGAGTTGGTTGCGACAGCCATGCGCGAAATGGCGTCGGCGATTCATGAGATATCTGAAAATGTACAAAAAACAGCAGGGCAGGCCGAGCATTCCAGTGCTTTAGCGAGCGATGGCGTGGCAATTGCTCAAGTGACGCGCGCCTCAATAGAGCAGTTACGCGCGACCGTGTTGGACATTGGGCAGGCAGTCAAACGCTTAGCTGAGCAAACCCATGCAATTGCCCATGCTGCGGCTGCCATAGAAACGATTTCTGATCAAACCAATTTGTTAGCGTTAAATGCAGCCATTGAAGCGGCGCGCGCTGGGGAGCATGGCCGCGGATTTGCTGTTGTCGCCGATGAGGTGCGTTTGTTAGCGGCCAATACCCGTGACTCGGCAAAAAATATTGGCCAGATTGTGGAAGCGCTCAGCCTGCAAGCAGCAACCTCTGTTCAGGTTGCCGAGGAAGGTGCTGCCGAAGCTGAGGCCGGTTTACAGCAGGTTGTTGAGTCGGAAAGCATGTTGCTTGGGATCGTTGAGGCAGTCAGCAGAATCTCTGCGATGTCTGCGCAAATGGCCACTGCAGTAGAAGAGCAAGCTATGGTTTCGCAAGAGGTTAATCGACAAGTCGCAGATATTTCGCTATCGGTTGAGCGCAGTCTAAAGCGCAGCGAAGAGAGTGCCGAAAGCATCCGCAGTTCACAGCAGGTATTTGAGCAGTTGCATGAGCTGGTGAATCGATTTAAGCCCTAGGTATGCGGCTGTAGTGTTGATTCAATGCCTATAGCGCGGGTTTGACTCGTCCTAGAGCAGGCATTGAAAATGGCTTTTATTGCTGCTCGCTACCCTATATGAGATTCTTATAGCAAATTGGTCTTAAAATACGTTTTTTAAGGTTGCTATCGCTGAGTCATAGCCCTAAAGTGCGCGACTAGAACGCTCATGCTGAAACGATCCATCCGGCTCAAGTACTGACGACGAGAGGTTGATAGCGCTTTACGCTATAAATCCTCGGCGACATGCCTTGGGAAGTAGGCGAACCAAAGTGGGGAAACGGATTTAGCGTTCAGTTTTAATCCCTTATTTTATTGATTTGCCATGACCCGGAGAGGAGTCCAACTATGTCCATTAATGTGGAAGACTATTTCGCACCCGAAACTTTTAACAAGATGAAGGCGTTTGCTGATCAGCATGAAACCCCATTTGTTGTGATTGATACTGCAACCATTGCTCGCGCCTATGACGAGATTGCAGAAAACTTTCCTTTTGCAAAAATTTACTATGCAGTGAAAGCCAATCCGGCCGTAGAAATCACTGAGCTGCTGAATAACAAGGGCTCAAACTTTGATATCGCCTCGATCTATGAGCTGGATAAAGTGTTGTCTTGCGGTGTAAAGCCTGAGCAAATCAGTTTTGGTAACACCATTAAAAAAGCTCGAGATGTGCGTTACTTCTATGAGAAAGGCGTGCGTATGTTCGCCACTGACTCAGAAGCGGATTTGCGTAATATCGCCAAAGCAGCGCCGGGTTCAAAAGTTTATGTACGTATTCTGACCGAAGGCTCAGGCTCGGCTGACTGGCCGTTATCACGTAAGTTTGGTTGCCAAACCGATATGGCCATGGACTTATTAGTGCTGGCGCGTGAATTAGGCTTAGTGCCCTATGGCGTCTCCTTCCACGTGGGCTCACAGCAGCGTGAGATCGGTTCATGGGATGCGGCCATTGGTAAAGTGAAAATTATTTTTGAGCGCTTGCGTGATGAAGATGGCATCTGCTTACAAATGATCAATATGGGCGGCGGTTTTCCAGCCAACTATTTGAACAAAACCAATACTTTACAAGCCTACGCTGAAGAAATTACCCGCTTCCTTAAAGAAGACTTTGGCGATGATTTGCCTGAGATTATTCTTGAGCCAGGCCGCTCGTTGATTGCTAACGCCGGTATTTTGGTCAGTGAAGTGGTATTGGTCTCACGTAAATCACGTACTGCAGTTGAGCGTTGGGTGTTTACCGATGTGGGTAAATTCTCAGGCTTGATCGAAACCATGGACGAGTCGATTAAGTTTCCGATTTGGACTGAGAAGCAAGGCGAACTGGAAGACGTTGTGATTGCTGGGCCAACCTGCGACAGTGCCGATATCATGTACGAAGATTACAAATACGGTCTGCCATTGAATTTGGCCAGCGGTGATCGGCTGTATTGGTTGTCCACCGGTGCTTATACCACCAGTTACAGCTCGGTTGAGTTTAATGGTTTCCCGCCGTTGAGATCCTACTACCTATAAGCTTGATAGCTATATCAACAATTCCTCCTCCCATAAAGAGGAGGAATTCCCTTGCCAGCATCAATTATTTCATTAAAAAATAACTCTGTGCTTTGTTAGTGAGCACCGTCGGTAGTGCCATGGCGTCAGTCAGCCACTTAGCTGCTACGCAAGAGAACAGTTCGGCAGTTGAGCCCGGCTCACAACAGTGGTGAGCACCCCCCGTCTATCGCAGCACGCATTCGATTTCAGTTAAAAATACTGCACCGCTCTTCGTTATCCACACACATTAATACAGGTCGGTACGGTAGCGGCCTTGTTGTTGCAGGCTGTACATCTGTTCTTCACCCAGCAGTTGCGTCAAGGCTTCTTGCACGCCGCGCCCCATCCCTTGCAAGCGCCCGCAAACATAAATCGTTGCGCCTTGTGCAAGCCAAGTGTTTAGGCGTTGCTGCTGCTCAGCTAACACATCTTGCACGTAACATGGCTCCAGAGGGTCGCGTGAAAAAGCGTAATTTAAGTATGTTAGGTGCTGACTGCGCAGCCATTGGCTGAGTTCGTTTTGCAGTATGTTATCGGTGCGTGGGCAGCGCTCGCCGAAAATCAGCCAGTTTTGACTGAACTTAGGCCGTTCAGCAATGTGCGCCCTTAATCCCGCTAGACCGCTGCCTGCGCCAATAAAAATTGCGGGTGTGTGGTTGTGCGCAGCATGGAAGTTAGGCTTAGTGCAGCAACTAAACTCAATATGCTGGTCAATATTCAAGGTTTGACACAGCCAGCCTGAGCATTGTCCTGGTGTTTGCTTCGCATCGTAGGTAAGGCGCACGACCAGCTCTAAATAGCCGCTCGCAGCACTTGAGGCAATCGAGTATTCGCGGGTACTGAGAGCTGGGTCGTTGGATGGATGTAGCAGCACGGTATCGCCGGCTTGCCAGTCACAATACGTGGTTTTAAAGCGCAGCTTATATAAGCCTGGGCTGCTGCTGTCGGGGTTGAGACATTGCCGCTCGAGCAGCGTGGCGTTAAACCAAGCCGGTTGATAATGACGGGCTTCTGTCGCTTTGATGGCAAATAAATCAGCAATGTGTGCCTGCCATTCGCTCAGGTCGCTGGCCCGCATATTATCCACAGTCATCAGGGGTAGGCTGATAGTGGCGCCTTGGGCCGCTAAACGGGCTTGCAGCTGCTCGGCAAACTGACAAAAATCAGGATAGCGGCGATCACCCAGTCCCAATACATGAATCTTTAAATGCTGCAGCTTGCACTCTGTCGGTAACTTTTTTAAGAAGAAACGCGCATGCTCTGGTGCTTCACCCTCAGCAAAGGTACTGACGATAAAGATAATCTGTGCGCTGTTGTTCAGCTGCTTGCGAGTGAGCTGGTCGAGCGGCAAACAGTGCGCGGATGTTCCGGCAGCGCTGAGCTGCTGTTGCAGTTGCTCGGCTAGGTGCTGGGCATTGCCGCTTTGGCTGGCCCAGACGATGCGCAGATTGGTTTTGCCTTTAGACTCAATCTGTTGCTTGGCGCGATAACCACGCCAAATCCAGAAGCAAAATCCGCAGTAACTGAGGACCACGCCAGTGGCAAGCAGCTGGCGTGTGCTGTCGGCAATCATCTCAAGCATCTGAGCTTAGGGTGCCAATACTTCGAGGGTGGCAGTGTAGCTGGCACGCCTTTGGGTTGCCGGTGATGTAGAGTTTTTGCTGGGCTGGCTGCTGACGGCTTCTAACCAATACATGCCGGCTTGCGGCCAAGTGATAGAGACCGCGCCATCTTTATCTGTGCTCAGACTGATTTCCTTGAGCTCATCGCGGTAACGAATACCTGCAGGAATCACCGTGACTTTTAAATCTGCGGCGGGTTTACCATCGAGGAGAAAATCAAAGTGAGCCGTTTCACCGGCCACAAGATCGTTCGGGTGAGTTTTTGCGACCAGTTCTAAGCCTTGATTAGTTGGTTTCAGCACCTGTTCGCTGGGCTTGCCGGAAGTGACAAAGACTTCCATGCGGCTGGCGCTTTCAGTGACGTGCAGTTTTTCTGCATCTTTAGGTACTTGCTTAGCAAAGTCAGCTGCTTTACCGGACCAGCGGCGCATCTCGCCCTTTTCTTCATAGCGGGCAAATAAGCCTTGGTTGGCAATAGCCAGCTTCCAAGTGCCTTTTTGATCCAGTTGTACATCGAAAGTACTGCGGTAGCGGCCAGTATTGCCAAATTGCGGCTGCGCTAAGCTGCCGTCGGGGCGAATAATCTTCAGCTGCGCACGTGGGCGTGCAGGCGGTGATTTGGCATCCTGAGCCGCTGGTTTTTGCCCAGGCATCATCAAGGGCTCACCGATGCCTTCGATTTGTAGCGGGAAGTGTTCAAAGTAGAAAAGATCATTGGAGACCGCGGCATCCACGGTGATCCAAGGCTCATCGCCAGAGAGTACCGTGGCCGACGGCAGCATCCACGCGCGGTGCGCGTTCGCGCTGAGAGGTAAACAGATGGCTAACGCCAGTGCGGTCCATTTAATCATTGGTTTCATGGTTGGGTTTCCTTAAGGAGTGACAGTGAGGGTGATACGGCCAAGCTCGTTGCTACCTTGTACGCTGGCGCTTTGGGTTGTCTGTGCTGGCCAGCTGAACGGGATACGCATAATTTCACGACCGCCGACTTCGCGAGCGGCCTCAACCAGCAGCTCATAGTTACCAGCTTTGAGTGGCTTTAAAGCAGCGCTGTCACTGCTAAAATTTACTGTGTGTGTGCCCACGGCGCGGGTGGCGCCGCTGACGCCATCGACGGGGAACTCAAGGCTGCGACCGCTGCGCCGCCACCATTGGCGCATGTCTTTGAGCCATTTTTCGCCTTCGTTGTTGTTCATTTTCTGGTCATACCAAACATTTAAGTCGGCAATGTGCTGATTGTCTTGTTCAATCCATAGCGCAACGTAAGGGCGGTGATACTCAGCGACATTCAGGCGAGGTATTTCGATCTCAACCTCTAGTTCGGCAGCGCTGACCGGTAGGCAGGTGGCTAAAGCGCAAAGGGTAAGGGCTTTTTTAAGCATGGAACGTCCGTCCTTAATGAATAAATAACAGCATGATGAGTACAGGGATGACTAGGCCAGCCAAGGTGACAGGCCAGGTGCTCGGGCGCATCTTGGTTTGGCGAATTAAGAGCCACAAACCAGTAAAGCTAAAAGCCACGCAAATACCGGCGAAAATATCAATAAACCACGACCATGCCGCGCCAGTATTACGGCCTTTATGCAGGTCGTTTAAATAGGCGATCCAGCCGCGATCGGTGCTTTCATACAGCAGTTCACCGCTTTCTAAATCAATACTGAACCAGCCGTCACCACCCGGGCGCGGTAAGGCGATATACAGTTCGTCAGCCGACCATTCGGCATTCGAGGTAGTAATGGACTGCTTGAGTTGTTGCTCAATCCAGTCGTGTACTGAGAGGGGGATGTGTTGCTGTGCTGCGCTTAACTGCAGTTCAGCCAAGAGTGGTTTAGGCAGGGCTGCGTCGAGGGTAACGATGCGAGGTTTAGCACTAATTTGGCTGGCATGATTGAGTGTGATGCCGGTGATGGCAAACAGCAGCATGCCAGCTAAGCACAGTGCTGAGCTGATCCAGTGCCATTGCCGCAGAGTACCGAGCCAAGTAGGGAGGGGCATAAGTGAGTCTCAGGCAAACACCGCTAGCTTGAGTTGAGCGCTAGCGGTGTTTAGAGGTGTTGATAATTAGAACGCGTAGGTGGCTGACATCCACAAGCGACGACCTTCTTCGATGGTGCCTGAAGAGCCTGCAGTGGAGTGGGTGTAGTCAGTGCCGTAGGCGATGCCGTTAGCTACACCAGTGTTGCTGTAGGTGGTATAGCTTTTACCCTTAACGAAGTCTTTGTTGAGCAGATTGTAAATCGTTGCGTTGAACGACAGTTCGTCAGTCGCCTGGTAAGAGCCACCTAAGTGGAACAAGGTATAAGCGCGCATGTTCTTGCCAAGACTTTGGTAAATGGATTGGCTGGTCGAGTAACTGCCATTGGCGTTGGCAAGATTGGCGTATTTTGAAGTAAAGCGCGCACGCTCGCCGCGGTACTCACTTTTCAGCCATAGATTAAGCTTGTCAGTGGTGGCCCAGTTTAAGCTGGCGTTAGCCAAGTGTTTCGGTGTATTGGTTAAAGGCTCGCCTTTATCTTGCCCGCTTTTTTGTTCACTGTCGGTAAAGGTGTAGTTCGCACCGAGGCTCCAAGCATCAGCAAACTGCCAGCGCCCGGCCAGTTCAAAACCTTGGGTAATGGCTTCATCCACGTTAATTTTTTGTGAGCATTCACCGCCTGTGTTACCGGCGCAGAGTGGGTCTTGAATGGGGTTGCCAGTGGCGATTTTATCTTTAAATGTGTTGTGGAAAACTGTGGCGTTGGCATTGAAACCCGCGAGGTTGTCAAAGTACACACCGAACTCAGTGGTGGTGCTGGTCTCAGGTTTTAAGTTGGGGTTACCGATTGTGGTGGTTTTACCTTGGCCAGTGACGCCATTGATGCCGCTGTGCAGGTCATTCAAACTCGGCGTTTTGTAACCTTTACTGATACCGCCTTTGAGGGTCCAGTTGTCATTGGTATTCCAGACTAAGTAAGCGCGCGGACTGGTGTGTCCACCAAAGGCTTGGTGACGGTCATAACGAGCACCTAAGGTCAGCGCTAACGCATCCGTCATATGCCATTCATTTTCAGCGAAGATAGCCGCTGCTTCTTGCTTGAATTTTTTCGTAGCAATACCGTCTTCCAGTTCAGCGTCCCAGTACTGACCACCAAGAGTGCTGACTGTGTTATCGGTGAGGGCGGTGACGAAGGTGCTGTCGACGACTAAGTCGGTCGATTTTAATCTGCGCTTGTCACCACCGACAATCTCAGGGAAGCCGACATAGCCGGTACCTATGGTGCCTGGGATGGTGCGGCCAAAAGTTTCCGTGGTGTTGTAAGTGAGCGCGCTGTCTAAGGTGCCTAAAGCAAAACGGCCAGTATGGGTTAACGCATACTGAGTGCGTTCAAATTTTAACTCGTCGCTGTAACCGTTGGCTTTAGTTGGGTTATCCACGGCACAACCATCAATGGCATCACCGCCTTGTTTGCCATCTAAGGTACCCAGTTGGCAGTCATCGTTGTTGTAGGTTTGCCGACCTTTTTCTACATCCACAGAAAAGTCATGATCTTCATTTGGCGTGAAGCTCAAACGTGCGCCAAGGTTGAATTTTTGTCCCTCAACTGGCGATGGACCGCGCTTGCTGACATTGATGCCGCTGCCGTAGGTTAGGTCAGACTCTTGGCGGTCAAAGAAGCTACCGCGAACGTTAAGGCCGAGTAGGTTGTCGATCAGAGGGCCGCTGGCGTAAAAACTATTGCTGCTGGTGTCGCCGAAGTTGCGCTCTTCTTGGTAGGTGTAATCAGTGGTGATGCTACCGTTCCATTCGCTGCCGACTTTCTTGGTGATGATGTTAATGATTCCGCCCATGGCATCCGAGCCATAGAGGGTCGACATTGGGCCACGAATCACTTCAATACGTTCAATCGCTGACATCGGTGGCATAAAACTGCTGGAGGTATCACCGAAACCGTTTGGGGTAACGTTGCCGGCTGGGTTTTGCCGGCGACCGTCAATCAAAATTAAAGTGTAGTCGCTGGGCATACCGCGCATGCTGATATTTAAGCCGCCGGTTTTACCTGTGCCTTGCTTAATATCAATCCCCTCAACATCATCCAACGCTTGCGCAAGATTGCTATAGCGT
>JAAYFI010000036.1 GCA_012728315.1 Gammaproteobacteria bacterium
AGCAGGGCTGGACCAAAACCATAGAGATCAAAATTCATCAGGGATACTTGTTAGACAGTTGCAAAGTAAAACCGCCACAGCTGAGGTGGCGGCTTTTTACGGCGCAGACTTAAAATTAATACACGTTAAATGGGAAATATTTGTCGTTGATGGCTTTATAGGTCCCGTCTTCAACAATTTCTTTTAGCGCGGTGTTTAAACGCTCGCGTAATTCATCATTACCTTTGCGCAAAGCGATACCGATTTTATCGTTATCAAACACAGGCTCGCCTTTGAACTCATAGTCAGCACCGGCTTCGCTTTTCAGCCATTCCCAGTTGACAAACTTATCGGCCAGCACGCCATCTAAACGACCCGAAGCTAAATCAAGGTAAGCATTTTCATTGGTATCATAGAGCTTGATATCAATGGCTTTACCGTAATTATCTTCCAACCAGTTACCTGCGATAGTGGCGCGTTGCGCACCAATCACTTTACCTTTAAGGCTGGCAGCATCAATTTTAAAATCGCTGTTTTTCGCAGCAATAAACTGCAGGCCATTGGTGTAGTACGGATCGGTAAAATCAACCGCCTGTAAACGCTCTTCAGTGATTGACATAGACGCTGCTAGAAAATCAAATTTCTTCGCATTTAGCGCTGGAATAATGCCATCCCAATCTGAAGTGACAACGCTGCACTCAACTTTCATCTTTTCGCACAGCGCTTTCGCGATATCGAGGTCAAAACCCACCACTTCGCCACTGGCATCAATTAAGTTAAACGGAGGGTAAGCGCCTTCAGTGCCAATCTTTAGTTTTTCTACGGCAAAGCTGCCCGTAGCAAAGGACAAACTGGCTGCTGCCACTAAGAGTATTTTTTTATATTTTTTCATAGTTGTTGCCTCAATGGTTATGACTGGACATAAATTGCTTGCACCGCTCTGATTGCGGATTATTAAACACCTGCTCAGGTGTACCCTGCTCCTCAACTAAACCTTGGTGCAAAAATACAATTTTGTTGGACACTTGTCGCGCAAAATTCATTTCATGAGTCACCAATAACATCGTGCGACCTTCCTCGGCTAACGCGCGAATAACCCCCAGCACCTCTTGCACCATTTCCGGGTCTAATGCCGAGGTTGGCTCATCAAACAAAATCACTTTCGGCTGCATCGCCAGCGTGCGTGCAATCGCGGCTCGCTGCTGCTGACCACCTGATAGCTGATTAGGGTATACATGGCGCTTATCGGCAATTCCGACTTTAGCCAGCAAAGCTTCAGCCCTGGCTATGGCTTCGTCTTTACTCAAACCCAAGACCCGACGCGGCGCTTCAATAATATTATCGAGCACGCTCATGTGTGGCCATAAGTTAAAGCTTTGAAACACGAAACCGACTTGCGTGCGCAAGCGATTGATTTGCTGACTATTGGCCGCCACCAACTGACCTTGACGATCAGGCTTGAGCTGCAGCTCTTCACCAGCGAAGAAAATTTGTCCGCAATGCGGGTTTTCGAGCAAATTAATGCAGCGTAAAAATGTTGACTTACCTGAACCTGATGAGCCCAGAATCGAGATCACATCGCCATCATTAGCTGTTAAAGAAATACCTTTTAAGACCTCTAAGTCGCCGTAGCGTTTGTGTAAATCACGTATTTCTAGGGCAGGAATGGCCTCAGCCATAAAGGGTCCTCTTTAAACGATTGTGCACACTGAATGAGCAGTGCTGCACCTTGGAATGCTATCGACCAGTGCGCAATCAAACACGGCTGTATTTAAGGCAGTTGGCTGAGCTGTTTAATAATGCTGCGATAGTGCCAGTTTTAGCACCGATTGAAAAGCAAAAGGGCACTCTAGTTCGAGTCGTCATCAACTGACTTAGTGGTCTTCGGCGACAACCGTAAGCTACGCAAACTGCGCTTGACGCTTTTCAGATGATTGACCAAAGAGGGACCGCGCGCCATGGCAACCCCCATCGCTAACACATCAATCACTACCAAGTGCGCAATGCGCGAAGTCAGCGGTGTATATATTTCAGTATCTTCTTGAACATCAATCGCCAAATGAATAGTAGCTAAGTCAGCTAAAGGTGTATGGCTTGGGCACAAGGTAATTAAGCTTGCGCCGGTCTCACGCACGAGATGCGCGGTGGTTAGCAAATCTTTAGAGCGACCTGATTGCGAAATACAGATCGCGACATCGCTGGGCTTTAAAGTAACCGCTGACATCGCTTGCATATGCGGATCACTGTAAGCGGCAGCGGTGAGCAATAAGCGAAAGAACTTATGTTGAGCATCGGCAGCGACCGCACCAGACGCACCAAAGCCATAAAACTCGACACGCTGTGCTTGTGCTATGACGTCAATTGCACGCTCTAGAGCCTCAACATTCAGATGCTCACGCACCTCTATTAGAGTATGTAAGGTGGTATCAAAAATCTTTAACGCATAATCTGTCAGGGTGTCGTCTTCGCTGATAGCAAACTGACCAAAACTTGCTCCAGCCGCCAAGCTTTGCGCCAGTTTGAGTTTAAGATCTTGAAAACCCTGACAGCCCACTGCACGGCAAAAGCGCACAATCGTTGGCTCACTCACACCGACCGCGGTTGCTAAGTCAGCCATAGAACTGTGCATCACCGCAGCGGGATCATTAAGCACATAATTGGCGACTTTCACTTCGGACTTGCGCAGCACACTGAGCGATTGAGCGATATGATGTAACAGGTTCACAATGGTCAACTCATTAGACTTATGCCACAGTTATGTAGCGGTTTTGTAGTTATACTACACCAGTGATGTATTCGCACGTTTTTCCCATAGGAGAGCAACCTTGAATCTGCCTTGTGACATGTTAGTGTTTGGCGGCACCGGAGACTTAGCACTGCACAAATTACTACCGGCACTCTACCAATTGCATCGCGAAGCACGCTTACCCCGCACGATGCGCATCATTGGCATTTCTCGTAAGCTATTGCCGCGCGCACGCTATATCGAGCTAGCCGAACGTCACTGCCGCGCGCAAATCGAAAAAAAAGATTTTTCAGACGCAGTCTGGCTCTCCTTCAGTGAGCGTCTTGATTACTTGCCTATGGATGCTGCGCAAGCGGCAGACTTCAGCAAGCTTGCAGAGCGGGTGAAATGCAGCCCGCAGCAGGGCTGTATTTATTATCTAGCCACAGCACCCAATTTATTTGAAAGTATTGCCTCAAATCTAGCCGTCAATGGATTAGCTGGCCCCAATACTCGAATTGTCATCGAGAAGCCGATTGGCCACTCTTTGGAGTCAGCATTGGCAATTAACGCAGCAATCGGCGCTGCCTTCCATGAAGAACAAGTGTTTCGCATTGATCACTACTTAGGCAAAGAAACGGTCCAAAACTTAATGGCCTTGCGCTTTGCCAACGCTCTATTTGAGCCGGTCTGGCGTGCGGCACATATTGATCATGTGCAAATCACGGTAAATGAGACCATTGGCGTTGAGAACCGTGGTGCTTACTACGATCAGGCTGGCGCCATGCGCGATATGCTACAAAACCACTTACTGCAGTTGTTGTGCTTGGTGGCCATGGAAGCACCTGTGCGTTTTGATGCCGACTCAGTACGCAATGAAAAAGTAAAAATCTTGCAGGCACTCAAGCCTATCAGCGGTTTAGATGTGCAAGATAAAACCGTGCGCGGGCAATATACGGCCGGACATGTTGGCGGGCATAATGCGCCAGCTTACTATTTTGAAAAAGATGTGGATAACGACAGCGACACCGAAACTTTTGTTGCTATTGAAGCTGAAGTGGATAATTGGCGCTGGGCTGGTGTGCCTTTTTATCTACGCACGGGCAAACGTTTAGCGAAAAAAACCTCTGAAATTGTTATGCAATTTAAGCCCGTACCGCACAGCTTATTCAGCGATAGCCAAGCCAATCATTTATTAATCCGTTTACAACCAGAAGAACGTATCAGTCTTGAGCTCATGGCAAAAACGCCCGGCAAAGGCATGCACCTAGAACCCATTGAGTTGGATATTAACTTAGCGAAAGCCTTCCAAGACAGTCGCCGCTGGGAAGCTTACGAGCGGCTACTGCTCGATGTCATCGAGAACGACTCCACCTTGTTTATGCGCCGCGATGAAGTGGAAGCCGCGTGGCAATGGGTGGATCCAATTTTAAAAGGTTGGCAGCAGCATTATCAGCGGCCACGCCCATACCCTTCAGGGTCCACTGGCCCCGAACAGGCGCATAGTCTATTAGAAAAACATAACCGTGCGTGGCATGAGTAGTATCGACACCTAACGATAGGCATGATCACGGTGCCTCTTGCGATACAACCGCACAACTCGCGCACATAAAAAAACCGCTCACAAGGAGCGGTTTTTCTTAACCCAAGCTACAGCTTACAACTGTGGGCCTGCGTTTTTAATGGCTTCAGATACTTCAAACTTCTGGAAGTTATCAATAAACTTAGCCGCTAATTCTTTAGCAGCAGCATCGTATGCCGCTTTATCTGCCCAAGTGTTACGTGGGTTGAGTAAATTGCTATCAACGCCAGGCACTGATTTGGGCACATCCAAGTTAATCACGGGTAAGTGCTCGGTTTCAGCACCCACTAGCGTTCCACCTTGAATCGCAGCGATAACGGCACGCGTGGTTGGAATATTGAAGCGCTCACCCACACCGTAACCACCGCCCGTCCAACCTGTGTTGACCAAGTAGACTTTAGAGCCGAAGGCTTGAATGCGCTTGATCAGCAGATCAGCATACTCACCCGCTGGACGTGGGAAGAAGGGTGCACCAAAGCAGGTTGAGAAGGTTGATTTAATGCCGGATCCTGAACCCATTTCGGTTGAGCCCACTAACGCCGTATAACCAGACAAGAAGTGATAAGCCGCTTGTTCGTTATTCAAGATGGATACCGGTGGCAGTACGCCAGTCAGGTCGCACGTCAGGAAGATCACTGCATTAGGCTCGCCAGCACGGTTCGCAACGACACGCTTTTCAACGTTTTCTAGCGGATAGGCGGCGCGGCTGTTTTGCGTCAAGCTGTCATTGGTGTAATCCGGTACACGCTGCTCATCTAGAACCACGTTTTCCAGCACCGCACCAAACTTAATGGCTTTCCAGATCACTGGCTCATTTTTCTCAGACAAGTCGATGCATTTTGCATAGCAACCGCCTTCGATATTAAACACAGTGCCCACACCCCAACCGTGCTCATCATCACCGATCAGGTAACGGCTTTCATCAGCTGACAGCGTGGTTTTACCGGTGCCGGACAAGCCGAAGAATAAGGTGGTATCACCGTCTTCACCGACGTTAGCCGCACAGTGCATTGGCAACACATCATGTGCAGGCAGAAGGAAGTTTTGCACTGAGAACATGGCTTTTTTCATTTCGCCGGCGTACTGCATACCTGCCAGTAACACTTTTTTCGCAGCGAAGTTAATCATCACGCAACCGTCAGAGTTGGTGCCGTCACGCTCAGGCACACACTCAAAGAAGGGTGCATTAATAATCTGCCACTGCTCTTTAGCGCTCGGGTTAAACGCCTCTGGCGTAATAAATAAGCAGCGACCAAACAGGTTATGCCAAGCGGTAGTGGTGGTCATTTTCACGGGCAAATAGTGCGCAGGATCAGAACCCACATGCACATGTGAAACAAAGCTTTCGCGCTCGGCCACATAGGCCTCTACACGCGCCCACAATGCATCAAAAATAGCCGGTGCAATGGGTCGGTTAATAGGACCCCAAGCAATCTGAGCTTCAGTGCTGGGCTCTTGCACGATAAAACGGTCAGCTGGTGAACGACCCGTGCGATGGCCGGTTTCAACAACCAATGAACCATTAACAGCCAGTTTGCCTTCACCACGGCGAACAGCCTCTTCAATTAATTGTGCAGCACTAATATCAGTATACACAGCGGTTTTTGCTTGCGTCATGAGTTCCCCAACGGCCCGAGCCGAGTCCTCCAAAAATTTTGTAGCGCTTTACCTTAAACGCTACAACGAAAAAAGTGCCCGCGATTATGCCAGACTTATGCAATTAATGCACTGTGCTCGAAGCATCACCTGCATCTTGTTCAGCAAACATCTGCTTCACATCGCTTTCATTAAACAAATAACGTTCATTGCAGAATTGACAATCAATTTCAATAGTGCCTGCTTTTTCTTCTAGCAACAACTGCACATCGGCTAAGCCTAGACTGATTAAAGCCTGCTCAGAACGCTCGCGTGTACAGTTGCACTTAAATTGCAAGTCCGTACCCGCAAATAGCCGCAGCTCTTCTTCATGGTACAAACGATGCAAAATCGTTTCATTATCAAGCCCTAGTAGCTCTTCAGCACTTAAAGTCGCAGCCAAAGCAATGACGTGCTGCCAGCTCGCTTCACGCTCTTCAGGATCAGGTAAGCGGTCTGCTGGCAACTGTTGTAATAATAAACCTCGCGCACGTTGACCATCGGCATACAACCAAAAACGCGTGGGTAACTGTGCAGAGTTAATAAAGTAATTCGTAAAGCACTCTGCTAAGTTCGCACCGTCCAGCGCTACCAAACCTTGATAACGTTGCCCCACTGCCGGATCCACAGTTAACGCCAAGACGCCTTCAGGCATCAAGTCCTGCAAGCTTGCACCACTACTAATTTGCGCCGCATCATAACGCGCAATAGCACGCAGCTCGCGCGCACTGGAGCATTCAACCATCAGCAAAGGCACCGCGCCTGCAGAGCGCGCCTGTAACACCAACAAGCCATCAAACTTAAGCGTATTGACCAATAACGCTGCAGCAGTCATTAATTCACCCAATAAAGCGGCTACCGGCTCAGGATAAGTATGCTTGGCTAATACATGCGCATAGCTTTCTTCGAGACTGGCTAACTCACCGCGCACATCGGTATTTTCAAAAATAAAACGCTGGGTAAAATCAAAATCTGCCATACAACACCCACAAATAAAATATCGGCTTAGTATAAACCGCGATTAAAAAATTAACTTGCTTAGATCCACTATGCCGATGCGCAAATCGATTTACTGATCTCGAAAACGATGAATTTGGCGGCGTTGCTTTTTCGTTGGTCGCCCGTCCGTTTGCACCCCTAAAGCACCCGCTTTACGTAAAGCCGCTGCTTGCTCTCGCGCCGCAATACTGGCCTCCGTTTCGCGATATAACAACTGTGCTTGTGGCGCCCCGCGACGTACGGCACTGAGCTGCTCAATCACCACTACGCGCTCGTCATAACCCAGCCGGATCACCAATTCATCACCAACTTTAGGCTCTTTCGATGCCTTACAACGCTCCCCGCGACAGTGCACTTTCCCGCCAGCAATCGCCTCTTTTGCCAAAGCACGCGTTTTAAAAAAACGAGCGGCCCAGAGCCACTTATCCAAACGTACTTTTTCTTCGTGCGCATCATTCATCGATTGCTTTTACCTTTCTTTTGCCTTTCTTTTTTGTTTTAGAATCGGCCTGCTCAGCCACCGTTTCTACCGCAGCAATCGGCAAACACACCGTTGCCTCTAAACCGCCGCCCGCACGGTTATGCAGTTCAACACTGCCTCCATGCTGCGCAGCAATACGTTGCACAATAGCTAAACCTAAACCTGCTCCTTGCCCACCGCGTGCTTGGTCACCGCGAATAAATGGATTAAAAATGCGCTGCAAGTCTTCAGGATCAAGCCCCTCGCCACGATCTAAAACACTGATCGCAACATAGGCACTCTCTGCATCCCGAATCACAGTGGCGGCGACTTCAATGCCCTGCCCGCCATAACGTAAAGCGTTTTCTAACAAGTTAACCAGCATCCGTTTTATAGAGACACGTCGCAGCGGCAAGGAGGGCATCGCCTCTAAGCACAAGCGTATATCATGCCCTTGCTGGCTATATGGGGCTACCACAGAGCTAATCAACTCATGCAGATCACAAATTTCCATAGGCTCATCGCGGCCATCGCGGATAAAAGCTAAAAACTGATCTAAAATCGCATCCATATCTTCAATATCACGAACCATATCAGCGGTTAATTCATTATCGCTATCCAACAGTTCTAGCGACAAACGCAACCGCGTCAGTGGGGTACGCAAGTCATGGGACACGCCTGCCAGCATCAATTCACGCTCACGTCCCGCTTGCTCAACATCATCCGTCATTTGATTAAACGCACGATACACTTCGGCCATTTCACTGGCCGTATCAATATCAACCGGCAAGCGCACACTGCGCCCTTGACCAAATAAGCGTGCGGCAATCACTAAACGCTTAAGCGGCGCGCTGAGCTGTCTTACAAAAATCCAGGCTGCAGCGGTAGACAGTAAACCAATGCCTAAAAACCAAGCCACCAAATTCCACACCCGCTGACCGCGCAGCGGATGCGGATATAAAGGCACACGAATCCAGTCGGGACCTAAACTTGGCGCATTGACCCACAGCGACGGCGGATTTTGCGCACGAATACGTACCCGCGTATCACTGCCTAATTCCGTACGCATTTGCTCAGAAAAAATATCACTGTATGGCCAGTGCTGCTCGCCCTCTGGCACATTATCCTCAGCGACCAGCTGCAAACCCGCCGCCTTAGCAATAGCAGGCCGCTCACTCAAGGGTGCCGCCCAATACGCCCGTAATGTTAATGCCGCACCGTGACTGTATTGGCGATCAACCAACACATCTTCATTGAGCATTAAGTAAATCAAAGTTAAAGCTTTAGAAAACAACACTGCCAACAACACCATCCATAGCGTGCGAGCAAAGAAACTCTGTGGATACAGCAATGAGGTTTTCATTTATTACCATCGGGAACAAATACGTAACCCACACCCCATACGGTCTGAATATAGCGGGGTTTAGATGGATCAGGCTCAATCATGCGGCGCAAACGCGAGACCTGCACATCAATCGAACGCTCCAGAGCATCCCATTCGCGGCCACGCGCCAAATTCATCAGCTTATCGCGCGTCAAAGGTTCGCGAGCATGCTCAACCAAAGCCTTTAATACGGCAAACTCTCCCGTGGTGAGCATGTGCACTTCATCACCCTTACGCAACTCACGGGTGGCCAAGGATAAGCTGTAATCTCCAAAGCTGACACTGGCCTCTTCACTGCCCGGTGCACCTGGCACGCTGGTGCTTTGGCGGCGCAAGACAGCTTTGATGCGCGCTAATAATTCCCGGGGATTGAAGGGTTTAGCTAAATAATCATCCGCGCCCAACTCCAAGCCATAAATACGGCTGGCTTCATCGCCTTTTGCGGTCAACATAATAATAGGTATTTGGTTGTTCGCCTCGCGTAAACGGCGGCACACCGACAAACCATCCTCACCCGGCATCATTAAATCCAACACCACTAAATTAAATAATTCACGGGCTAAGACTCGGTCCATCTGTTCAGCATTCTCAACGCCACGCACTCGAAAGCCTTGCTCCGTTAAAAAGCGTTCAAGCAAGCGACGTAAACGTTCATCGTCATCAACAATAAGAATCTTCTCACCTTCAGATACGCTCATGCTGTGTCTACCTATTGAGTGGGTTTAATGCTTGTTAGTATGCCGCAATCCCAGCTTTGATGTGTGCTGGGCATTGTTAGCAAATTTTTCTTATGTGGTGCAGTGCTGGTTTGCTGGGCAATTTCCCCTATAATTAGCCGTTTAGTGCAGGTTTCGCCTGCTTATTTGACTGACTCAGGTAGCCTGATGGATAGCATAAGTTCTCGTATCGCCAGCGAATTGGGTGTTCGCCCACAACAAGTGACCGCCACTATTGCCTTACTCGACGAAGGCGCTACCGTGCCTTTTATCGCACGCTATCGTAAAGAAATCACTGGCAGTTTAGACGACACCCAACTGCGTACGCTCGAAGAACGCCTACGTTATTTGCGCGAGCTCGACGAGCGCCGTATTTCGATCTTGGCCTCGATTGAAGAGCAAGGCAAGCTAACCCCCGAGTTACAACAAGCCATTGCCTTAGCTGATACTAAAACGCGCTTAGAAGACTTGTATTTACCCTACAAGAAGAAGCGCCGCACTAAAGGCCAAATTGCTTTAGAGGCCGGTTTAGGCGAGCTGGCCGATCTGTTATTTAATCAGCCCAGCCACGACCCACAACTTGAAGCAACACGTTTTATTGATGCCGAAGCGGGTTTTGCCGATGAAAAAGCGGTCTTGGAAGGCGCAAAATATATTTTGATGGAGCGTTTTGCAGAAGATGCAGCGTTACTTGAGCGCCTACGCAAGATGCTGCAGCAGGATGCGCAATTAAGTGCTCGAGTCATCGCTGGCAAAGAGCATGATGCAGCCAAGTTCAGTGATTATTTCGAACACGATGAACTGTTTAAACATGTGCCATCTCATCGCGCGCTGGCAATTTTCCGTGGCCGCAACGAAGGTTTCTTAACGGTCAGTTTAACCTTAGGCGATGAAACACCCAGCCGCATGCACCCATGCGAAGTGGTGATCGCTGAACATTTTAATATTCAAAACAATGCGCGGCCCGCCGACCAATGGCTGGCAGAAGTTGTGCGCTGGACTTGGCGGGTCAAGCTTGCCAGCCATTTAGAAACCGATTTATTTGGCCAGTTACGTGAGCAAGCAGAAACGGAAGCCATTCATGTATTTGCACGTAATTTACATGACTTATTACTGGCCGCCCCAGCCGGACCACGCTGCACTTTAGGCATTGACCCCGGTCTGCGTACGGGCTGCAAAATTGCTGTGGTCGATGCCACCGGCAAGGTGCTGGACACCACCACTGTTTATCCCCATGTGCCACACAACAAATGGGATGAAGCCCTCGCCACCCTAGCCCACTTATGCAAAAAACATCAGGTGCAGCTGATTGCCATCGGTAATGGCACCGGCAGTCGCGAATCAGACCGCCTCGCCATTGAGCTGGTCAAACAGCTGCCGGAGCTACGCATGAGCAAGGTTATGGTCAGCGAAGCAGGAGCCTCAGTGTATTCCGCTTCAGAGCTGGCAGCACAAGAGTTTCCTGACTTAGATGTATCCCTGCGCGGCGCTGTATCTATCGCGCGGCGCTTGCAAGATCCACTGGCCGAGCTGGTAAAAATCGACCCCAAAGCCATTGGCGTTGGCCAGTACCAGCATGATGTATCCCAAGCGCAGCTGGCGCGTTCACTCGATGCGGTGGTAGAGGACTGTGTAAACGCTGTGGGCGTCGATGTGAATACTGCCTCTGCAGCGCTGCTGGCACGGATCTCGGGTCTAAACAGTACTTTAGCGAAAAATATTGTGGCTTTTCGCGATGAGCACGGGGCTTTTATCAGCCGCGCGGCATTAAAGAAAGTGCCACGCTTAGGTGAAAAAACCTTTGAGCAAGCGGCGGGTTTCTTGCGCGTAATGAACGGTAAAAACCCTCTGGATGCGTCTGCAGTGCACCCAGAAACCTACCCTCTGGTTACCCGCATCGCCCAAGACACCAATCGCGATATTCGCTCATTAATTGGCGACTCCGCCTTTCTAAAACAACTTGATCCGAAAAAGTTCACCGATGAAACATATGGTTTACCCACGGTGACCGATATTTTGCAAGAGCTGGACAAGCCTGGACGCGACCCACGCCCAGAGTTTAAAACCGCTGCGTTCCAAGACGGCGTGGAAAGTCTTAAAGACTTAAAGCTCGGCATGGTTTTAGAAGGCGTGATCACCAATGTCACCAACTTTGGCGCTTTTGTTGATATTGGCGTACACCAAGATGGGCTTGTACATATTTCTGCCTTGTCAGAAAACTTTGTAAAAGACCCCTATCAAGTGGTGAAAGCTGGCGACATTGTTAAAGTAAAAGTCATGGAGGTGGATATCCCTCGTGCCCGTATCGCTTTATCGATGCGCATGAGTGATGTACCTGGTGAAAAGCCTGCTGCAGCCACACGCGCACCGCAAGCACGCAATACACCGCGTAGCGAACGACATACTGAAAAAGATAAGCCGGCACCGAACGCTGGTGCCATGGCGGCCTTATTTGCCAAGGCCAAACCATTAAAGAAAAAGTAGCTGCTGACACAGAGTTATTGCATACACTGCGGGCGCATTCTGGATAAATCACCTGATGCGCCCTTGCACTCATTGATCACTGCCCCCATATTGGCACGATGCACTATTGAGGATTTACCCTTGAGCGATACATTTTCTCGCCGTCTGGCGCTACTGAGCCAGCCGCAAGCCTTAGCCCAGCTCAAGCATTGCCTGCATGGTATTGAGCGTGAAAGCTTGCGTGTAGAACGCAATGGCCGCTTAGCTCTAACTGCGCACCCTAAGGCGCTCGGCTCTGCTCTAACCCACAGCAGCATCACCACGGACTACTCAGAAGCTTTATTAGAGTTTATTACTGAGGCGCATCCAGACTCGGCACAGACTTTAGCGGAGCTGGAAGACATCCACCGCTTTACCGTCGCTAATCTCGACCAGGAAGTGCTCTGGAGCCCATCAATGCCTGGGCATTTGCCGAAAGAAGAGCTCATCCCTATTGCTCAATACGGCAGTTCCAATATCGGTCAACTCAAATACGTGTACCGCAAAGGTTTAGCCGTGCGTTATGGCAAAACCATGCAATGCATTGCAGGCATTCATTATAATTTTTCTCTACCTGATTCGATCTGGACATTATTACGTGAAGCTGAAAATGATCCACGCTCAGCCACTGATTATCAATCCGCCCGCTACATTGGTTTAATTCGCAACTTCCGTCGTTACAGCTGGTTATTGATGTACCTGTTTGGCGCATCGCCGGCACTCGACATCAGTTTTTTGCGTGGCCGCGAGCATCAATTAGAACGCTTTGATGAAGACACTTTGTACCTGCCTTATGCCACCAGCTTACGCATGAGTGATTTAGGCTATCAAAGCAACGCTCAAGCAGGTCTCACCCCGTGCTATAACGACCTCAGCAGCTACACCGACAGCTTACGTTGTGCCGTCAACACACCCTATCCGGCCTATCAAGAAATCGGCAGCAAACAAGGGGATGAATGGCTGCAAATCAACACCAATATTTTGCAGATTGAAAACGAATACTATTCAACCATGCGCCCCAAACGTATCACCCTCGATGGTGAAAAACCTGTCGATGCGCTTATTGCACGTGGCGTCCAATATGTCGAAGCGCGCTGTATTGATATCAACCCATTTCTGCCTTTGGGCATTGATTTACCGCAAGCACGCTTTTTAGATACCTTCTTACTGTTTTGCGCACTTCACGACAGTCCTCTGCTCAGTGCAACAGAATGCCCCGCTGCTACTGAAAACTTTTTAGCAGTGGTCAAGCAAGGCCGTAAACCTAATCTAGAACTCAACCGCTGTGGCAGCTATGTATCGATGCAAGAATGGGGGCATGAGCTGCTTGAACATATGCAAGCCTGTGCGCAACTACTCGATAGCAGCTACGCCACGCAGGAGCACAGCGAAGCATTAGGCAAGCAGATCGATAAGCTCAACAACCCCGATCTCACGCCTTCAGCGCAAGTGTTAGCCAGTATGCGCGAGCAACAATGCAGCTTCAGTCAGTTTGCTTTAAAACAAAGCTTGCAGCATGCACAAACATTAAGCACACCACCGCTTAATGCCGAAAAAATGCAGCACTACCAAGCCTTAGCCGAGCAATCGCATCAAGCTCAAGACGCAATGGAGCAGCAACCACAATGCAGCTTCGATGAGTTTATGGCGGATTTTTTAGCCAAAGCGATCTAAGCTGCCGTGCCGAGCGCTGCGTTCGCGCGGCAGATGCAGCACGGAAGCTGACAGCGCTTCGTGATGTAGGGTCTGAGCCATCCTACTTGACGAAGCGCTCAGCAACCGACGTCAGTCAATATATGCCCGTCAGCTTTAATGATCCACAGCGCTTCATCAGTCGACTGCAGCGCCCGTCCAAGCCTGCGCAAATCCGCAGTTACAGCACAAGCGCCCCATAGGCTCTAAACCACCCAACAACTCGGCGCTCTAAGCCCTGCATAACCGATATAGAAGTGGATGTTTAGACAACCGGCAGCGACGATCAAAGCTATAAAACATTCTGTTGGCGGCGACGCCAGTTCTGCAAACTGATATCCAATGCTGCAAGGTTTTCAATACCTTGGCGCTCCGCTCGTTTCAACAGAATCAGCATCAGCTCTGCGGTCACCAAGGCATCGGCGCTGGCATTATGACGCTGCAGCACCTGCAAGCCAAAAAAGCGTACCCAATCATCTAAGCCTGGATTGCGCATCGCATGTTCTGGACAGAGCAGTTGAGCAATTTCAGCCACATCATAAAAAGGGTGACGCAAGTTATAAGCAAAAGCATCGTCCAATTCACGCGCCAACATGCGTTGATCAAAAGGCGCATGAAAGGCTAAGAGTGGGCTACTGCCAACATACTCCATAAAGCTGAGCAGAGCCTTTTCTGGGCGCACACCAGCGGCCACCTCACTGGGCGGAATCTGATGGATCAACACGCTCTCAGTTACGGTATGCCCTTTGCGGCGCAGCGTACAGCTAAATTGATCACCCAAAGCGATGGCTGAGTTTTCAATGCTAACCGCACCAATCGAAAGGATTTTATCTTTAAGAGTATTCAGACCACTGGTCTCTAAATCCACCACCACAAAGCGCTGTTGACTCAGAGGTTGATCAGTTATTACAGGTGGCGATAAAGCAGCCAAACGTACAGCATCACGTTCGCGTAGCTCAGGGCCTTTACGAAACCATTTCAAAATCTTCACAGCTGATACCGAAAAATTAAGCTCGCCTGCAAACGCTGCGCTTGTCGAAACGACTCACGTAAAATACGGCGATCCAAATGATTGAGTTCATCGGGGTAAATCCGGTTGCTGTAAGCCAACTCATTACGTGCCTGTTGCTGGTGCTGCTGCATACGAATCAACTGAATAAAATGATAAGCCTCAGCATAGGCATCGCCATCCAGACGCTCAATCACCCCCTTACTGACCAGCTGACGAATACGTTCAAGGGTGTTACTGCTCTCAATACCATGGGCCAATGCCAACACTCGAGCACCATCAACAAAAGGTGTTAAACCTTTAATTTTTAGGTCAAGCGTGTCTTTTTCTACGCCTTTTTTATCCAAAGCAAAATTACGGAATAAGCCACCCAAGGGTGGTTTATGTTGCAAAGCACTTTGCGCCATCATGCGCTGGAACATATCGTTGCCACGTATCATTGACAGCAGCTCACGGTGCAGCGCTTGACAGCCTTCAGTTGGCCCCCAAATGGGTCGCAAATCAAAAAATATCGTTGAATACAGTAGGTTTTCTGGCGAAGCTTCACGAATAATTTTGCTAAAACGGCGCGACCATTCTTGACGGGATAAACACAGCTCAGCATTACCCGCCATAATATTGCCTTTACACAACATAAAGCCGCAGTCATCCAACGCCAAGTTAATCTCACGCGCTAAAGGCAGTAGTTTTTGTCGGATGGCATTGGCTTCTTCTTGACTGCTGGCTTCAAATAAAATGCCGTTATCTTGGTCCGTGTACAGCGTCTGTTCTTTACGCCCCTCGCTACCAAATACCAGCCAAGTGAACTCCACACCTGGATCACCATGCTGCTCCATGCACAGCTCAATCACGCGGGCGACGGTATGATCATTCAGCAAGGTAATTAAGCGTGTTACCTGCTCTGGACTGGCACCATGGGCAATCATACGATCAACTAATGAGCGAATTTCATCGCGCAACTGCACCAGTTTCTCGACGGAGGAGGCATGGCGTACAGCGCGTGCTAAATGCACTAAATCAACACGCTGCAGCGAGAATAAATCACGCTCGGAAATCACGCCCACTAAGCGTCCATCTTGCACCAAGCACACATGCGCGATATGCCGCTCAGTCATTGCTAAGGCCGCATCAAAAGCTGTGGCTTGTGGAGGCAAATGAAACGGATTGAGCGTCATCAGCTCTTCGATGGGCTGGCGCAAGTCGGCATTGGCATCAGCAATCACGCGGCGCAAATCACGCAAGGTAAAAATACCTTGTGGACTCTGCATCTCATCGGTAATGACTAAGCTGCCAATTTGCTGCTCATGCATCAGCTGTACAGCTTTGTGTAAAGGCAAATGCCCTCGACACGTAATCGGCTGCCGCATCGCTAACTCAGCCAAGGTTGTCTCGAGCGAGTATTGGGCTCCTAAGGTTTCAGCGGCACGAATTTGTACTTGCTGATTCGCTTGATCCAATAAACTACTAATGCCGCGTACTGAGAAGTCACGAAAAGGGTTGGACTTAGAAAAAAGCTTAATAAAAGAGGCTTTGTCCAACAACAAACAAAAACTATCTTCTGCCGCAATATGTGAAGTGCGGGTTGCGCGCTCGCCTAATAATGCAGCAATGGGGAAACATTCGCCGGTGGTGATTTCAAAGGTGGTTTCTTTACTGCTGTCTTGCCCCTGACGGCGCTCACCATACACGCGCCCCTGTTTCACAATGTAAAAAAACTCAACCGGCCCATCCTCAGGGCTGATGATTTTTTCACCTTCAGGGTAAAAACGTAATTGACAGTTTTCAACTAAAAAACTTAGATGGGCGAGATCCATCTGATTAAACGGGGGGTACTTTTGCAGAAACTCTAGCGTGCCTTGAATATTTTGTTGCACTGCTGTGCGGCCTGTTTTTGCATAGGCTTCACTCCTGCTCATGAAATACACTCCTACTCAGTTAAGCCATGCTAAAGTTTTTGTCCAATAGGTCCTATTGGACGTAAGTTTGAAGGCCTTGGCGGCGCCCAACTCAACTCTATGGCGTATTGTTTTTATTAATAGGCGGCTATTTTTACAGGCTTAGCGCCATTTGAACAGAGCTAATCAGTGAGCCAACAAAAAACCGCCCGAAGGCGGTTTCTTGTGACACTGAACATCTTTACCAATTACAAAGCATTTTTGGCTTTAAATTCGCGACGACGACGGTGTAATACAGGCTCAGTATAGCCATTAGGCTGCTCGCGACCCTGCAATACCAATTCCAGTGACGCTTGAAACGCCACGTTATCATCGAAATTCGGCGCCATTGGGCGGTAAATTGGATCATCAGCATTCTGACGATCAACCACCACAGCCATGCGCTTCATGGTCTCAATAACCTGCTCTTCAGTAATAATACCGTGACGTAGCCAGTTGGCCATATGCTGGCTGGAAATACGCAAAGTTGCGCGGTCTTCCATTAAGCCAACATCGTTAATGTCAGGTACTTTAGAGCAACCCACGCTTTGGTCGATCCAGCGTACAACGTAGCCCAAGATACCTTGCGCGTTGTTATCCAACTCGTTCTGAATCTCTTCAGCAGTCCAGTCAGTGCTTGGTGCCAAAGGAATGGTGAGGATATCGTCTAAAGAAGCAAACTTACGCTGCTTTAGCTCTTCTTGACGAGCAAAGACATCCACTTCGTGGTAATGCATGGCGTGCAAAGTTGCAGCCGTAGGTGATGGTACCCAAGCGGTGTTTGCACCGGCTTTCGGATGCGCAATTTTTTGCTCAACCATGGCGGCCATCAAATCAGGCATTGCCCACATACCCTTACCGATTTGTGCAACGCCAGACAAGCCTGTTGCCAGACCTGTATCAACGTTCCAATCCTCGTAAGCGGCAATCCACTTTTCGCCGCGCATTGCTGTTTTACGCACCACGGCGCCCGCTTCCATAGAGGTATGGATTTCATCACCGGTACGATCAAGGAAGCCTGTGTTAATAAATACAACACGCTCTTTAGCAGCAGCAATACAGGCTTTTAAGTTCACTGTAGTGCGGCGTTCTTCATCCATAATACCCATTTTCAAGGTATTAGGCGCCAGACCTAAAACATCTTCAGTGCGTGCAAACAGCTCATTGGCGAAGGCAACTTCTTCTGGGCCGTGCATTTTTGGTTTAACGATATACATGCTGCCCGTACGGCTGTTTTGACGTGTGGTATTACCGTTTAGGTTGTGCATAGCAATTAAGCTGGTGAACAGTGCATCCATAATGCCTTCTGGCATTTCGTTGCCTTGCTCATCCAGAATTGCTGGGTTAGTCATTAAGTGACCGACGTTACGCACGAACAATAAGGAGCGACCATGCAATGTCAGCTCGCTACCATCCAGCGCAGTGTATTGACGGTCTGGGTTCATCACGCGAGTAAAGGTTTTATCACCCTTGGTCACGCTCTCAGACAAGTCGCCTTTCATTAGGCCTAACCAGTTGCTGTACACCAGTGTTTTATCATCAGCATCAACTGCAGCAATGGAGTCTTCGCAGTCCATGATGGTGGTGATGGCGGCTTCCAGCAATACATCTTTAACGCCTGCAGCATCGGTTTGACCAATAGCGCTGGCTGGGTCAATTTGGATTTCAAAGTGCAAGCCATTGTTTTTCAACAAAATAACACTTGGCGCTGCAACATCACCTTGGAAGCCAATTAACTGCGCATCATCACGCAAACCAGTGTTGCTGCCACCTTTTAGACTCACAACCAACTTACCATCATCAATACGGTAAGCCGTTGCATCAGCATGAGAACCGGCTGCTAAAGGTGCTGCTGTGTCTAAGAAAGCACGGGCATAGGCGATTACTTTATCGCCACGTACTTTGTTGTAACCCTTGCCTTTCTCTGCGCCGCCTTCTTCACTGATCACATCAGTGCCGTACAAAGCGTCATACAAAGACCCCCAACGCGCATTCGCGGCGTTAAGAGCAAAACGTGCGTTAGTTACAGGTACCACTAACTGTGGACCCGCCATACGAGCAATTTCGTCGTCAACATTTTGTGTGCTGGCTTGAAAATCTGCTGCTTCTGGCAGCAAATATCCAATCTCTTGCAGGAATGCTTTATAGGCTACTGCGTCATGAGCTTGGCCCTTACGTGCAAGGTGCCACTCATCAATTTGTGCTTGTAAGGCATCACGTTTTTCTAGCAGGGCACGATTTTTCGGTGCAAGGTCTTTTAACACCTTCGTTGCGCCGTCCCAGAAC
>JAAYFI010000106.1 GCA_012728315.1 Gammaproteobacteria bacterium
CGCTGACAATCAACACCTGAAAACGCTCGCACAACAGCATAAAATCTTGTGCCGCAAACGGCTGCTCACACAATTGAGCATACTCACACCAGAGCACAGTATCCGTATAGGCTTGAGTCATAAGCGTGCGTGTTCCTAAAGCCAACTGACCTTGTGCAACACTTTGACCAGCGCTCAAAGAAGCAAATAATTGCGGTAGCGCACTGGGGTGCTCAGCCTGCTTAACCCAATAGCGCTGCACTCTGGGCCCATCATGTAAGCGATGATCTTGCTCTCCATTGACATTCACCAGCTGCATGTTTTTTTCAATAGCAGCGATCGCAGGTAACAAAGGGGTACGATTATAACCCTCACTGTAGAGCTCAGCAGGCGGCTGATTTGAAGTGGCGACAATGACTAAACCACGTTTAAAAAGCGCCTGAAACAAACCACCCAGAATCATAACGTCAGCAATATCACTGATAAATAACTCATCAAAACACAACACTTTAATTTCAGCGCTGAGCTCATCTGCAACCTTTTCTAGCGGATTGGGCGTACCTATTAAACGAAACAAGCGCTGATGAATATCCTTCATAAAATGATGAAAATGTTGCCGGCGCGCTGGAACGCTTAGACTTTGATAAAACTGATCCATCAACCAAGTCTTGCCACGCCCCACGCGTCCATATAAATACACTCCACTGACCACAACAGAGCCTGCCTGCAGCGCTTGATAGCACTGCTCTAAAGCGGCCACTGCTTGGCGTTGCGCAGCATCATCAATAAAACCTTCGCTCACAGCTTGTGTATAGGCTTGCAGCGGTGATTGCTTACTTTGATTCATCATTAACGTCCTGCCTACCATACCAATACCGCCACACTCACAATAATGCTCACAACGATTACCATCCGCAAAAGACTCAACACCTCACGCAAAACAACCAGCCAATGCCTGCTCGGACTCTCTGCACCACTGTTAAAGCGCTCAAACCATCCACAGCAGAATCAAGCATTAACTGCAGATTTTACAGCAGCACTTGATAGTAGTGACTGCTCTAGCTCAATCAGACTATAGCCAAGCAACCGCCAGTTACTCCACCATAAGTCACAGTATAAGTCACGCAGGGTGAATCTAAGCTGCAGTCACACGCAATCCAAAAGAGAGCAGCCACATAGGCAAGCTTGTTTGCAGCGTAGCACTTGATTAAAGTAGTTGGTTAACTTGTATAGCATCTGCGTTTATCCGTACATTCAGCGCATCATATGCGTGCCGTCATTTAGGGAATTCAATATGTCGCTTAATTTTTATGAAGATAACGCAGAGCAGTTTGCTGCCAATACGCTTGATTTAGATATGAGTGCTGTATACGAGCGCTTTTTGGCCGCCCTACCTGAAGCTGGGCGTATTTTAGATGCCGGCTGCGGCGCAGGCCGTGATGTGGCAGCGTTTTTAGAGCTGGGTTATCCAGTCGAAGCTTTTGATGCCAGCGCCAAACTGGTGGCTATTGCGCATAAAACCAGCGGCATTGATATTCAACACAGCACTTTTTTAGCTTTTGAAAGCGAACAACGCTTTGCCGGTATCTGGGCTTGCGCTTCATTATTGCATGTACCACCGGCGCAAATGAGCGGCACCTTGCGCCATTTAGGTCAGTTTTTACAGCCTCAGGGAGTGATGTATGTGTCGTTTAAATACCATGATGAAGATCACCAGCGCGATGGCCGTCATTTCACTAACTGTACCGAGGAGCGTTTAGCAGGTTTTTTAGAAGGCACAGGTTTAGTGATCGACACCTTTTGGATCAGTCATGATCAGCGCCCGGGCCGCAGCGATGAGCAATGGCTCAACGCACTCATAATCGCCAAATAACCCTCTGTTAGACTGCACAATGCAAGTTGTCAGTCGTCCTCAACGGCAAACCGATTGATCAATAAAAAAGGCTCTAAACCATAACGATTTAGAGCCTAATGCATGATTCCTTACCCAACCAACACTTCAGTGTTAATTTTAATAAGTGGTCATATTTAAATTAAGCCGTTCAATAAAGCGATTTCTTTCACGCTTATTACCGTCTAAACGCTCAAAATCTTGCAGCTTAACTTTGCTATCAGGCTTAACCGATACCTTGAAGCCCTTCTCTTGCGAGAACAAAGTTCCAATCACAGCATTGCAGGCTTTTTTAGCGTTCTTATAACCAGAGTCATACTCTTTAACGCACTTGCCATAAACATGCTCGTACTGCTCATTAAACAACTGTTTACGCTCTTTCTCTATATTGCCATCCACCTTGGTCGGCGTAATGTTGTAACGCTGTTCGAGCAAGTTGGCGCGCTGCAAATAGCCCTGGTCTTTAAATGACATTTCCAGACCGTTGATAGTGATATTTTTCAAATCTTCAAGCTGGCGATACGCATCACGCCTGTCCATACCTAAAAACTGCGCAGGTATGCTGGGCAAGACACCTAAAGCCGGGTGGATTTGCGTGATCAGCAACACATTTTTCAGATCGCGCACACCTTCCAAATCCAACTGCATGTGCGTTGCAAATAAGTTTGGCAAATCAATGGCTAACTGGGTTTTTAGCGTACGATCTCGCTCATTGTAATTCCAGCTGACATTGACGTCATAAGGCTCAACAGCTGTTTGTCCACTGGCCGCCAGTAAAAAGCCAAACACATTACGATTGTAACCCTTAGCAAAATCACTGTCGGGGTCGGTTGGACGCACATTTTTCAGACTCAGATCAGCGCTCATCTGCTCTCTAGCGTCGTTGAAGTTTTTAATCACAAACTTATCGACACTGAGCTCAACAGGAAAGTGCTCGCGACTTTCAATGGTGATATCTTTAATAGTCACTGTGCCGCCAAAGGGACTGGAGGACACTGATTTCCAAGAAAAATAAGACTCAAGACGATTTTCATACAGAAAATCTTCCAGTTGTTTCTCAGCCTTACCACCGGCATAGCTGGACAAAGCAAAGTAACCTGCTGCTGCAACAGCCACAACTGCGGGTGCAATAATTTTTACATTTAAACGGCTCATTCCTGCACCTCCTGCGCATCTGCAATCTGTTGTTGGGCTTGCTCTGGAGTCCAATCAGGCTGGTTATATTCCAAACGTGTCAGATTCAATGGCGTAAAGAAATCCGTACAACCTTTCTCCTCACAGGCAAAAGCATAGCTTGGGCTGACTACAGTCAAAGGTAATCCTTGACCATCTTGTTGCTCTAGATCCAATTTTTGCTCACCGCGCAGTATGTACCAACCTTTACTCAGCTCAATATTGAGCTCAGCATCCAGCACATCCACACTCAACTCATAAGGGTAATTGGCGGTAAAGATGTCTTTTTTCTGGCCAGTAATATGTACGATCTGCGAGAAACCTGCCTTACCGCCACGCAGTAACGACTCATAACCGGAGTAGCCAGTTTTGCTGTAACTGACATCTTTGAGCTTGCTGGCAATCAGCGCAGATAAATCACGCTGCTCATCTCGGTACTCTTCGTAACTGTTAAGTTCTATTTGAGCCTGACGTGCACGTTTTTGCATTTCCAGGCGTGCCAAATAGGCCTCATGCTCAGCTTTGCGCTGTGCTTCTTGCGCTTCGCGGGCTTCATTTCTAAACAAGTGGTTGGTGGCATTATTTGGGTTAAATGACCACTCATTGCCACGCCAAGGTTTAGAAACACTGACTTCATACAGCCAGTTTGCTGATTTACGACCAACAATTCCTTCAGCAAAATCAGTCACTGCGGCGAAACGATAGCTGGTGCGACGATCGAAGTTTTTCACCACAGCGCCCACCGGAGCTAAGACCACAGACTGGATGCTGGCGGCTTGTCTAAAGGTGTCTTTGTTGCCAGTCAGAAAGTAAATATTACTGCCATCAATATTCCAGTAACCATTCCAAGTTTTATCCACTTGAACTAAGTAATAGGATTGATTAGCAATATCTTTTTCTAACATCAGATACGCATTACCCTCTTTATCCATATCAACCAAGGGCAACTGGGTATTGCTGTTCAGCGGTAAGCCGTGCTTAAAGAAACCTTCAAACCCTGCAATACGCGCACCATCAGAACGCATTACTGCAATGGTACCTTTACCGCTTAAGTAGCCATTTTCACAGCTAGCGCCCGTTGAGGTCACGGTATAGGCTTGCTGCCCAAGATCCACATCTTTTCTTAAAAACGCTTTACAGCCTTGCTGGTCAACTAAGGTAACCAAATACGGATGCTGCGGTAAGAACTGACTAGGATCTTTAGGCTGCCAACCCGCCACACTAAATGTTTCAGCCGGTGCAGCAACAGGTGTCTCTGCTGCAACTGGGGCCACGGGTGCTGCTGCCACTGGAGCAACTTCAGCAGCGGCTTGGGTAGCGGGCGCTACGGCTGCAGGTGCTGCTGCAGGCGCAGGCTCAGCTTGTGCCGCCGGCTCGACTGCGGCTGGCACAACTGCAGTTTCAGGTGCAGCTGCCACCTCTGCCACTGCTGGTGCTGCTGGAGCAACTTCCACCGTAGACTCTACTGCAACAGGTGCTTCAGGCGCAGCAGCACCTTCTGGTGCTACGGCTACCGCCGCAACGGGTTCAACAGCAGATGCAGCAGCAGGAGTTACAGGCGCGGGCGCCACCACTGCAGGCTCTACAGCAGGCGCAACTGTTGCTGCTGGAGCAGCGGCAACTTCAACAGCAGCTTGATCTTGCGTCATCAGCCAAGCGGCTTGCTTGCTTGCCGTACCCGAGGCTTGTACTGTTTTCGCTTTATTTAAAGCCTGCCACGTCACTTTTTGCGCGGCTGGACATTGCTGACCAAATAAAACACCCAACTTCGGCAGTAAGTTTTCTACGGCACTTAAGTTGGCCTGTTCTAAATCAAACGCAAAACGCAATGCCAGTTCGGGCTGACACCAGTTGTTATCACTGGCCTGATCAACAAAAACTTCCACCTGCTGTGCTTGCGAAAAGGCTAAGCGGTGCTCTTGTGCCTGTGCAGTGGCATGAATACTCAACGCCAACAGCGATACAGATAATATCGATATTTTTTTCATGAATATGCCTTAGATTAATTCCCAAGCGCCGTCTTCAGCTTGGCAGGCTTTAACTTGCTGCTGCTCGGTAGCACCTTTAGCAGTGACTTTATAATCTAAAGTTTTACAGGATGTTTGTGCGCTGACGGTTTCCATCTGCACGCTATCCAAATCAAAACCTTGCTGCTTAGCCACAGCATCAGGCATCGCATCTAAATCCGTAGCAGCCAGCGCTTGATTGGCTTGGGCTTTTTGCACAGGTGCCTGAGTACTGACCAACGGAGCATACACATAACCCACTGTTACGCCTTTACGACCTACAGCAATCCAGTTGTTGTCAGTACGGCCCAGCGCGGTAAAGGAACTGCCTGGCAACAAGCTACCAACGCGCGCGCCTGAAGTAGAGGGAGCACTGCGTACGTTGGCAGATTTTTGTGAGTAGTAGGTCTGATTCAACAAAGTCATGTTGGGTACAGTTTGCACCTGAGCAGTACGCTTAACGCTCACTGACTTAGTTTGTGTAGTCACTGCACCTGGAGTGATTGTTGATTGTGCGCCTGAGTGCTCTGAAGTCCACTGCACAGGTTGAGTGGAATCTTGCTCTAACATACGCTGAGTTTGTAATGCCAATGACTGACGGTCACGCTCATCCAAACGCGAACCAATCATTTTACCTAATGCGCCACCTGCTAATGCACCAACGATCATTGCTGCAGTGCGACCGCTACCACCACCAATTTGACTTCCTAAAGCAACACCCGCCACAGAACCAATCACTGTAGCGATATTCTCTTGGTTAAAGTATTCATTTTGAGCTAGGTTAGCGCAACCTGATACAGAAATAATTGCCGCAGTTAAAGAACCAATTAGAAAAGGTTTAACGTAGCGCATTGACGAACTCCATTGTCATCGATAAAGACATAATTTAATAAAAAGCAGGCCATTAAAACAAAGTAAAACCCATTAGTCACTTAAGCTCTTCATAAAGTTAAAAAGTCGA
>JAAYFI010000037.1 GCA_012728315.1 Gammaproteobacteria bacterium
GAAGTGGATGCCTTATTTGGTGTGCCGCAAACCGCTGAGCATCACCCGGAAATTGATACAGGCTTGCATATTCTTAGCGTGCTGCAGCAGTGTGCGCGCTTTACAAAATCGTTGAATGTGCGCTGGGCTTGCTTGCTGCATGATCTGGGCAAAGGCACCACCAAGCCTGAACTGTGGCCACGCCATATTGCCCATGAAACTCGTGGTTTACCGCTGATTAAGAAAGTGAATCAGCGTTTTAAAGTACCCAATGAGTGCGCAGAACTGGCTTTACTGGTCGGCGAATATCACACTCACTCACACCGTGCGCTGGAGTTGCGTCCTGATACCTTATTAAAACTATTAATGGCCTTTGACATCATGCGCCGCCCGCAGCGCTTTGATGATTTTGTCAGCGCCAGCGAAATGGATTCGCGCGGGCGTTTAGGCTTTGAAGATCGCCATTACCCGCAAGCGGATTACTTACGCCGCGCCGCTGACATTGTACGCACGGTCAATGTTAAACCCTTGCTGGAACAAGGTTTACAAGGAGCAGAACTCGGGCGCGCACTGCACGCGGATCGATTAATTGCCTTACAGACCTATGTTAAATCACAGCCCGCTGTAACGGATTAAACGCACCGCCATACTCGCAACAAGCGGTACATCACTGAACCTATATAATTTGTAAGGACACTCAATGGCTTGTCACGAAAAATCTTTTAGCACTTACCAGCGCGAGGCGATTAAAAAAGTCAAAGCACTGGTGAATGAGACCCCTTTTAGCTATGAAAAAAGTGCTAACAATCACCTACAAATAAAAATCGACGGCATTGATCGCGTCTTTTACACCGCCTCCACGCCTTCTGATTCACGCTCATTGGATAATTTTATCGGTGATATTCGCGCTGAAATCAATCGAATCAAAGCACAAGCCCGCGAACCGATCACGCCGCTTGAGCAGCCCAAATCAAAAGGTAAAGCCGATGCTAGAAAAGCGGCACAGGTCTTTATGGATACAGTGACCGATAAGGTACACAAAAAACTGCAACGCAAACTCCAGCACATTGAAAAAGAGGAATACCACGTGTTTAAAACCACTGAGAACGATAATCCAGGGAATGCTGTGCGCGAGTTTCGTAAAAAACTGATTCGTAATGAAGTCGAGCGTGCGGTCAAAGCAGGCAAAGGTACACTTTTTATACCGCCGGGTTTAAATAGAGCAAGCCAAGCGCAACTGGAGGATTATCTCAGCAATGCACTGCCCGCTCTGCCCGAATACCACAACAAAATGCAGCTTGAGTTGAACCAGAAATTGGCACAACAGACTCAACCAGCCTTTGACATACCCGTCACTGATAGCCAACCCGTAGCGGTCAGTATTCCTGAGCCAGCCGTAGCATCAGCCCCAGCAGAACCGCTCGCCCAAGCGCCAACTGCACACAAAGACATGCCGAGTGGCAAGCACAGCAGTAAACACGAAACAGCGACAACTATAGAGAGCGAACCTCTGTTTAACGATCTGCTCAGCGCCAAACCTCATAAACGCATCGCTATGCTGAAAGCTCTGCCTAAGCAAAAAATCGCCTTACTCATCGAAGACTGTCAAAAAGCATTGCAACAAAAACATCAGGATGATATTGATTTTCTTGCCGAGCAAATGCGCAGTCGCGGTATCAGTCTGAGCGAGCTGCAAGATGCATTAAAATAATGCCTGAACTGCTTGGCCAAACATCCGCTGTACCTGCGTGCTGATATGTCAGCCAAAAGATCCCAAAACAAGGAACACAATAATAATGAGAACCTTAACCACCCTCCAAGGCAACAGCCAAAAACTCGATGGCGGTGCCATGTTTGGTAACGCCCCCAAAGCGTTATGGCAACGCTGGATGCAGCCCGATGAACTCAATCGCATTGATCTCGGTTGTCGCGCCCTTTTAGTGCAA
>JAAYFI010000115.1 GCA_012728315.1 Gammaproteobacteria bacterium
ACAACAATCGTGCTGAGCGTGCGATCAAACCTTTTGTAATTGGCCGTAAAAACTGGTTGTTCTCCAACACCCGCAGCGGTGCCAAAGCCAGTGCTATTCTTTATAGTCTCGTTGAAACAGCCAAAGCCAACGACCTGCAACCTGCTGTATATCTTCAAGCGTTGTTCGAACAACTACCGCATACCAGCGCTGCTCATATCGACTCGCTCTCGCCTTGGAATATCAAACTCAACTAAGCATCGGTATGCTCTAACGAATGATCGCAGTTGTGCTAGGTGTGGGTGTTGTTACGCTTACATTTTATCACTAGGTAATTAAGTTAAAATGCAAGTGATCTGGCAAGACCTAGAGTTAAAAGCATAATGTGACAAATTTTACGCAAAAAAAAGACGGTCACAATGACCGTCCAAATAAACATCCCGGGGGAGGAATGTTTTACGCATGAATCTGTCTTCTCGCAGGAGGTAGACGAGTTACAGAATAGCTTAAATCTTACACTAAGCCATTAAACAAAAGTCTATACAGTCGAAATATGACTACTGGTTTTCGAGTTCTGCCAGCTTTGCTATAAACTCAGCTTCATCTAACACCGCAATACCAAGCTCTTTTGCTCTAGTTAATTTTGAACCAGCACTGCTACCGGCAACAACGCAATTAGTTTTAGCGGAAACAGAACCTGCGACTTTGGCACCCAGCAACTCTAGGCGTGCTTTCGCTTGCTCGCGAGTCAACTCCTCTAAGCCACCTGTAAGCACCCAGGTCTGCCCCGCCAATGGCGCTGCTTGTACCTGCTCGCGCTGACAGGTCCAGTGCATACCAAAATCAATTAACTGCTGCTCCAGCTGTAAGACTCGCTGACGCTGCCCCTCTTGCTTAATAAAATCTTGCACAGCTTGCGCGGTATTTTTCGACATGCGAGCAATGCTACTCAGCTCCAACCAATCTGCTGCAAATAAAGCCTCTAGCGTTTTAAAGTGCTCAGCCAAACGCTGCGCATTGGTGCTCGCCACCCCAGTAATCTGAAACTGCTCAATAAAGCCTGCGAAAGTTGTGCATGCTTGAAACTCAACATCAGGCTGTCCTTCATCCACCGCATGCACATCCAGCTCAGCTAACTGAGCAAGCACCGCTTGGTTATGGCTGTCAGCAAAGAAGCTAGCAATCTCATGGGCAACCTCTGCACCAATCTCCGGCAACCAGAGTAAGGTTTCAGGGTAAGCCTGCTGCACACGCTGCAAAGAGCCTAAAGCACGCGCTAACACTTTAGCTGTTTCCTCTCCGACATCAGGGATGCCCAGAGCAAAAATAAGGCGCGCCAAACGTGGCCGCTTACTGCCGGCAATGGCGCTCAGTAAATTACGCGCCGACAGATCAGCAAAGCCGTCTAACTCAAGCACTTGTTCATAGCTGAGGCGGTATAAGTCGGCCGGTGAAGCAACCAGCTTCGTGGTGACCAACTGTTCAATAATTTTTTCGCCTAAGCCATCAATATCCATGGCGCGACGGGCGACAAAGTGAATCAACGCTTGCTGCAACTGCGCTTGGCAGCTTAAACGACCCATGCAGCGCCAGACTGCGCCATCACTGACTACCTGTTTATTTTTACTGCGACGCACTAACTGGGTGCGCTCAACCTGCGAACCGCACACAGGACAATGGCTGGGCGTTTGCACTGGGCGTGCATCACTGGGACGTCGCTCCAGCACCACTTGAGTGATTTGTGGAATCACATCACCGGCACGACGAACAATCACGCTGTCACCAATCATTACCCCTAAGCGCGCCACTTCATCCATATTGTGCAAAGTGGCATTAGCGACCATTACACCGCCAACATGCACAGGTTTAAGGCGCGCAACTGGCGTGACTGCACCGGTGCGCCCCACTTGAAACTCCACATCTAACAATTCAGTAATTTCTTCTTGTGCAGCAAACTTGTAGGCCAACGCCCAGCGCGGCTCGCGCGCACGAAAACCCAAAGTACGTTGCTGCTCAAGGGCATCGACTTTAAACACCACGCCATCAATATCGTAGGGCAACAGCGCACGGCGCTGACCGATATCAGCGTAGTACGCCAAACAGCCTTGAATGCTCTCCACCACTTGCATCTCGGGACTGATCATAATGCCCCAACCCTGCAAGCGCTGCAGAGTGCTGCTGTGGCGATCGGCCAAACCCTCAGTACTGCTGCCATAGCAGCAGAACTCCAGCGGCCGACTGGCGGTAATTTTTGAGTCCAACTGACGCAAACTGCCCGCTGCGGCATTGCGCGGATTAGCAAAAGGTTTTTGTCCAGCGGCCAGCACACGTTGATTAAGCGCAGCAAAACCTGCTTTGGGCATATAAACCTCACCGCGCACCTCTAATAGATCCGGCCAACCTTCACCCTGCAGTTTGAGCGGTACATTACGAATGGTACGCACATTGGCGGTAATATCTTCGCCGGTCTGACCATCGCCACGGGTTGCGGCGCGCACCAACAGGCCATTCTCATAACTGATACTCACGGCTAAGCCGTCGAGCTTAGGTTCGCAGCAATATTCCAGCATCGAGGCTTGGGCAAATAAGTCATTGTGTGCTGTTGTCGGGCTGAGCGTCTGCTCGGCACGCGCGGCAAACTCCAGAACCTGCTCCTCGGCAAAGGCATTACCCAAGCTCAACATCGGCACAGAGTGCTGCACTTGCTTAAAAGTATCCAGCGGCTGGCCAGACACACGCTGGGTCGGTGAATCTGGGGTAATCAGCTCAGGATGCTGCGCCTCAAGTTCGCGTAACTGGGCAAATACGCGATCATATTCACTGTCTGGCACTGTCGGCTGGTCTAAAACATAATAGCTGTAATCATACTGCGCGAGGGTGGCGCGCAGCTGGGTGATCTGTGTGGTGATACTTTGATGTGCACTCATGGCCTGATACTCAAAACAAAAAAAGAGCAGCCGCAGCTGCCCTTCTTAATCTGTCGAACTCACAGATGTTAGTTTTTATCGGTTAACTGCTGACGCTCAAAGTCGGCAATACGCTGACGGTAATGTTCAATGGTTTGCGCGGTTAAGACACTGCGGTGGTCATCTTTCAGATCACCTTCTAGCTCATTGGCCAGCTTACGTGCGGCTGCAATCATTAATTCAAAGGCTTGTGTGGTATTACGCGGACCCGGCAGCCCCATAAAGAAGCACACAGCACGGGTACTGAACAAATCCATATCATCTAAATTAAAAGTGCCAGGATTGAGCGCATTGGCCATCGAGAATAGTTTGTCGCCATTACCAGTGATGGTTTCATGGCGGTGGAAAATATCCATCGCACCAAAACGCAAGCCACTTTCTAAAATACTCTGCAGCAGTGCTGGGCCTTTAAAACCTTCAGGGCTGCGTGAAACCACATGAATAATTAAAATTTCTTCGTAGGCAGCGTCATCATCAACGGCTTCTTCGTGTTGTTGATCATCCACATCATCAAAAGGGTTGAGTAAAGTCGGCACCGCATCATCAGCGCTGAGTTCATCATCAATAGCGCTACCAAAATCAGAGTTATTTTTTTCAGACCTAGCATGCAAACCAGAATCAACCTCGTCGTCGATATCAAAGGATGGCTCTTGTTTTTTAACCACACGCACGGGGCCTAAGATGTCACTGTCGTCCTCATCGGGCAGGTCAGCGAGATTACGATCTAAACGAAACTTGAGGGTACTTTTATTACCACTCATACGACGCCAGCCATCAAACAAGACAGCCACGATAACAATCACACCAATAATAATTAACCATTCACGCAGACCGATATCCATGAGGCGTACTCACTCCTAAAATAAGTAAAAGGGCTTCACAACCCCACAAACGTGATGCAGGCGCAACAAACAAC
>JAAYFI010000005.1 GCA_012728315.1 Gammaproteobacteria bacterium
ACCGATCAAGCGCTGCATAAACCAAGCACCGCCATCACCTGGAATAATTCCTAAATTAAGGAAGGTCTCACCAAATTTAGCTTTCTCTGAAGCAATACGGATATCAGCCATATTAGCCAAATCAAAGCCTGCACCAATGGCCGGACCATTGACTGCAGCGATAATCGGCACTTCAACTGCTTGTAAAGCTAACGGGATGCGCTGGATACCTTTACGGTAACGCTCTGCACACTCAGCCACACCGCCAGCAAAGTCACCGCTGCGCTCGGCCATATCACGGATATTGCCGCCGGCACTAAACGCAGAACCTGCACCAGTGATGACCAATACCGCCACTTCAGTGCAGTGGTTAACCCACTCTGCGGTCGTCACAATATCTTCAATTAAGTTCGATCCTGTTAAAGCATTGCGGATATCGTGACGATTCAGGGTAAGGGTAGCAACACCACTTTCTATTGTGAGCAAAGCATCGGTTAACTGCGGCAAAGTACTCATTATTATATCTCCTATTTATTACTCACTTGCGAAGCCACTGTGGCATCGCTGTCGCTGCCAGCACGCTCTCGTTTAAGAGCCTATTGAGTCACTTTTTCGGGGTGAGGCCGCAACAATGTTAAAGCCTTGTTGCTCTTATGGCTGATAAGTTACTGTATCTTTTGTACAGCATCCAACAGTATAGTCTGTGACTTTATCTATAAAGCCCTTTTGCCTGAAAACATTAGCCATACCCTGAGACCTAGCAGCGCTGTTAAACCACCTCAGAATACTGTTATTGTGCAGCTGCATTAACCCAGTTTTGCTTAACTTTAACAATGACACAGCCAAACAACTGCATTGCAGTTCAGTCAGCGCATAATGCTTGTAGAGTCTTTATTTATCTTTTGAGGTATTGAAAAAATGATCAGTTACGTAACTTTAGGCGTGAGCGATTTAGCCGCTGCCAAAACATTTTACAGCGAATTACTGTCTGATTTAGGCGCAAAAGTCCTGATTGATATGGACCGCATCAGCTTTATTGGTAAAAGCATGGCAGCGCCAATGCTGGCCGTTTGCACACCTTACAATGAAGAACCAGCTTCAGCCGGTAACGGTACGATGGTGGCATTCGCACCGGGCAGCAAAGAAGGCGTCGATGCGCTGTACAACAAAGCCATCGCTTTAGGTGCAAGCTGTGAAGGCGCTCCAGGTGAACGCATCCCTAATGTATTTTATGGTGCTTACGTGAAAGATAGCGACGGCAATAAGCTGTGCTTTAACCACTTTATTTAAGATTTTATTCTATGCAATTAAATAGCGACTTCAGTCAGCGTGTGGTTATCCGCCCTGAGCACTATCACTTTGTCGACTCGCCCTTAGCCGGCGTCAGTCGCATGATGCTTGAGCGCGCCGGTGATGAAGTCGCGCGCGCCACCAGTATTGTGCGCTATGCCGCCGGCAGCGGTTATAGCGCACATACCCACAATGGCGGCGAAGAAATCCTCGTGTTAGAAGGCATTTTTTCCGACGAGCACGGTGATTACCCCACCGGGACTTATCTGCGTAATCCGCCCGGCACCTCACATCAACCCTTCTCTAAAGAGGGTTGCACCTTACTGGTTAAGCTTTGGCAATTTGCTGAAGACGATACAACTCAGTTAGCACTCAATACACAGCAAGCCCACTGGCTGCCCGGCTTAGTCGATGGCTTATCAGTGCTACCGCTGCATGAGCACAATGGTGTGAATACCGCACTGGTACGCTGGGCACCTAACACCCAATTTACTCCCCATGTGCATGCGGGCGGTGAAGAAATCTTGGTGCTTGAAGGCCTATTCTGCGATGAGTTCGGTGAATATCCTGCCGGCAGTTGGTTACGCAACCCAAGATACAGCAGTCACGCGCCTTTCACTCTTGAACAAGGTGCGCTGATTTATGTCAAGGTTGGCCATATAGGTGCCAACTTGCTGGGCGATTCTTTTATCGAGCCCTCAGCCACAGCACCCCACCCCTAACTGCAAAAGCGGCTGAAGAGTAAGCTCCCGCCATACATGCAAAAGGCCAAGCTTATTTTTTTAACTGGCAGCGTTAAGGCTTCTGAGAAAACCTGTGCGCGCCATTGAAAAACCGAGCCAAATCAGAATCTGTCGCCCAGCTGCACAGCCGCACCGCTGCCATCGAAAACAACGACACCTTGGCAATCCAAATTGCCCATGAGCGCATTGATGTACCGCTGCGCGCCAAGTTCAATATCGAGCATGGGTGCGTCGTAGACGGCGAAGACATTGAGTTTCAAATTAAAATCATCACCCCTAAGCAACAATCAACAGGGTTGCCCAACGCAGCAGTCTCTTGCCTTGCGCACTGCATGTTATAGTCTAAGCACTTAACCAATATTTTTCTTAATGAACCGTATCAGCACGCCCGTATACCTTTTGCCACATTATTTATCAGAAGCTATACCGCAACACCCAGAGCTCGAAGATACGGTTCCTTTATTTTTTAGGTGCAGGCCTTGTATAGAGATTTAGATTTTGATGATGACGAGCTCATCGATGAGTTACGTGACTTAGGTTACAACCTTGATGACTACTCCCTCACTGATTCAGAGTTTAGAGACCTTGATTTTGAGGGTTATACCAGCGAGGGCGCTGATATTATTTTGGATGTCCCTTATGTGCCCACCGATGAAAAAATCGTCAACGCCATGCTCGATCTGGGCGAAGTGACCCGTGACGATGTGCTCTATGATCTGGGTTGTGGTGATGGCCGCATTGTAGTGGCAGCGGCTTTAGAGCGTAACACCCGCGGCGTGGGTATTGACGTGGATCCGCTGCGTATTAGCGAAGCCATTGAGTATGCCGCCCATACCGGTGTCGAGTACTTAGCCACTTTTATCGAAGGCGACTTAATGGAAGCAGATTTTAGCGATGCCACTGTAGTGACGCTCTACCTGCTCGACCTCGTCAACATTCAGCTGCGCCCACGTTTACTCGATGAGTTGCGCCCCGGCACCCGCATTGTCTCCCACGCCTTTGATATGGGCGACTGGAAGCCAGATCAGCGCCAAAGTTGCGGCAGCATTAATATCTACAAATGGATTGTGCCCGCCAAAGTTGCCGGCACTTGGGAATGGCGCACCACCGACGGTGATACCTACCGCGTAGAACTGAAACAAAAATACCAACAGCTGTCCGGTAAAGCATGGATTAATGGCGAAGAAGCGGTGCTGAAAAATGCCTTAATTAAAGGTGATCTGATCGAGCTGGTGATCAGTAAAAAAGCCAACACTCGCCCGGTTGGCTTTATCATGCGCAGTGTAGGTCGCGAATTGGTTGCGGTTGAAGGTGGGCTACAAGCCACTCCCGCAATTAAAATATTGAAAAACTAACAAGGCTCAAATCCTGCGTTAACTGCATGTCTTGCGGCATGCAGTGCGCTGCGGCCTTGAACTTAAGCAGCAATTAAATCCATACCGTTTTTATAAGCGCTAGCAGCCTAGCCTAGGCGCAGGGTGAATAAGTTTGCTTATAAAAACCTCAGAAAAACACCACCTCTTCAGGTTTTATACCCGCTGTTTCATATTGCTTTTAAGATTGAGGACGTAAAATCTTTGCCCAGTCATCTGAATCAATAAAACCTAAAACCTGCTGCCGCGCAGGGCTTTCCACATTTAAAAACACCGCAACACCATAGTTGTAGTCCACTTCAGCTAAAGCGAGATGCTCATTAACCTCATCTAAGCAGCTGCTATGGGTAACTAACACCAAGTTGCGACCTGGAGTTTTCTTTGCCACGGCGTTTTGGACAAAATCATCTTCGCACTGGTATAGAAAGTCTTGATGAGTCACCGGCTCAGCAAACAGTAAGGCGCTGGTCTGCGCGGTTCGAGTTAAAGGGCTGCTGTACATATCGGTTTTATGCAAACCAAGCGTGGCAAAATGTTCGCGCATATCTAAGCCGGTTACAGTGGAGCGCTCGGTAATACCATTGGCCTCATCCTCTAAACAGGCCACATCCACGCGACTACAGCGTTCTAGATGGCGGACAAAAACAATTAAATCGCCCTCCTCCCACTCCTGCAGCATGCGCCCAGTTAACGCAAAAGGGCTTTTGGATAAATCAACAGGAACGGGCTCACTCAAAATATAATGAGCAGAAAAAGCCAACCCCGCTGCTGCAACAATAGCGCTAAAGCGCTTGACTGGAGTTTTAATACAACCTAAAAAAAGTTTTCTAACAGACATCACTGATGCTCTAACAATCATAACAACAGGTCTGATAAGCCATTGTTTGATGAGTTCCGTTAGTCAGCAGTTTAAGGCTCGAATATGTTACCAATACGCCATGAGTGAACTTTAACCGCGGCAGCCTTACTAATCTCTCATCCTTGAAGATATGTGTCCAAAGGAGCAATTATGCTGAATGTCGTGAAAAAAACGTCACTGGTAACTGCCGCGGGCTTCGTCCTCTCCATGCTAGCCGGCAACGCCTTGGCCGATAAGCCGCATTGGGCAGACGGTAAACAGCAGCATCAGTACGAATCCAAACAGGATAAAAAATACCGTAAAGCACAAGAAAAACGCGCGAAGGCGTACAAGAAAAAGCATGACGACAAGCGCTATGAAAAAAAGTACGACAGTCGTCGCCGTCATGACTACAGCCATCGCTTCCACCACAAAGACCGCCAACTCATCTACAGCTACTTTGGCAAGCAGTACAGTAAAGGCACATGCCCTCCTGGTTTAGCCAAGAAACATAACGGTTGCTTACCGCCGGGCCAATATAAAAAATGGCACAGAGGTCAACCGCTATCCAAGCAAGTGCGTTACTACGAGCTGCCACGCGAGCTGCGCCAGCAACTGTCCCACCTCGATGGTGACTATCGCTACGTACGGGTCGATAACGATGTGTTATTGCTCGACCTGGCGACAAGCATTGTTGTAGATGCCATTGAAAATATCTTGCGCTAATCCTTAGCTCACCTTTTTCCTGACTTTTAGCGCCACGTCGAGGCGCTAAAAGCTCAGCTCAGCCTGTTTGTCATCATACTGTCATTTTCAAAGGCTGTAATATGCGCGACATATTTCATAGTTAAGAACAGGATGATTTTATGACAGGTAAAACTGTACTCATCGTTGACGATGAAGCCCCCATTCGGGAAATGCTCGCAGTGGCGCTCGAAATGGCAGGTTATAACTGTTTAGAAGCAAGCAATGCACAAACTGCGCATGCTCTAGCGGTCGACCATCAGCCTGATATTATTTTGCTCGATTGGATGATGCCGGACGTGAGTGGGCTGGAGCTGGCGCGTCGTTTAAGGCGTGACCCTGTGACTGCAGAAACCCCTATTATCATGCTCACCGCACGTGGCGAAGAAGACAATAAAATTCAGGGGCTGGAGTCCGGCGCCGACGATTACATCACTAAACCTTTCTCTCCCCGCGAACTGGTAGCACGCTTAAAAGCTGTTCTGCGTCGTACGGCTGGCGCAGGTGACAATGAAATTATCGAAGTGGAAGGTTTACGTTTAGATTCCAGCAGTCAACGGGTCAGCTCGAATGATACCCTTTTAGAGATTGGACCCACTGAGTTTCGTTTGCTGCATTTTTTTATGACCCACCCAGAACGTGCCTATACTCGCAGCCAGCTGCTCGATCAGGTGTGGGGCGGTAATGTCTATGTCGAAGAGCGCACCGTTGATGTGCATATTCGCCGTTTGCGCTTAACTTTAGGAGAAAAACATCGGCATCTGGTGCAAACTGTGCGCGGTACCGGTTACCGTTTTTCAACTCAGGTTTAAATCAATCATACTTATGAAGCGCTTACTGCAAAAAGAGGTGTTGCGCCTTATCGGTCTTGCTTTACTGGGCGCAATTCTTGGTGCCTTTTGGGGCCAGGCTGCACTGGGGGCTGCCTGCGTGCTTACCCTTTTATTAGCACAGCATGTGTGGCAGTTACTGCGCATGGCCCACTGGCTACAAAATCCCGATGATACGCCACCGGAAGCCCGCAGACTTTGGGGAGATATTTTCGATGGGATTTATCATTATCAACGCCGCCAAAAAACGGCAAAGCAGCAGTTGTCACAATTGCTTGAACGTATTCAAGACTCCAGCCAAGCGTTACGCGATGGCATCGTGATGATTGATCACAATGGCGATCTCGAATGGTGGAACCAAGCTGCAGAACAGATGCTCGGCCTCTCTGCAAATAGCGACCGCGGACAGCCCATTACCTATCTGCTGCGTAACCCTAAGTTTGTTGATTACTATGAACAACAAAACTACCTTGACCCACTCATGATGCCATCTCATCTCAATGAAGAGCGCATGCTGGAATACCATATCACTCTATTTGGTAAGAATGAGCGGCTACTCTTAATCCGCGACTGCACCAAAATGCAGCGCTTAGAACGTATGCGCCAGGACTTTGTCGCCAATGTCTCCCATGAACTGCGCACCCCCCTCACTGTGCTAGCGGGCTATCTGGAAACCTTTAGTGACTATGCCGATGAACTTCCCGCTCGCTGGCAACGTGGCTTAAAACTTATGAGCGAACAGTCGGCGCGAATGGAGCACTTGGTGAGTGAGCTGCTCACCCTATCGCGCTTAGAAACCAGTGAATTTAAAGCTGAAGCCGAGCCCATTGATATCACACAGCTGCTGACTTGCATTAGCAACGATGCTTTGGCGCTCTCCGGACATAAACACAAAATTCAGCTCGAGGTGAATAAACTGCTGCAGTTACGTGGCAACATAAATGAATTGCGCAGCGCCTTTTCTAATTTGGTATTTAATGCGGTGAAATACACTCCAGAAGGCAGCACTATTACTCTCTCTTGGTACTACGACAACGCTGGCGCCCACCTAACAGTGCAAGATAACGGGCAAGGTATTGATGGCAAGCATTTAAAGTTTCTTACTCAGCGTTTTTACCGTGTCGATGACAGTCGCTCCAGCCAAACCGGCGGTACAGGTCTAGGTTTAGCCATCGTCAAGCATGTGTTATTACGCCACCAAGGACGCTTAGAAATCAGCAGCACTGTAGGACAAGGCAGTTGCTTTACCTGTCACTTCCCTGCGTCACTTATGTGTTTAACGCCCTCCCAGAGCTAAAGGCACCCACAGCAGCCTGCAGCCAAGCTCTGGGAGCGATGCACAGCCTATAATGACTCCCCATAAAAAATCGCCACCTAGACAACTGTTTAGGTGGCGATTGTTGAGCTTTTTATTTTTTACCCTAACAGCTACTCTGCAGGTTTGGCCTTAGACTTTCGTTGCGCCAGAGCCGCTTCAACTTGCTCCAGCTCGGCATAACGCACATCCTGACCTTCCACCAAATAAATCACGTATTCTGCGATGTTACTGGCGTGATCACCGACCCGCTCTAAAGAGCGCAGCACCCACATAATGCTCATCACTTGTGAAATGGAGCGGGGATCTTCCATCATAAAAGTGATTAAAGCGCGAGTGGCAGAGCGGTATTCAAGATCAACGTTCTCATCTTCACGCAGCACTTCCAGGGCTTTATCACTGTCAAAGCGGGCAAAAGCATTCAGAGCATCCTGCACCATCTGCCGCACATGCTGCCCTAAGTGGCGCACTTCAATATAACCGCGCGGAGAAGTACCTTCTTCGGCCAGTTTAAGCGTTGCGCGCGCTACTTTACTGGCCTCATCACCGATACGCTCTAAATCAGCGGTGGCACGGATCACCGCCAAAACCAAACGCAAGTCCGAAGCCGCCGGCTGGCGACGGGCCAAGATCTGTGTACAAAACTCATCAATTTCTAACTGCAAGTGATTGATCTGCTGATCTTTCGCGCGCACTTTAGTCGCTAAATCTGTATTGCCATCAAGCAGCGATTGCACAGCATCTTGCACTTGCTGCTCAACCATGCCGCCCATTTCCAGCAGCTGGCTACGAATTTCTTCCAATTCGTCGTTAAATTTTTGTGAAATATGCGTGCTATGGCTTTCTGGATTGATTTTCATAGTACCTGCCCATGTATTGATGTGGGGCGGGCCATGCCCGCGATTACATTGTAGGTCGCGGCTTTAGCCTCGACGTGGCCGCTGTATACGGCCTGGTGTGTTGGTTTTAAACGGTGCATGTGTGTAAGTGTATAAATGTACAAATGTGTAAATGTGTAAATGTCGCCCTTAAAAGGACGACCTACAGGACGACCTACAGGTTGTGGTTTTAGCCATAACGCCCAGTAATGTAATCTTCAGTTTGTTTGTTGCTGGGGTTGGTAAACACTGTGTCGGTGCTATCGAACTCGAGCAATTTGCCCAAATACATAAAGGCGGTGTAATCCGACACGCGCGCCGCTTGTTGCATATTATGGGTGACAATCACAATGGTAAAACGGTCTTTGAGATCGTTAATCAGCTCCTCAATTTTCAAAGTGGAGATAGGGTCCAACGCCGAAGCAGGCTCATCCAGCAACAACACTTCTGGCTTGACCGCAATGGTGCGGGCAATCACCAAACGCTGCTGCTGTCCGCCGGACATGCCCAGCGCCGATTCATGCAAACGGTCCTTGGTTTCATCCCATAACGCCGCTGATTGCAGCGCCCACTCCACGGTTTCATCTAAAAGGCGCTTATTGTTAATCCCTTGAATCCGCAGGCCATAAGCGACATTTTCATAAATGGATTTTGGGAACGGATTGGGCTTTTGGAACACCATCCCCACGCGGCGACGCAAATCTGCAACATCCACGCCTTTCTGATAAATATCATGGCCATCAATGGTGATCTTGCCTTCAATCCGCACACCATCGACCAAGTCATTCATACGGTTAAAAGAGCGCAATAACGTTGATTTACCGCAACCGGAGGGCCCGATAAACGCGGTAATCCGCTTTTTGGGAATCTGCATGCTGATACCCTTCAGCGCTTCAGTTGCACCGTAGTACAGATGCATATCTTTAACATCAATACAGGGTGTCTCATCGGCCAAATTCAATTGCTGACCTGGGCGACCTAGGGTATTGAGTCGCATCGCTGGTGTTGCTGTTGTTGAAGTCATGATGGCTGCCTTTTAATCAATCTTTATAAATCTAAATGCTTTGCATATACATACATTCTGCGGGCGTGACTCTCAGAGCATCATCTAAACATGCAGTGCTCTGAGCGCTCAATTTAGGTTACATATCCAGGGCACGGTATTTCTCACGTAGACGATTACGGATCGCAATGGCGGTTAAGTTCAGCACCGCAATCACCACCACCAACATGAATGCGGTGGCATACACTAGCGGCCGTGCGGCCTCAACGTTCGGGCTCTGGAAGCCCACATCATAAATATGGAAACCCAAGTGCATGAATTTACGCTCCAAGTGCAAGAAAGGTGCGTTGACATCCAGCGGTAAGTTCGGCGCCAGCTTCACCACGCCCACCAGCATCAAAGGCGCCACTTCACCGGCGGCACGGGCGACCGCTAAAATCACGCCAGTCATCATGGCTGGACTGGCCATGGGAATCACCACCCGCATCAAGGTTTCAAACTTGGTCGCACCCAATGCTAAAGAGCCCTCGCGCACCGAGCGTGGAATACGGGATAAGCCCTCTTCTGTGGCGACAATCACCACCGGCAACGTTAACAGGGCCAAGGTTAAAGAGGCCCACAACAAGCCCGGTGTACCAAAGGTGGGTGACGGCAAAGCAGGTGCAAAAAACAGCTCATCTAAGTTGCCACCGATAAAGTACACAAAGAAACCCAGCCCAAAAACGCCATAGACAATGGATGGCACGCCGGCTAAGTTGTTCACGGCAATGCGAATGGTGCGAGTGACAAAGCCTTGGCTGGCGTACTCACGCAGATAGACCGCGGCCACCACACCAAAAGGTGTCACAATCAATGACATAATCATCACCATCAGCACCGTACCGAAAATCGCCGGAAAAATACCACCCTCGGTATTGGCCTCACGGGGATCATCAGAAACAAATTCCACCAGCTTCATCACATAGTGTTGGATTTTCTGCCACAGGCTTAGCGCGTTAGGCTGATACAGGCGCACAATTTCGCTGAAGTTGATCTCTTTTTGCTGACCATCCGCAGTCACTACCACCAAGGCATCACGCTTAAACGGGGTGTACAGCGCCATCAATTCTTTTTCTAAGCTGGCGTACTCTGCTTGCAGTGCTGCTTTTTCTGCCTGTAAGCCTGCTAAGTTTTCAAGCGTATCTAAGCCCTCCAGCGCTAAGCCTCGCTCTTTTAAGCGCAGTTTTTCTAACTGGTAGTTAACGGCACCAATCTCTCCACCTTCCAGCGTTTGAATATGCTTATAAATTCCCGCGGCACGTTCGGTACGCTGTAGCACCTCATTCCACAAATCATTATCAGTAGGCGCTTGCTCAGCGATCAGTTCACCACTTTCTTTAACACCCACAATATAACCGTAGAAATTCCCCCACTCGCGACGCTCGATGGTCACTGCATTTTTCGGGTACGTTAAATCACTGAGCTGACGCTCCAGCACCCAGCGAAAATCCGAGCCATAGAGGTCACGGTTACCTACTTTAATTAACTGACGATCGAGAACTTCCACACCCTCAGGCACTGCAATGCCTGAGTTACGAATCTGCTCAGCGGTCACCTGCTCGCGCTGTACACGCTCACCTAACACCGCCATTTGTGCACCAGAATGATCTGTGTACTGATATTCCTGCAAACTGGCGGGCCAGAAATGCACCAAACCGCGGGTGGCAATCACGCCCAATAACCCCAAGACCAACACCACACTGATCGCCACCGCACCGGCATTGAGCCACACCCAAGGGCTACCACTGGCGAACCATTTTCTCAGTGAAACTTGCATATCCTAAGCTCCTAAAACCTGTAGCAATGCGGATTAAAGCGTGCTGTATTTCTTGCGCAGTCGTTGGCGCACGACATCTGCCAAGGTATTGACCACGAAGGTAAATAAGAACAGCACCAAGGCTGCAAGGAATAAAATACGGTAATGGCTGCTGCCCAATGCCGACTCACCCATTTCCACGGCAATGTTGGCTGCTAGGGTGCGCATCCCCTCAAAGATATTGGCATTCATAATGGGTGTGTTACCGGTGGCCATTAATACAATCATGGTCTCGCCCACGGCCCGGCCCATACCAATCATCACCGCCGAGAAAATACCCGGACTGGCGGTGGGCAACACCACTTTCACCAGTGTCTGCCAAGGCGTCGCACCTAAGGCTAAAGAGCCGTGACTGAGGGACTTGGGCACACCAAACAAGGCATCTTCAGCAATGGAGTAAATCGTAGGAATCACCGCAAAGCCCATAGCAAAGCCCACCACCATGGCGTTACGTTGGTCAAAACTGATACCTAAATCATTGCTCAACCAATTGCGCATATCCCCTTTAAAGAACAGCAATTCCATGGGCTGACTTAAAGTGAAAGACAGCCACGCCAAGAAGATCACCAAAGGAATCAACACCACCACATGCCAGCCATCCGGCACCCAATAGCGGATTCTGGCCGGCAACTGTGCCCATACAAAACCAAAAGTCATAATGCCCAGCGGCACAATCACCAGCACCGCAAACACCCCCGGCAAATGGCTTTCCATAAAGGGTGCAAGGAATAAACCAGCAAAGAAGCCTAAGATCACAGTGGGCAAAGCTTCCATCAGCTCAATCACCGGTTTGATCTTGGTACGTACCGCAGGCGCCATAAAGTAAGCGGTATACATCGCACCGCAAATCGCCAGAGGCACCGACAGTAACATCGCATAGAAAGCAGCTTTTAGCGTACCGAAAGCCAAGGGCGTTAAGCTGAATTTTGGCTCAAACTCATTGGAGGCCGATGACGACTGCCAAGTATATTGCGGTTCACTATAGCCTTCGTACCACACCTTACCCCAGAGTGATTTCAAGGAAGTTTCTGGGTGCGGATTGTCAATGGCATAACGCTTAAATACGCCCTGCGCATCTTGCACCAACAGCATGGAGGCCCGTGGTGCTAAAGTGGCTAACAACGGCTCACCTTGTAATATAGGGGCGTCAATGGCGGTTTTTTCTGCGGTGGTATTAAAAATGCCAACACGACCTGTGCTGTCAATGGCGACAAAACCCTTACGGCGCTGCTCCGCTTCCAAGATCTTAATCGGTGCGTCCCCAAGCTTTAAAGTACGGATCTTCGTCAGCTGCTGACCGTGCTCATCGCGCACCATAAAGTACTGGGTGATCTGACCTTGGGAATCACTCACTAACAAAGACTGCTGCGCCAGCTGAAAGACCATCTGGGTCACCTGCTGCCCCGGCTCAACTAAGGTCAGCGTATGTATCAGCTCAATCGCCTTTAAATTTCGGCTGTTATACACATCCAAACGACCATTATTGCGCAAGGCAAAGGTGTAGTGATGGTCCGGTGCCAGCAAGATGCGCTCATAAGGTGTTGCGCTCGGGAAGTTGATCGGCTCAAGACTTTCCTGTACCTCGCCGGTCATAAAATTGGTGCGCTGACGTAATAGACTCATCACCACCTGACCGTCATCGACTAAACCCGCCAGCAGCTTACCCTCAGGCGCGCCCTGCTCGGTAATGTAGTGGATGGCGCGGCCCTGCGGGTCCAAGGTTATAGCCTTACCATTGAACAGCTGAGTCACACTGGGTTCCACACCTAAGCGCTCACCCTGTGCGTCAAACTGCACTTTAAAAGTAGTGCTGGCGGCAATGGCTGTACCGTTGCTCAAACCCAACAGCAGCGTATCGTCGCCAGGGGTTTTAACCTTCACACTACTGATCTGTGCATCACCGAGCGGCAGTTGCTGCTGGGATAAAGGTGCACCAGTGTGTGCATTGATAAAATGTAACTGGCCGGTTTCAGTCAACAGCCCAGCAATCTCATTTTGTTCTTCAGCGAACATCGTCAAGAGCGTGCTTGAGCGTGCCGACTCAGGCAGTTCAAAACTGCTTTCCTGCTCAATGCTTGCGCTTTTAAACAGCGGCATCACCTCATACATGAGGTAAAAGAAAATCAACGTAATGGCAACAATGACACTCCAGCCACCCACGGCAATAGCGCGACGCGCAAAAGCATCTTTGAACGCACGAAATTTTCGACGGTTACGAATGCGGGAGCTGTTCAGTTCCTGCTCTAATAGCGACGATACATCCTGCATGGTTAGACCCTTGGAATTTAACGTGTGAACACTTTAAGTCTTTTGTGTGACAGTAAAATGACAAAAAGAAAAAGGGGCCGAAGCCCCCTTTTCTGTGTTGCTCTAACGCTACTGATTGAGCAATTAAAGCTCCAGCTCTTTATATAAACGCTCAACCACTGCAGCCGGTAAAGGTACATAGCCGTCGCGGTTCACCACTTCCTGCCCCTGTTTCGACAGCATCAGCTTGACAAACTCTCGATCCAGCGGTGCCAAAGCCTGATTAGGACGCTTGTTCACATACACATATAAGTAGCGTGACAACGGGAAGTCGCCGCTCACAGCCTGCTCCGGTGTGGCCTCGATGTAAGTGCCGCCCTCTTGCGCAGCCAATGGCACTGCACGTACTGATGAGGTGCGGTAACCGATACCTGAGTAGCCGATGGCATTGAGCGATGAAGACACCGACTGCACAACAGACGCTGAACCCGGCTGCTCGTTTACACTGTTTTTAAAGTCACCTTTACACAGCGCGTTATCTTTAAAGTAACCATAGGTACCTGAAACTGAGTTACGACCGTACAGCTGAATTGGCCGATCTGCCCATGCGCCCGTTAAGCCTAAATCACCCCAACGGGTGATATCTTCACCTGTGCCACAACGACGGGTTGAAGAAAAAATCGCATCCACCTGCTCAATGGTTAAACCCTTAATTGGGTTATCTTTGTGCACATACACCGCCAAGGCATCAATCGCCACCGGCACAGGTGTTGGCCGGTAACCATGACGGGCTTCAAAGGCTTGGATTTCACTGTCTTTCATCGTGCGTGACATGGGCCCCATATTTGCTGTGCCCTCAGCTAATGCCGGTGGCGCAGTGGACGAGCCTGCAGCCTGAATCTGCACGTTGACATTTGGGTAGTTCTTTTTAAATTCTTGTGACCACAATGTCATCAGGTTCGCCAGCGTATCCGAGCCGATGCTGGTGAGGTTGCCTGAGATACCGCTGGCCCGCTCATAGTTTGGCAAGTCCGCATCCACTGCAGCTGTAGCAGAAAACGTTGAGAACGCCGTGCAAAGACTGATCGATGCAACCAGGGCTTTCATTTTCGAGGTCATACCTTTACTCCGATTTATTCATCAAGCTGATCCAATGTTTTCACATCAGCACGGAAGCCTGCGCCATCCGATGTCATGCATAGTAAAGAGCAAAGATGACAGTTTAATGAAACCCCAGCTAAGACCTCTTTTGTCAAAGAAAAACTTTACTTATTTATCTATGGGTCGATACAAGATATAACCAGCAACACTCTAGACCCATGGATTGGTTCGATATCAGGAGTCATCGCATGACAACCGCAATCACCGCTAACACTGCGCAGCCCAGCACCTCTAGCACGGCAAAAGCCGTTTCAGCCACTACCCCACAGCTCGATGAAGCCCACCAAGCGGCGAGCCGCAGCCCCGCAGGGCAACGTATTCAGCTTGGCGCACAAATCTTGCAAGCATCATTAGATGTATCCATCAGCGCTGGGGATAATGCAATGGCGCTGCTGTACCGTACAGCCATCGACACTATCAATGACATACTCGCGCCTGAGTTCGGGCCGAATGCGTTACAGGCTGCTATGCAGCAAGACAACAGCCCTGAAGCCACAGCAGAGCGGATCGTGTCGCAATCAACCGCTTTTTTTGATGCTTACGCACGACAGCACCCCAATACAGATCCCGAAGATAGGCTACGCGATTTTGTCAGTATAATTCGTGGAGGTTTTGAAAAAGGTTATGCCGAAGCAGTGCAGATCCTTACGGGTCTCGGCGTAATGGGTGAAGGCAGCCCTATTGCCGCCGAGATTGGTAAAACATTTGAGCAGGTACAAAAAGGCTACGATAACTTTCTAGACAGCAAACTGCAGGCGCTGCATCAGGCTAATCAAGCTGACACACCTATAGATTAAGCGCCTTTAGCAGCCAAGCTGAAAGCATCACACCCGTGCTGCAGCGCAGTGTCTATGACAGTAAAATGTTACGCGCTGTAGGCACTGCGGCTTTTCTGGTAAGGCTGACTCATACTGCCCATGCCGCGCGCTCTTGCTAAGCCTGTCACTGCAAAGCCGCAGAACAGCCAAGAGCGCTTCTTGTATTCAAGAGTCCCTTAGGCTGCCATTTCCCCCGTTATTACGGCTGGCTTCTTTAGTCTCTTTACGCACTTCTACGGTTTTAGCTGGCACCAAACTGATCAACATTGAGTCGACTTTCGGCTCCAAATCAGCCATAGCTTTGACCGGAGTAATCTGCTTTTTCCCATCTAAAACAAACAGCACTAACGCCTGCCCTTGATGACGCGCTAAAAAGTCCTGATAGGTAAAAGCCTCACTCAGTTGAGTCGTTTTAACGGTAAAGCCTTGGCTGGCCATACTGGCCAACTTGGCAAAGCTGACCCCATCAAATAAGCCGCGTGTTCGTTGAATTTTTTCTGCTGTTTGATAGCGCGCCTGCTTATCTTGCTCGCCCTCAGATAAGCTATACACACTGTTACGATCACCAAACCAGTCAAGAAAGTGATAAGTTGCCAGCGAGTTCATCTGTTTATACGGTGAAATCACCAGCAAATGACCGATACCCGTAAGGTCTAACTGATTGGCCGCGTGCTCAGACACCGGATTACCAAAGTACACTTGTAAACTGTCCATCCGCGCTTGGCGCACGTTCTCCCAGTTGGTATCAGCCAAGACCACCGGCACTTGATGGCTGGTTAACTCAGTAGCAATCATTCGCGCTACAGGGTTAGCCCCCAGAATTAAGAAACCTAACTCTGGAGGCTGAGCAACACCGAGTAATTGAGCCAATGGCCGCGCCGTTAAACTTTGCACAATCACCGTCGTGATAATGAGCATAAACACCAGAGGCACCAAGGCATCCCCACCCTCAAAGCCATTATTGTGCAACTGGAATGCAAACAGCGCCGATACCGCTGCCGCCACAATACCGCGCGGCGCGATCCAACTTAAAAATAGCTTTTCCCGCCAATTTAAATCAGTCCCAATCGCGGATAAAAAGATACTTAGAGGCCGCGCCAGCAGCAGCAAAACAGCGAGAACGAGGGCCAACCCCCAGCCCAGTTCAGCAATAGCAGAGAACTCAATACGCGCCGCCAAAATAATAAACAAAGCAGAAATCAGCAGCACACTTAAGGACTCTTTAAATTCCAGAATGCTTTCGACTTCCACCTGCTTCATATTGGCCATCCAGATCCCCATAATAGTCACAGTCAGCAGACCCGACTCATGGGCTATTTCATTGGATAAGGCATACACACCCAGCATAAAGGTTAGAGTGCCGGCGTTATGTAGATAGTGTGGAATCCAGTGTTTACGTAACACCTGACCATTTAAATAACCCGCAGCCGCGCCTAACACTGTACCCACCACCACGGTGGTACTAAAAATATACACAGAGTGGCCAAAGACATTGCCCTGCCCCCAAGAGACAATCCCCTCATAAACCAGCACCGCCAGCAGCGCACCCACGGGATCAATAATAATGCCTTCCCACTGCAGGATATTGGCGAGTTTGGCGCTGGGTCTGACTGAACGCAGTAAAGGTGCAATCACTGTCGGTCCTGTCACCACCGAGATGGCACCGAACAACAAAGAAATCTCCCAAGAAATACCTAAGATCCAATGCGCAGCTAAAGTACCGATCGTACCTGTGACAATAGAACCTATGGGAATCAGGTTACGCACCATATTGCCGTGGCCACGGATTTCTGAGAAACGCAGAGTCAAACTGCCTTCAAACAGAATAATGGCCACCGCCAGCGACACCATGGGAAACAGCAAGTCGCCAAATAACTCATTGGGATCGAGGTAATGAAACACCGGCCCACAAGCAATCCCCGCCGCCAACAAAAACACAATCGCCGGCATACGCACACGCCACGCCAGCCACTGACAAAACAGTGACAGCACGCCAATCGAAGCAAGTAACAACACGGTGCTAACGGCCATACTTATAGATTCCACTCATAAAACAAGACAGCGGCAATTGTACGCAGCTCGCAAGCATCTACAAACAAGATTCAGCCCCCAATAACAATGGGCGGCCGCATTGAAGCTCGCGGCCGCCCATTCTTATGACTCAGGCTGTTATCAGAAAACCACAGGTTTAAAAAGTTGACACCCTCACCGCCCTAAAGAGACGGTGATTCTTACTGCTAGACGGCCATGCCCGACCTCGATCCATCCCCACACTAAATCGCGCAAAACTGATAAAGGCGTCAGCTGGCCACCCCAGCCTATCCCTCTCTGAAAAAACGCTGCTCAAACCATTGACTCACATTACACCATGCCAAAGGCTGAGTACTGCAGGCACCACTGGCCAGCGCCTGCTTGATGGCATCCACATTGACATTCTCTAAATAACGATTGGCCCCATCCATGCGCTCTTCACCGCCATAGCCCTGCTGCATTTCAGCCATGGCATCGGCTTTACTCCAACCTTCAAAGACGATGCGATACATAGCAGCAATCAAGCCGGTACGGTTTTGCCCATGCTTACAATGCATCAGCACCTTACCTTTTTGTTCAGCACTGGCAATGCTACGCAGCACCCGCAATACATCGACATCATCGATACGGTCCGTGCGTAGCGGAATTTGTATTTGCTCAATACCCGTATCGTGCAACCAAAGACTGTCCGGCTTTTGATAAAAATTAATCACAGTTTGTATCTTGTTCTGCTGTAACCACTCAACATCGTGCGCGCGCGGTAAAGCGCTACGGTAGAGTGAGTCACTCATTTTGTACAAAACAAAATCAGGATTAACCGGTTGCGCCCAACTCGCCGGGCGCGATTCCAGTTTGACTGTTGTCACGGCTAATTTCGGCGCAGCTTTGAAGGTGTATTTTTGCCATAACACTGTAGCAAGCACGCCCAATATAAGCCCTGCAGCAATATAGACATAACGCTTCATCGCGCCACCTGCATAGCTGCGCAGCTCTGTGCTGGAGTGTTTTTTCTATAGAGGATTAACCAATAGAAAAAAACGCAGATCAACCAATCAAATAAGAAGGTCCACAGGTTATGCGAGAAAAAGTGGGCGCCCTGTAGCATGCGCCCCAGCGCAAACACGACGCCCAAACCAATCGCAAAGACTAAACAAGCACGCGCCGCACGCGGCTTAAGATCACGCAAAGCAAAAAACAAGGCCATCAGTGAGAAGCCCGCCGAGGCATGGCCGCCCGGCCAGCAACGCCCTGGTTTGGCTGTTTCTGGACGCGGCTCCAGCAAGCCCGAGTAGACTTCTTGCCCACCGAACTCCTCCAGACTCCACGGACAGTGCACTGCAGTGAAGGTTTTCATTGGTGTCACCAAAGCAGTGGAGACGCCCAGCGCCAACACCAGATAACCCAATCTGCCGCGCCAGCTGTAGAGTCGTGACCAAACACAACTTAAAGCGAAACCAACAATAGCCAGCACACCAAACACAATCACCAACTGCTTAGCACGGTCATGCAAAATATCTTCTAAAAAGAAGCTTTTGGCACCGATAAACCCGCTTTCAGGTGTATACATCAAGCGTGCCAAGCCGAGATCTAAAGCACTGGGCTCAAATATCAACAAACTCGCCATTAACACTAAGGGCAGCGCAAACGCAGCCTTAAAATTAAACGGCCGTACCGCATAAGTAGACATATCAACGCTGCTCCTGCTGCTGGGCTAAAGTTGATTTTTTCACTGCAGCATTGTCTTGCCACTTCAATAGTCCTTGGCTAATCGCATGGCTCGCACCTTGGTAATAGGCAATATCACGCTGGACCAATTCACTATTTTTGTCCGCACGACGTTCATGGCTCACACCTAAGGCATCATCATGGCGTCGCATCATTTTACGCGGGCTAAGGATGGCCAAATCACTGCCGTCAAATAGCCCTAAGTGTTGATAGTTACCTAATAGCGCACGTCCGCGCTCTGCCGCTTCAGGGCGCAGCACATCACGACCAAAAAAGGTGCTCTCATAAGACAGGTTGAGCAGCCCAAGCAGGGTCGGGGCAATATCAATTTGACTGGTCAGAGTGTCAATTTCGCGCGGCTGAATATGCTGCGGCGCATAAATAAACATCGGGATATGGTAGTTACTGACTGGCAAATCTTCTTTACCGGCACTACCGGCAGTATGGTCAGCGACAAACACAAATACCGTGTCAGCAAACCAAGGTTTCTGCTTGGCTTGGCGCAAAAACTCACCAATGGCATAGTCGGTGTACTTGACTGCCCCTTCACGGCCTTCACCTGAGAGAATATCAATACGTCCATCAGGATAGGTATAAGGACGGTGATTGGAGGTGGTCATCAACTGTAATAAAAACGGCTTACCTTGCGCATAATCAGCATCGGCTAGTTTTATGGTTTGCGCG
>JAAYFI010000108.1 GCA_012728315.1 Gammaproteobacteria bacterium
AAGTTGACCATATTCAGGCTCAAAGCAATGGTCGCCAACACACCAAAGAACTTGTAAATGAGCACGATAAAGATCGCGACAAACAAGAAGCCCCACAGAGCTGCTTGCACGCCCAATTGAATGTTTTCAGCGCCCAAGCTTGGACCAATAGTACGCTCTTCAGCAAAGTACATCGGTGCAGCCAGACCACCTGCGCGAAGTAACAAGGCCAACTCAGAGGACTCACCCTGGCCATCAAGGCCAGTGATACGGAACTGACTGCCGAGCGCCGACTGAATCGTCGCCAAGCTGATTACGCGTTTTTCTTCTTTGAAGGTTTGTACCGGCACTTCTTTTTCAACGCCATCCACCGTTTCACGCACATAGCGTGTCATGGGTCGCTGCTCAATGAAAATCACCGCCATACTGCGGCCAATATCGTTACGCGTGGCTCGGTTCATCAGCTCGCCACCGTGACCATCAAGACGAATATTCACTTGCGGACGGCCATTTTCATCATAACTGGCCTGTGCATCAGTCACCTGATCACCGGTAATGATCACGCTGCGCTCTAAAGCAACTGGCGGACGACCTTCTTCACGAAACTCGTACATTTCTGTAGTAGCTCGCGGCGCATCCATCGCTGCCGCTAGGCGAAACTCTAGGTTGGCGGTTTTACCGAGAATACGTTTAGCTTCTGCAGTGTCTTGCACACCTGGCAACTCAACCACAATCCGGTTAGCACCTTGACGCTGTACCAGCGGCTCAGCCACACCCAACTCATTCACCCGGTTACGTACCGTGGTTAAGTTTTGCTTGATTGAGTATTCACGAATTTCAGTAATCTTCGCTGGCAATAAGGTTAGCCGCAGCACGGGCTTACCATTCAACTCAGCCGCTACCATTTCAAAATCAGCAAAGTCTTTACGAATCAAACTGCGCGCTTTGCTTAAAGTTGCCTCATCATCAAAACCAAGCTGCACGCCGTTTTCGATGCTCGGCAAACTGCGATAGCGGACACGCTCCTTGCGCAGGATAGTTTTCACTTCGCTGTCATAGACTTTAATTCGTGCAGAAATCGCCTTATCCATATCCACTTCAAGCAAGAAGTGCACACCACCCGATAAATCGAGACCCAGTTTCATTGGGCTGGCACCGAGGCTACGTAACCATTGCGGCGTAGTCGCAGCAAGGTTTAACGCCACCACATACTCATCACCCAAAGCTTTACGCACAACATCTTTAGCCGGCAACTGATCATCACGATGCAGCAAACGCAGCAAACCACCACGGGTTTCAAGGGCAGCACTTTTAACTTCAATACCAGCAGCGGTTAAGGCTGCAGAGGCACGGTCTAAATCTGCTTGTTCAATCTGTAATGCACTGCTGGCACCAGTCACCTGAATCGCCGGATCATCTGGATATAGGTTTGGCGCAGAGTAAATAAAACTGATGGAGAGGATTGCTACAATCAGCAGATACTTCCATAAAGGATACTTGTTGAGCATGACACCGCCCGCTTAAGTGACTGAACAGAATTCAGTCAAAACTAATCGAATATAACGCAAAATGGGCAGCACACTTAAAGGTTGCTCTAGCAGCCTTTAAGTACAACCGCCCAGCACACAATGTACTTAAATCGCTTTTAAAGTGCCTTTAGGCAGCGCTGCAATCACTGCGCTTTTTTGAATTTTCAATTCAACTGTATCTGATGCTTCAATCACTAAAAAATCATCAGTTACTTTAGTTACTTTTCCAGCAATACCACCACTGGTCACTACCTCATCACCTTTTTGCAAGCCGCCAACCAAGTTGCGGTGCTCTTTGGCGCGCTTTGCTTGTGGACGCCAGATCATCAAATAGAAGATGACTAAAAAACCAGCCAATAAGATAAATTGCATGTACTCACCACCTGGCGGTGCGCCAGCAGCAGTGTCAGCGTAAGCAGCAGAAATAAAGAAATCCATGAACAACTCCCATTACAAAAGACATTAGTGTCCGTTATTTTAATTAAGCGGCGGCGTTGGTAAACCACGTCGCGCGTAAAACCCATCAACAAAGTCGCTCAATGTACCTTGTTGGATAGCCTCTCGTAAACCCGCCATTAAGCGTTGATAATGTCGC
>JAAYFI010000094.1 GCA_012728315.1 Gammaproteobacteria bacterium
TCACATCTCTCATGTGCGGTCGCAGATAACCGCTCTGCAAGCGCTTGAGAAACAACTCGTTTCACTGAGAGCGAGTTGCAACGATGACCGGGAAGTTGAGGCGTGTGGGGTTCTTGCTGGAATTAGCGAAGGAAACATGCACCAGCAGTAGGTGAAGCATCAACCAGATAATCCGATGAGATGCCGGTCTGTCTCACTCTCATGCAAAGGTAAGATCAACCATTTAATCCGCTTACCCAAAATAAGCAGCTGATATTAACTCAGCGATGATGTCTTACCCTTACTCATTCACACGCGCTAAAGGTTACCAACTTTATTAGTACGCTTTTATCCAAAAAATCTCATCAGGGCACCAAAAGTTACCAACTTTATTTTTTCATGCGATTTTTTCAAGACGATAAAATGCGGCTTAGCGAGCAGATTTGTTACCAACTTTATTAGCACGCCACACGGCTAAGTAACCCCCAACTAGAACTCCAAACGCGCTAAAACATAAAAATGCAGTAAGACCTTGGTTTGCTAATAAAAGTGGCACTGAAAAGCCTTCAACCAAGGCGGATACTGAGAACTTCTCAATCGCACCAGTGCTTAGACTTAGCAACATAAATAAAATAACAAAACTCACAAAGCGAATTATAGGCGTGGCTAGAGGTCGTTTTTCACTGTCTTTATTTGTTTGAAAATTTGGCTCTTCAATAGCCGATAGATCTGTACTCAATAGAAATAAAAATAACGCTATAATCCCCACTCCACTTGAAAAGGTAAACGCCCAACGTATATCAAACAGTTGCGCTAAACCCAACAAAACAGGCGGTGCAAGTGCCGCTCCTGTAAAACCAGCAAAGGTATGAATGGAAAATGCTCGCCCCATTCTCTCCGGCTCCATGCTTTGTGAAAGTAAAGCATAATCAGCAGGATGGTAAACACCATTAGCCAGTCCAGCAGTGCACATCACCAACAATAGCATCGGAAAAGTAGGCCAGATTCCAAGTAATGCAAAACTCAGTGAGCCTACAATTAGGGCACCAATTAACATTGCCTTCGCACCAACACCATCAACCATAAAGCCTAGTGGCGCCTGCACTAACGCTGAGACAACATTAAATACACCAATAGCCATACCTAACTGTATAAAGCTCACATCCATAACTTGTGGCAATATCGGCAGCAAAGCTGGGATTGTCATAATGTGTAAATGGCTGACTAAGTGAGCCATCGACACTTGTATCAATAGTTTTTTATGCATAAAAAACTATTGATTGCCTTGCTGATACACTGGAAATCTATGGCACAGAGCGACCACTTGCTCCCCGACCTTAGGCGCAATCTCATCTAAAGTATTAAGTTCCAATGCATCTAATACATCGCTGACCCAGTGAGCCAACACTCTACACTCGTCCTCTTGAAACCCTCGCGTAGTTATAGCTGGCGTGCCCAAACGCACACCTGAGGTAATAAAAGGTGAGCGTGGATCATTAGGTACAGTATTTTTGTTCGTCGTTATGTAAGCTCGGCTTAACGCTAAATCTGCATCTTTACCGGTATAGGGCTTAGCTGATAAGTCGATTAAGAACATATGATTATCTGTCCCCCCAGAGACGATTTTGAAGCCTCTGCCCTTAATAACCGACGCCATTACCTGAGCATTTATTACGACTTGTTCTTGATAGTTTTTAAAAGAAGGCATTAATGCTTCTTTAAAGGCGACTGCTTTAGCAGCAATAACGTGCATGAGCGGTCCACCTTGAATGCCAGGAAACACTGCCGAGTTCAGCTTTTTATAAAACTCCTCACTCTGCCCTTTTGCTAAAATCAATCCTCCTCGTGGACCACGCAATGTTTTATGTGTGGTGCTTGTCACTACATGCGCATGGGGTAAAGGGCTCGGATAGATTCCCGCCGCTACAAGACCGGCGACATGAGCCATATCAACCCAAAAGATAGCGCCTACTCGATCAGCAATTCGTCGCATACATGCCCAATCAATTTTGCGCGAATAAGCAGAAAACCCTCCAATAAGCAGCTTAGGTTTAGTCTCTAAAGCTATACGCTCCATTTCGTCGTAATCTAGCAGATCTGTATCTGGGTCTACGCCATACGCCACAATATGATATTGCTTACCTGAAAAGTTCGATGGATTCCCATGAGTCAAATGTCCACCGTGAGCAAGGTTCATGCCCATCACGGTATCGCCAGGATTTAATAATGCTAGAAAAACTGCAGCATTAGCCTGCGCCCCTGAGTGCGGTTGCACATTGGCATAATCACACTCAAATAGCTGCTTCACTCTTTCAATAGCTAAGCTCTCAGCAATATCTACATATTCACAACCGCTGTAATAGCGCTTCCCCGGATAGCCTTCAGCATATTTATTGGTAAAAACAGAACTTTGTACTGCCATCACTAAAGGACTTGCGTAATTCTCAGATGCAATTAACTCCACATGTTCTTGCTGTCGTTTTATCTCATGTTGTTCAGCCATGAATAAGTCATGGTCAAACTGCTCAAGTGTTGTTGATAAATCGTACATAAATACTCCTTAGCAAGTGGCCAGCAAACGACTGATGCGAAAAACAATATCGTCAACTTGTTCTGCAGTGCAGATCAAAGCTGGCAATAAACGTATCGTTTGTTTGCGGGTAATAGTAATAAGTAAACGCTGCTCAATTAGTGCTCGTGAGACCAAGTCAATTGCGGGGTAATTAAGCTCAATACCTACCATTAGACCTATGCCACGAATAGCCAAAACATTTGGGTGGTCTTTTAACTTCTGGCATAAATCCGCTAATAATTGCTGTCCTAGTTGGGCCGCTTTCTGCGGGATAAGATCGCGCTGCATAATGTCAATCACTTGGCATGCAATGCGACACCCTAAAGGGTTTCCACCAAAAGTAGACGCATGCGATCCTGCAGCGAAAAGCTGTGCTGCTTTGCCATGAGCCAAACAAGCACCGATAGGAAAACCATTGCCCAATCCTTTCGCTAGAGTAATCACATCTGGAGTTATGTCCGCATGCTGAAAGCCAAACCATTGGCCTGTACGGCCCATGCCTGTTTGCACTTCATCCATCATCAGCAACCAATCCTGCTTATCGCACAATTGACGTACAGCAGACAGGTAAGTTGGTGACGCACAATGAACCCCACCCTCCCCTTGCACTGGCTCTAATAACACCGCGACAATGGACTTGTTAGAAACAAGATCTCTCAAGGCTTCTATTTCGTTATAAGGCACACGAATAAAACCTCCCATCAGCGGCTCGAATCCTTGCTGCACGTTTCGATTATCAGTTGCGGCTAAGGTTGCTAAAGTACGCCCATGAAAACTATTACTCATTACCACAATCTGTGGGTTAGCAATGTTTCTTACACGGGCATGTAAGCGTGCTATTTTCAAGGCTGCCTCATTCGCTTCAGCACCTGAATTACAAAAAAAAGCACGCTCCATACCCGCCAAAGAACAGAGCTTTTGCGCTAATTGCTCTTGCCAAGGAATGCCAAACATATTCGATGTGTGCAGTAATAAACTGGCTTGCTGGCTAATGACCGCTGTAATTTCAGGATTCGCATGACCTAAATTTGTTACAGCAACGCCAGCAATAGCATCCAAATACTCTCGCCCCTGCTCATCCCAAAGTCGAGCACCTTCACCTCTAACAAAAGAAACATTTTGACGGGTATAGGTAGGCATTAAATAGCTTTGCTTTGCGTTCATTGTTTTTGCTCCACTGGATATTAAACGGCTATTTATTTACTCTTTGCACGATTGACTGCCATGGTTTTATTTTTTATATAGACGATCGAATACTCGCCCATTCAATACGGCATAGGCGATCAGCCCAATTAACAAACCCCAGAAAGCCCCGCCAATTCCCAACAGTTGAATATTAGAAGCCGAAGCCAAAAAAGTGATCAGCGCAGCTTCACGCGTTGTGCCGTCTGACAATGCACTGGTGAGGCTGCCGCCAATCGTACCTAACAGGGCCAGTCCTGCTAGCGTGGTAATAAAGGTGCTGGGTAACGCCATAAACACAGCTGCTAAAGTGACGCCGAATAACCCCACCAAAATATAGAACACACCCGCTGCAATACCTGCGATCCAACGTTTTGAAGGTTCCTCATGCGCCTCTTTACCTGTGCAGATCGCAGCGGTAATGGCGGCAATATTAAAAGCGTGTGAACCAAAAGGAGCCATAAGCAACGAGCCGAGCCCTGTTAGAGCAACAATGGGGTTGGCACTGGTTTTAAAGCCATCGTTGCGCAGCACTAACATGCCTGGCATGTACTGACCGGTTAAAGTAATCAAAAACAACGGCAGCGCGACACTCAACAATGCATGCCATGAGAACGATGGCGTTGTGAATATAGGAACAGCAAACTGCAACTCTACTCCAGAAAAATCTACACGATTTTGAAGAAGCAGAAGTATTAAGCCCAGAGCTAAAATACCAACCACTGCATACCGTGCAGTCACACGTTTAAGGAGTAAATAAGCAACAATTAAGCAAGTTGCCAGAACAGGCTCAAGCGTCATTCCAGAGAAAGCATTAATGCCAAACTGCAATAAAATCCCTGCTAATAAACCCGAGGCAATACTCGACGGAATCAGTCGAATCACTTTTTCAAAATAACCTGAAAGACCAAGGATAAGAAAAGCCAAAGCGGAAATAAGGTAAGCACCAATAGCCTGCTCATAAGGCGTTGAGGCTAAAGCGACAACCAAGAATGCCGCTGCAGGGGTAGACCATGCAGTGATAATAGGTTCGCGGTAGCGCCAACTTAATACAATCCCAGTAATCCCAACACCAATTGAAATTGACCAGACCCAAGAAGCCGTTAACTCCGAGCTTAAGCCAGCAACATTAGCGGCTTGGAAAACCAAAATAAAGGTTCCACCGTAATTAACCAAGACAGAAACCAGCCCAGCAATTACTGGGTTCCAGTAATCCGTAAGTTTGTTTTTTTTTACTACTGATGTACTCACAACTCATCCTATTAAACGGCATTTAGCCTTTAAACGTTCAGCATATCCATGCTAAGACGCTCAGAGGGCATCACCATTAAATCGCGCAAATCGCGCGAAGAAGAGTTGTTTTATACGCAGGCTTTGGCATGATGTAACCATCCATTTAATAGATGATAGGCATACCATTTGTTTAAGCACTCACAGCTAGAGTCCGTCAAGGCAGCGCTGTTGCATCCAGCTTATGCAAAGTATCCATTATATTTGCGTATTCAGCGGGCACTACGTCAGTTAATACTGGATGGTGCATTGCCAGCGAGCAATCCCTTACCCGCTTCTCGTGCGTTAGCTCTGTCGCTTAACGTCTCACGTGATACGGTCGAAAATGCCTACAGTTTGTTGCATGCAGAGGGCTATATTGAACGCCAAGTTGGCAGCGGCAGCTTTGTAGCAGAGGTACCGCAACTGCATAAACCCAAGTGCAAAATCGCTACACAACCTAAAGAGCAGCCAGCCATTCAATTAAGCAAACGCGGGCAAGGAATGCTCAACAATAAAGGGGTTAGAGAGGCATTAACACCACGCCCGTTTGCTCCGGGAATCCCTGAAACACGCCTGTTCCCACTGCCTCTATGGGAGCGTCTAGGGCGACAAGTGATTCGAGAGTATCAATTTAAAGCATTACAGCACAGCGATCCGCAAGGCACTAAAGAACTGCGGCATGCCATTGCTCAATATGTGAATTTAGAACGTGGCGCTCATGCGACAGCAGAACGGATTTTAATTTTAACCAGCTCGCAACAAGCCATCGCCCTATGTGCACAGCTTTTATTAGATGCTGGCGATCGTATTTTTACTGAAAACCCCATGTATCAAGGTGCTCGTAAAGCTTTTAAGGCAGCAGGGCTGATCCCTGTGCCTATTCCAGTAGATCAGCATGGCATACGTGTTGACCTATTAAAACAGCACCCCACGCCAGCAAAAGCAGTGTCTTTAACACCCTCGCACCAATACCCTACAGGCGCGACATTATCGCTTGAGCGCCGCTTAGAATTAATTGAGTGGGCTGAACACAATCAAGCTTGGATCATTGAAGATGATTATGACAGTGAGTTTCATTACGCGGGAAAACCAACCGCTTGCGTGCAAGGTTTAGACCCTTACCAGCGCACCATTTATATTGGTACCTTTACCAAGTCTGTCTTTCCTGGTGTGCGCATTGGCTACATGATTTTACCAACACAACTCGTCTCCCCGATGACCACTGCAAGAACATTGCAAGATGGGCATACGGCGGCAATCTCCCAGCTAACCCTGGCTCGCTTTATTGAAAATGGTCACTTCGGAGCCTATATTCGGCAAATGCGTCAAGTCTATGCCAAACGCTTAATAACACTTGAACAGCTCGTGCGTGCGCACCTTAAAGATTTTCTTGAACCACTACCTCCTTTAGGTGGCATGCAAATGCCCTGCGTGCTGATATGCGGAATCAGTGAGAAAGTGGTTATAGAGCACGCCAAACAAAAAGGCATTGCACTAACGGGCTTGTCTAGCCTGTACATCACCACACCGACGCAGACAGGATTTCTACTTGGGTTTGCCGCCTATACAGAACGTGAAATGGAACTGGCTATACGCGTAATAAAAAAGATATTTATAGATAATATGGATTAGTTGAATGCTCTGTGTCTTGATGGAACTACAGTCTATATCGTATCAAGCATCAATACCGTTCAGCAGATGACCCTCTGGCCTTTACAGAGCAAAGTCAGGTGAAGAGCACCCGTGTAGTCGGTGTTTTTATGCAATTCTAGACACCTTTCCGTTGCCCGATATGTTTGCATGAAGGTTGAGGCTGTTCTCAATTGGCTACGCCTTTCCCACAACCACCTTCCAACTTACTTATCAGCAATACGGTCTTGTAAAACACTCTCCAGTATTGCTTTAGCTTCCAACGCTGCGTCAAGATTTCCCTGAACATGAGCCAGCGATATTGATCCTTCCTTAAGTAGAACAACCAAGTTTGTAATCTCCACTATTATTCCATCTGGAAAGGATAATTCATCAACATGCTTTCGAATCAGCGCAGCTATACCAGCTTTGTGTTCAGCACAAGCCTGATGGATAGCATTGTCTCGGTCACCGAATTCGGCGCTAGCATTGATGAAGAAGCAACCGTTGAAGTGATCGAGATCTGGCACTCGACTGTGAAACCAATCATTCAAGGCATTAAATAATTCTAGTAAAGCGGGCTTGCCAGCAGGCACAGCGTCCAGTCTAGATACAAGCCATGCATGGTAACTACGATCGCGATGACGAACTGCCGCTTCTATTAGATGCTCCTTGCTGGGGAAGTGATGGTAAAGCGTTCTTTTGGCTATACCGGACTCTGCCAACACTAGATTCACACCCACGGCGTGGATGCCGTGAGTATAGAATAATTTAAAGGCGGTACGAACTAGCAGCTCTTTCTTGTCCATAATATCCACACATTTTGACCATATAGTTGGATCTTGACACAAGTAGAACAGTCTGTCTATCATGGTAGACCGCTCTGTCTACTACGAGATATAACCTTATGTATCAACGTTTGATCACTTCACGCCATTTTGTCCCTTTGTTAGCAGGCTTTGGGGCAATGCTGTGTATTACCGCTCTAAGCAGCTTAGGTAGCGCAGTTCAGTCCTCCGTCTGGTTAATGGCTCCCTTTGGCGCAACCATGGTGATTCTTTTTGGGCTGCCCGAAAGTCCATTAGCACAGCCAAGAAATATTATCGTGGGACATCTGTTAACCACTGCGATTGGGCTTTCCGTGGCAACCTTGGTGGGCGTTACCCCTTGGACTTTGGGGTTGGCAGTAGGGCTAGCGGTAAGCTTGATGATGCTAACCAATACCATTCACCCCCCAGCAGGGGCCAATCCCCTAGTTGTTATGCTCGCGGGTGAACACTGGGATTTTTTATTGATGCCTGTTGCGGCAGGAGCTGTTCTGATTGTGGCGTTTGGGGTGCTATACCACCGAGTTATTTCTGGGAAACAATATCCGAAGCAATGGTTTTAAGCGGCATTACCAGCCGATTTGAACAGCTGGAACGGCATTCATTCCGAGGCCAGCTGTTCATTTGCATAACACTTCGTTATACCGCAAGCGTTAGTGAGTCCGGTGGAAGTCAGACTTTTTTGCAGCCGAAACCATTTGAACTTGTTATGCCAACCTTGTTCCATTGGGTAGTTCCATATCAACAGCTGATAGCACTACAGAACCATCAGGGCGGTGCAGACCAGTAACTAAACACTCAGACATAATGGGGCCAATCTGTTTTGGTGGGAAATTTACTACTGCTAGCACCTGCTTACCGCGAGCAGCTCTTCTTTTGTATATAGAGCTGTAATCTGGGCACTAGATTTTTTAATACCCAGCTCATGCCCGAAGTCCACCTTTAGCTTGTATGCAGGTCGCCGAGCCTCTGGAAAGTCCTCAATATCGACGATGGTTCCAACACGAATATCGACTTTCTGAAAGTCGCTCCAATCAATATATTCCATAACTCACCTTGTACGATTTATGCGCATAACGCCAACCATCGCGGCGTGACGCCAATAGTGTTCGACGGCCGCGTACTGTGCGACTGACTATGCAATGTTGGCACGAGTTAGCAGTGCCATAGCCTCATCAAATACTTTATCAATATGTTGTCTATTTTCGGTATTTTCCCGAAGTGAAGCACGATCACTTGAGACACCTTCAATCATTTCCTGAAGCATCCCTGGGCGATCAACTTACAGACGCTGAAGGAGACCTGTTAAAAGATAGAGTGCCGCATCCGCCTTAGCATTATTCATATATAAACCTCAAATCCTCGATACTGCATAACGCCTAGCGTATGAGTGCACGCTTGCGAGCGTTTGATCGTCAAAAATGGCCCATGGCTTATTATGTGAGCACAAGCCATTACAAGCCCTGCTTCGCTTTTTCAATAGCCGACTCCACAGCTAACAAGGCTTGAGGGCTATTCTTCCAGCAGGTAGTCCTCAGCATTGAAGCCACCATTTCGGCAATATTTTTTGCATTATAAGTTGATAACTTACTGAAGGAATCAATCCCTATTTCTTCAAACCGCTTAATCACAGTAGGCCCAACCCCTTTTACACTTAATAATGCAGCTTTTTCTGGCTCAGAGAATGCCATTATTAATATCCTTTAGAAATATAAAATTCTGCTCAAAAAAGTATGCGCAAGTCAGTGGCTTCTCCGCTGTAATGGTAACTCCCCCCGAAAAACAGCAGTCCTTTAGAACCTCACTGTCAAGACTCCCTGATCGAGAAGGCGGGGGGCATTGAAACTTCACACTTCTCCGGCACTTTAATTTGACTCACATCATCAATATCAGCATATGCATTGAAGCCAGTACGCCGAGCTATTACAACCCATTCAAATACCCCATGATCAGAGTCTGCCCTGTAGGTATCTTCCATCACGTCATTATCTGGCTCTTGATAACAGCTACTGGGCTCAGAATACCTTTTGCGGTCTACGCGAGAAATATGTTGTGTAAGGTGATTTTTTTCACAACACACATAGTCAACATATTCAGCGTCTAACTTTATTTCCCAGCTCATAAGTAATTCCTGCTTTGAATTTTGATGCATAACACTACCGTCTCAAACAATACAACGGGGTCGAATTGGACGTATGCGGCCCCAATTACTCAGTCAGGATTTTGCAATCAAGCGTGTAGGCTAGCCTTGAAGAAATATCCGCCGCGTGCCTAGCCGCCTGTGGGGTGTTGTTTGGCAGAAAGCCAAAACATTCAACCACACTGTTATGACCTATTGTGTCGTGACGAGAAGTAATATCCCGACACAGAGCCAATAATTGCGCTGCCAAAGGCGAGAAGCTCAGAAAAGTGCTTGTTGTTAAGAAAGGCTGCGAGCGCAACTATCGCTAGCAAGAATATAATAAGAAATATCGCCAGCAGAGGCGCTATTCGTTTATTCATTCTTTCAGTCAAAGGCTCGGCTTTACCAATACCGCCACAAGAACCACACATCAGGCCAAACTGGCCACGCTGTCGCCAAAAAGGAAGCTCATTCCTTTTTGCACACGCCAAACATGACTCTAAATCCTTCCCGTTCGCACAGGTTCCAGAGCCTGCACAATGTTTACAGTCATATAGGTTTGAGACTACTTCCATGACTACTCCTCAGTCATAAGGTTGCGTTAAACGATGGAAAAAGCTTAGATAAGTTTGGAGCGAAAGAATCTAGGCTCGTTTTTTAACATGTCTTGAGCTTAATAGCGTAGCTATCAAGATAGTAGACACTGTCTATAAGCAGCGTAAAATCAATTCGACCTTACCGGGAAATACTCCGGACTTAAAACCTAGTAAATCATCAAAAAAGTAGAGCGAACTTCTGACAAGAACTATCTTAACGAGTGACTTTCAGAACAACCTCGCCGCTCGGTTGCATGACGCCTGACCAAGGGACTGACAACGCCAAGCGTTGGCAGCCCCTATTGAGCGGCTTTTGTGGAGCGCGCGGAAAAATGCCACAATCCAGCGACTTGCTATGCGTTTGTTCGACTCGCTTCTGCTACTGCTTTATAAATATTTTCGACGTTCGCTATTGGGTTGGCAGCAACCGAACGCACCCAGCGCTCGTTTCGAATCGTGCATGAGGAAAACATTCCCTCCGGGACTCGGCTCAATAATTCTTCAACCGACAGGTTCTTTGGTCGAAATACAGTTATTGCAGTTTCAGGCTTAGCCCACAGAACCATGTTGTTGTCACTTTCAAGCGCCGTCGCAAGCTTGTCAGCTAGGGACAGTGTGTGTTCAATACGCTCCACAATACCGGCTCTACCCCAAGCCAGTAAAGTGGCTAGCAAAGGTATTGCCGCCGCTCCTCGGGAACCCTGTACACCAACGTTTGGGTTTGCAAGGTAACTTCCGCCGAAGCTAATAGCCCTGTTCGCAAGTTCGACATCTTTGAACAAAACAAATGCTGACTCCTTCGGCTGGAACAGCCACTTATGCGCAGAGACCGCGACAGAATCCGCCGCCGCAATACCACTAAGCAAATGAGCATACTTAGAGCTGAGACATAGCGGCCCCGCCCATGCAGCATCAATGTGTGTCCATTTCGCGCATCCTGCAAGATGTAATGGGTCAATAGAGCCGGTAGCGGTAGTTCCTGCCGTCAAAACTAGGCATGCATTACTAAGGTCACCAAGAGCAGACACATCAAGTCGCTGGTAATCATCAACCGGCACTACCTCCAACGGCAGACCGAGTATCCGAGCAGCCTTCGCAATACTTAAGTGCGCCGATTCCGAGGCGATAATCCTATCAATGCCTTTGGCATCCCTAGCAGCCCATAGACCTGTGAGGTTTGCCAGTGAAGAGCCGGAACAGAAATGTCCTCCTTGCATCTTGAAAAAAGGGCTCAGCCAATCTATAACCAGTTTTTCAGCCTGTGTAGCAAATGGCGAAGTTGCTTCGTGCAATAGATTCTGATTTAGGCTCGCATTCCACAACGCTGTTGCCCAGGTAATCCAAGGTGTTGGTGGGTCCATATGCGCCAGTGTGGACGGTGAATCAAGATGGGCAGCCCTGCCAAAAACATGTGGTGCAAGGCTCTCGAGCGCTTGAACTTCGCCAACGCCGCGCTCAGGCAAGGCGTCAGGCAAGGGTTGCGAGATACTTGGTTTGGCCCGCAGCAACTCCAACGCTCGCTCAAGACCATCAGTTGCTATGAAGCTTGTATCGTAATTATTCATTTCAGCTCCAGCCTGTATGCCTAACGCCGCGCTCACCCGTACCCGAAGTGGAGCGTTTTTGTGTTAATGTAGAACGAAGCGAAGCACACAAAAGGCGCGGAGCTTTGGGTGCCAGCACACAACGCTTTGTTAGCTTTTTGGTACAGATTAAAATATCTTTTTTCACGCTTTTCGTGCCTGTGCAGTGATCTTGCTTCTCTTCTCAATGCTCTCACGCCAAGTATCCAATTCTGTGATATCAGCAAGTAACTCATCGGGGTCTGGAACAGCAATACCTCCTTGCAGGGCTTTATCATGTGCGTAATTAGAACACTTAGTCATTCCTGCATATACTTTCTCATAATCTCCATCTTCCACAACAACACCTGCTAATCTCTGCGTCTCAACACCTTTTCGGAATCGCAGGATCACCTCGCGCAAAAGAACCTCTTCAACTGCCCGCTCCCACGCCATACGGAGCCTAAAATAAGCTTCGACTGTTTGTCTTTGATGCTCTTGCTCTTCTCCATCCCTGTGCAATTTAACAATAGTTTGATGCTGGGCTCTCAAGGCTTTAATCCGCTTGCCAGTGCTTTTCCCCTCGAAAGGTAACTCTGGATCTGCAACTCCAAATCCCTCGGCACGTCGTGTCAGGCTCTGCGTGATAATTGGTATAGCAGCAAGCTTGGCTTCCTCAGCGAGCAGGCAAAGGAAATAGATGTCATGCGTAAATACAATTACTTGACGCTGAGAGGCTTCACTTGCTAAGCGCTTTGCTACACGTTCACGGCGACGATGATCAAGAGAGGAAACAGGGTCATCAAACACGATACCCCCTCTTCCTCCGCTCAACCCGATTTCGGCGAGAAAGGAGCCAATTGCGATTGCCCGCTGCTCACCTTCACTAAGAATTTCAGCTGGATTGCGGCTTTGTGGCAACTCCAATTTCAGCTTGTGAAGCGCCTTACCTTTGTCAGAGCGACTTTTCAGAGACACATGGAGAGAGCCCACACCTAACAACTTGAACTCTCGGTTAAGTGACTCTGCTAGCTCTTGTGACACGACCTTTTCAGCCAATTCTGAAGCCTTTCGAGAAATGGCAGTAGTATTGACGGCCGACAGGCACTGTTTCAGTTTTGCCTGATGTTTAAGTCGCTCAACGGCCAAGACCACTGAATCCTTGATTTGGTTAAGACGCGCTCGCGCATCATATTCATCAAACTGTTTTTGAACTGAGGCACGTGCCTTTTCGTCTGATGCTTTTTCGAGCGTTTCAGCTTCGGCATTCAGTTTTTCAGCAAGCATTTGAAACCGCGAAGCTGGATTAGCTAAGGTTTGATCAAAGCCTTCCCATTCATGAGATATTACCGCCGCCTTAATAGCTTCTTGGCGAACCATCAATGATTGCTCAAAGATTCTTAGATCGCTCGCGAGTTGTGGATCTAAGCCCTCAATCTCACTGTAAGTCACATCGTCGATATTTAAACTCAAATTGCATTCGATGAATGGTTTGTACTCAGCGTATAGAGCAAGTCTGCGTTGCAGGGAGGTTTTCTCCGCATCCTCTTGAATGAAGGCCTCGAAGCGTTGTAAACGTGAAGCACCTTCGGCAAGAGGTTCTTGGCAAAGCGGGCAAGATGTGCCAACTCCCAAATTGGGAAAAGTTTTATCAGGATGAGACTCTACCGTGAACTTTCGCGCGGCATCGAATAGCTCTCGCCACGCTTCTCCTCCAGTTCCAGGTAGAAAACTCTCATCTTCCTCAAACTTCTTTGCAGCGAGTGCAGCCGCTGACTGCGCAGTGCGATAGCTGTCCGCCAGTCTTCGAAACTTGGCGACTACTACTTGATCAACTAGCGCGCTCTTTTGGTTTGCATTTCCTACGATAGTCAATACTCTTCGAGCTTGCAAACGCAATTGAGCCGCCTTTTCTTTTGGATTGTTTTCCTTCAGGCTCTTATCCAAAGCAGCATGCTGGGTTATTTCCTCCTGTGAGAGGGTGGCCAATGCATTGATTTGATCTTCTGTTGTTCTAGCCGTCATCCCTGAAATCAGCTTGCCAACGGCGGTTTCACCGTGCAGAGGTGTGAAAACTGAAAGATCAGGAACTGACTGAGCGGACTCGGTGTCAATCATTGATTTTATTTGCTTGCAGAGCTTAGCCAGCCCTTCGAACACATCGAGCCCATAGGGAACGTAAGAAAAATCATCTTCTTTGTCTAAATATGCACGCGCACAGCGCGAGTCGAAGATTGCGAAAGACGATAATGCCTCCGGAGCGGCTTGCCCATCGATCCAGTGAACCTCTTGCGGTTCGCCATCAATATTAATCTCGAAAACAGCTACGGCTTTCCCGATTTTTCCTGTAGGAAGGGCGGCATTCGGGTAAATAGCTTCAATCTGATCCCGTGCACGACATGCGCGCTTGAACACACGAGAGTAACCTGATTTTCCAGAACCATTGTCACCATAGATTACCGTCAACCCAGTTGAACCAAACGGCAGGTGCTGGTTTTCGGCGATAGCGTTTACAAACCGCATATTTTTAATAGCGAGAAGTTCAACGTGTGTTGATGACTTTATCGGTGCAGGAATTTGATCAGCTGTCAGCCGTGTAGGTTTACGACCTTTTGCGTCTGGAATGCCATGTGCAAGTTTAAGCAAGGAATATAGATCTTCTTGATCTTCGATCGTTAAAGTCTGCTTAGCAAGCAATCGAGCCACCGCGTCGCTTTGCCAATCGGGAAGATTCTGCGACCAATCCAAAATTTCTTGTAGCAGTGCCATTAAAATTTCCTTATTTAAACGATTCGTAAGAGACTTGGGAAGCTAACTCCGAGTGAAGCGGTGGCTAACAGCCTCCCGCCTTTCAACTTACTAGCTAATAAATTGAGACATTGCACTAGCATTTACTGCTATCTCGCCTTTTAACCCAACCTTAACACCAAGTTGATTACATTCAGGCTGGTTTTGACTCGATTTTAATTTACCAGTTAGTTTCTCAATCTTAATCTCAATACCAACAATTCCACGCATTAAACCTTCGGTGTAATCCTTCGGAGCATCGTCGACCGTCCAAGGATCTACTCGATTTCTTTCATGCTGGTTGGTTAACTGACAAAGGTGTTTATGAAGCCACACGGAATCCTGAACAACCTTTGCGCAGCCTTCAGCATGCACAGCAAGATAATTCCAAGTTGGCACTACACGCCCCGTTTCAGCCTTGGTCGGATACCACGATGGTGATACATAGGCATCTGGACCTTGAAATACAGCCAAAACAGAACGACTACTTTCAATACGCTGCCACACTCGATTGCTACGAGCCAAATGGCACTGTAACGCGCCATATGAACCATTATCTTCTATGCTTAAATAGAAAGGCACATGATTTACTTCGATGCCTTCGTCATCCGCAATCACAAGTAAACCAAAACTGTAGTCACGGATATATTGCTGAAGCTTTGCTACATCATCTTCTTTAAAGTGGTTCGGAACGTACATTTAAAAATCCCCCTTACTTTATATTAAATTTTTCACGAATAGCTTTGGCTGTTAGTTCTGCACCTAATAATGTACCAACAGTTTTATCGCCAGCCTGGCCAATCTAATAAATTAAATTCATATTCATCAAATTACCTATACATATGGCATGTTTACCATATTTCCTTTAGTTTCATAAAAATCATGATCTACCACATAGTTAATTTTGCCCAGCAGAGCAGCATTCACTTCCTGAAAATATTGTCAAAGGGAACTAGCATCTGCGGGCACGCTCCCATGCGTCTAGTATCTACATACCTAGAATGAGCTTCAGGGCGATAAACCACATGACGATGGCAATAACTGCCTCAAGAATGCGCCATGCCTTAGGCGTTGCAAAGACTGGTCGTAGATACCTTGCACCAAAGCCCAACGAAAAAAAGAACACCAAGGATGCTGTTGCAGCACCGCTGGCGAACAGAATTTCTTGTCCTGGAAACCGCGTGGAAATCGTTCCTATAAGTACCACTGTATCTAAGTAAACATGGGGGTTGAGCCAGGTGAGCGCCAAGCAAGTGGCCAGTACATACCGCACTGGCATTCTGGGTTCGTTGGCGACAACTATGCTCGCATTGGAACGCGCGGCGGAGTAGAGGCTCTTGGCACCATACCAGATGAGAAACGCAGCTCCCCCGTATCGCATGACCGGGTCGATCCACGGCACTTGCACAAGGATTTGCCGGAAACTGCTCGCACCGAAGAAGATGAGTGCTGCATCGGATAGCGCGCATACCAGCACAACGAGCAAAACATACTCATTGCGCAACCCCTGCCTGAGTACGAAGGCGTTCTGGGCACCTATCGCTAGAATCAAACTGAGCCCAATCGTGAAACCAGTGGTATAGGCTACCAGCGTCAACATTTATCAATGGCCATGAAATCAAGTGGCAAGGCGACGATGGCATATAAAACGCCAAGATCACAGATACCCAAACAGGTCCCTTCCCGTACATTTTTCAGCCTCACAAGTCTCACTCCATTCGATGATGATCAGTTTTTAAAGAACAAGATTAGGTTTCCACCTAAAGTTAGTACAGTTAAACTTACTAATCTAAACTTAGGAAATCTTAATCATGATGGACTATGCAGGGCTAAGTGCAGTGGCTGCGGTCGCTCAGGAAGGGAGTTTTGAGAAGGCTGCAAAACTGCTTCGTATCACACCGTCGGCTGTTTCTCAGCGGGTAAAATTGCTGGAAGAACGTATAGGCACTGTACTCATAGTGCGTGGGCAGCCTTGCCGGGCTACTCCACAAGGCGAATTGATTTGTCGCCACATTGAGCAGGTACGGTTGCTTGAGGACAGTCTGTCGCAGCGATTACCCACTATGCTGGGCAGCAATGATCGCGACGGCCATTTGACACTGCCGGTGGCCGTGAATGCCGATAGCTTGGCGACCTGGTTCCTCGACGCTACTACCGAATTTTCTAAACGTACCGGCTATCTGTTGAATCTTTTTATTGACGATCAGGAACACACAGCAGAATGGCTTAGGATGGGACGGGTTGTTGGAGTCGTTACTGCCCATGATCGTCCTGTTCAAGGTTGTAAAAGCCTATACCTGGGCTCAATGCGCTACCACGCAGCCGCTAGTCCAGCCTTCATCAAGCGCTACTTTCCAGACGGCTTAAACGCCTCAGCTCTTAGCCTTGCACCGGCCTTTTTATTTGACCGCAAAGACAGATTGCAGGAACAGTGGATACATAAGATTACGGGGCGTTCTCTGAACTTTCCTGTCCACTGGATACCATCCACACAGGGCTTCATTGATGCAGGCATTAAAGGCTTAGGATGGGGAGTGAGCCCTATACATCTTTTGCAGTCGCACTTTGACAGTGGGGCACTGGTGGACCTGTGCCCTGGACAATTTATTGATGTGCCGCTGTACTGGCAGATCAATGGCATCGCTGCTCAGCAGCTTACCGATCTAACGAATTGCATCGTGACCACTGCTCGTGCCTGGTTGGATACAGGAGTTGATAGTTAAACATTCAGGGTTTTATGTGGAGAGGTAGATGGTAAACATGCGCAATTAAACTAAGGTGTCGCGGCCTCTCAAAGGCAGCCTTCACTTGGATCTGACAATGAATAACCAACTTGATCTATTCGCAGTACTTGGTGCTTATCAGAGTGCTCGCGATGTAGTGGCATTATTGCTGTCATTGATTTGTGACTCCAAACTGAAGAGCTTTATTTTCCTGTCACGACCTCGCAATTATCGACGCATGTGGTCAATAAAGCACACCTGCAATTCCTATTTTTTTGAGAGGACTACCATCAACTACTATGCAGCAATTTAAAAGCAAGGCAAGAGCATCACTGACTCTGCTTACCTTGCGGATACAAAGATAGACCACTTACTCAGGTACGTTGACTGTGCTCTTGTGAACATTCATTTAGACTGTTCTCTTGCCCGTTTTTCCGATTGGATTCGCTGGTAGATTTCCTCTCGGTGCACCTCGACATTCTGGGGTGCATCAATCCCTAAACGTACCTGGCCGCCATTGGTGCCTAGCACCGTAATCCGTATATCGTCACCAATGCAAATCGTCTCACCTTGGCTGCGCGTCAAAATAAGCATCCTTACTCTCCTTTTTATTAGATCGCATAGGCACCAAACAAGTGCTTAGGCAAACTTATCAAAATCTGCTGACTTAAACAAACCGAAAGAACCAGTATCGGATTAACAGCCCTCAACACAGCCCGCCAAGCAGATAATGCCTAGGATATCCAATATGTCTGGGGCTAAACCCAGTGAAAGCATGACCGTTAATTCAAGGTGTAACTCAATGAAAAAAGCACATAACACTCATATGCCTGACCAGGCAATCAAAGATTCAATCGACAGCACCGCTGATGCTCCCCTGCATTATTACTGCCTTTCTTTTATGTATGCCGAAAAAGACGCAAAAGGGTCAATATATGTTGGCCTGATGGAAGAAAAAGTCA
>JAAYFI010000089.1 GCA_012728315.1 Gammaproteobacteria bacterium
AATTTTTTATCCGGGATTTCTGGTGCATGTTTTTCTATTATTTCCTCAAATTGAGTAGATACACCAATAACTAGGTCATAATCATCTGCTGCCATTGCAACAAAGTTAGATTCCCACTCTGCTGGTTCTTTTGATTCCATTTCTTTAAGTTCAATACCAAACTCTTCTACTGCTCTCATTGCACCTTCATGCGCTGAGTCATTGAATGATTTATCCCCTAAAAATCCAGAATAAATTAATGCTACTTTAAGTTTTTCTTCCCCTGGAGTATCTGTTCCTCCATCCACTGGATCTTTGTCACCATCAGATGAACATCCTGCAAGCATACCTATAGATAAAACAGCAACTAATAATAATATCATTAACTTTTTCATGGCTAACTACTCCCCCTTTATTGTTTGTTATAAGAAATATAATAACTAGTAAAACGTTTTACTAACTATTACATAATATTTTAATTTAAAAATATGCTTTTGTTAAGATTATATTCAAATTTTCTCACAACTCAGATGATTCAATTATCTTTAATAAAATAAAAAGGTAAAGACCTTAAGTCTTCACCTTTCCTATACCTTATTTTATATTTTTATTTATTAAGTCTTTAACTAAACTTTCATTTGCAATAAATGGAAGAGTTATATGGTCTGTATCATTAAAATCTTTATTAAACTTTATTACAGTTTCAATAGAGTGGTCATTTCTAGCCCAAGCTCTCCTTGCCACTCCTCCCATAACATCCCAGGGTATAGATGTGGAAAGTATAGTATCAACTCTTTCTGACCCATCAAGAACCATCCCAAAACCACCATTGATAGACTTACCAATGCCTACTCCTCCGCCGTTATGAAGAGCCACTAAACTCATGCCTCTACCTGCATTACCGGCAAAACATTGGGTTGCCATATCTGCCATTATATTACTGCCGTCTTTTATGTTAGCGGTTTCACGAAATGGGCTGTCCGTGCCGGAAACATCATGATGATCTCTACCTAGCATTATAGGACCTACTTCATTGTTTTTGACCATCTCATTAAATTTAAGGGCAATTTTTAGTCTGCCAGCTGCATCTTGATATAGGATTCTGGCCTTAGTACCTACAACTAATTCATTCTTCTTAGCATCTCTTATCCAATTATAATTATCCCTATCTTGGCAGCGTCTATTAATATCAATACAATCCATAGCAGCCTTATCAGTTTTTATTAAATCTTCTTCTTTCCCACTTAAACAAACCCATCTAAAGGGTCCATATCCATAGTCAAACAACATAGGCCCCATTATATCCTCTACATATGAGGGAAATATAAAACCTTCACTATCGTCTATACCATTTTTAGATACTTGCATTTCTCCAGTATCATATATTGCCTTTAAAAAACTATTTCCATAGTCAAAAAAGTAGGTTCCCCTATCCACTAGTTTTTTTATAAGCTTAAAATGATCCACTAAAGTCTTATCTACTAACTTTTCAAACTTTTCTTTATCCTGTAAAAGCATCTGGGTTCTTTCTTTAAAAGTAAGTCCTTGAGGACAATATCCTCCATCATAGGCTGCATGGCAGGAGGTCTGATCTGAAAGCAGTTCTATATGGATATTATTTTTTTCTACATATTGGAGCAAATCTACTATATTTCCATGATAGGCAAGAGCTGTAGCTTTCTTTTCATCTATAGCCCTTTGAACAGCCTTAAAAAGTTTTTCTAAGTCTTTATAGCTTTCATCAATCCATCCTTGTTCCAGTCTGGTGTTTATTCTTGATTCATCCACTTCAGCTATAACACCAACTCCACCAGCAATTTTAGCAGCCTTACCCTGAGCACCGCTCATACCTCCAAGTCCAGAACTTACAAATAAATGTCC
>JAAYFI010000038.1 GCA_012728315.1 Gammaproteobacteria bacterium
CGACCAATTGCTTGGCGAGGCCGATTAAATTAACTGCATCATTCATCTGTTGTGTCCTGCGCGCATATATATAAGCATTATGCCGCTACTTATAGCCCACAAGACAGCCTGCTGCAAAATTCTCTCGGGCTTTTGAGCCCGCACCCAGATAATCACCTTATCCAGCACCCGACCACTGCGCAATTTTGCGTGCCAAGTGACAATTTTTGTCACTCTGTGACGGCTTACACACAATGTGGCCAATCTCGTAATCCCACCCGTGCGGCCAACCCTATCTATGCCTGCCGCGAATGACTGCGCCACGCGGGCTCTTGTGCCCGCCAATCACGCCACTTTCATACTTGGCACAAGCCTTGCTTTATATATGACAGGTCTAAGACCTTCATATCAAACACAAGGAGCTTCAAAATGAAAGCACAAATGCAAAAGGGTTTTACCCTCATTGAGTTAATGATCGTAGTGGCGATTATTGGTATTTTGGCTGCGGTAGCGTTACCTGCTTATCAGGATTATACGATTCGAGCAAAAGTAACTGAGGGCTTATCTCTGGCTTCAGCATATAAAACTGCTATCGCTGAGACACATGCAAGCAGAGGCCCAACAGGCATGGCTGAATGTACAGATGTTGCTACTTGCGAGACAATGGGAATATCTTACTTAAAAGACAACAGAAATGTATCTGAAATTACTAGCACTGCAGCGGGTATTATAACTATTAAATATTCGACAGCTGTTGTTCCTGATACAAACAATAGCTTAAGTCTTGTTCCACAAACTAACGCCGCATCACCTGGTGATTTAGATTTAAGTAATGCTGCATCTGCTGGATCTCAATTTCAATGGCAATGCCGAGTAGGTGCTAATGGAGTCGCAGCAACTACAGCTATTAACAAAAAATATGTACCTGCAAACTGCCGTTAATATTTAAAGCTTCCACAATAAAATCTAGGGCCTATATGTTTAGGCACTAGATTTTACTTATTAAAAAAATAAAAAGACACACTAAATGAAAGTATATACAAAAAAACTTAGTATACACCTATTCATTTCTATATTAATTTCACTAGCATTAATAACAACCACGATTCACGCTTGGTATCCTACGCCCTTATACACAGCAGTAGGTGCCACATATATTTATTTAATTATTTTATCCATAAACATAATTACCGGCCCTTTACTGACACTAATGGTCTACAAAACCGGCAAAAAAAACTTAGTGATGGATTTAACCGTAATTGCTGCACTGCAAATTACAGCGCTAGGTTACGGCTTATGGACTGTCGCTGAAGGCCGTCCCGCCTGGCTGGTATTTGCTGCGGATCGATTTGATTTAGTGCGTGTATTAGATATTGACGAGCGCAAGCTGGATCAAGCGGCTATGCAATACCGCCAACCGTCATTACTCGGCCCGCAATGGGTTGCGGCTGTTAGCCCGACAGACAGTTCAGAAAAAAGTGATATTTTACTAGAGTCAGTATTTGCCGGAGTGGATATTGCTCAGCGCCCTAATTTATATCAGCCATTAGATTCACAAAAAGAAGCTATTCAGCAACATTTATTAGAGTTGTCAGCTTTACCATCAATCAATACTGCAAAAAGAATTAAAGATGTTTTAGCCAAACACCCCAGCGCTAATGCTTGGTTACCTCTGCGTGCGAGTAATCAAGATATGGTAGTGCTGATGCGAAAAGATACCGCAGAAGTCATCGCTATCGTTGACTTAAGACCGTGGGATTAGTGTTTACTAGATAGAGCAGAAATTGTTCTTAACATATACCCTAGCCGCCTGATTTCTTCGCCACAAACCCACGCTTACCCAACTCCTCCAGCAACATCTCCACCATATCCCCCTGTATCTCAATCACGCTCTCTTTCAACGCCCCACCACAGCCACAACGCTTTTTTAACGCTGTTGTTAACGCTTTCAGTTCATCAACCGTTAAGCACAATCCTGAAATAGTCGTGACTGTTTTTCCACCACGCCCTTTGCTTTCTCGGCGTACGCGGGCAATGCCGTCGCTGTCGCTATTCAATGGCCCAGCAGTGCAGATGCACTCGGCTTCAGGTTGTGCGCATTCAGGGCAATGGCGGCCGCTGTCGGTTGAGTAGACCAGTCCGCTCAGTGCGGCAAAGGGGTTAGCGTTTTTCATCAGGTTACACACTCCACAATCAAGATATTATATTCAGTTTTAAAGTCGTTACGCACAGGTAAGGGGATTGCTTCGCTATGCACCCCACCGTCTTTGTGAGGAGCGCAGCGACGCGGCAATCTCCCTCAGACACACAAAGCCAAAGCAGATTGCTTCGCTACGCTCGCAATGACGTGTACTGCACTCTCCATGACGTACCTATACGCAGCAACACCCCACCGTCTTTGCGAGGAGCGCAGCGACGCGGCAACCTCCCGCAGACACACACAAAGCCAAAGCAGATTGCTTCGCTATGCCACTACAAACGGCATATCACGAGCAGAAACTTGCGCAGATATCCTTTATCCTGTTGCGATATTTAGAGTTGCCATATGCTTACTCTAAAGTGCGATTTATATTAAACACGGCCTACTATAAAATGCATTTTACAATAGGCTTGTGATACAAACCAAAATTCGCTGCTCAACCATGGACTGCCACGGCCTGCGGCCTCGCAGAGACGGGGAAGTCTGTGGATTACCACGGCCTCCAAACGTCGGTGACTCCCGTGGATTGCCGCGTCGCTACGCTCCTCGCAATGACAGAGTTAAACGGTACTACTCTCAGCGACGTGACAATCACCCTAGCAATACAGCAAATTCACAACCAGCGCCGCACGCGCCCCATATACTCACGGTAATCCTCACCAAAGTGCTGCACCAGTAAGCGCTCTTCATGGCGAATCACGCCCATACTCACCGCCACAATCACCACCGGCAAAAACAGCCACGCCCACACATCGGCAAACAGCAGTGCCGCGCCGATATACAGCACGGTATCGGCAACATAAATCGGATTACGGGTGACACGACACGGGCCTTCAGTGATCAGGTGTTGCGGCTTGCCGTAGGGATTAAGGGTGGTTTTGCGCCACAGCATCAGCCAGGCGGTCCAGCACATCAGCAACACACCGGCATCAATCGCCATCCAGCCAAAAAACCAGGTCCACGGATTACTCGCCAGCGGCCAGGGCCACAACGTACTGAGTGCCCACGCCAGCAAAAAAAACGCAACATACACCAGCGGCGCAGGAAGGATAAAATATGGCTTACGCATAGGGATCGACCTTGCAGGTTAAGATAGGCCCTAATATACCTTGCTCCACCAGCAAGTGCATGACCAATTGGGCCTAGCGGTGGCGGGCACAAAGCGATGATACCCACGCAAAAACGCCCTATATCGATGACAACCGCACAAAAACAATTAAAAACAGCACATTTTACGC
>JAAYFI010000039.1 GCA_012728315.1 Gammaproteobacteria bacterium
AAAAAAAGCCCTAACTCATTGAAAGTTAAGGCTTTTTAATCTGGTTGCGGGAGCAGGATTTGAACCTACGACCTTCGGGTTATGAGCCCGACGAGCTACCAAACTGCTCCATCCCGCGCCGATAAGTATACGCAGATTTTGCAGGCTGTCAAAACTTATTTTGAAATCAAGCATTTAGCTGCGAGAGAAGTGGTGTTCAGTAGGTTTATAAAGGTCACGCAAGCTCATATACAGGGGCTGTACGATCTATTTGCGTTAAAAAACAATATAAATGCATAAGGCCATTAAAGAGCTGGCGTTAAGTGGTAAAGCTTGGCCCATCACCCAAAAGCCCCGTTTGCTGAAGTGCAATACGTGGCTGGAGGATAACGAAAGCGCGGGTGCAGTCTGTTTAGGTTAGATCAAAACGATCCGCGGCACGTGCAATAGGGATGAGTGTGCGCCGGATTTTAGTTTCAAATAAACTTGGGAAACGCACAGCCTGCGGCTTTTCGATCGGCAGTACGCAGTCGTCGATACGACCGTCTGCAATGGCGTGAGCTAAGTTCATACCCATCATGGGGCCTTGTAAGTTGCCCCAAGAACCAAAATTCATCAGGCCGTGTACACCTTTGGCCACTTGGTAGAGCTTGGGGTAGCACTTATCGTAATGATGCGATGAGTTGGCGGTCATCCCGGTCCAGTAGGATTCCATAGTGATATTGGCGTTGCGCGTGATGGGGAAGGTGCGGTGTAAATAGCGTAAAAAATAAGCGAAGTATTTCTCGGCATTTTGCGCGTTATGCATGCCTGGAATAGTGGCGGTGACCAAACGATTGCGCTCATCAATCACAATAGGAAACAGCCCAGCGGGGTATTGAGTAAATACACTGCGCGAGGGGTTGATGGCTGCGAGTAGCTCAGCAGACAAGGGGCGCGTAGCCATACCGCAGGCCACTAAAGGGTAGTGGGTGTTCTGCAGTTCAGGGAAAAATGCATTACCCGTATGGCCGCTGGTACAGATCACCACTTGCCCTGCAGTGACGCTGCCCTGTGCGGTGCGTATGCGCCAGTTTGAGCCTACGGGCTCGCAGGCCAAGACTCGCGAATCACCGTAAACTTGCGCACCCAGATTGAGCGCGGCAGTGACCATGCCATTGGTAAAGAGGTAAGGGTTGACTTGGCCGCCTTCATGCCACAACAAACCATGCTGGTAGACGTCGGTACCCAGCATATGCTGCAAGGTGTCTGCGCCAATGATGTCGATGTTGTAGCCCTGTGCTTGCCAGAGTTTGGCCTTTTTATCTAATTCGGCACTGGGCTTTTTGGCGGCATCAATCATGCCGGGCTGGTGCACGTCAGCGGCGATACCATGCTTTTGGCACAGATCAACGATGATATTGCGGTGGCTGGTGAAGTAATCCAGAAACTTGCGGCCCCCATCAGCGAAGTCTTGCAAAGGCTCAAGGGACGACAAATACGGCTGGATATGACCGGCATTACGCCCAGAAGCGCCAGCACCGGGCTGATCCGCTTCCAGCAACACAGTACGAATACCACGTTCAGCTAAATGCAATGCCACTGAAGAGCCGGCTAAACCTGCGCCAATCACTATCACATCGGTATCGATATCCGCATTGAGTGCCGCGTATTGCGTGGCAGGTTGTTCCAGCGGCCAAGCGCTGTAATTAATCGGTACGGTGCCGGCTTCATAGAGTTTTTTTGCTGGCGCTTGCGCCCCGTGCAGGTCGGCGTACTTTTTCCAAGCCAATGTCGTATTCCTCAATAACTCATAGAAAAATGCTGAAGTGCGAAGGGTCAGCTGTTGCAGTGATCCTACGCAGATGGGACGGCAGTGCGCTAGTGCCAGTTGGTACTGATGGTTGCTAGCGCAGCAAGGCAAAGCTCTTCGAGATCAGGCGTATCAGATCGTTTTGTCCGCGGATATTGAGCTTGGCATAAATATTTTTTGAATAGTTACGGGCTGCTGAAATGGCGACCCCTAATTGCTCAGCGGCTTCGTTCATGCTGCTGCCTGCGGCCAGTAGCAAGGCTAACTTACTTTCTTGTGGGGTCAGCCCAAATAAGCGTGCCACTGCCGCGCTGGCGTGGGTTGATTGCGCTGCAGCCTGAGAGTTGCGGGTATCGCCTAAGCTCACCACATAAATAATCACTTGCGGGACATGCTGGCCTTGATAATGCGGCAGCCAAGGGGCGGGCGTGACGAGCAAGCCCAGTAACATGCCATCGATCAGGGGGACGCGCAGCAAGCGCATTTCATCGCTGTATTGGGGTGTGGCACGCAGTTGAATGGCGTTGTCTATGGCTTGATTGAGCTCATGCTGCACTTGTGTATCTTGTGCCAAAAGCCGTTGGCCAGCGATGCTTAGGCCAACATCAGGGCGCAGAATATCGTTAGCTGCTTGGTTCGCGCAAAGAACATGCGCTTGACCATCGAGCATTAAACAACCCAAAGCTAAGTGATCCAGCCCCATGGCATAAATATCTTGATGCATTTTGTGTTGTTGTAACTTGGCATACAGACCCAGCGCACGTGATAAGTGCGGGGCTAAGACTTCTAACAGCTCGCGAGCGTAAGCATCTGATGTGGCATTAGCGGCTTGAGTGCTGCCGCGCACAATATCAACCCAGCAGCGCATTTGGCTGGTGGGATCGTTAAAGCAGGTTCTCAACGAGCCATAAATACCTAAGCGAGCAAAGTAATCCGCGCACTCAGGGTCAATCATGGGCGTGTCGAGAACCACGACTTGCCCGGGCTTGACCTGTTTGGGGTGTAAGGCATCAATATGTGCAAAGTGCTCACGGTAGCTGCGCTCAACCGCGAGCCAGTCCACTTGATCGCCTGGCTCGCATGCCATCACTTGGATGTCATGGCTGAGCTCAGGCGAGTGATACAGCGTAATGGACACAGCTTTAGCGCCCAGGTGCTGCTGTAAACCTGTGGCTAAGCTCGACCAAGGCTGCTGTTCACTGATGGTGGCATACACCAGTCCCACCAAATCCAGCAGCACAGTGGTATCGCTCGTTGGCGTCACTAAGCTGTCCTTTTGATCTGCAGCATACGCGTCACTCATTGCTGACAGGTACCCGTTTATGCTGGAAAGCAATCGGGATCAGTGCGCCCAGCATACAACCTGCGCACAGAATCAAGGCGGTTGAGTAAGAGCCGGATGAGTCGAGTAAATAACCGACCAACTTAGGGCTGAACGCGGCACCCACACCAGCAATCAGGTTACCCACGCCCAGTAGCGTGCCGAAGTTGCGTTGACCGATGGTTTGTTCCATCAGCATGGGTGAGAGCTGATTGACTAAGTTAAACGTCGCGCCCCAAGCAATGGTGAAAGTCATAACGGCGATAAAACCAAAGGATGGATCATGAGCCAGCAATAACGCCAAAATACCAAAGCCACCAATGGCTGTACCAATCATCAAGAGCGGTTTGATATCCCAGCGGCTGCTTAATATGCCAAAGGTAAAGCTGCCGATTAAACCCGCTACGCTTTTAAAGGCAAAGGTGGTAGCGGCTTCTTGAGGCGAATAGCCAATCGAAATCAGATAGGGAATCACATTGACTAAAATACCCAAGGAGCTGAGTGTCATCAAAATCTGTAAAGCCACCCACAGCCAATAACGCGGCATGCGCAAGGCTTGCTGAATGGATTTGCCGGGTAAGTTCTGTCGATGTTTATGAGCATCGCTGCCCGGTAAAGCCTGCTTAGGCAGACGTGCCAGCCATAATAAAATAGGCACACAGACTAATAACGCCAGCGCAGTAATAAACTGCATGGCCACGCGCCAGCTATAAAGTTGGGCAATATGGGTCAGTAAGATCGGAAAAATCATCGCACCGATTGAGCCGCCGGAGAGCATCACGCCTAAGGCCAGCCCTTGATGCTTAATATCGATCCAGCGCATCACCAGGGCAATGGCCGGCACATAAGTTGAGGCACCAATACCTGCGCCGCTGACTGCCATCGCTAAGGTAATGCTATTGAGGTCATGACTGATGGAAGCCAGCAAATAACCCAGCCCCATCAAGGCTGCACCGGTGGACATCACAGTGCGCGGTCCAATGCGGTCGAGCAGCCAACCCGCCAGCGGCATGGCCAGCGTCATG
>JAAYFI010000093.1 GCA_012728315.1 Gammaproteobacteria bacterium
CGCGGGAGAAGTGCTGGCGTGATGCTGCAAGGGACGCGCTCAGTCCGCATCCGGCAAGCCGTGCTCCACCACGTACACCGCGATTTGCACGCGGCTGTTCAGGTTCAGCTTCTTTTTGATGAGAACGGGCACGGGGGGCGTCTTGGTGATGAAGGTGAAGGTGTTGTCCGTGTACACCGTGATGACGACGGGGATAACCATGCCCGCGTCCTTCTGGGTGCGCTCGTTAAACTCCTTACAGAAACCGGGAATGTTCACGCCGTGCTGACCCAGCGCAGGGCCGATTGGCGGCGCGGGTGTTGCCTTAGCGGCGGGAACTTGAAGCTTGATCAATGATTTAACTTTCTTTGCCATGAAAATGGCACCTCCTTCAATGTGGTCATGGCGGAACGGGATGTTCCTCCCACTATCCGCAGGCATTTGCACGCAGATGCCTACGTCGCGGATGCATACGATCAATCGATCAATAGGCATTCGCATGTTGGTTTGCCCGTAATTGCTTACGTGCAAACCAACATTTGATACAATTGCTGACAAGGCTTTAACAAAATGCATGAGGCCGTCTTCGCTTTAGTGCGCCTGTACCTTCTCTACATCCTGTAAGTCAACCTCTACAGGCATTTCACGTCCTAAGAACATCTTCACCTTGACGGTGAGCTTCTGGCGAACCGTATCAACATCCTCTACAATGCCCGTGAAGTTTTCGAGCGGACCTGAGAGAATTCGAACTTCCTCGCCAATCGCGACGCCAAACTCAACGCTGTTTTGCTGAGTTGAAAGCATCATCTCGACTTCTGAGGGCGTCAGGGGCACGGGCCTGCTGTCCGGGCCCACAAATCCGGTTACACCGCGCGTGTTGCGTACGAGATACCAGCTCTCGCTGGTTTCAATCATATGGATCAGCACGTAGCCGGGATATACCTTGCGCTGTGATTTCACGCGCTTGTTTCCCTTGATCTCAACGACGTCCTCAACGGGGACGCGCACGTCAAAAATCAAGTTCTGCATGCCGTTGTTCTCAACAGACTTCTCGATATTATCCTTCACTTTGTTTTCATAACCGGAGTAGGTATGTACCACATACCAGCAAGGCTCTTTGTGTTCCGACATGGTTATCTCCTTACGCGCTGAAGTTGGTCATGATCACGTTCACAAGCTTGCTGGCACCAGCGTCCAGCAAACCTACAACCACCATCATGAACAACATGAAAACAACCACAATTGTTGTGTAGTTGACTAACATCTCGCGGGTTGGCCATGTGACCTTGCGAAGCTCGCGCCACATGTTTTTGAACGCATTGCCAATCCTGGCAAAGAAACGCACAAATCCGCGACCAAAGCGGGTAAAGAAACCCGGCTTCGTATTTTTGGACACTGCCTTCTTTTCAGACATGGTTTTCACTCCATTCGCAAGCAAGCCGTCTCTTGCTTCATTACTTGGTCTCACGATGAGCCGTATGCTTTTTGCAAAAGCGGCAATACTTGTTGAGCTCAATGCGGTCGGGGGTGTTCTTCTTGTTTTTCATGGAATTGTAATTACGCTGCTTGCATTCTGTGCATGCCAGCATTACTTTGTTACGGGCAACGCTTGCCACGTTCGCCACCTCCTTGACGGCCTTGCCGCCGAACTCCGCTTAGCGGGCAAAATAATGGCTTTAGCCCGTCCGTCCGCCGGACGGGCAATTGCCGTCAATTCATTACTTGATCACAGTGGAAACGACGCCGGAGCCAACGGTACGGCCACCCTCACGGATAGCGAAGCGCA
>JAAYFI010000006.1 GCA_012728315.1 Gammaproteobacteria bacterium
AGGGGCGGTTAAGTACAGCAGTGCAATAAACACTAGCGCCCAACCGGCAGACCAGCGTGCATCAGCCACCTTAGGTACAGTGAAGAAGCGAATGATTACGTGTGGCAGACCCGCAGTACCGACCATCAAGGACAGAGTGAACAACACCATGTTCAAGTGGCTTGGCACGTCAGCGGCGTAGTCACGGAAACCGAGTTCAACCAATACTTCACTGAGTTTCTGTAACAGTGGCGCACCGGATTCAGCGTGCGTACCGAACATACCAAACATAGGATTGGGGTTGTTAGTCAGTTGCAGTGAAATGAACACCGCAGGAATGGTGTACGCAACAATCAGTACCACATACTGCGCAACCTGCGTGTAACTAATACCTTTCATACCACCAAATACGGCGTACAAGAACACGATAGCGGCGGCGATCCAGATACCTGCTTCACTGCTCACTTCAAGGAAACGTGAGAATGCGACACCGGCACCGGTCATTTGACCGATAACGTAGGTTACAGAAGCCAGAATCAAGCACAGTACCGCCATCAGGCGTGCGCCACGGCTATAAAAACGCTCACCGATGAAATCAGGTACGGTGAACTTACCGAATTTACGCAAGTATGGCGCCAGCAGCATCGCCAGAATTACGTAACCACCGGTCCAACCCATTAAATAGGCAGAACTGGCGTAACCGGTTGCCGCAATAATACCGGCCATTGAAATGAAGGATGCAGCAGACATCCAGTCTGCAGCTGTTGCCATACCATTGGCAATTGGGTGAACACCACCACCTGCAACGTAGAACTCTTTAGTTGAGCCTGCGCGAGCCCAGTACGCGATACCGATGTAGAGAAGGAATGATCCCCCCACAAACAGCATATTAATCATAAATTGACTCATGCTGTCTTACTCCTCTAGACCAAATTTTTTGTCAAGTCTGTTCATTCTCCAAGCATAGTTGAAGATCAACACGATAAAGGTTAGTAGCGCTCCTTGTTGAGCGAACCAGAAACCTAAATCCGTTCCACCCACCGAAATTCCCGACAGCATAGGTCTGAGAAGAATGCCGAAGCCGTATGAAACTAAAGCCCATACAAACATCGAACCGGCGATTAAGCGGAGGTTTGCCGCCCAGTAGGCAGCAGCATTTGTTTTGTCGTCTTGCATAATGCTCACCATTGTTTTTATTTGTGAATTGAAATGCAGCGTGGCAGTGCAAATTTACCAAGCTAAACCCTCGCGATATAACCCCCTGCTTTAGTCTATTCGCCATTTGTAGGCGATTTTATCAACTCGAAAATAGCCGATATTTTCACGTTTTCTCTAGGATTTGGCATTTTTTCTAAGATTTTTGCCGAAAAAAACAAAAACCAACCCTTGAAAAAAACAAACTTCAAGTGGATAAATATTTCTAATTGTGACCAAAAAACGGCCTAGCAATGGGATATTTTGCAGCATAGACAGCAAATCAAGCAGGTAAGCAGGCATGGAAGCCACCCGTCCACGTGGGCAAAAAATGCGTCAGCAGATGCATCGAACTGATGAGTGGTTCGTTAAAAAAACCATAAGGAGTTGGCGTAAACACAGGATCATTGCAAAGTGTCAATGCCTGAGTTTTAGTGGCTTATAATTCAAAGCCGATATTAATCATTGTTGCGGCGGTACCCAGCAAGACGAGTTCAGCACCAACGCGGCGATACTTCACGCCGATCGAAGGAATGATGGCAGGCGCAATTTCAAAACGGTTCAGCGGAATTTTATCGCGGTACTCGCCCTTATAACCGTACAGCAGGCCTGCCGTGAGCTTGCTATAAAAAGGCGTACCGGCGTAATCAAAACGTTTACCGGCATAACCGTAGTACGAGCGCTGATCAAAAGAATGCAAGAAAGTGGCCGCACCAAACAGATAACTGTTTTCTGTATGACGCTCTAAACCAATCAATTCTTGATTATTATTGTGCTCAGGGTTGTGGGTAAAATGCTTGGTGTACAGGCTGCCTTGCACATACCAATACGGCTCGGCTGGCACGGGTTTTATTAAATCGATGACATACGAAGTTAACGTTTTATCCTGCTGTGTAACATCACTGCTCTCTCCTACAAAATTTTGTTCAGCTTGCGCCATTGACTGCAGAGCAAGGGCACAGAAGAGCGCGCAACATGTTTTTACTGGTAGAGGATTCATGGTATGTCTTAGGCAGTGGATTTTGAGAGCAAGCATTGCGAGGCAAAAGCGAGCGTCATAGTAAATCATTTAGATTTAACATTACATAAAGGTTCCAACTTCCTTTCTCCAAGACTCTGAAGCAAGGCTGTCGAAGCCCAATGCACACAATGCCAAGCACCGAGACAATGCCAGCCAGTCAGTTAACTCGATAGCAGTCATCCAAGCTGCTGTAGCCCATACCGGCACTTTTACGCACTTTGATTTGCACCGGAATCCGCTCTTTTAGCGCCTCGACATGACTGATAATACCGATGGTTTTCCCTTCGGCATTCAGATTATCCAGCGCGTTGAGCGCCATCTCTAAGGTTTCATTATCCAAAGTGCCAAAGCCTTCATCTAAGAATAACGAATCAATTCGAGTCTTTTGACTGACCAGCTCTGACAAGGCTAAAGCCAGCGCTAAACTGACCAGAAAACTTTCTCCGCCGGACAAGGTGCGGGTATCACGCTGAATATCACCTTGCCACGTATCGATAATCTCGATTTCCAACTCACCCTGCTCACGGCGACTGAGTTGATAGCGGTTATGCAACAGAGCCAACTGCTGATTGGCTAAACTGACCAAATGATCCAAGGTTAGGCCCTGGACGAATTTACGATACTTACTGCCATCGGCGGAGCCAATTAAACCGTTTAACTGTTGCCATTGATCATAAAGCACTTTTTGCTGCTCAATGCTTTGCAGTAGATTTTGCTGGGTTTCACGGTTATGGCTATCGGTTTTTAAAGTGTGTTCTAAAGTACCTAGCTTGCGGTTTAGCTCACTCAACTGATGATCTATTGCCGTACGTTGCTCCGCCAATTCGGCACTGGAGCGTTCGGTTTTCGGCTGATTGCTGAGTTGCTCAATCTGCTCTGTGGTTGCCGTCAATAAAGTATTGGCATCTTGCAACTGCGCATCCAGCGCTTGCTTGAGGCTGTGTAATTGCTGCGCTTGTTCGGCCGGTAACAAAGCACGTAAAAATGCCTGCTCATCAGCAAAAACACTCTGTGCTAAACACGCCTGCCACTCGGTTTGCAGGGTTAGGTAACTGTCCTGCGCTTCGTTTAAGCGTTCAGTTAAACTTTGCACCTGCCCTTGCACTTGGGCTAACTGACTTTCGCTGCGCTGGAGCTGCTGCTGGTTTTCCGCCAAAGCATGCGCTAGATCGGCGACTGCAGGACAGGGCTGCCCTGCACTCACCGCCAAGCCTTGCAAATGCGCTTGTGCTGTCTGCTGCAATTGCTCTGCGCTACGCAACTCACTGTGTAAGGTGTGCATTTGCAGCTTTAAATCATCCAGCTGCGCTTTACCTTGTTTCCAGCATTGCGCCTCTTGCCTGCGCTCTTGCAACCATTGCTGCGGGTGCTCTGGCAGCTGGTAGTTCATCGCTTGCAGTTGCTCACTGAGTTGCTGGTGCTGCTGTTGCACATCAGTGTGCTGCGAGCGGATGCGCTGAGACACATCAACCTCTTGTTGGGTGTGCTGCGTTAGGTTGTTTTGCAAAGTGCTGATCTGCAGCTGCAGATCACGCAGTGCGTGTTCGGCATCACGGTACTCTTGCTCACTGATGTTTAAGTGTTCTTGAGCTGCTGTGATCGAGGTTAAGCGCTGCTGACAATCAGCCATCTGCTGCTTAAAAACTGTCATCGTCTGGTTAAAGTCGTCTTCCGAGAGGCTTTCAGGCAAACCTAAAGCGGCCAAATTGCTCGCCTGTTCAGTCAAAACCTGTTGCAACTCGTGCTCGTCAGCCGCTTGCTGTTTGAGTAAGAAATCATGCTCACTGTTCAGTTTCGCCAGCCCTTCTGTACAGGCTTGTCCTTGTTCAACGAGCGTTTCTAACTCGGCGCGTTTGGCTGCGAGGGCCTGCTCTGTTTGCGAGACATCCAAGGCTTGATAAGTACTAATGGCGGGATGCTCTAAGGAGCCGCACAAAGGACAGGCTTGATCGGCCTGCAGTTGTGCACGATAGCTTTCCAAGCCAGCAATGTGCTGCTCTTGCTTAAGTAGTTGTTCTTTATCCTTAACCTGATCTTTTAAACTTAGATATTGAGTACGCAGCGTTGCGCGCTGTTGTTCTTGCGCCGCAATGTGCTCGAGTACTTCTGCGCAGCGCTTCGCCCGCTCGCCAATTGCCAGTTGTTTAACGTGCGCATTTTTATAGCCCTGAGCTAAGCCCAGATAAATCGAGTTCTGCCTGTGCAAGGTATTGAGCTGTGCTTGCCAATCACCGACGCGGCGCTGGGCTAGCACTTGTTCTAGCGCTTGCTGCTGGTCTTGCCAGGCCTTATGCAAAGGCTTCAGCGCTTCTTTTTGCTGGCTATAAAGACTGTGCTGGCGGGTTAAATCAGCCGTGATTTTTTGTATATCAACGGCAAGACTGCGCTGCTTAGTCTGATCTTGCGCAATAGCCTGTTGTTGCTTATTAAGGTCCTCAAACTGTTTTTCCCAGCGGCTTAGATATTGTTCCAACTGCCCATGCTGTGGTGTTTTCTCACGGGCACTGATCAGTTGCTGCTCTTGCTCTTGAGCAGCCTGCAATTGAGCATTGATACGGTTAACCGAGTGCTGGGCATATTGATAACGCTGCCAAGAGAGCTGCTGCACCTGCTGCAGATTGGCGCGTTCTTTTTCCTGCGCCGCGGTTAAGCTCTGCTGACTGTGCTGCACATTGAGCATGGCGGCTTGTAAAGCCTTGTAGTCGGCTTGCAGTAAAGCTGCTGGGGCATGCTCGGCCAAGCGTTGCAAGTCAGCACTGTGCACCTGTTGTTGAGCCTGAGCGCTCTCCAGCTGCTGCTGGGCTTTGGTTTGGCTGGCTTGCGCTTGATCGAGACTGCTGCGCCATTGTTGCTGCAGGTGTAATTCGTCTTGTTGTTGCTTGAGGGTACTGGCTTGTTGTTCGGCAGCCGCCAGTTGTGCTTGAGTTTCGCTCAACTCTTCAGCACTCAGCAGCTGCAAACCTTCGGCACGGCTGCTTAACGTTTCTAATAGATGACGCTGCTCTTTTTGCGTTTCATAGACCTGTTTAGATATCTCACCGTAAATTTCAGTGCCAGTGAGCTGCTCTAATAAACCAGCGCGATCATTGGCATTAGCTTCTAAAAAGGCAGCAAAACCACCCTGCGCCAACATCATGGATTGGGTAAAGCGCTGAAAATCCAATCCAGTTAAACGCTCAACTTCTTTCGGCTTTTCGCTGAGCTTGTCGGTAATAATACGGCCGTCGATATAGGCCAGTTCGGTTTTTGCATCCTGCAGCGCACCGTCGGCTTTATCACGCGCTCGGCGCTGACTCCAAAAGGCGCGATAGCCTTGATCTTTAACGGCAAACTCCACTTCCACTAAACAGTCGGCGGTATGGCGCGTCATCAGTTCGTTGCTGTTTTTGGAAATAGTGCTCATGCGCGGCGTACGACTGTAAAGCGCTAAGCAAATGGCATCGAGCAAAGTGGTTTTACCGGCGCCCGTTGGCCCGGTGATGGCAAACAGACTGCTGCCATTAAACGGCTCTTTAGTGAAGTCGATCTTCCACTCGCCCTTTAGTGCGTTGATATTTTTTAAACGAATGCTGAGAATCTTCATGCGTCAGCCTCCTGCAGTGACTCCAACACTTGCGCATGTAAAGCTTGCAGCGCCTTGATCTGTTCCTCACTGAGCTCTTCATCGTGTAAACGTTTAGCAAAGACTTCGTCAGGCGATAGCTCAGCCAGCACTTCACCGGAATTACGGGTTAAACCCGCGATTTTATTACCACGCAAACGGCGCACACGCAGTACCTCCACGGGTAAGTCGGCACATAGCGCCGCAACGCGCTCATCCAGATCACTGTAATAGTCATCGGCTTTAACCTGAATCTCAACCCAAGCCACAGCGTCGGGATCCAGCTGCTCGGCCAGTTCAGCAAACTGCTGTTCCAGCTGCGCCAAGCTGCCCGATAAAGAAATCAGACGCTGAAAACAAGGGATGTCCAGTACTGCAACACGTTGCAAACCATTGCCATCTAAATCCACTTGCAGAAGTTCTTTTTGCTGCTTGGACTCATCAAAACTTAACGCAATCGGTGAGCCGCTGTAACGAATGTGCTCAAGACCTGCGACTTTTTGTGGCCGATGAATATGACCGAGCGCTAAATAATCAAAGGCTGGAAAAGCATCGGTTGGAAAGGCGGTTAAACTGCCGACATAAATCTCGCGCACTGATTCAGTCAGACTGACGCCCACAGTGGTTAAATGCCCAGTACCAATAATAGGTACATCCACACCCAGCTCGGCACGTTTAGCTTCAGCTTTAGCAAACAACTGCGCGTAGTGCTCAGCGATCGCCTGCTGCAAATCGCTTTGTTTATCTTCGGCACTTTGTCCAGCTAGACTGCGCAGCACATCACGCGGACGAATAAAAGGAATCGCACAGACAATTGCACCGACTTGACCATTGCGCTGCTTGAGCACCAGCAACTGCTCGTCCAGATGCTCAGCAACACTAGAGATCACATGAGTATTCAACTTACCCAACAGAGCTTTACTTTCATTGAGCATCGCAACCGAATCATGGTTACCAGCCAATATCACCAGCTGACAGCCTGTGTCGTGTATCTGCAAAATAAAGTCGTTGTACTGCTCACGTGCATAGCTTGGCGGCGTACCGGTATCGAAAATATCGCCCGCAATAATCAACGCATCGGCTTGCTGCTCAACCACAGTTTGCACCAGCCAATCACACCATGCACGGTGCTCAGCTTGTCGGGTTTTACCCATAAAATGCTGACCAAGATGCCAATCGGAGGTGTGTAAAATGCGCATAAGCGTGCGTCCTTGTGCGAGGGGTTTACAGTAAAAACTCATAAAAAAGCCCGTTGTTAACCGAGCTGCAGCGAACAGCATCAAGCAACAACGGGCTTATAGTGTAATCGATTATGCGTCAGCTAAAACCAAACCAAAGGGCAATCCAGCTGCGGCGGGGATTTTTCTGGCAATATCCTGCATAGCGCTTTGAATGATTTCTTCCACAACTGGGTGATAAAACGGCATCTGTAAAAGACTATGGGCTGTTTCTTCACGTTCAATGGCTAAAGCCAAGAGCTGCGCCACATGCTCAGCGCGCACACCCAGCATACTTGCACCCAATAATTTGCCGCTCTGCTTATCTGCATAAACACGCAATATGCCATTACGATCGCTGATCACGCGGCTGCGACCATTGGCTTGACTGTAGGCCGTGCCAATCAAAATATCATCTTGACTAAGCTGGTCAAAACGCGCACCCACGCTAATCACATCAGGATTGGTAAAGGCAATCGCCAATGCAGTCTTACGCTTAAAGGCCACCGGGGTCGTTTGCGCAGCGTTATATCCCGCCATCGCTCCTTCATCAGCCGCCTCGTGCATCAGTGGACGATAACCGTTGCTGTCACCCACAATAAACACCGGATGGTCGCCCACTTGCAGGGTGTTTGGATTAAACAGCGGATTACCACGCTCATCCAAATCAAAGCCTGCGCCAGCTAAGTTAAGCTGATCGGTATTGGGGCGACGACCTAAAGCCACCAACACTTTATCCACCTGCACTGCTTTATCACCAGCTTTAAGCAGCACACCTTGATCTGTTTTGGCCAGTTCAGCAGGAGCACCTAAGTACAGGTTCATATCCTTAGCAAACTCAGCCAATGCCACTTGACTCACTTCAGGGTCACTGATGCCACCCACCGTTGCCGCCATATCCGCACCGTGGACTTCGACACCTAAGCGCGCTAAAGCCAGGCCCATTTCTAGACCAATAGCACCTAAACCTAAAATACCGATGGATTTCGGCAGTTCTCGCATTTCAAAGAACGCGTCGGTGGTGATGCAGTGTTCAGAAAAGGGCTGTAAAAACCCCGGCATTACTGGGCGTGAACCCACAGCAATAATCACAGATTTAGCGTTAACCTGCTGAGTACCTGATGCGGTCTTAACTTCTAATACAGTCGGCGCTAAAAAACGTGCACGGCCCATCAGTAAATGCTCTCCAGCCGCTTGCCGCGCATTGCCGGCAGCACCATTGGCAAACTGATCACGCTGCTCACGCAAGGCTTGCCACGCCACCGCGCTATCTAAACGTAAATGTTCAGCACCACTGATACCGTAACGGGGGAATTCTTTTTGTGAGTTCCAGTACTCAGCAATATGCAGCGCTACTTTTGATGGCATACAGCCAACACGGGCGCAGGTAGTACCCAAGGGGCCACTATCAATTAATACAAAGCTTTGCTTAGCACGACGCACTTCTCTTAAGGCATACATGCCACCGGTGCCAGCACCGATAATCGCCACATCAACATTAATTTGCTCAGTCATATCCGGCTCCAGTATTTAGATACCTGTAACGCTAATAAGTGTTATCAGCAGCATATTACACAAGGTTTATATAATTGTATAATATCGTTACACAACCGCCATCTGTGCGTACTTCAAAGTCAAATTAATAGTAAAGAGCTCAAATACAGGCGCAGCCGAGGGGCACATTTAGGCAGGCACTAATTTTCTAGGTGGGCAAACAAAAGCTTTATCAGTATAGCGCGGCATGCATAGAGCGATCATAATGCGCAGTCTTACAGCAGCAAGACTGCGCAGTGAACTGAAGAATTAATGTTCTTTATTTTCAGCTCGAGGCCCATACAACAAGCGGTTAGCACCTCCAGCGTGCAATAAACGCACACTGGTAATCCCTGCAATCTGATGGCCTTTATCATTCAGCGTATTGGCTACTTGATCAATCACTGCTGTCACTAACATTCCGAGCAAACTTTGGTTGGTATTTTGTTGCTCTGCAGTGGATGCTGTAGCTGCACCTTGCCATAACTCCTCACCCGTTTTTAATGAAACCAAACGTGCTTCAGCGGTCACCCGTGTATCGCTCGTCAAAATCTTATAGCTGGTACCAAATTCGGTGATTTTCAAATACACCACTGCATCGGCAGCAAAAATCTCACGCAGCTTTTCAACAGGCACAGCGTGAATCTCGCTAGGCTCTGTCATGCCATTATGCTTAAAAAGATCATTGACCACTGCCACAGGGAATACATAGTAACCGGACTCTGCTAGCGGATAGGTGACTTGCGAGAGAAAGCTATGACCTGCATTCACAGCCAAACTGTTATTGAGCGGCGGTAAAACCAAAATAGAAAGGGGTTTTTCATCCTTCAGCTTGGTGTAGTCATACACTGTTCGAGGTTCAGTTGCACAACCCGCGAGCAAAAGAGCCGATAATAATCCGGCCAGACGAACCAATAGTTTCATTAGAACTGTCCTTGTTTCTCAATCAGAAAATTTACAAATTCGGTGGACTCGGGAAACAACTGCTTTTCCGTTACCAAGTGTCCTACCGCCTCTTCATCGCGACCTAAATTAAAATACAATAAAGCAAGATGCGCATGCATGCCGGGAGCGGCACGAGTACCTTTTGCTTGCGCTTTCTCAATGGTTTTTTCAAGGGTAGCAACCTGAGCTTGAGTATCATGTTTATCAGGGACTAGGTAACTATAAATCGACGGCTGATAGCCTTCCCATTCATAATGAGTTTGTGGTTTTTGGGCGCAACCCAGCATCGTAACACTCACCACCGTCAATAATAAAAACTGCTTAATCATTGTCCTACAGGGCTCCATGCGCGGCTATCAACACCATCAACCAAACGATTCACAGCTTCGCGGATCGCTAAATCCAGCACTTTACCGTTCAGGGTTGAGTCATAACTAGCGGTGCCACCAAAACCAATAACTTCACGGTTCGAGAGTGCGTATTCGCCAGCACCTTGCACGGAATAAACCACTTCGGACGTGTTTACATTAACGATATTGAGGTTAACTTTTGCATAAGCCACCTGTGACTTTGCACGCCCTAAAATACCGAATAACTGATGATCACCGACTTCCTTGCGACCAAACTCAGTCACGTCACCGGTAATGACATAGTTCGCCCCTTTAAGGTTTTGCTGCTGCCCGGTAATTTTCGCTTCCGCTTGTATCTCTCCCATATTGGTACGGTCCAACACGGTGAAACGATTACTTTGTTGTAAGTGTGTGACTAGCGTGGTTTTCGCTTGGTTACCTAGGCGGTCTACTCCATCAGAAAAAATACCGCGCTGATAACTTGAGCGATTATCAAATTTGCCCACTGCAATAGGTGTGCGTGGCCCTTGGTAATAGCTATTTACAGTATTAACAGTTGGCGCTTCAATAGTGCGCGATGTTTCTGTAGCACATCCAGATAACAGCACTATTGAAAAACAAGCGGCTACTAGTCGTTCTTTTTTTAACATCCTTTAATCCCACCCTTATCCAGTCAATCTGAGACATCTTTTGCCATTTTTATTAGCGCATGCAGTCTAGCGCAAAATAAAAATCAGGCCACTGATAAGTAACAAGAATCTATACTAAAGATATCTTCACTTAAAAAGTGTTAGTTATTAAAAAGTCAGATAAAAATCACAGTTCATCATCATTTAGCACTCGCACTTCAAGTACCAAACAATTCACGACAAATTGCTTGTTAATTGCTCAGAGCTTAATAGATAAGTTACTAAAAGTGATTTCTAAAATTTATTCTAAACTACGACAGCGCACGCAATAGACATAATCAAACATGCGGGTAATGCCTACCGCCTTGAACCGCCACTCTTCGTCCAAGATATCGCGCTGCTCTGTGCACTCAATAGTAAAGGCTTCGCCCAGTAACTGTTCAACCTGTTCTGGGGGGACAGCAAAAGGAGGCCCTTTCATCTGATGTTGCGGGTAGTCCATGGTTAACAATAAACCTTTGCAGCCTTGTGGCATTATTGCGCTTAAATGCGCGGCGTATTGTTTGCGCAGCTCTTCTGGCAAAGCGATTAACGCCGCGCGATCATAAAAGGCTGCAAAATTAATTAGATCTTCAGCTCTTAAATCAAAAAAATTCCCACACAGGATGGTGATCTGGCCAGCACTGTAAGCGGTAAAGGGGCCGCGCTGACGAATAACTGGAGTGAGTTTTTGCTCAACAAAAAAATCAGTCACTGCTTTTTCAATCAGCTCAATGCCTAAAACCTTATAACCTTGCTCAGCCAACCAGCACATATCCACACTTTTGCCGCATAAAGGCACAAATACATGACTGCCTTTGGCAATATTTAACCGCGACCAATAACTTTCTAAACCGGGGTTTACCGTATTTAAGTGAAAACCAATCTGATCGCGCTGCCAACGGGTTTGCCAAAAACCTTCTTCCATTGTTTTTATCCTTATTTAGAGGTTATGCCATCAAGCTTACTTTACAGTCCGCTCACTATACAAAAGAAACGGCTCTTGCAGCGAACCGATGGTGACAGCGCACAGCTGTGCAGAGCTGGCAGCAAATCGCTGTGTATCCCGCACTTGAGGGTTGCATTTGTCCGTCGATGAATCCAACCAAGGCTCAACTCTGGCGCTGCGCCATTCACGACGAGGCGCTTCACACTAAGCCCGAAGTACTTATTAACCCTCGGCGTGAGCGGTTTAGTCTGCAATGCTCTCGTCCATCTGCCAGCCGCCACCCAATGCGCTGATCAACTGCACACTGGCGGTCAGTTGCGTACCGAGCAAATTCAACAAGGTACGCTCGCTATTTAATGCGATGGTTTGTGCGCTGGTGACTGCGAGATAATCCACCATTCCGGCTTGATATTGGTTTTCAGTTAAACGCAAGCTGTCTTGCGAGGCGGCCAGCGCCTCACGCTGCACCTTAATTTCTTCGGCTAAGACATTCAGTTGCACCAAGGCATCTTCCACTTCACCAATGGCTTGTAAGGTGGTTTGGCGATAACGCGCCACTTGCTGGTCATAACGCGCTTCTGCTTGCTCAACCTTAGAACGGCGCAAGCCGGCATCAAACAAGGTCATGGCAAACTGCGGGCCGATCGACCAGAAACGATTGGGCATGCTAATCCAATCGGCCAAATTACTGCCGCGATAACCACCCGTTGCACTCAAAGTTAAATCAGGAAAATAGGCGGTCTCAGCCACACCAATCTGCGCATTAGCCGCCATCACTTGCCGTTCGGCTGCGGCTATATCAGGACGGCGCTCTAACAACGCTGAAGGCACATCAATGGGTAACACAGGCAACTGAGGCAAAGTCTCAACGCTGGCCACTTGCACGGCATTGGGCGTGCTCCCCACCAGCAAAGCAATCGCATGCTCATAGCGGGCACGCTGCCAATCTAAATCCAGACGCTGGGCTTGAGTATTTTTCAGTTGCGTGAGCGCCTGACTGACATCCGCACGGGTGACCACACCGGCTTTATAGCGGTTTTCAGTCAGTTGCAATGAGCGCTGATAGGCTTTCACTGTGGCATCGAGCAAGCGCATTTGCTCATCAATCACGCGCAACTGCAGATAGTTCTGCACCAATTCTGATTGCTGACTTAAACGCACCCCTGCCCACTCGGCTGCACTGGCCTGTGCAGTGGCTTCACTGGCTTCAACCTGGCGACGCACCTGCCCCCAAATGTCCAGCTGCCAGCTTAGGCCCAGCGCTACTTCGTTGTTTTTAGCCACGCCCTTTTCACTACGACCACGGGTACTGCCCAGCTTACCTGTAGCCTCTGGATAGAGTGCCGCACGACTGCCACCGACTAAAGCCCGCGCCTCACGCCACGCCGCTTCTGCCGCGCGCAGGTTTTGGTTCGAGGTCTCTAACTGCTTGAGCAAATCGGCCAAGGTGGCATCTTGATACAGCGACCACCAAGCCACCGAACTCGACAATTCAGCCGGCTGCGCCAATTTCCAGCCCGGCGTATGACGGAACTCAGTCGGCACGATGCTGGCTGGGCGCTGATAATCAGGACCCAGCACACAGCCGCTTAACAGCACGCTGGCAAGAGCAAATACACTGAGCTTAACGATCGGTTTCATGGGCTACTTCCATCGAGATTGGCGTTTTTTTACGCCGAACACGGGCGCTTAAACGATCAAAAAACAAATACACAGCCGGTGTGCTGTACAGGGTTAACAATTGGCTGAGCAGTAAACCGCCAACAATCGCCAGACCCAGTGGCTGGCGCGTCTCCGAGCCTTCAGCACTGCTGATCAACAGCGGTACAGCACCAAGAATGGCCGCCATGGTGGTCATCATAATCGGGCGAAAGCGCTGCGCACAGGCCTGTTGTATGGCGTGCTCAGCGGTCATTTTCATTTCGCGTTGCAGTTGCAAGGCCAGATCAATCATTAAAATGGCGTTCTTTTTCACCACCCCAATCAGTAAAAACAGGCCCAGCAGCGAAATCAAACTGAACTCACCACCGGTCAACTGAATCGCCAATAAGGCTCCGACACCGGCCGAGGGCAAGGTCGAGAGAATGGTCAGCGGATGAATATAGCTTTCATACAAAATACCCAAAACCAAATACACAATAGCAATCGAAGCCAACAACATTAAGCCTTGCGCACCTTGGCTTTGCTGGAAAACTCCAGCTGTACCGCCTAAACGTCCTTGCACTTCATTGGGCAAATTAATCTTCGCCATGGCTTGCTCAATGGCCTGACTGGCTTGCTCTAAACTCACCCCCGGCGCTAAAGAGAAACCAATACTTTCCACGGCAAACTGGCCATCATGCTGCACGCGATCTTGCTGCAGACTGGATTCCCAGCGGGTAAAAGCGGATAAGGGAATCCGCTCGCCATCAGCAGCAATCACCTGTACTTGCTCCAATACCTGTGGCGAGCCGACAAACTTTGGATCAATTTCCAGCACTACACTGTATTGATTAAGGCTTTCATAAATCGTCGAAACTTGGCGCTGACTAAAAGCGTTATTGAGGAGCGAAGTGACCATCGCCATATCCACGCCGAGGCGCGCGGCAGTGGCGCGATCCACTTCAAGGGTCACCTGCTGTGCGCCACGGCCTTCTTTACTGTCGATATCGACCAGTTCCGGCAAGGCTTTTAAGGCATCACGCACTTTCGGCTGCCAAATGCGCAAATCATCCAAATCACTGGCCAGCAGCATATACTCATTATCGGTACTGCCACCTTCACGGCGGCCGACGTTGAGGTCCTGATCAGGCATGAGAAACAGCCGTGAACCCGCCACTGGAGGGATTTGGCCACGCAAACGATCAACAATTTCTTGCGCCGAATTTTTACGCTGCGCAATGGGTTTGAGACGTACGATTAAAAAAGCGTTACTGCCGCCACTGATAAAGCCTGCCACCGTTTGCACGTCTTTATCTTTGAGCAAGGTTTGCCGATAGACTTCCATTTTTGGCTGCATGGTGTGATAGGACAAACCATCATCGCTGCGGATAAAACCCATCAACTGTCCGGTATCTTGTTGCGGCATAAAGGTTTTCGGCACGGTAATAAACAGCCAAACATTCGCCCCGATCGTTAGCAACAAGCCCAATAACATCCAGCGTTGATAATTTAAGGTCCAAGCCAATGAGCGTTGATAACCGGCGTCGACGCGTAAACCAAAGCGTTGAATAAAGTTAGTTTTTTTCTGCTCATCCGCAACACTCGGTCGCAGCCAGCGGGCGCAGAGCATCGGCGTTAAAGTTAAAGACACCAGTAACGAAATTAAAATCGCCACAGTTAGGGTAATGGAGAACTCGCGAAATAAGCGTTCAATCAAGCCGCCCATAAACAAAATCGAAACAAACACCACTACCAAAGACAGGTTCATCGACAGCAAGGTAAAACCCACTTCGCGGGAGCCATCAATCGCCGCCGGCAGTGGTTTTTTGCCATTATTGATATGCCGAGCAATATTTTCCAACACCACAATGGCGTCATCCACCACTAAACCTGTGGCAATAATCAGTGCCATCAGCGACAGGTTATTCAGCGAGAAATCCAGCATATACATGGCAGCAAAACTGCCAATCAAAGACACCGGCACCGCCAGCGCAGGAATCACTGCCGCACGCCAATGGCCTAAAAACAGCATCACCACAGCAATCACCAAGGCCGTGGCAATCAACAGTGAACGCTCGGCCTCATGCAAGGTAGCGCGAATCACTGAAGAGCGATCCATCGCCACTTCAAGCTTGGCACTGGCCGGTAACACCGCTTGCAGCGCCGGCAGTTCAGCTTGAATGGCTTCAATGGTAGCAATGATATTGGCGCTGGCTTGGCGGTTGATCACCAGTAACACCGCATCTTCATCGTTGAAAAAACCACTGTTATAGCGGTTTTCCACGCTATCACTGACCGTTGCCACATCGCGTAAACGCAAGGCTGCGCCATCGTAATAGCGGATGATCAGTGGTGCATAATCCTCAGCCTTGTGCAGTTGATCATTGCCCTGAATTTGCCAGTGGCGATTGCCCTGCTCCAGTTGACCTTTAGGCTTTTGCTGATTGGCATTGGCAATGGTCTGACGTACATCATCTAAAGCAATACCGTACTGTTCTAAACGCCGAGGCTCCAACTCGACACGCACTGCCGGTAACGAGCTGCCACCAATTTGCACCTCGCCAACGCCCCGTACTTGCGAGAGCTTTTGTGCCACGATGCTTTCCGCTAAGTCATACATTTGGCCTTTTTCCAGCACTTCACTGGTTAAAGCCAAGACCATAATCGGCGCTTGGGTCGGATTGACCTTGCGATAGGTCGGCATACTGCGCATGCCACTGGGCAGCAACTCATGCGCCGCGTTAATCGCTGCTTGCACCTCACGTGCGGCGGCATTGATATCATGGCCCAAATCAAACTGGATCATAATGCGCGTGCTGCCCTGCGCGCTGCGGCTGCTCATTTGACTGATACCGGCAATGCTACCCAGCGAGCGCTCCAGCGGCGTTGCTACAGTAGCCGCCATCACCTGTGGACTGGCACCGGGCAAACTGGCTTGCACGGTAATCATAGGGAAATCCATGTCCGGCAAAGGTGCCACCGGCAACAGTCGAAAGCCAAGAATACCGAGCAAAATAATCGCTACGCTCAGTAGCATAGTGGCAACCGGGCGCTGAATAAAAGGTGCCGACAGATTCACGACTCAGCGCCCAGCTTAAAACGTGCTTTGGTACGAGCACTGAGGCGATCGAAGAACAAGTAGATGACTGGCGTGGTGAACAAGGTCAACACTTGGCTCAGCAGTAAGCCACCGACCATCACCAAACCGAGCGGCTGACGTAACTCTGCGCCAGAACCGCTGGCAAACATCAACGGCAAAGCCGCAAACAACGCCGCCAAGGTGGTCATCAGAATCGGGCGAAAACGCAATAATGCGGCTTGGAAAATCGCCTCTTCTGGACTGAGCCCCTGATGGCGTTCGGCATCCAAAGCAAAGTCGATCATCATAATCGCGTTTTTCTTCACAATACCAATCAGCAAAATAATGCCAATAATCGCAATCAAACTCAGGTCGTTACCGGTGATAAACAGCGCGAGCAAAGCACCAATCGCCGCTGAAGGTAAGGTTGAAAGAATCGTCAGCGGATGGATATAGCTTTCATAGAGCACACCGAGCACCAGATACATGGTCACCACGGCAGCGAGAATCAGCAGCAAGGTACTGGACAACGATGCTCGAAAGGCTGCAGCCGCGCCTTGGAAGTTACTTTGAATGGACGCTGGCATGGCTAAATCCAGCTCGGTTTGCTCAATCAGCTCCACCGCTTCACCCAGCGAGACGCCTTCGGCCAGATTAAACGACACTGTCACCGCCGGAAACTGACCGATGTGATTGAGCAACAAGGCTGCAGATCTTTCTTCGACTTTAACTAAGCTGGCCAAGCGTATGGCTTGGCCATCAGCGCCACGCACATGCACATCATGCAAAGCAGCCATGGCATCATCGGGATTACTGATACTTTCCAACACCACACGGTATTGACTGGTCTGGGTAAAAATCGTTGAGATCTGGCGTTGGCCAAAAGCGTCGTACAGCGCATCGGTCAAAGTGGCGATGCTAATGCCTAAACGTCCGGCTAAATCTCGGTCGATATTCAAGTAATACTGCAAACCGTTGGCCTGTAAATCGCTGGCCACATCACGCAGTTGCGGCAGGCTTTGCAGCTTCGCCACCAATTTGGGTACCCAAGTATGCAGTTCTTGCTCATCGGCTGACTCAAGGCTGAACTGAAACTGAGTACGACTGACGCGATCTTCAATACTCAGATCCTGCACCGGCTGCATAAACAGCTGAATGCCCAGCACCTTGTCCAGCTCTGGGCGCAGGCGATTAATCACCTCCGCGGCAGACACATCACGCTGGGCAAAAGGCTTGAGATTAATCAGCATACGACCGGTATTGAGCGTGGGGTTATCACCATCCACACCAATTTGTGAGGACACACTCTGCACCGCTTCATCTTGCAATAACACCGCACTTAAGCGCTGTTGACGCTCACTCATCGCGGCAAAGGAAATGCTTTGTGGTGCTTCTGAAATGCCTTGAATCACCCCTGTATCTTGCTCAGGGAAAAAGCCTTTGGGCACCCACATCCACAGCAAAGCGGTTAGCACAAAAGTACCCACGGCAAACCACAGAGTCAGCACCTGATGCTGTAATACCCAACGCAGACCATCAGCGTAATGATCAATGGTGCGGCTCAGCCAATCGTCTTTTTTCTCGTCTTCTTTGCCTGGACGTAATAAACGTGCACACATCATCGGCGTTAAGGTCAGTGAAACCACCAACGAGATTAAAATCGCCACCGCCAAGGTGATGGCAAACTCACGGAACAAGCGCCCCACTACGTCGGCCATAAATAGCAGTGGAATCAAGACCGCAATCAACGAGAAGGTTAACGACACCAAGGTAAAGCTGATTTGTTTCGCGCCCTTGAGCGCTGCATTCATTGGCGTTTCGCCCAGTTCAATATGCCGCGCGATGTTTTCCATCATGACAATGGCGTCATCAACGACAAAGCCGGTAGCGATGGTCAACGCCATCAGAGTGAGGTTATTCAGCGAAAAACCAAATAAATACATCACCGCAAAAGTGCCGATCAGCGACAAAGGCACCACAATCGACGGGATTAAAGTGGCAGTCATACGTTTTAAGAATAAAAACGTCACCAACACCACTAAGGCCACTGCCAGCATCAACTCAAACTGCACATCGCTGACTGCCGCGCGAATGGTTTGCGTGCGATCGGTCAGTACGCTAACTTCAAGACTGGCCGGTAACGTAGCAATAATACTGGGCAATAACGCCTCAACGTTTTCTACCACTTCAATCACGTTGGCACCGGGTTGGCGCTGGATATTGAGCAATACCGCTTGATTGAGATCAGCCCAAGCGGCTAAGCGATTGTTTTCTGCGCCTTCAATGATTTGCGCCACATCAGCCAGTTTCAGAACGCGACCATCGTTATGGGCAATAATCAGCTCAGCGTAATCGTCCGCCGAGCGCAACTGATCATTGGCATCCAATTGGGTGATGCGTGACGGTCCATCAATGCTGCCCTTAGGCTGATTAACGTTTGAACGGGTAATTATGCTGCGCACATCGGCCAGGGTTAAACCCGCTGCGGCTAAGGCTTGCGGGTTGGCACGAATCCGTACCGCTGGACGCTGCCCCCCACCGACACTGACCAAGCCGACCCCGCTGATCTGCGCAATCTTTTGCGCCATACGGGTATCGACTAAATCATTGACCTGCGGCAGCGGCACACTCTTGGAGGTAATAGCGAGCGTCAGCACGGGGCTGTCAGCCGGATTAACTTTGTTATAGACAGGTGGCGCTGGCAAATCATTGGGCAACAGATTAGTGGCGGCATTGATCGCCGCTTGCACCTCTTGCTCAGCCACATCCAGTTCAATGTCTAAACTAAAGCGTAAGCTGATCACCGAAGCACCGCCGGAACTGGTGGATGACATCTGCGCCAAACCTGGCATCTGCCCAAACTGACGTTCAAGCGGTGCAGTGACTACACTATTCATCACTTGCGGACTGGCGCCGGGGTACAACGTCAGCACGCGAATGGTTGGATAATCCACTTGCGGTAACGCCGCCACGGGCAATAATCGGTAGGCCAAAGCGCCCATTAAAAAGATTGCCAGCATCAACAGCGTGGTGGCGACCGGACGCTGAATAAAAATCCGTGAGACGTTCATTCTGCTGGCTTCTGCTGAGGCTGCTTGCCTGCGCCTCGGCCTGCTTGTTCACTATCAGTCACTGGCTGCACAGCCAATTCAGTAGAAACAGCAGGCTCGCTACCAGCAGGCGCAACCCGCTCAACTTTACTGCCACTGCGCAAACGATCAACACCTTCCACCACCACCCAATCGCCAGCGGCTAGACCAGAGCGCAACATGCTCGACGTGCCATCGCTGGTGATAATTTCGATCGGTTGAATCACCACGGTATCGTCGTCTTTAATCTGCCAAACAAAGCGGCCATTGCTACCAAACTGAATAGCATCAGCGGGCAATAACAAGGCTTGCTCGTGCACAGTCACCTGCAAGTGCACATTGACAAACTGATTGGGGAATAAGTTTTGCTGAGGATTATCAAAGCGCGCCTTTAAGCGCACACTGCCCGTAGTGACATCAACTTGGTTATCAATGCTGTCCAATACACCTTCGGCCAATAATTCAGTTTCATCACGGTTCCACGCTTGCACTTTGAGTGGCTGCTCTTGCCGATACGCTTGTAACACGGCCTGTAGTTCATGCTCAGGAATAGTGAAATTGATCGCGATCGGATTATCTTGGGTGATGTTGACCAACTCAGTAGTCGCCGCTGACACATAGTTACCGGCATCCACCGCGCGCAAGCCTAATCGCCCTGAAATCGGCGCGGTAATCTGCGTGTGCTCAACATCTAAACGGGCGGCATCGCGTTGTGCCTCGCGCACTTTTAACGTGCCCTTATATTGCGCAACGATGGCTTGTTGCTGTTCAAGGGTTTGTCTGGCGACTGAATCTTCTTTGTAGAGGCCTTGATAACGCTTGAGGTCTAATTCGGCACTGGCCAGCTGCGCACGGGTTTCTTGCAAAGCCCCTTCGGCTTGTAATAACGCGGCCTGATAATTACGCGGATCAATTTGCGCCAGCAACGTGCCCTGCTCAACGAACTGCCCTTCGTCAAATAACACTTTATCCAGCTCACCACTGACTTGACTGGTGACACTCACTGCATTCCAAGGCGTTACCGTACCCAAGGCTTTCAGCTGCACGGCAAAACGATCCAAGCGCACTTGCTGAGCATTCACCGGCACAGCGCCCATAAAACTGCCGCCCATCCGCGGGCCTTGCGCAGTTTTCTCAGCGCTATTTTGCGACCACCACCATGCACCGACCACGGCAACGCCAATCACCAGCGCTGCAAGCAAAAAAGTTTTCGAAGTTTTTTTTCCAGAAGTTACAGAAGAGTCAGACATATCAAGTATTCACAGTCCTTGGGAGCTTGAAAGATAGCAGCCTTCAACCTGCAACGCTGCGTCTTTACGCTCAATTTACCTTTAGCCGCAGTCTAAATGAGAAAGCTCAGTATTTTCTGAAGAAATGATAAGTGTCGCAAGTACCACTGAACGCACAATACTGACACTCTTATCTTAAAGTCGGCAGGGACTGAATACATGCTTGTGCCTTCTCGATCAGCGCAACATTTCCAGTCAAAAAGACAGGTTTTTTATAGATAGCAAAGCAACTGCTTAAGAAGAAAAGCGGCTTAGTCACACTACCACTAACAGACCCGCTACCGAGATCGTTCTCGGCATAGGCTAACGCTTAAAAATAAAACTGTTTTTATGACCTGAATATGGCTTTTAAACAGCTTAAATAACAACAATAAACAGCAGTTTGCGTAGCACGCTATGTACTACGCAAGCTCAGAAGCTTAACTTAAAACAGCAAGTGCGCTGTCATAGTCTGGCTCATTAGCAATCTCTGCAACCAACTCGCTATACAGCACTTTATCGTTTTCATCTAATACGATAACCGCGCGCGCAGCCAAACCTGCAAGCGGACCTTCTGCGATATCAACACCGTACACTTGGAAAAAATCAGGATCACGCATCGTTGATAAGGTTAAAACGCGATCTAAACCTTCTGCACCACAAAATCGCGCATGCGCAAAAGGTAAATCTGCAGATATACAGAGTACCCGAGTATTTTTCAGGCCCGCAGCTTTTTCATTAAAACGACGGACTGAAGTAGCGCAGGTTGGCGTATCAATACTGGGAAAAATATTTAAAACTTTACGCAGGCCTGACAAACTCGACAAACTCACATCCTCCAACGTCTTATTCACTAAGCTAAACGCAGGTGCTTGTTCATCTTTTTGTGGAAAATGACCATCAACGCGCACAGGAGTACCTTTAAAAGTAACAGTCGTCATTTGTATTTCCTTTATATGATTAAGTCAGACATCGGTTGGTATAACACCGCTCTACTGTACGTTAGCTCAAGCAGAGTAGCGAGAACTGCTGGTAGATCAACCCAACACCGAGTATTCAATGCAGGCCAGCAGAATAAACGAGCGCCTGAGTAAAGAAAAGCGCTCGCTCTCACTTTTACAATGTGATTTTAGTGCCCAGCAACATTAAAAAACCTGCCAACCACGTAGGGTGCGCCGGCCATGCTGGCGCTGTCACGAGGTTACCTTCAAGGTGCGCACCGGTGACATCCAACTCAACATAATGGCCACCAGCCATTTCCACATCAGGTCCACAGGCCGGATAGGCGGCGCATTCACGGTCATCCAAAATACCGGCAGCGGCTAACAATTGTGGGCCATGGCACACTGCGGCAATCGGCTTGTCAGCGTGATCAAAAGCTTGCACGAGCTCAAGTACCGTTGCATTTAAACGCAAGTACTCTGGTGAGCGGCCGCCTGGGACAAGCAAAGCGTCGTAATCCTCTGCTTTAACCTCATCAAAATCGAAATTTAAAACAAAGTTATGACCCGGCTTTTCGCTGTAGGTTTGATCGCCTTCAAAGTCATGAATCGCGGTACGAACAAATTCACCGGCTTTTTTCCCAGGGCATACGGCATGCACGGTATGACCAACCATCTGTAACGCCTGAAATGGCACCATGACTTCGTAATCTTCTACGTAATCGCCCACTAACATCAGAATCTTTTTCGCAGCCATGAGGCGCTCCTACAATGAATAAATATGACGCTCTAGATTACACGTAAAAGGTGGCCGAGAAATGACAGAGTAAAATTTACTTGTCCATCAAACCCACTTAAGCCCGCCGCACCTTGAGCAATTTCTTTATCAAAAGACACCCAGCTGAAAATATGACTATGATCATGGCGCTACGCAGGTCTATAAATCAGCACAATAATCTTTCGCTGCAACCGCTGGGGTATACCAAACAAAATCCGCACTGCCCGCCTCAACATCCTGATCGGCTTCAGCAAAAATCAATACGCGCTGTTGGCTGGCAACAGGCGCTTGCAAGTCACGGATATGCAAAGGAACACCTAAGTCGTAACGCACATGATAGGCACCCGCGATCAATAATGCAGGGCGCGCTGCATCCAGCAGAACTGTCGCCATGCTGCGATCGCGTTGTTGCTGCACAGCTAACATTGCAGGCAACTGTGTTTCTGGCAGTTTATTACAATGCGACTCGCGGATCTGCTCAGATAAGCGCTGAGTGACATCCTCGCGGGTGGACTCAGTCCCGATTAACTCTGGCGGGTTACGATAAATAGCCATTAATCCATCACGGTTCAAGTTTGCGCCCAGTAACGGGTATGGCTGCTGAACAAGGTGCGTAACCAGCTCATCATACTGTTGCCAGTCCCAACCTTTGTCCCAACTGAGTGCGGCGGGCAAATCTTCCGGCATCGAGCCTTCGCGCAACTGGCTTTGCACTTGATTGATAGCCTCTTGCTGCGTGACCGTAAGCATCTCCATCACCACACTGCCCTGTGTACGCCGTGCCTCTAGGGCCTGTATCAACCACAACTGCAAGGCGTGGTGATCCGCGTTATCGTGCTTTTCGCCCAACAAAACCAGAGGTGCCTCAGCTAACTCAGTCAGTAGCTGACTCAAGGCGATGGTTGCACCGCTGCGCAAGTCAAGGATATAGCCCAAACGCGGATTATCGCGCTCACGTGGACTTTGCCATTCGGGTAAAGGCTGCTCTGTTACCACTGTAACGGGCACAGCAGCGCCCTGCTGTTTAGGTATAAGCTGACAGGCACTGAGCAAAGCAAACAGCGCAAATAAAAACCAACGCATTTCATACCTCTATCATTTACACGCTCAAGCGAACAATCACACCAACCGAGCAGAATGACAACTTTATTCAATCTAACGGATCAGCGCTATTGAAGTTGGGGGATGCACTCGCTTGATGCTAACCCGTTCTGCTGGCAGCTGATGGTTATCCGCCTGCGCCAAAAACAGCATATCGCCGACCATTTTGGCCGTACGTTTATAGTGGCATAGTGAATTTGGCCACCTAATTAGATGTGCTACAAAGCTCGCTTAGCGCAAGCTCTATGAGCCACCACAAAAGCTCTGCCGCACCACTACGGAGCACTCTACGCCCCGCAATCACTTAGAGCCATTTAACCTATTGGTTTACCAAGGCTTTCTGCCTTACCCGAGGGTTTAATGTGCATTAAAGTGATCGTACGTTTTTCCTCAGCATTGAGTTTTCATAGCTGCAGCCCGCCAGAATCTGGTTATCAGTTTTCTTGATTTACTGATGGCCAGACTTGTGACTGCACTCAGAGAGGATATAAACAGACAGGCAAAAAAAAGGGCTAGCTTGCGCTAACCCTTAAAAAAATCTGGTGGCTACACCGGGACTTGAACCTGGGACATCAGCATTATGAATGCTGCGCTCTAACCAACTGAGCTATGTAGCCTTGGATGGCGCGCATTATTCTCGGATTCAGCCATGATGTCAAGCGCTTTCTAACAAAATAGCTGAATATTCTTCCCTTAAGCTTTAGCGACAGCCTTTCCTAAATGCTTTTGATGCTGCATCACTAATGCAATCAAGCAAACTATCGCAACTGCAATACCAATAGGCTTGCTGTATTCCATTGGTAGATTCAAACCAATTCCAGCTGTTGCAATATAGGACACGCTGATCGCTGTACCAATCACGGCAGGAATACTGGCAATCCAGTGGAAAGTGCCTCTGTCGAACAAGTACTTGGTTGCAAGCCATAGCACGCTGGTTGATAGCAGCATATTGGAGAACGCGAAGTAGCGCCAAATCAATGAGAAGTCCAAGAAGGTCATCAGGTAGCCAACACCCAACAACGGTAGGGATAACATCAGACGGTGACGCATGGTTTGCGAGATATTAAACGCATCCATAATGGTTAAGCGTAATGAACGGAACGCCGTATCACCCGAAGTAATCGGGAAAATAGCCACAGCTAGAATCGCCATAATGCCGCCAAAGACACCGAGATAAGTGGTGGCAATATGGTTAACCACTAAGCCTGGACCGCCCTGAGCAAGCATTGCCTTTAAGCCGACATAGCCTTCCGGGAAAGCAGCAATACCAGCCAATGCCCACACGCAAGCAACAAGACCTTCACACATCATTGCGCCATAAAACACAGGACGCGCATACTTCTCATTGGTAAGGCAACGAGCAATCATGGGTGACTGCGTTGAGTGGAAACCACTGATCGCACCACAGGTAATGGTCACAAACAGCAGCGGCCATACCGGCAAACCATCAGGATTGGGCTCTAACAAACTGTGATCATGCCCTCTGAAGTAAGAGAAAATATCATTCACTTCAGCTAAGTGCGGTGCATTAAATAATAACGCAACCGCAACCAAGGTGGTCATCACAATCATTAACAAACCAAAGAGTGGATAAAGCTTGGTAATGATTTTGTCAATCGGCAGCAATGTCGCTAAAAAATAGTAAGCGAGAATCACCAACACCCAAAAGGTGTTGCCAGCGAAAATAGTGCCTTCAAAAAACGACAAATTACTCAGCAGACCCGCTGGGCTCATGATGAAAACCACACCCACAAAAAACAGCAGCATGCAGGTGAACAACAACATCACGCCTTTAAAAATCACGTTGTAATAGTGGCCAGCAATTTCTGGCAAGCTCTTACCGTCTTCTTTTAGGCTCATTACCCCGGAAAAGTAGTCATGCACCGCGCCGCCAAGCACGTTACCAATAACAATCCAAACCAAAGCAACTGGGCCATAGAGCGCACCCAAAATAGGACCAAAAATAGGACCTACCCCGGCAATATTCAAAAACTGAATTAAAAACGCTCGAGCAGGGCTAATCGGAACATAGTCAACGCCATCGCGCAAACGTTCTTGTGGAGTTTTAGCTGTAGGATCGATGCCCGCCTGTTTTTCAACAAAGGGGCTATAGAACTTATAGCCGAGGATAAGCAAGGTGATACTGGCAAAGAACATTAGCATATGAAGAATTCCTGATCATCTTAGGGATTTAAAGCAAGTAATAGTTCTCACTCAGCTTTAACAGCATTCTACCGATACAGCAAAGTGTAAGCGCTATACCTTAGCCTAGTATCTATAAATGATAATCAGATTTTATCACTCGACGTTGACAGAAAAATGACTGATTTGCACAACAGCCTATTTAACAGCTACAGCTATCGTGCGTATCCGCGCAATAACTATTAGACTTAGCTCAGACAATTTAATAGCAATGTACTCAATGGGATGTGCTGGACTATGATCGATTTCAGCAAAAAACGCTTCTTAGTGGTCGATGACTTTTCTGAGTTTCGCAGCTCCATCAGGGGTATTCTGCGTTTGCTCGCCGTGCAGCAAATCGACACAGCCGCAAATGGCAATGAGGTTTTAGAGTTGTGTAGACGTCATCGCTATGATGTGATTTTGCATGACTACAACCTTGGTGAAGGCCTTAATGGGCAGCAAGTGCTGGAACAGCTGCACACAGAAAAGCTGCTCTCCCCACACTGCATCTTTATTATGGTCACGGCGGAAAACACCCAGGCCATGGTATTGGCCGCGCTCGAATGCGAGCCCGATGATTACCTAACCAAACCCTTTAACAAAGTCACCTTACAAACCCGCTTGGAACGCTTGGTGCGTCGTAAGCAAGTGCTTGCCCCAGTGCTGAATGCTAAAGAAGCGGACAACCCAATGGCCGTCATACTCGCCTGTCAAGCGATCGAGGAAAAAGAGCCGCGCCATGCCGCACTCTGTCAGCGCTATATGGCAGATGCCTTAGAAGCACTCGGCCGCTACCAAGAACTTGAGCAATTACTGGAACAACAAGCACGTAGCCGGCCCACCGGTTGGAATCTACAAGCCTTAGCGCGCTTATGGTTACGCCAAGGGCGTTTCGATCAAGTCACCCGCTTATTAAACGCAGCTATACGGCAATTCCCAATGATGCCGGAGCTGCACGATATGCAAGCAGAGCTCGCAGCCTTACAAAATGATTTACCTGCCATGCTAAATGCCCTGCAAGAAGCCGTGACATTATCACCCAATACCCTGCGCCGACAGATCAAATTAGCCAGCCAAGCTTGGCTCAACAATGACAATAAAACCGCCATCCATGCATTACGCCAGTGCTGGGAAGTGGGCCGTCATTCCACTATGTTTGATCCTGAATTACTCTGGCAGCTGGCATCCATGCTGGCACAAAGCTCAGACACAGCAAAACTGCCAGACGAAGCGCAGCAATGGCTGAGCATCATTGAAAAAAACTACCGACAAGTGCCAGAGATTCAAGCGGCCGCCGCGTTATTACGAATTGAAGAACACCGTCGTAAAAAATCTGCAACCGCTACAGCTGAGTTGTCCGCGCTGGTTGATACCTTACAAGACTACAAACATCACTATGCTGCCATCACTTTAATCCAACTGGGGGACTGGCTGGCAAAACAAGGTGCCAATAGCGCAGCTCAAGCCCTTTGGCAATTTTGTGCACAGCGCCATGCGGGCACGGCTGGAGTACTTGAGCAAATCAGCGAGCGCCTGCCCAGTCTAGACCTGCAGCCTCTGCATACGGCCTTAAGTCTAAGCCGTCAGGCTGCAGCACTTCACTATCAAGATCAGCGTGATAAAGCTCAAGCTCTATTTGCACAAGCACTGCAGCAAGCACCCGATTTAATAGAGCTCAATATGGCCGCTGCACGCTTAGTCCAAGAGCAATTCCGACAACAGCCTCTCAGCACTGATCAACACTTAAACACCTGTTTGAAGCGCATTCACAGCCTTTCCAAACTCGACCCCGATGCTGTGGAATTTATGCGTATGCAATCCTCTTTGGAGCTGAACCCATGGTAAAACAGATTGACTTCTCGACTCTGATGGCATCCACCGTACACGACATGAAAAACGTCATTGCCGCCGTCAGTCAGGCTTATGAAAGCTTATTAGCTGAAGCGCCTGAAGAGCTTCAGCGCTCGCCACAAGCACGCCTTATCGAACAAGAAGCGCTGCGTTTAGATGCCATGCTGATGCAATTACTTGGCCTGTACAAACTAGAACACGGCCAGCTGCTCTTACAGCCGGTGTACTACCGTTTAGATGAGCTGTTTGAAGACTTATACAATCGCCACCGCGAACTACTTGACTACCGTAATATCGATCTACAAATTGAGCTCGAAGAGCCCGATTTAGAAGCCTATCTCGATGTCAGTCTGATGGGCACAGTCCTAGATAACGCCATCGGTAATGCAATCAACTACTGTAAAAAAACCATTCGCCTGACGGCGAGCCGACAAGATGATGGCGTACTGCTAACGGTCAATGATGACGGTCTAGGCTACCCAGACAGTCTCTTAGGTGCCGTACGTAACAGCCAATCCAGCAGCATTGATCGCGACAGTGGCAGCACAGGCCTTGGCTTGTACTTTGCTGCCAACATCGTGGCGATGCATGACCAAGAACACCGCCCGGCACGTCTAGAACTGAGCAACGGCGGCACCTTGCCGGGCGCCTGCATGAAAATCTGGATTGGACTGCCAAGTTTATTTTAAGCGCACACTGAGACGGTCTTTACTGGGTTAGCTTTCACCTTGCGTATGCGTGGTAATCCAGTAAAGATCGCTAAAATCTAAGGAAGCATGCTCATAGACTTTAATGTCATTGCTTTCTCTATGCTTTAGGTCTACAAGAACAGCAGCTATGCACGTTTTACAACAGCAAGCAGCAACCTGTACATGCTGACAGATTACAGCATGAAGGCTCACTGCTACAGGAGCACTTCTCATGATTAATGTACAGATCTATCGCTACCACCCTGAACATGACAGCCATCCTTATATGGAGTCTAAAACGCTCCCTGAGGAATTTCGCAAACAGATGGTACTCGACGCGCTGCAATACCTGCGCGAAGAAGACCCAACACTCGCCTTTCGGCGCTCATGCCGCGAAGGCGTTTGTGGCTCCGACGGCATGAATATCAACGGTAAAAACTGGCTGGCCTGTATCAAACCCGTTGCTGAAGCCCTTGGCTCATCCAATACGCTCGTGATTCGACCTCTGCCCGGCATGCCGGTGATTCGCGATCTTGTGGTTGATCAATCATTATTTTTTCACCACTACGAACAAATCAAGCCTTGGCTGATTAACGATGACCCCACGCCATCCATTGAGCGCTTGCAAACCCCAGAACAACGTAAGCTGCTTGATGGCTTGTATGAGTGCATCTTATGTGGCTGCTGCACCTCTCAATGCCCTTCTTGGTGGTGGAATCCAGAGAAATATCGCGGCCCATCAGCATTATTGCAAGCACTGCGCTTCTTGCTTGATAGCCGTGATCGCGCTCGCATTGAGCGACTCGAAGGCCTCGAAGACCCATTCAGCGTGTTTCGCTGCCGCAGCATCGGCAACTGCTCTTGGGTCTGCCCAAAAGGACTCAACCCAATGGGGGCAATTGGCAGAATCCGACTGGAGCTGATGAAAGAGTCGACGTGAATGACATCCTCTCCGTCCTAAAGGACGGTGATTTCTACTGCTAGACGGCCATGTCCGACCCCTGAGAATGTTTTGTGCCGCATTAACATCGCGGTCATCGTGCGTGACACCACACGCACGGCACGTCCATTCTCTTACTCCAAGTCCTGCGATACCTTTCGGCCTCGATTCGGGCAAAACCCACAACTCGAACAGGTTTGGGTGGTGTATGCATCGTTAACCTACTTAAAAACAATGCCTGCGTGAGCGCATTTATAGTCCAGCATTGTTTTTAATTGACCCCAGCCAGCATCCAGCACTGCCTTGGCCATCTTGGTTTTAACAAGTTTTCCATCCCCGCACTAAAAGTACGGGGTCTTTCGCGCAAAATTGATAAATAACGCGAACTACACCCCTCACTTCCTCATATCTAACAAGTTAATTGCCAAACGATCCAGCCATCCCCACAAACGTTGGCGAATACGTTGAATCAAGGGTCGTTGGCGCCATACCTCTTCAGTAATCTCTAAACTGTCTTGAAAGTCACTGAGCATGCTATTGCGCACTTGCTCAAGTAAACCCACATCACGCACTTCGAGATTGTTTTCTAAGTTAAAGCGCAAATTCCAATGGTCAAAATTACATGACCCGATGCTAACCCAGTCATCAACCACGACCATTTTTAAATGTAAAAAACGCGGTTGGTATTCAAAAATACGTACGCCTTTACGCAATAGCGCGGGGTAATAACGCTGCCCCGCCCAACGCACGGGTGGTAAGTCGGTATGGCGCCCGGTCAGCAATAAACGTACATCAATGCCGCGTGCAGCTGCTTTGCGTAAAGCGCGTCGAATCGCCCAAGTCGGTAAAAAATATGGAGTGGCTAACCAAACGGTCTGATGCGCACCTTTGATTGCGCGCAGCAATGATTTTTGAATATTACGGTGCTGCGTCGAAGCCGCATAAGCCACACGCGCCTTGCCAATATTGGCAAAAGGCAATGGTGGGCTATCCTGCTGGGCAAGGTGCTCGGGGCTATTATTTTGTCGCCAAAAGAAACGCTCAATGCAACTGTCCCACTGGTAATCAAATAAAGTTTGCCAGTCATTTACCACAGGACCTTGCACCTGCACCATCACCTCGTGCCACAGGCTGGTTGGTAGATCGGGCTGCCAAAATTGATCTGTTAAGCCGGCCCCGCCAACATAAGCCACTTGCTCATCAATAATCAGCAGTTTGCGATGATCACGATAGAAGTTTTGCAAACCTCGCGTCCAACGCAAGGGATTATAAAAGCGCAATTCAATCCCTGCCTGCTGCCAATGATGCCGCTGTGCTTGTTTAAAGCCACGACTACCAAAGCTATCAAATAAGCAGCGTACTCGCACACCACGCTGCACAGCAGCAATCAACGCGGCCTCAACCCGATCAGCACTGTTGCCGCTGCTGACCAGATACAACTCAATATCAATTTGTTTTTGTGCATGCTGGATACGCTCTAGCCAGTCGGCAAAGAATGCTGGGCCGTCGATCAACAGCTTAAACTGGTTGCCTGCACGCCAAGGAAAAATCAAACCGGCCATGTTTAATCCTCCTTAAAGTGTGTCCTGAAGCATGGCGACCCTAAGTAGGGCGTGGGATAAAGCGCTCCATCCGTTGATCAGATTCATACGACCAATAAGCGGTTGCAGAGATTGCAGACCGCACTATTGCATAGCCTAGCGCTAAGAGGCCTGCCTTTATCTTGGCAAGGCCTCTGTAGAACGTCTCCTGCGTCAGCGTAAAACTTAACGCAGAATCTGCGGATCACCTTTACCGGCTACCGCAGCGGCCTCTTCAATGGTCAATAGCGCCGTGCGGGGTAAGTCTTGTAAACGTGCGCAAGCAGCCAGCACATTACCCCAGCACGCACGGTTAACAAACTGCATGCCAAACTCATCCAAAGTGCCACCACGATTGCGGTAGCCCAACACATAGGTGTTGCTGGCATCCGGCAAAATCGGCCATAAATGGCCACGAATAACCTCAGGGCGCATATGGGTGAGCAAAACACGCATACGGAAACGGCTCGGGAAGAGCTGTTCAACCAGTTCATCGCTGGCCAAACTTTCTAACTCCCAACGATCACGGGGCGCACGGAAACGACCCGGCTCTTGCAAGTACACAATGCGGTAGCCCATTTCTGCTTCTTGCAGACGCTGTCCGGCACGTAAAACTTGCTCCAATTGATAGCTACCATTAGCAATCAGTAGCAGCGGATCAGTGCCTTCATACTCTTCAACCACAATGGCACCATCGCGCGCCAGTTTTTCCGCTTGCTCTTGGCTGAAGAATGCAGGGCGATCACGCTTAGCCGCCACAACACAAGCAATTTGGCCGCGAGCACTGTAAATCTGCGGCAATAACGCCAGCATACTGTTGTGATCTGCTGGAAACAGTACCCGTGACACATCATTCATTTCACCGAGCAAGGCTTCACAGAAGGTGGTGTCTTGGTGCGACTGTTGGTTTTTACCATTCTCCCAGGTGTGGGAAGTCGCAATCAGTGGCCAGCCTAACCAGCCAGCAGGACGGCCAATTTCTTTTTGCTGACGCGCGTAAATCAAGTTTTGACGTACTGCACCCAGCATTTTGACGCAGAACGCCTCATAACTGGCCACTAAGTTTAAGCCCGCTTGGTTGGCTAAACAGGCTGAAACCACAGCCTCTTCATTGAGCGCAGTAATAATTTGGCCATCCACAGCCTCTAAATCACTTTCCGGCTCGCTGACGCGGTGACGTAAGTTTTTTAACACTTCGGTTAAGCGGTTACTGGCCAGCTCATCGGGATTGCCGACACGAGGACGCAAGTCTGGATTAGCAGCAACCAAATCAACAAAGTAACGGTCCACCGCAGCCATTGTTGAGCAAGCATCATCGCGATAATGCAGTTCAGGCTGCACCGGTGTTTTAGGGTAGCGGTTGGCTAACGGGTTATCACGCTCCAGAGGGCGCTCTTGTGCTTTATGGGTTTTGAGCAGGGCCAACGCTTCGCGCATATCTTCAGGGCTGACATACAGCGGCTTAACGTGTTGGTTAAACAGCTGGCGCGAGTGTTCGTCGACATGTGGATTACCGGGCAAGGGTAAGTTATGCGCTTTATTTTCATCTGCACCATAAAAACCAAAGCCTTTGACGGTTTCAGCGATGCCATAAGGTATCGGCAAAGGATAAGACAAAATACCGCTATTTTTTTCCTGGACGCGACGCGCTAAACGCTGCTCCATCTCCCAGATTGTGCAGACAAAAGCAGCAGGGTCACGGCCATCAAACTCTATAGGATCAAAACCACAGCCTCGTAAATGACGCTGGAAGCCTTTTAAACCTTCTAACGTACCCAGCTCCGTGCGCTGCTCAATACGTCGACCGTTGGCAATCATAATAGGCAAAGCCGGACCACAGTCTTCAGCTCGCCACCAGCGAGGAATCCAGTCGCTACCGCGTTGTTCTTCTGCGGCACCATCAGATAAGAAGGCAACCAGCTTTTCACCCGGCAACGGCATATGCGCATATTGCAGCTCAGCAAACCCTAAGTAACCGCCTTCAATAATGCCACCGGCGGTATGTGGATTAACGTGACTGCCTAAAGGTGCAGCCATGGAGCCATCGGCGGCGATGCCATAGCTGTAGAAATCTTGCAGCAAACGGTTAATGCCTGCTTCGCCATCACCGTAAGCTTCTGCTTGTTCAGGGTGCAGATTACCCAATAATACGTTCAGCGCTTCAATGGCTGCGACACTATGCCCCTGCCCCATTAACCAGCCGCGGGTTTCACCGGTCAAAGCATTCAGCGCCATATAGCCGGCATAACCTGGCACCATATTCAGCGCACCTCCGGTATGCCCTTCCGGTTGAACTTTAAACTCTTCAGCCGTCAAATCACTGCCATCTAAGTGCACAGTATTGGCATAAGTCATATGCACAACCAATGACATACCGGCTGCAGTCACTTTATCTAGCGCGCCCAGTATACGGTAGACAGTATCTAGGTTAGGTTGTAGACCCGCTTGCACAAGCTGATGAGCAAAGCGATATACTGCAGCTTGTGTTTCTGCAGTATGCTGAATAGGCCCATAGCCTTTTTGCCACTGCGCAAATGCTGGCTCAACTTCAGCATGCTCATTTAAGTCAGCTAAGCTTGGCAAAATCTGATGCATATTAGTACTCCATAAACTCGAATGTGGTGCAGTTTAAAGACAACTCAATAAGAGTAGCATGATAACCATCAATAACGGCTTACTCTGCAATACCCTATTCTCATAGCCAAGAAGGAATTTTCATGGCCTTACTAAATTTTCTCGGTGCAATCCAACAAGTCACGGGCTCTTGCTACCTCATCGAAACCCACGACAAAAAGAATATTCTACTTGAGTGCGGCATGCAGCAAGGCGGTGACAACGAAAATAACCATGATGACCCTGGCAACAATAACAATCGCTCTGCTTTTACCTTTAATCCCGAGCATATTGATGCCGTTGTCATTTCCCATGCGCACATTGACCACAGTGGTATGTTACCGCGTTTAGTCGCTGAAGGCTTTCGCGGCCCTATTTACGCCACCGATGCCACCTGCGAATTAATGGATCTAATGTTACTTGATTCTGCTCATATCCAAGAAAAAGATGCCGAGTGGGAAAACCGCTGGCGGGCACGTCGCGGAAAACGCCCCATCAAACCGATTTATGTCAGCGAAGATGCTGAGCGCGTGATGAAACAACTGGTCGCAGTGGAGTACGAAACGCTTACCGAAGTGGTCGAGGGCGTTAAGGTGAATTTCCATGATGCGGGCCATATCATCGGCTCTGCTATTGTTCAGCTTGAATTTCACGAGCCCAACAACAGCGTGCGCACCTTGGTGTTCTCCGGCGATTTAGGGAGCACCTGCTCACCCCTGATGAAAGCCCCCTCGATTCTAAAGCATGCGGATGTATTGCTACTGGAATCGACCTACGGTGATCGTGATCACCGCTGCAATGAAGAGACCCTCGATGAACTGGCTAAGATTTTAGAGCAAGCCCATCAAGACGGCGGCAATGTTATGATTCCTGCATTCTCAGTGGGCCGCACACAAGATATTTTATTTCATCTGGGGCGTTTCTATCAGGAAGGCCGCTTACCGCAGCATACGGTGTATCTGGATAGTCCAATGGCAATTCGCGCCAATGCCATCTACTTCCGTCATCGCGATGACTTTGATGAAGAAAACCGCGCCATGCTTAGAAAGCACAATATTCAAAATGCGGATGACTGGTTGCCAATTCTCAAGTTAACGCCTACACCCGACGAATCAATGGCCATTAACAAAGTGAAAAGCGGCGCCATTATTGTTGCAGGTAGCGGCATGTGCAATGGTGGGCGAATTATCCATCACTTTAAGCACAATTTATGGCGTAAAGAATGCCATATGATTTTCACCGGCTTCCAAGCGCGCGGTACCACTGGACGCGCAATTGTTGATGGCGCCACAACGGTGCGCGTATTCCGTGAAGATATTATGGTCGGCGCACAAGTGCATACCTTAGGTGGCTTCTCTGCTCACGCTGGGCAAACACAATTAATCGAATGGGCCAGTCATTTTGAAAACCATCCTGAGTTATATTTAATTCATGGTGAATTGGAAAAAATGCAAATTTTGCAAAGCGAATTTAAAAAACGCTTAAACTGGGAGGCCAATATCCCAGAGCAAGGTGACCGCATTGCCTTATAAGGAGTTGTTATGTCGTTTGACAATGATGATTATTTAGCCCGTCAATACCAAGTCAGCAGTATTGATTTAGACGGTAAAGTTGATGAGCTACTGCGTATGGCAGTACCACCAACCAGTCCAAACTTAGAGCTGTATCGTGAGATGATGCTAACCGTTGCACGCATGGCCGAAGCCGACCGCAACCGTTGGGACGCGAAAATCATGCTGCAAACCTTGCGCGAAATGGAAGACTCGTTCAGCTTGCTGGAGCGCTTTAAACGTCGCCGTAAAGTGACTGTATTTGGCTCTGCACGGACAGCACCGGATGACCCGCTGTACCAGCAAGCTAAAGAGCTGGGTGAAATTCTTGCGCGCCGCAACTTGATGGTGATCACCGGTGCTGGCGGCGGCATTATGGCGGCCGCCCACGAAGGCGCGGGTTTAGAGAACAGTCTCGGCTTAAATATACGCCTGCCCTTTGAGCAAGGCGCTAACGAGACGGTGAATGGCACAGGTAACCTGCTGACCTTCCACTTCTTCTTTTTACGTAAGCTGTTTTTTGTCAAAGAAGCCGATGCTTTAGTGCTTTGCCCCGGCGGCTTTGGCACATTAGATGAAGCTTTAGAAGTGCTCACGCTGATTCAAACTGGAAAAAGCCCCCTAGTGCCTGTTGTACTTTTAGACCAAGAAGGCGGCACCTATTGGGATAAAGCACTGGCATTTATGCGCGAAGAGTTGGCTGATAAAAACTATATTCTCCCGAGTGATTTACGCTTAATGCGTCAAGTGCGCACACCACATGAAGCCGGCTTAGAAATCGCACGCTTCTACCGCAACTTCCACTCCACTCGCTGGACACGTGGTACTTTTGTGCTACGCATGAATCATCCGCTCAATGATAACGCTCTGGAAACACTGCACAAGGAATTCGCCGATATCTGCAACACTGGTGGCTATACGCAAGTGCCTTATTGCCCAGAACTGCATAATGAGCCAGAGTTTTGTAATCAATTCCGCTTGGAGTTTGCGTTTAATGGCCGTGATCATGGCCGTTTACGTGAACTGGTTGATTTTATTAACCTGCCACAAAACTGGAAAAGTAACAGTTAAATACTGACTAGCTGCGGCTCACCGACTGTACTGAGCCGCAGATTTTCACCTTTAGATCGCTGTCATCCCACCATCAATGGTGAGCGCATGACCTGTAGTAAAGCCCGCCCCCTCACTGCATAAATACAACACGGCTGCAGCCACCTCATCCACCTGACCAATGCGTCCCATTGGATGCTGATTGGGAATACGCTCCGCCAACGCGGGATCAACTTCGGCAATGCGACGGAACATATCGGTATCAATAACCGCAGGGCAGACCGCATTCACCCGGATATTTTTGCGTGCATATTCAATCGCGGCAGAACGGGTTAAGCCCATCACTGCGTGCTTAGAAGCCGCATAAACAGACATTTTCGGTGCTGCGCCAAGACCTGCGACAGAGGCCGCATTAACAATCGCACCGGCCCCCTGCTCCAGCATCTGCTGCAACTGATACTTCATACACAGCCATAGACCTTTAACGTTCACATCCATAATCATTTCAAAAGACTTTAATGAGCCTTGATGTAAACGCTGATTTTCCATTTCGATACCGGCGTTATTAAAGGCGTAATCCAAGCTGCCGTAAGTCGCAACCGTGCTGGCGATCAGTTGTTTTACCTGTTCTTCATCGCGCACATCACACTTTATAAAAGTCGCTGTGCCACCGTCCTCAATGATAAGCCGCACCGTCTCTTCTGCACCCGTGACATTGATATCAGCAATCACAACTTTGATACCATGTTGCGCAAAAGCTTGTGCTGTTGCACGACCAATGCCTCGTGCGGCACCCGTCACTAAGGCCACCTGTCCTGTTAACTTCATTGGCAACGCCCTCTATTGTTATTCTGACTAGGCCTTGATTCTAGCCAGCTCAACCTACAGGCACAGCACTATCACCAACCTTGATAGCGGATCATAAGAAGCAGCGCATGACAAACGACTGGCACTGCATTGGCTCAGGCAAAACATGCGCTGCAACAGCGTGGTTATCGTGCAGACCACACACTGTTTGTCATTGCAACACTCAAGCAACGCAACTCTGAGCACAAAGGATGCACAAGCGCTGCACAAGGCCTATAGGCCCAGCAGCGCCTGTCATAACCCCATATGCGAATCGAGCCCAGAACGGGCTCGCAAGGGCGCGGGGCGCAGCATAGAGCGCAACAGAATCAGCCCAGCATAGGCTCTACTACGCCAACTCAGCCAAAATAGTGCTTAAGGCTTGCGCAGGATCAGCCGCCTGAGTGATTGGGCGACCAATAACCAGATAATCAGAACCGGCTTGCATGGCCTGCGCCGGCGTCAGGATGCGCTTCTGGTCATCTTGCGCACTGCCAACAGGACGAATACCGGGCGTCACCAATTGCCCGGCTGGCCATTGCTGTTTAAGAAGCGTGGCTTCTTGTGCAGAACAGACCAAACCGTCTAAACCTGCTTGCTCAGCCAAACCGGCCAAACGCAGCACCTGTTCTTGTGGAGTCACATCCAGCCCCAGTCCTTGTAAATCAGACTGCTCCATACTGGTCAGTACCGTCACACCAATCAATAAGGGTTTCGTCCCCTCATGCTGATCGAGCACTTCACGACAGGCTTGCATCATTTTTAAGCCACCAGAACAGTGCACATTAACCATCCAGACACCCAGCTCAGCCGCTGCTTTTACCGCCATGGCTGTAGTGTTGGGAATATCATGAAACTTTAGATCAAGAAACACCTCAAAACCCAACTGGTGTAAACGCTCAACCACCTGTGGACCACTGCGGGTGAACAGTTCTTTACCAACTTTAAGGCGGCACTGCTGCGGATTTAAACGCTCAGCAAGCGCTATGGCTTGAGCAGCACTGGGAAAGTCTAATGCAACAATAATTGGGCTGGACATGTACCTGAGTCTCGTATCAATAAAATCGGCAGCATTGTAGCCTTCCTCTAAGCAAAGTGTCGCATCGACATCATGTTTTAATGTTTTTTTCATTGAAGAAGGCACATGCAGGATGAGTCTTTAGGTCGCTGCGTCCAAGCATTTAATAGAGGGTTACTGCAGCAGCCCATGAGTCGCACATGGCACTGATAGCAATAAAGATGTAATATTATTACCAGTAAGACTCATGAGTCACACTCATTTATACAGTTTTGGAGTCGCCCATGCCTTGGTATATCTGGTTATTGATCGCTCTGGTGCTTGGCTCAATCATCGGCAGCTTACTGCTACTGCGCAATACCGCTAATAAAATGCCCATCAGCCAAGAAAAATTGGAACTTATGCGACAGCGCAATGCTGAACTGGAGGAACAAGAGCGCCAGAAAGAAAGCCAGTAATGTCTATTACACCATTGGAGAATGATTATGTCCCGTACAGAAACTGATAGTTTAGGTGCCATTGAAGTTCCCGCTAACGCTTACTGGGGTGCGCAAACCCAGCGTTCTAAACAAAACTTCGCAATTGGCTCTCAGCCCATGCCAATTGCCGTCGTCCACGCTCTCGCTCACATTAAAAAAGCCGCAGCCCGTGTCAATGCGCGTCTAGGCGAGCTGCCACAAGATATCGCTACTTTAATCGAGCAGGCCGCCGATGAAGTGATCAGCGGCAAACTTGATGAGCACTTTCCTTTAGTGGTCTGGCAAACCGGTAGTGGCACGCAAACAAATATGAACGTCAATGAAGTGATTGCGGGACGTGCCAATGAAATTGCCGGTCAAGGCCGCGGCGGCAAATCCCCTGTACATCCGAACGATCATGTAAACCGCGCACAAAGCTCCAATGATTGCTTTCCAACAGCCATGCATATTGCCGCACTGCAGGCTATCGAACATGATTTGTTTCCGGCAGTAAAAATGTTACGCGATGGTTTAGACCAACAAGCCCAGCGTTATGCCAATTTAGTAAAAACCGGCCGCACCCATATGATGGATGCAACCCCTATCACCTTTGGCCAAGAACTCTCTGCCTTTGTGGCACAACTGGATTACGCCACTCATGCCATTGAAGCCACTCTGCCCGCTGTAGGGCAACTGGCGCAAGGTGGAACCGCAGTGGGCACTGGCCTGAACGCCAATGCTAATTTTGCCGAGAATATTGCTCGGGAATTGGCCTCAGCAACGCAACTCAAGCTGACCTCAGCAGCCAATAAATTTGCCGCATTAGCCGGACATGAGCCACTGGTGAGCTTATCGGGTGCTTTAAAAACTTTAGCCGTAGCCTTAATGAAAATTGCCAATGACTTGCGCTTATTAGGCTCTGGCCCCCGCGCAGGTTTAGCAGAAGTACTCTTACCTGCCAATGAGCCAGGCAGCTCAATTATGCCAGGCAAAGTGAACCCGACCCAATGTGAAGCCCTGTCCATGCTCGCCTGCCAAGTTATGGGCAACGATGTCACCATTAACATGGCAGCCAGTCACGGTCATTTACAGCTCAACGTATTTAAACCTGTGATTATTCACAATATCTTAGAATCCATTGAGCTGATGGCCGATGGCTGTCGCAACTTCCAAGAGCATTGTGTGGCTGGCATGCAAGCCAATGAGCAGCAAATGGCAGACCACTTGGAAAATGGTTTGATGCTGGTCACTGCGCTGAATCGCCATATTGGCTATGACAATGCGGCAAAAATCGCCAAGAAAGCCTACGAGGACAACTTGACGCTGCGCGCTGCTGCAATTGAGCTGGGTCTAGTCACGGACGAGCAATTTAGCCAGTGGGTGCGCCCGGAGGATATGCTGCACCCCACACCAAGCACAGCCACCAGCACGCAACCTGGCTCACTGACACCACGCAGAAGCTGGTCATAATAGAGCACGGCCTGAGCGGGCACAGAACGCCCGCTCTACTAAAGCGCCGCCATACCCATAGAATACAGCAGCATACGCTGACGAGATGCGGGTTTTAGTGGCGCGTGGCCGCTGCTACGATCAGCGCTTTCATCTCAGCCACTGCAGCTGGAAAGCCGACAAATAGCGCATGCGCAATAATTGCATGGCCAATATTGAGCTCATTTATGCCAGGAATTGCCGCAATCGCTTCAACGTTATGGTAGTTCAAGCCATGTCCAGCATTCACCACTAAGCCCTGCTTTAACGAGAATTCAGCCGCTTTGCGCAGCAACTCTAACTGCACAGATTGCTCAGCCGTTGTGACGGCATCAGAGTAGTGCCCTGTATGCAGTTCAACGGTTGTGGCACCCACACGTTTGGCCGCTAAAATCTGCTGCTCTTCAGCATCAATAAAAATCGACACATCACAACCGGCAGCCTGCAAACGCTCCACAGCTACGGCAATGCGCGCTTCCTGCGCGACCACATCCAAACCACCTTCAGTGGTCAGCTCTTCACGAGTTTCTGGGACTAGGCACACATGCTCAGGGCGGATTTCTTCAGCTAAAGCTAACATGGCCTCTGTCACGCCCATTTCAAAATTCATCGGTGTATGCATCACTTCACGCAACAGGCGCACATCACGTTCTTGAATATGCCGACGGTCCTCACGCAAATGCACAGTAATGCCATCGGCACCGGCCTGCTCTGCATCTAACGCAGCTTTAACCGGATCAGGATAACGCGTGCCACGCGCCTCACGTACCGTTGCAATATGGTCAATATTTACACCTAACAAAATACGCTTATTCAAATTCATCACATGGACCCTTTTTGTGCTAAAAACAATTCACGACTCATCAGCGGACGCCCGCCTAAGTGGGCAGCCAATGCCTGACGCATTAAGCGTTTTGCAGTATGTAAAACAGCAGCTTGCTGCCAATCAGCAGTGGATAACGCCAAAATATCTGCCCCCAAAAACACCCCAGGTCGAAATTGCGCTACCGCCTCAAAACCACTTTCAGGCACTAGACGATACAACATTTGCTCCTGTAATGCCTGTCCAGCAATATCCACTTCAAAAGAAAAACCGTAGCCCAGTTGCTCAAGCAAACGCCACTCAAAGGTTCGCAGTAAAGGCTCAACCGCTAAGCCATGCGCCAAACCTTTAACCGTCAGCATGTAGTGCTCAAACAAGATCGGTTGCGGATCATGCAATGGTAATAAGCGCATCAACAGCTCATTCAGATACATGGCGCAAAACAGCGCATGGCCCTGCAAAAAATTAAACTCACCAGCAGGCTCAATACGACTGATGCTTTTTAATTCAGTGCGGCCACGTAATTCGATCTCCAGTAAAGAAAAAGGCCGCGCCACGCTGCCCAGCTTGCCGCGCGCGCCTCGCAATACTGCACGTAAACGGCCCGCCGCGGTAAAGACATCCATTAACGCGCTGGTTTCTTTATAGGGACGGCTGTGCAAAATAAAGGCTAAGGACGACTGCATTATTCAGCCTCTTGAGTACATGCGCTCCAGAACAGAGCGCATGCGATATAGCTATCAATACTCTTGATAACCCAGTGAACGCAGGGCGCGCTCATCATCAGACCAACCGCCTTTCACTTTAACCCATAAGTTCAGCATGATCTTCGAGCCAAATAAGGTTTCCATATCTTTACGGGCATCTTGGCCAATGCGCTTAATACGCTCGCCTTTATCACCAATAATAATTTTCTTCTGCCCTTCGCGCTCAACCAAAATCAAGGCATGGATATGCAAAATGCGTCCCTCTTGCTTAAACTCCTCAATTTCCACGGTAATCTGATAGGGCAATTCAGCACCCAATTGACGCATAATTTTTTCACGCACCAATTCAGCAGCCAAAAACCGACTCGAGCGATCAGTAATTTGATCTTCGGGAAAATAATGCTCGCTTTCCGGCAAGTATTCGGCAACCAAGCGCTCAAGGGTATCCAGATTTTGCCCATGCAAAGCCGACATAGGCACAATTTGCGCATTGGGTAATTTCTGCGACAACCACGCAAGGTGTGCGAGCAATTGGCTTTTATCCTCTAAGCGGTCAGCTTTATTGACGGCAATAATTAATGGGCACGTCAGGTGTTTAATCCGCTCAAAGACCATTTCATCTTCTTCAGTCCAACGCATGCGGTCAACTACAAAAATAGCCACATCAACGTCTTTTAATGCTGTTAATGCACTGCGATTCATAAAGCGATTCAGCGCAGTTTGACCACCAATATGCAGGCCCGGAGTATCCACATACACCGCTTGCACAGCACCTTCGGTTTTAATGCCGAGCATATTGTGCCGAGTGGTTTGCGGCTTGCGCGAAGTAATGGCGAGTTTTTGCCCTAAAATATGGTTAACCAGTGTGGACTTACCCACATTGGGGCGACCTACAACCGCCACATAGCCACAACGTGTTACTTGTTCAGTCATGCTGATGATTACTCTCTATCCCCAGTGCCACCAGTGCTAAGGACGCAGCCACTTGCTCGGCAATGCGTCGACTTGCACCCTGACCACGGGTTTTTTCATTAAGTAAGCTTACTTGGCATTCCACGTAAAAAGTGCGGCAATGCGGCTCGCCCTGAATATCGACTACTTCATACTGCGGCAGCTCGGTGCTGCGCGACTGTAAAAATTCTTGTAGTCGTGTTTTTGGATCTTTATTGGTATCAACCAAGGTCAGCTCAGAAAACTGTTGCTCAAGCCACGTCAAGACACGCTTGCGGGCCTCATCCATATTGGAGTCTAAGTAAATCGCGCCAATAATAGCTTCAGTGGTGTCAGCAAGAATGGAATCTCGTCGAAACCCACCGCTTTTTAACTCGCCTGAGCCTAAACGCAGGTACTCACCTAAACCAAAACCACGTGCTAATACCGCTAGCGTTTCACCTTTGACTAAACGTGAACGTAAGCGTGATAGCTGGCCTTCTTTAGCCTGCGGAAAATGATGAAACAGTGCCTCTCCCGCGACAAAGTTTAAAATTGCATCCCCTAAAAACTCTAAACGCTCGTTATTACGCCCTGCAAAACTGCGGTGCGTTAAGGCTAAGGTGAGTAGGCTTGAGTCTTTAAAGGTATAGCCAATTTTTTTCTGTAAAATCAGTAATGAATCACTCACTGGGCACGCACACGGTATTCTTTATCAAAAGTGACCACCAAATCGATGTTTTTAATCAGCGGTTCACGCTGCTCATATTTAAGATGCACTAGGAAATCATTATTACTCTTAGTGACAGTCATAATATCATCCAATTTCAAATCACGGATGCTATTGACCTGCATACTTTTGCTGATATGGCTGTAAAAATCACCAACAGATTGAATCATAGTGCCCGCTGCCTTATCGCGCTCCACCGCCATAATAGCGTTCTCTAGTGCTTTATTGTCCATGTAGTGCGGGATCAGTTTAAAGGCTGCGCTCGCAAAAAACGCAACCAGCACTAAAATCAGCAGCCAACTAAAAAAAGACATTCCCTGTTGTGCCCTAATATTCTGCATAGCAACCTCTGCTTTTTTATTAATGTTAATGCACTTCAATCAGCAGTGCGCTCGCAATACTAAGAGCAGAACGCACACTGGCTGTCTATTTAGTGAATCAGACCAACGCGACTGAAGCTCGGCAACATGCTGAACTTCGGATCAGGCCACGTCAGCCAAATGGCAAACGCCTTACCGACAATATATTCATCCGGAACCATGCCTTGCAACTCAAAAGGTATGCTTGGATCATCCCAGTAGCGGCTATCTTTTGAGTTATCGCGGTTATCACCCATCATAAAATAATGGTCTGCCGGCACGCGCCACTCACGAGTGGGCTCGACACGGCGACGCATTTCTTTACGGATATGATGCTCTTGCTCACCAAGCTTTTCCGTATATAAACGCGCACTGCCTAAACTGCCCGGCTCTTCACCTATAAAGGTTTCAGACACAGGCGTCCCATTGACTAAAATTCTTTTATCAGCGGTATACGTAATGATGTCACCGGGCAAGCCCACGACGCGTTTAATGTAATTAATACGCGTGTCTTCTGGGTACTTGAAGACCATCACATCACCACGTTTTGGATCACTGACCTCAATGATTTTCTTATCAATCACCGGCAAGCGGATACCGTAAGAAAACTTATTCACCAGAATAAAGTCACCGACTTCCAAGGTGGGTATCATTGATCCTGAGGGAATCTGAAACGGCTCAACAATAAATGAGCGCAATACAAACACCACAGCTAAGACTGGAAAAAATGATTTTCCATACTCAATTAAAAGCGGTTCTTTGTTGAGGCGCTCATGCACTTCGGAGTTAAAAGCAACCGCTTCTTTTTCGTATTGAGCCACAGCCGCACGCCGACGTGGAGCAAAATACACCACATCGAGCAAAGCTAAGAAGCCAGACACAGCTACAGCAATGGCTAATATCAATGGAAAGTTAAACGCCATGGGCTAGTCATCCACTCTGAGTACTGCAAGGAAGGCTTCTTGTGGAATTTCCACGTTACCCACTTGCTTCATCCTTTTCTTACCCGCTTTTTGCTTTTCTAATAGTTTGCGCTTACGGCTCACATCACCACCGTAGCACTTAGCCAATACGTTTTTGCGTAAGGCTTTTACGTTGGTTCGCGCCACAACTTGCCCACCCAATGCGGCTTGAATGGCCACATCATACATCTGCCGCGGAATCAGCTCTCGCATTTTTTCCACCAACAACCGTCCTTTAGCAGCAGCCTCGTCACGGTGCACAATCAAAGCTAAAGCGTCCACTGATTCGCCATTAATCAATACATCTAAGCGCGACAGTTTTGACGCTTGGTAACGATCAAAACTGTAGTCCAAAGATGCATAACCACGGCTCACCGATTTCAAGCGATCAAAGAAATCCATCACCACTTCATTCATCGGCAACTCATAGACCAATTGCACTTGATTACCTAAGAAATGCATATCGACCTGCACACCACGTTTATCGATGCAAAGTGTAATAACACTACCCAGGTGTTCTTGTGGAACCAAAATAGTTGCTTTAACAATCGGCTCACGCATTTCTTCAATCAGTGAAGGGTCAGGCATACGTGATGGGTTATCAACGTATATGATTTCACCGTTTTTCTTGACGATTTCATAGATTACCGTTGGTGCTGTAGTAATCAGATCTAAATCGTATTCACGCTCCAGACGCTCTTGAATGATCTCCATATGCAGCATGCCGAGGAAACCAATACGAAAACCAAAACCCAAAGCATCCGAGCTTTCTGGCTCATACTCTAAAGCGGCATCGTTAAGGGTGAGCTTTTCTAGGGCATCACGAAAATCTTCAAAATCATCGGCACTCACCGGGAACAAACCTGCATACACCTGAGGTTTAACGCGCTGGAATCCCGGCAACATATCCACATCTGGGGTGTTGGATAAGGTTAAGGTATCGCCCACTGGCGCACCTTGAATATCTTTAATGCCGGCAATAATAAAGCCAACCTCACCCGCTTTAAGCTCTTTGGTTTGCGTAAGCTTTGGATTAAACAAACCAACGCTGTCCACTTGGTGAACGCGGCCGGTAGATTTAACCAAGACTTTATCGCCTTTCTTAATGCGCCCGTGCTTGATACGCACTAAGGACACCACACCCAGGTAGTTATCAAACCAAGAGTCAATAATCAGCGCTTGCAGCGGTGCATCAATTTCGCCCACCGGCGGTGGAATCACTTGCACTAAACGCTCAAGAACTTCATCGACACCTAAGCCTGTTTTCGCACTGCAAGTCACCGCGTCCGTCGCGTCAATGCCAATTACATGCTCAATTTCTTCTTGCACGCGGATTGGATCAGCCTGTGGCAAATCAATCTTATTGAGCACAGGCATGACTTCAAGACCCTGTTCAATGGCGGTATAGCAGTTCGCCACCGACTGTGCCTCCACACCTTGTCCAGCATCAACGACCAGCAGCGCACCTTCACAGGCAGCCAGCGAGCGGCTCACCTCATAACTGAAGTCAACGTGACCGGGTGTATCAATAAAGTTCAACTGATAGGTCTTACCGTCTTTAGCGGTATAGTTCAAAGTTACACTTTTAGCTTTAATGGTAATGCCCCGTTCACGCTCGAGGTCCATAGAATCCAAGACCCGAGACTCCATCTCACGCTCGGTCAAGCCACCGCACATTTGAATAAAGCGGTCGGCCAGAGTGGATTTACCATGGTCGATATGGGCAATAATGGAAAAATTACGGATATGACTCAAGTCACTCACAGAACATCACTCTACAATTCAGTCCGTCAGCCGATTGCCAACAGAAAATAGTCAGAGAGTTTACCTGATTTGTAGCCTCCAAGTCATCTATCACATGATTTAGCGCTAAAACACAAAACGGCACAAACGCCAGATACTAAAAAAGCGACACAAAGGTCGCTTTTTTAGTGCTGCAGTCAGCTCTTAATCTCAACAGCCAAAGCTATAAAACAGCATGGCAATACAAAGAGCCTTATATCTCACTCAGTTGGCTAACTTAAAAGTGATAAAACTGGCACGGCCTTGACGCAAAACGCGCATCGACAATGAGCGATTAGCCGGTAGCTCTTGAGCAATTTTGGTAAAAGTTTTTGCCGAATCTATCACTTGATTATTTAAGTGGGTGATTACATCACCTGGGCGTAAACCAATCATGGCCGCGGCGCCCTCTTGAACCTCTTGAATAACCACGCCACCCTGCAAATCAATGGCTTTCTTTTGTTCAGCAGTTAAATCAGCCACAGTCATACCTAAGCGATTGTTTGTGCTGACATTGCCCTGGCTATCAGCCAGTGACATTTCCTCACCTTCATTGGGTAAAGCGCCCACTTTAACTTTTAAGGTTTTGCGTGTGCCTTCACGCATAACCACAAGCGTTACTGTCTGGCCTGGCTTTACCGAACCGATCAAGTGCGGTAAATCAGCCGACATGACGACAGGGTGATCATTCATGCTTAAAATCACATCACCGACCTGCAGGCCGCTTTTATCTGCTGGACCATTTTCCAAAACTTGCGCAACCAGTGCGCCAGCTGGCTTTTCAAGACCAAATGACTCAGCTAAATCCTTATTAACCTCCTGAATCACCACACCCAACCAGCCGCGATCAACTTTGCCGCTGCTTTTAAGCTGTTCGGCAACATCCATCGCCACTTCCATAGGGATCGCAAAAGACAGCCCCATAAAACCGCCGGAACGAGTGAAGATCTGCGAGTTAATACCCACCACTTCACCATTTAAATTAAACAACGGGCCACCCGAGTTACCTGGGTTAATTGCCACATCGGTTTGGATAAAGGGCACATAGTTGTCGTTTGGTAAATTACGGCCTTTGGCTGAAACGATACCTGCCGTCACCGAGTGATCAAAACCAAAAGGTGAGCCTATCGCCAAGACCCACTCACCCACTTTTAAGTCTTTCGATTTACCCAACTTGACCGTTGGTAAGTTTTTACCTTCAACCTTAAGTAAAGCCACATCGGTGCGTGGGTCGGTTCCGATAAGTTTGGCTTGCAACTCACTGCGGTCGGTTAAGCGCACGATAATTTCATCCGCATCGGCAATCACATGATTATTGGTGAGGACATAGCCGTCTTCAGAAATAATAAAACCAGAGCCTAAAGATTGTGCTTCGCGCTGACGCCCTTTATTGCGTCCCTGAGGATCGCGCGGCATAGGTAAGCTACGCTCAAAGAACTCTCTAAAAATGGGCGGCAGACCTTCTAAATCAGGAATAGCATGAAAACCACCCGCTGCGGTTTGTGCCTGTACCGTTTGGCGCGTACTAATGTTAACCACCGCAGGCGCGGATTCTTCAACTAAGACGGTAAAGTCCGGCAACTGTGCTTGCGCTGTCGATATAAACAGCAACATAAACGCAGTGCATGCACTTATAAACAATGTCATTTTCTTCTGCGACATAATATTCTCCACTCTTAAAATCAAACTTCAAGCGCAGGACTCAAAGCAATATGAGCTTTGATCACCACAGGTTGCAATGCAGCTTCATCAATAAATCGGTGACTGCAATAGCGCACGCCAACGCAACCGAACAGAAAGCCTAATACGGCTGCAAAAATAATCCACAGCTCAGCAGCGTTCAAGGCATGCGCAGCAAAAGCAGCGGCAAACATCAACAACAACGGCAGCAGGTAAACCAAAAAAGCGCTGCGCACCAATGACTGCTCAGAAATCGCCAAAATGACTTGATCCCCCTCACGCAAACTCAAATCAGAACGCGCCTTGACGGTGTGTACTTTACTATCAGCTGTCAGCGCCGTTAGGATGCCTTGTCCGCAGGCTGCTTTCGCTGAGCAGCTGCCGCAGGTTGTTTTACGCTGAGTTGCGACCCAAACACCATCAGCCTCAACCGCAACAACCACACCGGCTTCTTCAATCATCAGCTTGCTCCTGACCGGCATGCATAGACAAAGCAATGCGTTCAGCGCTGCCAATCGGAATTTCACCTACAACAGTCACCATTAGATTTTCAGCGCCTTGTACAACTTTTCGAGAGACCACTGCGGTAGGACCGAGCTGACGACGCCCGCCTTCCACTTCAAGGTTATCTACATTTTCATAGAAGACTGAAAAGTGCGTCAAGCCATCGGAGTAGACCTGGCTGAGCACATAACTGGCATTATTAGCCGCTGGCTGAAAGTGACTTTTAAGCAATTTAAAACCTGGGGGAATCCAGTGCACTGTCCAGTTTTTCGTATTTTTTTCTGTATCGGTAACAACCGCAGCTTTGCTGACGGGTAAACAGTTGGCACTGCCCAACAATGCCTGTGACTCTTCTGCCGAGATTGAGTCTGACTCGGCTTCAAACTGAACAAATTGCAAGCGTTCTAACAGCTGCCCCTGCTCATTCAATAGCAGTGTTTTTAAAGGAATGGCCGTTGCTTGGTCAATATAAATCTCAACCGGGTAGCGATGCTGATCTAAAGGTGAAAACAACAGCACTGTGGTCATACGCCCAGCTTCTCTTGATTCACCAAGCAGCAAAACCTCATACCACTCCTGCAACTGCTGGGTTTTAATGGCTTCTGTAGGCCAGAGATCAACCACTGCTAAGGCATCAGCAATGGTCGCACTCATACACGTCACTTGCCCATCAACACGGACCATTTCATGCGCCGGCCCATTCAACTGCACAAAGCGCTCAACCCTTTGTCCGGCCGGATTAATATGACGCCAAACTTGATGAGTTAAAAAGGAACCTTTGCGCTCATAGATAAAAGTACCTTGATAGCTTTGTGTATCACGCGCACTTTGTAAGCGCTGCAGCCATTGATCTGCAGCCGACTCCACTGCATATGCCTGTCCTGCTAACAGCACCCACAACGCAGCACCTGAGCAAAGAAGCTTTATCCGCATCCGTCACTGACCTTCCAAACTGGCAGCCCGCGCGTAAGGAAGGCCACTTTCTGTTTGGTTCACACTGGCCTGCTGTGCATGCTGACGCAAATAGTTTGGCAAACGACGTTCATACCAAGCCTCTTCTCCCGAAACTGCCTGTGCAGCCGGGGCTTTCTCACCCTGCGCACTGTAACTGGCCAGCACTACAGGGCTTTGGCTTTGGCTGCTAGCCGGTAAGCGTTGCTCGCTTTGCGCAACCATTGCCTCCTGCTGTACCGCGTCTTGGTTGTAAAAACGCACACCACCCAACACAGCTAAAGTGACTGAAGCAGCCACAGCAAGACGACCCAACCAGGGTGCTCGGTAAACATTTTTAGCGCGCACCTCAGCAGCGGGCTGCTCAGGCGTGTTCACATTCAGGGCAGGCTCTGCATCAATGGCCGCCATAATACTGGCGGACAAATCGCTCTGCACACTAAAAGGCTCACTGTGCATCGCGGCACGAGCTATTTGGTAACGTGACCAGCTGGCTCGCACTTCTGGATCATTACTGGCATTAAGCACTCGTCGCAACTCTAACTCATCGGCCTCATTATCAATGAGAGCCGAAAGTGACTGCTTAAGAATGTCTTGACTCATACTCAGGTTCCTCTTGTGGCTTGCGTTGCGCATTACTGGGCGTCTTGCAACAAAGGTCGCAAGGCTTTATCTACAGCCTCGCGCGCTCGAAAAATGCGCGAACGCACTGTACCTACGGGACACTGCATTACAGTGGCAATGTCCTCATAACTCAGACCTTCAAATTCACGTAAAGTTAGAGCACAACGTAAATCTTCCGGTAATTGCTTGATACTTTGCTGCACGGTTTGATCAATTTCATCACGCAACATCAAGCGTTCCGGAGAAGCCATATCTTTTAAAGCATGGTCACCGTCATAAAATTCTGCATCACCCGAATCCACATCACTGCTCGGTGGTCGGCGGTTGCGCGACACTAAATAGTTTTTTGCTGTATTAATGGCAATACGATACAACCACGTATAAAAAGCGCTATCCCCGCGAAAATTCGCTAGAGCGCGATACGCTTTAATAAAAGCCTCTTGCGTTACATCTTGGGCTTCAGAAGGATCGTGCACAAAGCGCACAACCAGCCCTAATATTCGGTGCTGATACTTTAAAACCAATAAATCAAAGGCTCGTTTATCACCACCCTGAACGCGCTTCACCAGCTGCTGATCATCATCGGGTGTCATGCATACTCCCCAACAAGCCGGCTCGCAAGATTACGATCAACAGCACATTCATTGTGCGCCATAATTATTCTCCACATTAAACACTTACAGTAACGCGTCTGGTGTCGATAAAAAGACTCACCACAGCCACGCTCTGCGCCCACCTCACTGTAACGCTTTCTCATCAATTACGTGTAGTTTAATGATTAACCTAAGTATGGAACTCCAGCAGCCGCTAAAGTTCCCAACATTTGTAAGTATTTTGCAAGGCAATCCAGCGCTATACTAGCCTAAGTTTTAATTGCGGATTCTATTTATGAGTCAATATCACCAGTACGATGTTCTGATTATCGGCAGCGGCGCAGCAGGTTTAACCACTGCCCTCACACTTCCGCAGCACTTGCGCATTGCCGTATTAAGCAAGGGCGACCTCGCGAGCGGCTCAACCTACTGGGCCCAAGGCGGCGTTGCCGGCGTGCTCGATGATAGCGATACGGTTGAATCCCATGTGCAAGACACCTTGATCGCTGGTGCCGGTTTATGCAACGAAGCAGCCGTGCGCTTTACTGTGGAAAACAGCCGCAGTGCCATTGATTGGCTGATTGAGCAAGGTGTGCCCTTTACTCGCAACGAAGCCAAGCATACCGACGAGGCTCATTTCGATTACCACCTGACCCGTGAAGGCGGCCACAGTCATAGGCGCATTATTCATGCCGCAGATGCCACCGGCGCGGCTATTTTCACGACTTTACTTGCCCGTGCCCGCCAGCAAAGCAATATCCATCTACTCGAACAGCAAGTCGCAATTGATTTAATTACCAGCAATAAACTAGGCCGCGAAGGCAATGCCTGCCTCGGCGCCTATGTGCTCAATCGCGAAACCTCCGAGGTGGACACTTATGCCGCACGTTTTACTGTGCTGGCAACCGGCGGCGCCGCTAAAGTCTATTTATATACCAGCAACCCCGATAGCGCTTGCGGCGATGGTATTGCCATGGCGTGGCGCGCAGGCTGTAGCGTAGGTAATTTGGAGTTTAATCAATTTCACCCCACCTGTTTATACCATCCGCAGGCAAAAAACTTTTTAATCACCGAGGCTTTGCGCGGTGAAGGCGCCCACTTAAAACTACCCAATGGTGAGCGCTTTATGGCGCGTTTTGACCACCGAGAAGAACTCGCACCACGGGATATTGTGGCGCGCGCCATTGACCATGAAATGAAACGCCTAGGCATTGAGTGCGTGTATTTAGATATCAGCCATAAATCCGCTGATTTTATTCAAGAGCACTTCCCTACGGTGTATGAGCGCTGCCTAACCTTTGGTATTGATATCACTAAAGAACCGATCCCTGTAGTTCCCGCAGCGCATTACACTTGCGGCGGCGTGGTGGTTGATCAACACGGGCACACTGATTTGAGTCATTTATATGCAATTGGTGAAACCAGCTTTACCGGTTTACACGGTGCCAATCGCATGGCCAGCAACTCTTTATTAGAGTGTTTTGTCTACGCCCGCTCTGCGGCCAAGGATATCAGTCAGCAAGACGCTAATGTCAGCCCTCCAGAGCAGCTGCCCCACTGGGATGCAAGCTTAGTCACCGACTCTGATGAAGATGTGATTATTGCTCACAACTGGGATGAACTCAGGCGCTTTATGTGGGACTACGTCGGCATTGTGCGCACCAATAAGCGCTTACTGCGCGCCCAGCACCGGGTGCGCTTGCTACTGGCTGAGATTGATGAGTTTTACAGCAATTACCGCGTGAGCCGTGACTTAATTGAGCTGCGCAATTTAGCGGTTGTCGCTGATCTGATTATTCGCTCAGCCATGCAGCGCAAGGAAAGCCGCGGCCTACACTACACCCTTGATTACCCACAGCTTAGCGATCATGTGCAAGATACTATTTTATCGCCTGCCAACGCCGACGACTGAATTTTAAACGCACCCGCAGGCGGCGATGGCTGTCCTGCGGCAAGCAGTCAGAAGGTATCAATGCGCTGCGATACAACCATTGATGAGCATATCTATAACGCAATAAAACCAGCGCTGGCACAGCAATACTGTCAGCACGCAACTGCACCGCGCGCCAGCCATTTTGCGCAGTCCAGAGCTGCCACCCCTGCGCACTGTGGCGTAAACCAAAACGCCAAGCTGGAGTTTTCGAGCAGCGCAGCAGATAGTATTGATAGCCCATCTGCAGACCAAGCAATAACGCCAGACTGAGCTTCCACAGCCCAGGTATGTGTGCCAGCAATAGCCCAGCTATTGCTAATCCGTACACACATATAACAATCACTGACAGCCTTACGGAAGGCTGCCAGAAACAGCTAAATGACTGATTACTGCGGGCGTGCATAGTCCAGAATCAAATCAACAATGCGCTTTAAGTCGGCATTTTCAGGCTCTGAGCGACGCATAAACCAAGCGAACATATCCTGATCTTCACAGTCAAGCAGTATCCGGTAGCGTTCACGATCAGCCTCATCAAGTTTTAAATACTGCTCCTCAACAAAAGGCACCAACAACTGATCCAGCTCCCACATACCTCTACGACTGTGCCAATAGAGACGTTTTACTTCAGTTTCAGTGGACATGACACTCTCCAATCAATGATAAAATCAGTATAAGACAGGTTTAACGAAGTCGCATGCCTGACAAGAGGCATTTAGCGCTCTATGATAGACATAAGTATTATTTACCAGCGAGACAGTCATGACAGTTTCTTCAAGCTTTACCCCATTAACTCACGAAGGCGTTTTAGCCGTGCGCGGTGCAGACGCTAAATCTTTTTTGCAAGGGCAAATCACCTGCAACCTAGGCTACGTGAGCGATGAGCGCAGTAGTTTAGGTGCACGCTGTACGCCGAAGGGACGCATGTTATCAAGTTTTCGCGTGCTTTTAGAGAATGACGGCTATTTATTGGCAATGGACCACGATATTTTAGTCGCACAATTGGCTGAGTTACAAAAATACGCCGTCTTCTCCAAATCCAAACTCAGTGATGATAGCGCGCTCTGGAGCCGTTTTGGCCTCTACCAAGGTGATGCAGCCCTAAGCGCTTTAGGTATTGATTTACCAAGCGAGATCAACAGCACAGTGCATCACAACCAAATGATCGCGATTCGCGTATCGGAACATTTAACTGAGCTGTGGGTCTGCGCGGATGAAGGCCCATGCCTGCACAAGCGCCTCCTCAACTTGCTGCCCGAAGCGCCCCTCAATACCTGGTTGCTAGGGCAAATTCGCAGCGGTATCGGGCATGTCAGCATGCCAACCCGCGAGCTTTTCATCCCGCAAATGCTCAACTTACCGGCTCTAGATGCAGTGAGCTTTAAAAAAGGCTGCTACACCGGTCAAGAAATCGTGGCACGCATGCAATATCTCGGCAAGCTCAAACGTCATATGTATCGCTTCAAACTCGCCGGCGATAGCATCCCAGCACCCGCTACCGCCTTGCTGTCTCCTGTCCATTCCAGCTCGATTGGCGAGGTTGTTAGCGCTGCACGCAGTGATGACGGCATCGAGCTCCTCGCCACCGCACTCAATGATGCTGTAAGTGACGGACGTATTTATCTAGAAGGCGATGAGAAAAACCTGCTTGAGCAGCTAGATTTACCTTATGCACTGGACACTGAGCGTGAAATTTTACGCTAACCCTTCTCTAGGCTATTGATTAAGGACACAAGTGAATGAGCACACTGGCAGAAACAGTAAAAAATGAACTGCTTGATGCAATTGCAAATGATGAGCTGGTGCTACCCACCTTGCCGGAAGTGGCTTTGCGTGTGCGTGAGGCTGCGGAAGACCCAAACGTCAGCATCCCAGCTCTCAGCAAAGTCATTGGCAATGACGCGGCCCTAACCGCACGCATAATCAAAGTGGTTAACAGCCCGCTGCTACGAACCAACAAAGAAATCACTGACTTAAATATGGCCGTCAGTCGTTTGGGTATTAACTACACGTCCAACTTAGCCACAGGCCTAGCCATGGAGCAAATGTTCCAAGCCACCTCAGATGTCATTGATCAAAAAATGCGTGATGTTTGGACTAAAAGCACTGAGATTGCAGGTATTTGTCATGTTCTGTGCCGCCACTTTACTCGTCTTATGCCGGACCAAGCCACGCTAGCAGGCTTAGTGCACCAAATAGGCGTTCTACCGATATTGACCTACGCCGAAGAAAGCAATGCACTGCTTAAAGACTCCATCAGCCTTAATCATATTATTGAGCACATTCATCCATTGATCGGTGAGCGTATTTTACGCGCATGGGATTTCCCTGAGCAAATTGCTGCAGTACCTGGCAATTATTTAGACTTTGGCCGCCAATCTCGCTCAGTGGATTACATTGATATTGTGCAAGTGGCCACTTTGCAGAGCTACTCTGACAGTGATCACCCGCTGGGGCAGGTGGACTGGAGTCAAGTCGCCGCCTTTGCACAGCTTGGCTTAGATGTGCAAAGCCGCATCAGCGATGATGAGGACTTATCCGCCTCCATGGAAGCCGCAACCCTAATGCTTCAAGGCTAACTAAAAAAGCACACCTTACCCGCAGGTAGGGTGTGCTGCACCTCCCAGCAAAGCCTGCATAAATCAACGTTAAGCCATATATTTCACAGCATTAACCTTCCCCTGCCATACCTCGCTCCATCGCCTCCTCTAGCGTAATTGACCCCCGTCAAGGCCTACCTTAAGTAATCTGCTTAGATTGCACAGGTTATTCATGGAACCACCACTTAGGTGCATCCATACCCAATTGTAGGAGTTCACATGCAACTGGTTTGTCCTGCAGGTAGCCTGCCTGCCCTTAAAGCTGCTGTTCGCCAAGGCGCCGATGCTGTGTATGTTGGTTTTCGCGATGACACCAACGCCCGTCACTTTGCTGGGTTAAACTTCGATGACCGACAGCTAGAAAACGGCATTGCTTTTGCCCACGATCACAACAAGCATATTTACATTGCGGTTAACACTTATGCTCAGCCCGATGGCTGGAATCGCTGGCAACGCGCAGTTGATCAAGCGGCGGATCTGGGTGTCAATGCGCTGATTGCTGCTGACCCTGGTGTTCTGGCCTATGCCAGCAAACATCACCCGCAACTGAACTTGCACTTATCTGTACAGGGTTCGGCAACCAATGCCGCGGCTTTATCTTTTTACCAAGAACGCTACGACATTAAGCGCGCGGTATTACCTCGAGTTTTATCATTAGCTCAAGTCAAACATGTCGCCAGTCAAACCAGCGTGCCAATAGAAGTTTTTGCCTTTGGCAGCTTATGTATTATGGCGGAGGGGCGCTGTCACCTGTCCTCTTATCTAACCGGCGAATCCCCTAACCTCTGTGGCGTCTGCTCGCCGGCTAAAGCCGTACGCTGGAGCAACGAAGAAGGTGAACTGACCTCGCGTCTCAATGAGGTATTAATCGACCGTTACAGCGAAGGCGAATCGGCCGGCTACCCCACCTTATGCAAAGGGCGCTTTATGGTGAATGGCCAGCGCTTCCATGCCTTAGAAGAGCCCACCAGCCTAGACACCATGGACCTGATCCCTGAACTGGCCAAAATCGGAGTCAGTGCCGTAAAAATCGAAGGCCGTCAGCGCAGCCCAGCCTATGTCGAACAAGTGACTCGGGTCTGGCGTGCCGCCTTAGACAGCCACCGTCAAGCGCCTGAGCACTACCAAGTTGAACCGGCCTGGAGACAAACCTTGGCCGGCCTTTCTGAAGGCAGTCAAACCACACTGGGTGCATACCATCGCGCTTGGCAATAAGGGGTAACGATCATGAAGCTTTCTTTAGGTCCTGTTTTATTTTTTTGGGAACGCGATGCCTTAATGCAGTTTTACGCAGACATGGCTGAGCAACCCCTCGATATTATTTATCTGGGCGAAACAGTCTGCTCTAAGCGACGCTCACTATCGCTAGATGATTGGCTAGGCTTAGCGCGAGATATGCAGCAACACAGCACAGCACAGATCGTTCTTTCAGGCCTGACATTAGTTGAAGCAGCGTCTGAACTATCCAGCCTCAAACGCATGTGCAACAACGGTGAGTTTTTAGTAGAAGCCAACGATATGGCGGCGGTGCACTTTTTAAGTGAGCTCAAAGTACCCTTTATTGGTGGCCCGGCATTAAATATTTATAACGGCCATACCTTGGCAGAGTTTATTGCTGCTGGCATGTTGCGTTGGTCACCTCCGGTGGAGAGTTCGGCAAAGATTATTTCTGCAACCCTCAAGCAACTGGATCAACTGGGAGTGATGCGCCCAGAAGTTGAAGTCTTTGCCTACGGCCATTTACCTCTCGCTTATTCGGCGCGCTGCTTTACCGCACGCTCAGAAAACCGCGCAAAAGACGATTGCGAGCTGTGCTGCATTAAATACCAAGAAGGCATTCCGTTATTGAGCCAAGAAGGACAGGCGTTATTTACCATTAACGGCATTCAGACCCTGTCGGCTGAAATCAATAACTTGCTGGCTGATTTCTCATCACTCAAAGCTGCAGGCACTGATATCGCACGACTCAGCCCGCGCGCGCAAGGCATGCCTGAAGTCATTCGCGCCTGGGATAAAGTTCGCCAAGGTGAACCTGCACCACTTGCGGTACAAGGCTGCAACGGTTATTGGCATGGTCGCCCCGGCATGCTGAGCGTGGAGGAGCTAGGCTTATGTTAAAGCGTGCAGCACCCTTTTTATTATCCGCAGGCGACCGCCTGTTACCTTTAACCAGCCATCTACCCTTTTTCTTGCAGCGCTTAACTTTACAACGCTGCTTAAACCAAGTGTTTGCCCAAGCCATGCAAGATGGCTTGTTCGATATACTTGAACAACGCTGGATGCGCTTGCAGGTCAATGACTTGGATTTATCCTGGTGTTTGAGCAAAGAGCCCAACAGCAACCGCCTCCTGATCAAAGACCGCGCCCCTGTGGAAGTCACCATCAGTGGCAATTGGCGTGAGTTTTTATTATTAGCCAGTCGCCAGGAAGACCCTGACACCCTATTCTTTCGCCGCCGCTTACAAATCGATGGCGATACCGAGTTAGGGTTAGCCGTTAAAAACATGATCGACAGTCTCGATTCAGATGATTTACCGCATTGGCTTTGGCAAATAATTGAAACTCTTGGCAAAGAGGCCATGCCAACACTGAACGAGTCACACAGCAGTCGCCATGCCCTGTAACCACTGCAAGCTGCTGCCAATAACGGCTTGAGCATTGTGCAGCGAAGCTCTATTATTTCTTTAAATATGATTGGAGCTGTACGATGCTGACCCTACTGCAAATTGATTTTCCATTTGAAGGCCCTTTTGGTGAAGATATGCACCACGCCATGCAAGATCTGGCGCAATCGATCAGCCAAGAACCGGGCCTTATCTGGAAACTATGGACAGAAAACCCAGCCACCCAAGAAGCTGGCGGAGTTTACTTGTTTAGTGATGCACAATCAGCGCAAAATTATTTAACCATGCATGAAGCGCGCCTCAGCGCCAGTGGCGTCAAAGGCATACGTGCCAAGCTCTTTTCTGTTAACACACCACTGAGCAAGATCTGTAATGGGCCTATCCAATGAGCACCAGTAAACTCGATAAAATTATCGCGCAATCTTACCAAGAGCGTGAAAGCGGCTACCGGCAAAAAGCATTAAAAATGTACCCTCACTTTTGCGGGCGCTGTGGCCGCGAGTTCAGCGGCAAACGTCTCAGTGAGCTGACGGTGCATCACCGCGATCACAACCATGACAACAACCCAGCCGATGGCTCAAACTGGGAATTACTGTGCTTGTACTGTCATGATAATGAACACCAGCGCCAAGTTGATTTGCACTACCAAAAAGAAGAAAGCGCCGGGCAAAAAGGGCCACAGCAAACCTTTAAAGGCTTGGCGGGCCTTGCTGATTTACTAAAAAAACAATCAGAGTAAGCTGAAGCTCTGCGCGGCTGTAACACCTTATCTTGCTTGCAGCCGCACAGACATAAACACTGAGCCCGCCGACTAACTTGATCTAAAAATCAGGTGTTTTTCCCAATCTTCATCCGCTACATCCAGCTCACTGACCATACGCCCCAACTGCGAAATACGCTCGGTGTGCACTGCATCAGTATTGCCGCAAACCAAGTGGTGCCAAACAAACAAGTCTTTACCTTCATGCACCAAACGGTAAGCACAGGTGCTCGGCAACCAACGAAATGCATCAGCCTGATCGGCAGTCAGCTGAATGCAATCTGGCACAAATCTTTTGCGATCAGGATAATTGCTGCAGCGTGCGGTATCTAAGTCCAGCAACTTACAAGCGATATTGGTGTAATAAATACCGCCATCTTCTTCATCTTCTAGTTTTTGCAAACAGCATAAACCACAGCCGTCACACAGCGACTCCCACTCCTCCTGACTCAGTTCAGCGAGGGTTTTACGCTTCCAAAAGGGCTCTACAATTGCTGCCATATCCTGCTCTACCTTTACTTAACTGCACATGCAATGAACATCGCATTAATCTAATTTGCACTCAACACGTACACGCATGCGAATCACACTGTTATTAAACTTCGCGGTTAAATGTGCCGTCTCACCGGCAGCCACGCGAGCCTTGCGAGTGCGCGGCGCTTCTGGTCCATTACGAAAGCGTACGGTACAAACAGCTGCACGCTGTCCGTAGTTGCTCAGTGACGCTGAGGCCATATTATTACCTAAGTCCAAAGTCTGTATGTCTATTTCAGCACCATTGAGATGTTTTTCAACGTCAATTGGAAAAGCCACAGCCAGTGCTGGAAACAGCATCGAGAGTATTATTATCGTTTTCTTCATGGTGTCCTCACCGCAAAATTCATAACCGCAGTGTAACGCATCAAGAGGACTAAACAGTCCATTGGCTTATAAAAGTATCCAAAGCGCTTTATTTGCACACAGCAGCACTTTATCATTTGCGGCCTAACTCGCCGTTTTTGCAGCAGACAAACACAACTGTTGCACCCACCTATCCTCTTTCCCCAAGCACAGCACTCATGAATCTTATGCATACAGTCAATAGCGCAATTACAGCTATCAATCATTGGGTATGGGGTACACCCATGCTGATTGCTATTTTAGGCAGCGGCTTGTTTCTTATGTTGTCATTAAAGTTTATGCCCGTGCGTAATATTAAGCGCGGCTTTCAAGAAATTTGGAGCGGGCGTGAAAAAGGCGATGCGAGCACTGGCCACATCAGCCCATTTGCTGCCTTGATGACCACGCTTGCTGCGACCGTTGGCACTGGCAATATTGCTGGGGTGGCCACCGCCATCGTCTTGGGCGGACCTGGCGCGTTATTTTGGATGTGGTGCACAGCGCTACTGGGGATGGCGACCAAATATTGCGAAGTGGTGCTGGCCGTGCATTTTCGTGAGAAAAACAGCCACAATCAATTTGTTGGCGGCCCTATGTACGCCATTAAAAATGGTCTAGGCCGTAAATGGGCGTGGCTGGGTGCTTGTTTTGCCTTATTTGGTGGTCTAGCCAGCTTTGGGATTGGCAATATGGTGCAGGTCAATAGCATGGCCGCAAGTCTGGCTGTGTCCTTTGCTATTCCCGCGTGGCTCAGCGGCCTGTGCATTATGGCTCTGGTTGGCTTGGTGATTTTAGGGGGCATTCAGCGCATCGGGGCCGTGGCGCAAACGCTCGTCCCTTTTATGTGCATAGCTTATGTACTGGCAGCGCTGCTGGTTTTAATCAGCCATTACCAAGCGATTCCCGCAGCCTTTATGTTAATTTTTGATTCTGCATTTAATGGCCATGCTGCGGTGGGTGGTTTTGCTGGGGCTGCCATGCTTGCAGCAATACGCTTTGGTGTTGCTCGCGGTGTCTTTTCCAATGAAGCAGGCTTAGGCAGTGCCGGTATTGCACAAGCGGCAGGCACCAGTGATGATCCCGTAGTTTCAGGCCTGATTGGCATGATGGGAACTTTTATTGATACCTTGATTGTCTGCACCATGACGGGTTTAGCGATTATTTGCTCTGGCGTATGGAGCAACGGTCTAAGTGGCGCTGCACTCTCCTCAGCCGCCTTTGAGTCGGCCATGCCAGGCACTGGACATTACTTACTGACCACAGCGTTGGTGGTCTTTGCTTTCACCACTATTCTTGGCTGGAGTTATTACGGTGAGCGCTGCTGGGAGTTTTTATTTGGCAGCCGCGCTATTTTACCCTACCGCCTGATCTGGGTAGCCGTGGTACCTGTGGGCGCCATGGGGCAACTTGATAGCGTGTGGTTATTGGCTGACACCCTCAATGGATTAATGGCCGTGCCGAATCTGATTTCTTTGCTGGTACTCAGTCCCGTAGTGATTAAACTCACTAAAGACCATTTCGCAGGACAACAGGCTATTCAGACTCGACAGCGTTCATAGCATTGTAAGTGCCTTCTGGGACACGCGTGAGGGTGACATTCACGCGGCGATTGAGCGCCCGATTGGCGGCGCTGGTATTGGGCTTTAATGGATAACTTTCACCATGAAAGCGCACAACAATCTGCTCTTCGGGCACACCTTGCTCAACCAAAAAAGCTTTAACCGTCAGCGCGCGACGGCGTGAAACTTCTCGATTACTCAGTCGATCACCCCAACTATCAGAGTGCCCATCAAGCTCAATTTGGTTGACCGTAGCATCTTCCTTTAAATAATCAACAATGGCTTGCAAGCGCCCTTTAGCAGACTCTGTCAGCACCATATTGCTGTCTTTGAAGCTGATACGGGTTTGTTTCAATTGTTCATAATTGTAAGGCAACAAGCCAGCCGTACAGGCTAAATAACGTTCATAAGCATCAGAAAAATGCGCCGGTAATATCCGCACTTCAAGAGCTTCACCTTGGCCGGTACGGTGTCGAATTAATGGGCCTCGCCCCTCTAATAAAGCACTTAATAAGCGACCGGCCTGCTGCTGCGATGCTTGCAAAGCGTTGCCGTCACTGCCGACTAAGACAATGCCCAAATGAATGTCACCTTGATTGGCGCGCCACGGTGCTGCCGCAGCCAGCAAGGTTGCCGAACCTCGACTGAGCCAAGCTTCTTGCGCTTGCAATTTAAATATCGGACTTTCACCGGCACGACGCACAAACTCGCCTTGGCCAAAACCTTTAACCGGCTGCGCGAGTCGACACTCAAAGCGATCACCCTCCACAGTCCATTCAACATGTTCCAATGGAGTCTGGAAGGTCAATGCCAACGCAGGCGTAGCCAGCAGGCTCGCTAAAATCGAAAATATGCCAAAGCGCATTGCGCTCTCCCATCACCTGAATGCTCAGCTAAGTTATCGGTCACAGTTAAGAAAACTTTAAAGCAGATGCCCGCATCGCGCTTTTACGGTAGCATTCGACCTATTGTGTTTAATTCAACCCACTGGAAGCTTTCATGATTGACCGCCTTACCTTGCTGCGACCCGACGATTGGCATATTCACTTACGCGACGGTGCTGTTTTACCGCACACAGTTGCTGACGCTGCCCGCACTTTTGCCCGTGCGATTATTATGCCCAACCTAGTACCGCCTGTACGCAACACCCTCGAGGCCGATCAATACCGTGAACGCATCTTAAATGCTCGCCCTGCGCAAAGTGCATTTGAACCTTTGATGGTGCTCTATCTCACCGATCAAACCTCTGCGCAAGATATTAAAACAGCAAAAGACAGCGGCTTTGTGCATGCAGCTAAACTTTACCCTGCCGGTGCAACCACCAACTCAGATTCAGGTGTCACTCGACTGGAAGCGATTTACCCTGCATTAGAAGCAATGAGCGAAGTGGGCATGCCCCTGCTGGTTCACGGCGAGGTCACCCACAACCATGTGGATATTTTTGATCGTGAGAAGCGCTTTATTGATGACCAGTTAACAGGTTTAGTAACACGTTTTCCCAATTTAAAAATCGTCCTGGAACATATCACAACTGCTGATGCGGCTCAGTTTGTCAACGCAGCCAGTGACACTATCGCTGCGACTATTACTGCGCATCATCTACTGTATAACCGTAACCATATGCTTGCAGGCGGCATTCGACCGCACTTTTATTGCTTGCCCATCCTAAAACGTAACAGCCACCAAGAAGCTCTATTGGATGCAGCCACCAGCGGTTCCAGTAAGTTCTTCTTAGGCACAGACTCTGCACCACACGCTAAAAATGCTAAAGAAACAGCGTGCGGCTGCGCTGGCTGCTACACCGCTTATGCTGCCATTGAGTTGTATGCCGAAGCTTTTGAACAGCGCAATGCGCTAGACAAACTAGAAGCCTTTGCCAGCCATTTCGGTGCTGACTTCTACGGTTTACCTCGTAACAAAGAGCGCATTACATTAGTACGCGAGCCTTGGACCGTGCCAAATTCGTTTGCCTTTGGCGAGCAACAACTGGTTCCTTTACGTGCCGGTGAAACCCTAAACTGGCGTGTACTAGGAGCTCAAGCATGAGCCAAGACATTACAGACTACGAATACGAGCTGGACAATAACAGCCAAGAACGAAACAGCAGTGGCTTAAAATCGCCTATGGCACGCCGCTTTCGCGGCTACCTGCCGGTGGTGATTGATGTAGAAACAGGTGGTTTTAATAGCGCAACGGACGCCTTGTTGGAAATCGCCGCAGTGATTCCTAACATGGATGATGAAGGTCTGCTGTACCCTGAGCATACTTTATTTTTCCGCGTAGAGCCTTTTGCCGGGGCCAACATCGAACAGGCAGCGCTAGATTTTACGGGTATTAAACTCAACCACCCTTTGCGTATGGCTGTATCTGAAGAGCGCGCTTTGACTGAAATTTTCAAAAGCGTACGCAAGTCAATGAAAGCCAGCGGCTGTAAGCGCGCGATCTTAGTCGGCCACAACAGCCACTTTGATCTTGGCTTTCTAAATGCTGCGGTTGAACGTTGCGGCATTAAACGCAACCCTTTCCATCCGTTTTCAAGCTTTGATACCGCAACCTTAGCCGGCTTAGCCTACGGACAGACAGTCCTAGCTAAAGCCTGTGAAGCCGCGGCCATCGGCTTTGATGCTCGCGAAGCACACAATGCCCGCTACGATACTGAAAAAACCGCAGAACTGTTCTTTGGCATCGTCAATCGCTGGAAAGAAATGGGCGGCTGGGACGATTAACCCACGTTTTACAGGCAAGAGAAACTCTGAATAATGGCTGTGATCGCCAGCAAGATCGAGCACAGCCTGATAGAGACCCAAAGCGGCCGGCACTCCAGCCGCTTGCGGCTTGGGATACCCTATACAAGCCGCAAGCTCCACTGCATTTAGCCAGCCCTGAGCATTGCTAATCTGCGCCAAGGACATACTGATTGATTCTGGTATGGGGAGGAGCACGCGGCCATTACTCACTCGTTGCGATACACAACCAACCGAGCCGCTTCACTGCGCTTGCAATGACATTTTTTGATGTATGCAACAGCCCCCCATACCTACGCTTTTACTTAAAGCGCCGTTCAATACCCTTCTCGACTAAGATTTTTGCAGAAATCTCTTCTACAGAAAAATGCGTGGTATTAATAGAATTGATATTTTCGCGCTGAAATAATGATTCGACTTCACGCACCTCAAATTCACATTGAGCATAACTGGCATAACGACTGTTAGGTTTGCGCTCATTACGAATAGCTGCCAAACGATCTGCATCAATGGTTAAGCCAAATAATTTTTCTTTGTGCTGCTTCAGCGACGGCGGCAGCTGCAGACTTTCCATATCATCTTCCGTCAGCGGGTAATTGGCCGCACGAATTCCATATTGCATTGCCATATACAAACAGGTTGGAGTTTTACCGCAACGCGAAACGCCCACCAAAATAATATCCGCGCTGTCATAGTGGCGAGTGCGCCCTCCATCATCATTATCCAAAGCAAAATGGACGGCTTCAATGCGCTCCATATAGTTTGCGCTATGGGTAATTGAATGCGACTTACCCACGGAATAGGATGATCGAGCGCTTAACTCTTCCTCCAAAGGCGCTAAAAAACTGGAAAAAATATCCACTTTGAAAGCATTGGCGGTTGCAAGAATATCGCGAATTTCAGCATTAACGATGGTATCAAAGACAATCGGCCGCACCTGCTCGCTTGCCGCAACCTCATTAATTTGCTGTACCATAGCCTGTGCTTTTTCGACGCTATCGATGTAAGGTCGAGTTAAGCGGCGAAAGTCGATATTATCGAATTGTGCCAATAAACTTTGCCCAAGCGTTTCGGCAGTAATACCCGTTCCATCAGAAATAAAAAAAGCTGTACGTTTCATAATTGCCAAAAGCCTTAAGTCGTGAACATTTCTCGGTTATTATAGGCTGACTTTTTGCCAGACATGTTGTCGGGTGACATTGTGACCCATTTTTCTCAAATAAGGCCAATAGATTACACTAGCCTTTTCAATACAGACGTGGAGAGATCACCTTGGTTGAGTACGTAGTTTCCCTCGATAAGCTCGGTAACCATGATGTTGAGCGTGTAGGGGGCAAAAACGCCTCCCTAGGCGAGATGATCAGCAACCTTGCAGGCGCCGGCGTTTCAGTTCCGGGTGGTTTTGCCACCACCGCCCAAGCCTACCGTGACTTTATTGATGCCAATAATCTAGATGCACGTATCCACGACTTATTGGATGCTTTAGATATTGATGATGTCAATGCATTAGCCGAAGCCGGCACGCAAATTCGTCAATGGATTTTAGATGCAGACTTCCCTGCGCAACTGGATGCCGACATTCGCACTGCTTTTGCACAAATGGCCAATGGCAATGACAATATGGCCGTTGCGGTGCGCTCATCCGCAACAGCTGAAGATTTGCCAGACGCCTCCTTTGCGGGCCAGCAAGAAACCTTCTTAAACATTCGTGGCGTAGATAATGTGATCCATGCCGCCAAAGAAGTGTTTGCCTCATTGTTCAATGATCGCGCTATTTCCTATCGTGTGCACCAAGGTTTTGACCACCGTAATGTGGCCTTATCTGTGGGTGTGCAGCGCATGGTACGCTCTGAAACCGCAGCGGCTGGTGTGATGTTCAGTCTTGACACTGAATCAGGTTTCCGCGATGTAGTCTTTATCACCGGCGCCTATGGTTTAGGTGAGACCGTGGTGCAAGGTGCTGTAAACCCCGATGAGTTTTATGTACACAAACCTACACTTGCAGCAGGCCGCCCAGCTATTTTACGCCGCAACCTAGGCAGCAAAGCCCTCAAGATGATCTACGGCTCCGATGCCAGCGCGGGCAAATCCATCAATACCATTAATGTCGCACCGGCTGATCGCATGCGTTTCTGTCTAACCGACGCCGAAGTGTCCAATCTTGCCCAGCAAGCGGTAATCATTGAGCAGCACTATGGCTGCCCAATGGATATTGAATGGGCTAAAGATGGTGACGATGGCAAACTCTACATTGTGCAGGCGCGTCCAGAAACCGTAAAAAGCCGCAGCAACCTCAACGTCATGGAGCGCTACCTGCTCAAAGAGCAAGGCACTGTTTTGGTTGAAGGTCGTGCCATTGGTCAGCGTATTGGCGCAGGCCCTGTAAGAATTATCAATGATGTTTCCGAAATGGATAAAGTCCAGCCAGGCGATGTATTGGTCTCTGATATGACTGATCCTGACTGGGAGCCAGTCATGAAGCGCGCCAGCGCCATTGTTACCAACCGCGGTGGACGCACCTGTCACGCGGCAATTATTGCCCGCGAATTAGGCATTCCTGCGGTAGTCGGTTGCGGCAATGCCACTACGTTATTAAAAGACGGCCAAGGTGTCACGGTATCCTGCGCAGAAGGTGATACCGGTTATGTATTTGAAGGTGAATTGAATTTTGATATTCGCACCAACTCAGTCGATGCTATGCCTGAGCTGCCATTTAAAATCATGATGAACGTCGGTAACCCTGACCGTGCCTTTGATTTTGCCCAGCTGCCCAACGCTGGCGTGGGTTTAGCGCGCCTTGAGTTTATTATTAACCGCATGATCGGCGTACACCCTAAAGCACTGCTGAACTTTGACAGTCTGCCCAAAGACCTTAAAGACAGCGTAGAAAAACGCACCGCCGGCTACGCCAGCCCAGTTGACTTCTATGTCGATAAATTGGTGGAAGGCGTCAGCACCCTCGCTGCTGCATTCTGGCCGAAAAAAGTCATTGTGCGTTTATCTGATTTCAAATCCAACGAGTATGCCAACCTGATTGGCGGTAAGCTCTACGAGCCCACTGAAGAGAACCCCATGTTGGGCTTCCGTGGTGCTTCACGCTACATCAGTGAATCATTCCGCGACTGCTTTGAGCTGGAATGTCGCGCCATGAAACGCGTGCGTGATGTGATGGGTTTAACCAATGTTGAGTTAATGGTGCCTTTTGTGCGCACTGTTAATGAAGCGGCGCAAGTCGTGAGCTTGCTCGAAGAATATGGTCTGAAGCGCGGTGAAAACGGTTTACGCCTGATTATGATGTGTGAACTGCCTTCCAACGCACTGCTGGCCGATGAGTTCCTTGAGTATTTTGATGGTTTCTCCATTGGCTCCAACGATATGACTCAGTTAACTTTGGGCCTAGACCGTGACTCTGGCGTGATCGCCCACTTGTTTGATGAGCGCGATGCCGCAGTTAAAAAGCTGCTATCGATGGCTATTCAAGCCTGTAATAAGGCTGGCAAATACATTGGTATTTGCGGTCAGGGTCCGTCAGACCATCCGGATCTCGCGCGCTGGTTAATGGAGCAAGGCATCGAAAGCGTTTCTCTCAACCCAGACTCAGTACTGGATACTTGGTTCTTCCTCGCGGAAAACAACTAAGCGTTAACACCCCTCTGCCGGTCTGCAGCGATTGGCAGAGGGTTATTCAAGTTATCAAAACCGACGCTACTTTACTGATACGCTACCGTGCTTTGAGTCAACTCTTCGCCTCAAGACTGGTTATAAAAAACCATTTACATATAACCATATAGCCAACAATTCCTTCTACTGCCGAGATCCCTGTGCGAAAATCACCGCATACATTGAGGAGTCACTTCTATGAAACAATTTTACGCCAGCTTGGCGTTTTTTTTGTCTTTATTATTTGGCAGCGCGCAGGCGGCAACCTATCAGCCACTGTTGGAGGCGACTGAACTCCAGCAAGCGCTGAACGCCGAACCTGCCGCACAAATTATTGATATTCGCAGCCCCGAAGAGTACAACGCTGGGCATATACCCGGCGCGCTTTCAGCCCCCTATGGACAGTGGCGCGGGCCGGCCAATAATCCTGGGCAACTGGCTGACGATGCTTATTTCGAAAAGCTGGTGCGCTCGCTTGGCATCACGGGCCAACAACCGATTATTGTCTACTCCAGCGGCGCTGATGAAACCGATTTTGGTGCTGCAGCGCGAGTGTACTGGACGCTCAAATACTTAGGCTTAAGTGATTTAAGTATACTCAACGGTGGTTTTCAGCAATGGCAGCAAGCGCAGCAATCCATCGCTACCGCAGCCACAGCAATCCAAACCAGCCAAATCAAGGTACACAGCAACCCTAAACTGGCTATTTTTCAAGATGAGCTACTGGATAAAATCACTCAACAGAACAGTAATTATCAGTTACTGGATGCGCGCCCACCTATTTTTTACCAAGGGCAAGTAAAAGCTCCGACAGCCAGCACAGGCGGCACCATTGCCACGGCGCAAAATACACCCTTTGGCCAGTGGTTCAATACAAATGACACGCGCATTCGTCCAACGGCAGAGATCAAGCAGCTGGTGCGTGAGCAAGGCCTTGACCAAGCCCAAGAAACCGTATCGTTTTGCAACACTGGCCACTGGGCAGCCACCAACTGGTTCGTTCTATCTGAGCTGGCGGGCCTTAAGGATGTGCGCCTCTACCCGGCTTCATTAGCGGAGTGGACACAAGCGCAGGTCAGTTTACCTATGGAAAACACGCCAAGTCGTTTTGAGCAACTACACGCCAAGTTTTCTCAACTGGTGAATAAATAACTATGAACAATCGTGTCGCTTTAACACTCGTATTTGCAGTTTTTACCGCATTTTTATTCTGGTTTGTTTCCGTACGCCAAAGCCTACTCTTTATTGTGGGTATCGGCTTAGGAGCAGTACTGGCCGGTACCCGTTTTGGCTTTACCACCGGCTGGCGTAATTTAATTGAACAGCGTGATGCCAGTGGTGTTTTTGCACAGCTGTTTTTATTAGCCATAGCAGCTGCCTTTTCCATGCCATTGCTAGCCAGCTTCCCTACTGAGTTAAACGCAGCTTTAGGCCCACCCAGCATCAGCCTATTAATTGGCGCTTTAGTGTTTGGCGGCGCCATGCAAATTGCCGATGGCTGTGGCTCCGGCACCTTGTATAAAGCTGGCTTAGGCATCCCATTGAATATGGCAATTTTGCCTGTATTTGCTTTAGGCAGCTTTTTGGGATCCGCACATTTAGGCTGGTGGCTCGATCTGGGTCATGTGCAACCGGTCGGCCTGGTCGAAGAGGTCGGCTTAGGCGGTGCACTGGGTTTAACCTATTTAGGTTTAATTGCCTTGGGTTTAGCCGCTTGGTGGTGGTCGAAAACCAGCAGCGTCTCACGCAGCCTGTTGAATAAGACCTTACTGCTGGGTGCACTCTTAATCGCTATCTTAGCCGTGCTTAATCTGATTATCGCCGGACAACCTTGGGGCGTGGTCTATGGTTTTGGCTTGTGGGCGGCAAAAATTGCTCAAGCAAGCAATCTATTTGATCCCACTGTCAATGCCTTCTGGAGCCAGCCAGTGAATGCCACGGCGCTGCAACAGTCGGTGTTTTTAGACCTCACTTCGATTACCAATATTGGTATTTTAGCCGGTGCCTTGTGGATTTTTTCACGCAACAAAACCGGGCAAGCCAATAAGCTCAACACGCAACAGTGGGTTGTCGGCATTATTGCTGGCTTCTTATTGGGTTACAGTTCGCGCTTAGCTTTTGGCTGTAACGTTGGTGCGATGGTCAGTGGGATTTCTACCGGCAGTATTCATGGCTGGATTTGGGTGGTGATGGCCTTTTTAGGCTCTCTGATCGGCGTGCGTGTTCGTCGTTACTTTGGATACTGATTATGAATAATTTACGCAGTTTACGTATTGTCGTGTTTTGGACCTTGCTGGTGGGTTTCTTTGTCTGGGATTGGCAGCACTCACAGCCGGTTAATTTGCGCTTAGAAGCCCCTATTATTGCAATAGGCTCAGGCCAGGCACCCTCTGGCGGACATTGCGCAACGTTTTAAAGCAGGCGGTAACAGACGCTGGGCTCACAACACTAGAGCCCAGCCCTCGCAAAACACCTTAAAGCTCTAAACGTATACCCGCAGACACTTGCTTACTGTCGACCGCAGGCAGCAATACGCCTGCTTGATAGCACGACACAAACACCTCTGGCTCAGCTGTTACCTTGGTTTGAATCACTAAGCGCAAACGATCACCGAGCATTTTTGCCTCAACCAACTCCACCTGCTCGTTATCAATCCAAGCCTGTCCACTCAACATCTGGAAGGTTTGTTCAAGGGCTACGCGATACAGTTTGCCATCGTCACTTAACCACTCCCAAACACCTTGCACTGGCGCTGGCACCACCCACTTATAAAGATACACCCCACCCATCGCACGTTTGGCATCAGGCTGCCAGCGCCCCATATTAAAGGCATGAGCAATAATGCGAGTACCTGGTTTAAGTTCGCTTAAAATACGTTTTTTTAATTGCACGTTCAGCGATGGTAATAAATATAAAGTCACCACAGTGGCATCGCTAAAATCTACTGTTAGCAAGTCATCTTGAATAAATTTAACCCGGTGCTCAACGTTGACAGCTTTGGCTAAAGCATTGGCTTCAGCGATACGACGCGGATCCATATCGATGCCCACCGCAGTAGCAGCCCGCTCCATCGCAGCAGCCACCACAATACGCCCATCACCGCAACCAAGATCGTAAAGCACATCATCTTGCGTCACATCGGCCATTTTCAGCATGGCTTCAACCACCAGCTCATCGGTCGGTACAAAAATGACATCCAACTCTGCATCCACTTTGCTAAATCCTTCTTCAAACACTAAATCTGTAAACAATAAAAGCTCCTAATAACTTAACCATACAATCCAAAACAGCTTTAACAATTTACCCTTTGTTGCCAGCTAAGAATAACAGGCTTTACAGTTGCTGCGAGTCTGCATAGATAGTATATATAATTATATACTGTATTTTTCATCACTCTGCTGCAGGCAGCTTTATTATGTGCGCTCACGTACAACGGGGTTTTATATGAAATACATCACCTGGTTAAGCAAAAATTTAAGTTTGAGTATCCCCATTTTTTTACTCTTAGGCCTAGTAACAGGCTTAGTTATGCCCACACAGCACTTCAACATATTGATTGCGCCCCTTACATTACTGATGGTTTACCCAATGATGGTTGGAGTTAAACCTAAGCAACTCCTAGTGGCTGGCGACAATGCTGTACAGTTTTGGGCGCTGGCAATTAACTTCGTATGTATTCCTTTTGTTGCTTTTGCCCTTGGCCGTGTGTTTTTTGCTGAACAGCCCGAGCTCGCTCTAGGCCTGCTACTTACAGCTTTACTACCAACCAGCGGCATGACTATTTCCTGGACAGGCTTTGCAAAAGGTAATCTGGCGGCAGCCATTAAGCTAACCCTTGTTGGTTTATTTTTAGGCTCAATACTCACACCTTTTTACGTGCAGTTTTTATTAGGCTCTAAAATCCCAGTGCAACTGCTGCTGGTTTTCCAGCAGATTATACTGTTTATCGCCATTCCACTGATTGCTGGACAAATCACCCGCACAGTATTAGTACGTAAATATGGTGTTGAAGGTTTCCAGAAAAAATATGCGCCTAAATTCCCACCTTTTTCAAGCCTTGGTGTATTAGGCATTGTTTTTGTGGCAATGGCGCTAAAAGGCCCCGCTTTGCTGGAATCGCCCGCTTTGCTCGTGCGTTTATTTATTCCACTGCTACTGCTCTATGGCGTGAACTATGTGGTGAGCACTTTTATTGCTAAAAAACGTCTAAACCGCGGCGATGGTATTGCGCTAGTCTATGGCACTGTAATGCGCAATTTATCGATAGCTTTAGCTTTATCCATGACGGCTTTTGGTGAAGCGGGTGCGCATGCTGCGCTACTGATTGCCTTAGCCTATATTATTCAAGTGCAGTCCGCCGCATGGTATGTGAAATACTCTGAGAAGCTGTTTCCACTGGAATGATCTAAGCAAAGTCTACAGCCGCTTTGCTTGCAAGATGACGCACAGACCCGCTAACAGATCAAATCAGCAAGCGGTTTATTGAAGAGTCAGATCAAGATAAACAGCGCTCACTGAACAATAAAGTGACCTTTTAATCGGTCACTTTATTGGAGCACTTAAAGCGCTAAGCTTGTACGCTTTAGAAACTATCGCCAGGAATGCGCACCCAGCCTTCCATCAGAACCCGTGCACTGCGGCTCATAATGGCTTTTTTAACCACCCATTGGCCGTTTTCTTGCGCCGCTTGCGCTCCCACACGCAAGGTACCGGACGGGTGACCAAAGTTCACGGCTTGACGGTCGCCACCACCAGCCGCTAAGTTCACCAAAGTACCTGGGATAGCGGCGGCAGTACCAATAGCTACCGCTGCAGTACCCATCATCGCGTGGTGCAACTGTCCCATGGATAAAGCACGGACTAACACATCGATATCTGCAGCCTTGATTGCTTTACCGCTGGAGGCGGTGTAGTCCGCCGGCGGCGCAACAAAAGCAACTTTAGGCGTATGTTGGCGCGCTGCAGCTTCGGCGACATCTTTGATCAAGCCCATTTTTACCGCACCGTGGGAACGGATCAGCTCAAACTTCGCTAAAGCCTCTTTATCGCTATTAATCGCCGACTGTAACTCTGTACCTGTGTAGCCAATATCTTGAGCATTCACAAAGATGGTTGGAATACCGGCATTGATCAGCGTCGCTTTTAAAGTACCCACACCTGGCACTTCAAGATCATCAACCACATTGCCGGTTGGGAACATTGCTGCATCATCACCGTCGCCATCAGCAGGGTCCAAGAATTCGATCTGCACTTCAGCTGCAGGGAAAGTTACCCCATCCAACTCAAAGTCACCGGTTTCTTGTACTTGCCCATTGGTCATAGGCACATGGGCAATAATGGTTTTTTCAATATTAACCTGCCAAATCCGTACCGTGCAGATACCGTTTTCTGGGATTTTATCCGCGTCAACTAAGCCATTAGAGATCGCAAAAGAACCAACGGCGGCCGTTAAGTTACCGCAGTTACCACTCCAATCAACAAAGGGCTTATCAATGGACACCTGTCCAAATAAATAATCCACATCGTGATCAGCACGGCTGCTTTTAGCCAGCAATACCGTTTTACTGGTACTGGACGTTGCACCACCCATACCATCGGTTTGTTTGCCGTAAGGGTCTGGACTACCAATCACCCGCAGCAATAAATTATCGCGTGCAGCACCGGGCTGTTGCGCAGCTTGCGGTAAATCAGCGATGCGGAAAAACACACCTTTACTGGTGCCGCCGCGCATATAAGTTGCGGGGATTTTAATTTGTGGGACCTGACTCATAATGGAATCTCCCTAGTTTTAATATAAGTTGTTCGGTGAGCGCCAATCGCGCTGACCAGAAAATAAGAACCCGCTAAACAAGACTCACTCGCTTAGCGGGTTCTGGAAGCACTTATGCGCAATTACGCATCTGCACCTTCCGCTGCGAGGAACTCTTGAGCAAAGCGCTGGAGAACACCACCGGCTTGGTAGACTTCAACTTCTGCTGCAGTGTCTAAGCGACTCAGCATTGGCACACGCACAACCTCACCGTTGGCACGGTTGATAATCAAGGTCATGGTATTGCCCGGCTGCAACTCGCCTTCCACATCGTAAGTTTCAGTACCGTCTAAACCTAAAGTTTTGCGTGTTGTGCCTTCAGCAAATTGCAGCGGTAATACACCCATACCAATCAGGTTGGTACGGTGAATACGCTCAAAGCCTTCAGCAGCAATCACTTCAACACCCGCTAGACGCACACCTTTTGCCGCCCAGTCACGGGAAGAACCCTGACCATAATCAGCACCGGCCACAACGATTAACGGCTGCTTACGCTCCATATAGGTCTCAATGGCTTCCCACATGCGCGTCACTTTACCTTCCGGCTCAATACGCGCTAAAGATCCCTGACGCACTTTACCGGCCTCATCCAAAACCATTTCGTTAAACAGTTTCGGGTTGGCAAAGGTGGCACGCTGCGCAGTCAAGTGGTCACCACGGTGGGTTGCGTACGAGTTAAAGTCCTCTTCCGGCACGCCCATTTTGTGCAGGTACTCGCCCGCCGCACTGTCCATCATAATGGCATTCGATGGCGACAAGTGGTCGGTGGTAATGTTGTCACCCAAAATCGCGAGTGGACGCATTCCTTTCATGGTGCGCTCACCGGCCAAAGCCCCTTCCCAATAAGGCGGACGACGGATGTACGTACTCATCGGACGCCAGTCATACAGTGGGCTTGGTGCCTGCTTGATGGAGCCCAAATCAAACATTGGAATGTAGACTTGCTTAAACTGCTCAGGTTTAACGCTGGCAGCCACAATCGCATCAATCTCTTCATCTGTTGGCCACAGATCTTTCAAAGTGATTGGGTTGCCGTCTTTATCGTAACCTAAAGCATCTTTTTCGATATCAAAACGAATGGTACCGGCGATGGCATACGCCACCACTAAAGGAGGCGAAGCTAAGAATGCTTGCTTGGCGTAAGGGTGGATACGGCCATCAAAGTTACGGTTACCCGACAGTACGGCTGTGGCGTACAGATCACGATCAATGATTTCTTGCTGGATCTTAGGGTCCAAAGCACCGCTCATACCGTTACAGGTGGTGCAAGCAAAACCCACAATACCAAAACCTAACTGCTCAAGCTCACCCAGTAAGTTCGCGTCTTTCAGGTAAAGCTCAGCGACTTTAGAACCTGGAGCAAAAGAAGTTTTCACCCAAGGCTTACGCTCCAGACCCAATTCATTGGCCTTACGGGCTAACAAAGCAGCAGCAACAACGTTGCGTGGGTTACTGGTATTGGTGCAGCTGGTGATCGCAGCGATAATCACTGCGCCATCGGGCATTAAACCCTCTTCCTTGACCCAATCGCCGGCAATACCTTTCGCCGCTAAGTCGCTGGTTGCTACGCGCGCATGCGGATTGGAAGGGCCCGCCATATTGCGGCCAACGGTAGATAGATCAAACTTCAGAACGCGCTCGTATTCTGCAGCTTCTAGGCTATCAGCCCAGAGGCCAGTGGTTTTTGCGTAGTTTTCTACCAATTTTACTTGTTCGGGTTCGCGTCCCGTGAGCTTCAAGTACTCGATGGTTTGCTCATCAATATAGAACATACCAGCGGTTGCACCGTACTCAGGCGTCATATTGGAGATGGTGGCGCGGTCACCAATCGACAGACTCGCCGCACCCGGCCCAAAGAATTCAAGGTAAGCACCCACCACACGCTCTTTACGCAAAAACTCAGTAAGCGCAAGAACGATATCTGTTGCCGTGATCCCAGGCTGACGCTCGCCAATCAACTCAACACC
>JAAYFI010000116.1 GCA_012728315.1 Gammaproteobacteria bacterium
AAGACTTGCCCGTCCCACCACTGATCAACCGCACGGGCATCGCCAGCCACAATGCTAGCCTTGAGTTTTAAACGCTCAAGGTTGGCTTTAACTCGATCTAAACGCTGTGGCTCGAGGTCAATCGCAACCACTTCGCGTAGTTGTGCTTGGCTTTCTAAAATATGGCAGGTCTTGCCGCCAGGCGCACAACAGGCATCCAGCACACGCTGCTCAGGCTCAAGCATCAGCAAGTCAGCGGCTAATTGCGCTGCTTCATCTTGCACGCTCACTGCACCGTCAGCAAAACCCGGTAGCGCAGTGACATCACAAGCGGTTGCTAAAGTAATACCATCTTTGCTGAAAGGTGTTGCCTGGCCAGCAATGCCGCAATCAAGCAGTTCTGCTAAATAGGCATCGCGACTGGTCACGCGCTGATTAACCCGCAGCGTGAAGGGCGGATGGCTATTATTGGCCTCACAGATGGCGAGCCAATCGTCAGGCCAAAAAGCTTTTAAGGATTTTTGCAGCCAGCGTGGATGTGCGGTGAGCACGACAGGATCTTTTTCAAGTGTTGGCAGTAGTGTTTCAGCTTCACGTTGCGCGCGGCGTAAGACCGCATTGAGTAAACCTTTGGCCCAAGGCTTTTTTAACGCGGTGGCGCAGCCAACAGTTTCGGCAATTGCAGCATGCGCTGGAATGCGGGTGTAGAGCAGTTGGTACAGGCCTACTAATAATAAGGCCTCAACATCTTGATCAGCTTTGCGAAAAGGCTTGCTCAGTAGCGCTAAGGCTAATGCCGATAGGCGCGGTTGCCAGCGTGCAGTGCCAAACGCGAGCTCTTGGACTAAGCCTTTATCGCGATCGCTGACGCGTTCCAGTTGAGTCGGTAAGCTGCTGGCTAACGAAGCTTTACCCGCTAGCACTGCAGCCAAAGCGCGCGCTGCTGCGAGGCGTGGATTCATAAGCCGAGTACCTGCCCGGGCTGGAATAAATCTTTTTTACTGTTGAGTAAGTCGCTGAAGGCTAAGGCCTTACCATTAGGTAACTGTAGATGGGTTAAACGTAGCGCTTGTTCACCACAGGCCACTAATAAACCTTCGCGGTCAGCGCTGAGAATCTCGCCGGGTTGGCCTTGCCATTCGCTCAAGTGCGCGGCGTGAATTTTTAGCGTTTCGCCAGCTAGAGTGCTGTGCGCAACGGGCCATGGGTGCATGGCGCGAATCTGGCAATCGAGTGCTGCAGCCGGGCGTTGCCAATCAATCAATGCGGCTTGTTTATTCAGCTTATGCGCGTAAGTGGCTAAACCGTCGAGCTGTTTTTCAGCGCTGATACTACCGTCAGCTAAACCTTGAATAGCTTGTAAAACTGCGGCAGGACCCAGCGCGGCTAAGCGATCGTGCAAACTGCCGCCGGTGTCAGTGGCTAAAATCGGTGTTGTCACTTTCAGCAACATAGGGCCGGTATCTAAACCTGCCTCCATTTGCATTACGGTAATGCCGCTTTCAGTGTCACCGGCTTCAATCGCCCGCTGAATCGGTGCGGCGCCGCGCCAGCGCGGTAGCAGCGAGGCATGGCTATTAATGCAGCCTAAGCGCGGGCTGTCTAACACGGCCTGCGGCAAGATTAAACCGTATGCCACCACCACCATCAGATCAGCATTAAAACGAGCCAGTTCTTGCTGAGCTTCAGCGCTACGCAAGTTAATCGGTTGCAGCACCGGAATGTCGTGCTTGCTTGCCAACTGTTTGACTGGGCTTGGGGTCAGCTTCTGACCGCGTCCAGCGGGACGATCAGGTTGCGTATAGACTGCGATCACGCTGTGTTCGCTATCAAGTAGCGCTTGTAAATGACTCGCGGCAAACTCAGGCGTGCCGGCAAACACAATACGTAAAGACGTAGACATACAATTACCTTGCGAAAACAGAAGGGACGCCACTGCACAGCATTCTTATTGAAAGGTATTTAATCTTTCTGCTGGCGATGGATTTTCTCTAGCTTTTTCTTAATGCGATCACGTTTCAGCGATGACAAGTAATCCACGAAGAGTTTGCCATTTAAATGGTCGCACTCGTGCTGGATGCAAACGGCTAGTAAGCCTTCTGCTAACAGCTCAAAGGGTTCGCCATTACGGTCAAGGGCGCGTATTTTAACCTTTTGTGGGCGCTGTACGTCTTCGTAAAAGCCTGGCACTGAGAGACAGCCTTCTTGATAAAGATCGGTTTCATCAGTGAGAACTTCAAACTCCGGATTGATAAATACTAGCGGTTCAGATTTATCTTCTGATAAATCCATCACAACTAAGCGAATATGATGGTTGACCTGTGTCGCAGCTAGACCAATACCAGGTGCGGCATACATGGTTTCTAGCATATCATCAATCAGGAGGCGGATTTGGTCATCGACCTGCGCTATAGGTTTAGCTATGGTGCGTAATCGAGGATCGGGAAACTCAAGAATATTTAAAATTGCCATATGCGTTTGTGATGTACTTATGGAATAAAGTTAGAAAGCACTGCTACTATGATACGCAGCATAATAAAGAATTGGCTGTAAAGCCAAAAAATCGGGTTCTGGAATTGTCATTAGGCGTTCCATTGTCAACATATGATAAAGGGATTCACCGCATGAGGAAAACATTACTTGCTCTGTTATTGCTTGCGACTGCTGCAGTACAAGCACAAGTACAGCTAAAAGATGGCCATCCAGACAATTACACAGTGGTTAAAGGCGACACCCTGTGGGATATCTCCGGTAAGTTTTTAAGCAAGCCGTGGAAGTGGCCAGAAATTTGGCATGCTAACCCACAGGTGGCGAATCCACACTTGAT